>NZ_CP114264.1:2400000-3000000 GCF_027105055.1 Acinetobacter sp. TR3
ACCCGCCACGAGTAATGGATTTTCATAAGTAACAGATGCAGACCATGCATCACCTAAGCCACGACCAGCAACTTTCGCACCACCACTTGTCGCTTTGATGCCAGATGATTCACCCGTAGCAAGTAATGCGTTAAATTTAAATGCACCATCTAGTAATTTAACGGCTGGAGATTCATAAATCACCGTATTATCGATACGGTTTTCGCCAGTGAAAATACCACCAATATCAGCTTTATTCCCTACATAGTTATTGAATGTATCAACGACACTTGATAATTGCTTTACAGGCGTATCATGCTTACCAATCTTAACTGTACCTAATTGGCTGTCTTTTAAACCAATAAAACGGTTACGTTGGCTCCAATCAGTGGTGTCACCATCAGCACTTAAACCCCATTCTGCAGCATATACAGCGCTTAAACGATCGGTTAGTTTTTCATCACCCTTAATTCCAATAAACGAACTATTTGAGCTAATCTCCCAGACATCTTTATTTCCAATCGTTGCATTTTTTTCTGGTAAATAATCAACACTGGCATCAATTTCACCATAGATTGTTGGTGCTGCAAATGTTGAAGTTGCGAGTAAACCAAGCACTGCTGCTGTTACAATTTTGATTTTCATTGTTTACGTCCTAGCTAAATTTGTAACAAATCCTACACATTAACTTTATATGACAAAACGATTAAAATCTTATTTATTTATTCTATTTTCGACTAAAGTTTAATTTTTACACACATCAATTACACTTTATGAATTCTATAAAAAATATTTTTTTATTAATAAATTTCAATGAATTAAACAATATTCTCAAAAACACTATTCTATAAAAAATACTTACACGCAATCACGAGACTTTGAGCTAAAACAATAAACTTTGCGGATGAACCAATATAAAAACCATCATTTATATTTCAAAATTAAGAAATATTAAAAGAAATTTGTAATAAAAATTTGTTTTCATCTTGTATTTTCTTTCCAATAGAAAATCGGGAATAGACTCAAAATAGCAATCATACAAATCAAACATAAGTAACGATAATATCCAATTGCATCAGCCAAAATTCCACTTCCTAAGTAGAGTAAACCACTCATCGTAGCCATAATTGATACCTGAAAAGTAAAATCTGTACCTGCAAATGCTTTGCGACTGTACTGCATAATCAAAGTTAAGATGACCACCAATAACATTGCTGAACATGCATCTTCAAATGCATTGACGATATATAACCAAAATGGCGTAATCTGCTGATTAGTTTCATACCCATAAGCAATACCAGTATAAGCAACTAAACTGATAATCTTCAGAATTGAAAAAGTAATTAAACATCGTATTCTGGAAAAATGTTTTAATAAAAGCCCAGCAACACCTGCTCCTAGTAGCGCTGCCATGGCACCAAAAATAGTAATAAAAACGCCTATTTGGGTGTAATTTAGACCCATATCGACCATCAAAGGTTTTAATAATGGTCCTGCCAAACCATCAGCAACTTTAAAGCTCAATAAGACTATCAACCACGTTTTTAACTCTTGAGAAGATGTAAAATAAGTAAGATATTTTTTAATTGATTGGCTAAATGAAATCGAAGAAGTTGTCTGCGCGCTATTTGTAAAATCATGCCTAGGCTCTCGATAAAACAAAATAGGTATGGTATTCAAAAAAACTAGCCCAGCTAAAACTAAAAAAGTTTTCTGCCAGTCCAACCAATCTAAACACCAAAGCACTACTCCACCACCCACAATAAATCCTAAACGTGAACCAATCACTTGAAATGTATTGCCCCAATGCTGTTGATCCTGTTTGAGTAAATTGACAGCTAAAGCATCAGTGGCAATATCTTGTGTCGCACCAGTGAAATTCATTAAAAAAAGTAGAGCAAAGAAAATAAATAAATAACTGGGTTGATCAAGTGCTTGAATAGGGAAAAATGACAAAATAACCAAAATAAAAACACTCGATAATTGCATCGGAATAATCCAACTACGGTAGTGCCCTAAACGAGAAAGCGCAAAACGGTCAACATAAGTTGCCCAAAAGATTTTGATCGACCAAGGCAGCATCAGTAAACCAAAACCACCGATATGTGCTAAAGAGACACCTTGTGCTCTTAAAATTACGGGTAAGGCATGGGTCATGAAACCTACTGGTAATCCCTGTGCCCAATATAGAGAAAACAATAAAATGTAAATCTGTCGAAGATTAAGCATTTAGAGTTTTCCAGAGCAATAAAAGAGAGAACTCAAGTATCCAATCCTTTCATTGATCTGGCAATAAAATCTTAGTTTTTGCCAATGCGAGACCTGTCATGAGCGTTTAACATAAATGGTAGTTGTCATCGTATTTACAGATTTATGCCACAATATTTTCCTGACTTACCTCCGTTAGTTCCGCAACGTGGAACGGTTTTCAGTCGTACTTTGTGTAGAAAACTGTTTTTAGGACAAGGTTGGACTGTGGTTGGAGAAATTCCAAACTTACCCAAAGCAGTTGCTATCATTTCTCCACACACTTCAAATATTGATGGTTGGTATGGTTTCTTAGCGATTGGCGGGCTCGGTTTAAAAATTACAGTTTTGGGAAAAGATACTTTATTTAAACCACCGTTTAAGCCGCTTCTAGATTGGGTAGGACTCATTCCTGTTCATCGTGATAGTACCAATGGTCTCACTGAACAAGTGGTCGCGACTATTCACAAATATGACAAAATTTGGGTTGGTATGGCGCCCGAGGGAACGCGAAAAAAAGCTGAAAAAATAAAAAGTGGTTTTTATCATATAGCTCATGCAGCAGGAATACCCATTGTGATGTTTGCTTTCGACTACGATCGCAAAACCATTTACAGCTTAGGAGCATTTACACCAACAGGTCACTATCAAAATGACCTTGAACAGATTATGCAGCGTTATGTTGGTCATTTTTCTCCAAAGAATCCTGCTTGGCTAGCAGAACCATTACAAAAACTTGTGAAAAAGGACTAGAAAATTGGGGGTAAATCTGCTCTGATGTGCCCATCTTTTTGTCTATTTTATCTCCACTTCATATGAAAATTGCTCGACTGTCTTGCTTGGCTTTATTCAGCTTAGCTTTATTTGGTTGTGATCAAACTGTAAAAAATGCTCCCCCTACAACTTCGATTAAAGCTCGTGAACCTGTTATCGCTTTGGCTTTAGGTGGAGGTGGTGCAAAAGGCTTTGCGCATATTGGTGTCATTAAAGTTTTAGAATCTCATGGCATTAAAGCTAAGATTGTCACTGGAACAAGTGCGGGTAGCTTTGTTGGAAGTATTTATGCAAGTGGGCAAACCCCTTATCAAATGCAAAATCTCGCATTAAAACTTCAAGAATCTGATTTGCGTGATCTTACCATCAATAGTCAAGGCATTATTTTGGGTCAAAAACTGCAAAACTATGTCAATACTCAAGTTGGTAACAAACCCATTGAAAAATTTCCAATTCGCTTTGCTGCGGTCGCCACTCGTTTAGACAATGGTAAAAAAGCTGAGTTTATTAAAGGAAATGCAGGTCAAGCCGTACGGGCCTCTTGTAGTATTCCCAATGTCTTTGTCCCTGCGGTGATTGGGAATACCAAATATGTAGATGGTGGTTTAGTCAGTCCAATTCCTGTCAAAACTGCCAAAGATATGGGTGCTGATATTGTGATTGCAGTCGATATATCTGCGCGTCCAACAGGTGATAAACCATTAAGCATGTGGGGTTTATTGGATCAGACCATTAATATTATGGGGCAACAAAGTATTAATGAAGAATTGAGCCAAGCAAGTGTTGTAATTCAACCGAAAGTCGGTCATTTGGGTGTACTTGATCTGAAATCGAGTAATCAAGCAATTTTAGAAGGTGAAAAATCGGCTCAAGCGAAAATCACATCAATCCAAAATGCAATTGCAACGTTTAAGAAATCTCCTGCTGCATTCAAACCTGCACCAAAAGCTAAATTCTAATCATTACCTTCAGGGGGTTGCTGCAATTTTATAATAATCATCAGCCCCAATATCTAAAAAAACAATCTTTGTATATTCATAAACATAATGATCTGCTAAAGTGCCAAAGTGAATGTTTTTTCACCTAACTCAGTTTAATGATGCGAGCAAATCTATGGAGTTTGTAGTTGAACCTTGGCACTGGTTTGTATTAGGAATTTTGCTGATCCTTTCAGAGTTGATTTTGACCGCTTTTGCTGCGTTATGGTTTGGCGTAGCCGCAATTATGGTCTGCATTTTACTATGGCTTTTCCCAATGATGGGCTTTACCACCCAAGTGGTCACATGGGGAATTTTATCCATTTTATGTACGATTCTTTGGTTCAAGTTTATCAAACCACTTTCAATTGATAAAACTAAAGCAGGTCTAGCGCGTGAATCAACAATAGGTCAAGTGGGTATGGTGATTAAAACTGGACTTGATCATGGACAAATCGTTGTACGTTTTCCCATGCCTATTTTAGGTTCTGATGAATGGAATTGCCGTTCTACAGCTCCAATACAAGTTGGTGATCGTGTCCGAGTAATTGATATTTTAGGTAATGATTTAGTCGTTCAACCACATAGCAACTCATAAACATAAAGAGGGTTTCCAATGCCTGTCGGTACTATTGTTGTCTTAGCACTTTTAGCTTTTATTGGCACAACTATTTTTAAAGGGGTACGTATTGTTCCTCAAGGGTATAAATGGATTGTGCAACGTCTAGGTAAATACCATACCACCCTAAACCCAGGTCTGAACTTTGTTATTCCTTATATCGATGAAGTGGCGTATAAAATTACAACGAAAGATATTGTGTTAGATATTCCATCACAAGAAGTGATTACTCGAGACAATGCTGTTTTAGTAATGAATGCAGTCGCTTATATCAATCTAACAACTCCAGAAAAAGCCGTGTATGGAATTGAAAATTATACGTGGGCGATTCAAAACCTAGTGCAAACTTCATTACGTTCGATTGTCGGTGAAATGGATTTAGATGATGCTTTATCATCTCGTGATCATATTAAGGCGAAATTAAAAGCTGCCATTTCTGATGATATTTCAGATTGGGGCATCACCCTTAAAACAGTTGAAATTCAAGATATTCAGCCATCTCACACCATGCAAGCTGCGATGGAAGCACAAGCAGCGGCTGAACGTCAACGCCGTGCAACAGTGACGAAAGCGGATGGTGAAAAACAAGCTGCAATTTTAGAAGCGGATGGTCGTTTAGAAGCTTCCCGTCGTGATGCAGAAGCTCAGGTAGTCCTTGCTGAATCTTCACAACGTGCGATTGAAATGATCACCACTGCTGTAGGTGATAAAGAAATTCCTGTTGCTTATTTATTAGGTGAGCAATATGTGAAAGCAATGCAGGATCTATCTAAATCAAGCAATGCAAAAACTGTGGTACTCCCATCGGATGTACTTAATGCTATCCGTGGAATTATGGGTAAACATTAATTTTAATAACTCTAATGTGTTACTGTTTGTAGTAGCACATTAGATCAAATAAAAATTTTAAGCTCATGATTTATATTATAGGTTTAATCCTAAGTTTCATTTATTGTGGACAAATTTTATCCTCAGAAATACAGTCTCGTAATATTTTTCATATGAAAAATGGTGACAAACAAATGCATTTGTTACTATTTTCCCAGCTATTCCCTTTTTCCAAATTATATTTTTAATAATCAGTTGGCTATTAAATTATTTTTTCGATCCAATTGCGATCAAAGTTTTATGTACCTTATTTATCTTCCAATTTATTTTTTGGGTTATCAATTTTAAAAAGAAATCAAAAGAGCGAATAAAGAGTTGAGTATAATTGTACTTAAACTCATGATTTAAAAAAATTATTGATTAATCAATTTTTGATCTTTGACTGGTCGCTGTTTTACGATCAAATCATAAGAATCTTGAATGAGATCCTGAACTAAATCAGCTGTGATATCTGAATTACTGGCAATCGAAATCCAATGCTTTTTATTCATATGATAACCCGCTGAAATTGAGGCATAGAGTTCTTGGTATTCTAGACTTTTTTCAGGCTTACATTTTACAGTGATGATCAATTTTCCTGAGTAAGAACCAATCAACATAAACATCTTGTCAAAAATTTTAAATACTTCACAATCTGGGCCAAAAGGTTGTGACTGGATCGAAAAAGCAAGTTTTTGTCCATACTCCAGTGCCAATTGTTCTAGTTGATCTTCATTCATAAACCGTATCCTATTTCATTTTTATGGGTATACAGTCCTAGCTTAGATTAACTTTGACGTGCTAACAAGAATTGTGAAATCTCAACTAATTCTTTGGCATCATCGCCAAAATATGCCAATGCTTCAAAGGCTTGATCATGTAAATTTTGGGCATAAGCTTGAGCCTGTTGCAAACCCATCAAGGCGGGATAAGTAGATTTTTGTACTTGCTCATCTTTACCCGCAGTTTTACCTAAAATTTCAGTGCTCGCGGTAACATCAAGAATGTCATCTTGTACTTGAAAAGCTAAACCAATGGTTTGCCCAAATTGACGCAATTTAGGAATTGCTTGATCTGTCCCATTAAAGATGGTCACAGCACCCATCATAATCGCGGCTTGAATCAACGCACCCGTTTTATTACGGTGAATATTTTCTAATTCAGTTTGATCAACTTGTTTGCCTTCAGCCTGCAAATCCAAGACCTGACCACTTACCATTCTCGAACTGGCTGTCGCTAAAATCTGCATTTGTTTCAAGACAACTGCTGCATCTGTGCCCTGTCCCTGTTCATCAAACAAACGGCTTCCCAAAATCTCAAATGCCATTGACTGCAAAATATCGCCTGCCAATAATGCTGTATTCTCACCAAATGCGACATGACATGTTGGCTGACCACGGCGAAGCAAATCATTGTCCATACATGGCAAATCATCATGCGCCAACGAATAACAGTGAATTAACTCAACCGCAACAGCAGCACGACGTGCCGCCGCAAAATTGTGGTTCGACTGTAACGAAGCTGCTGCGTAGCATAACGCTGGACGGACACGTTTCCCCCCCAACATCACCGCATGATGAACCGCTGACTTTAAAGGTTCTGGAATGGAAAATGCAGCCAATGCTGTCAATAAATCTTGTTGAATACGTTGTTGAGCTTGTTGTAGAACATCCGCATTAACTTGAGAAATAGATGACACGATTGCCTCGGGAAATTTTAATGAAAGGGTCAACTGGCAAAAACTTGTCAGAATGACAACATCATAACATTATTTATTTAGAGAAATTGTTTTTGTGTTTTGAATAACTTCAAAATAATAAAGCCTTCAAATGAAGGCTTTATTCACGGGATTAAATTAGCATTTAGAAAGTATCACCCGGTACACGAACCCAACCTTCCATCAAAACACGTGCACTACGGCTCATGATTGCTTTCTTCACAGCCCACTTCCCATCAATTAACTCGGCTTGAGCACCGACACGTAAAGTGCCTGATGGATGACCAAAACGAACTGCTTCACGTTCGCCACCCCCTGCTGCTAAATTCACTAAAGTACCCGGAATCGCTGCTGCCGTTCCAATCGCCACGGCTGCTGTACCCATCATGGCGTGATGTAACTTACCCATAGATAATGCACGTACCAATAAATCAACATCTGTTACTTCAACAGTTTTTCCACTTGAAGAAGTATAGCTTTTAGGTTCTGAAACAAAAGCGATTTTAGGCGTATGCTGACGTGCTGCTGCTTCTGAAATATCTTTGATCAAACCCATATGAACTGCACCATGTGCGCGAATTTTTTCAAAACGCGCTAAGGCTGCGGCATCCCCATTAATACGATCTTGTAATTCTGTTCCTTGATAGCCAATATCTTCAGCATTCAAGAAAATAGTTGGAATGCCTGCATTAATAAATGTCGCTTGGAATGTTCCAACATCAGGCACAACCAATTGATCAACAACATTTCCTGTAGGAAACATATCCCCACCCTCTTCGCCATCATCAGCGGGGTCTAAAAATTCAATTTGAACTTCTGCTGCAGGGAAAGTCACTCCATCTAATTCAAAATCACCTGTTTCTTGAACCTGACCATTGGTTACTGGGACGTGTGCAATAATGGTTTTTTGAATATTCTTTTGCCAGATGCGTACCGTACAAATCCCATTTTCAGGAATACGATCTGCATCGACCAAACCATTAGAAATAGCAAATGAACCGACTGCTGCAGTCAAGTTGCCACAGTTACCACTCCAATCTACGAAAGCTTGATCAATAGAAACTTGTCCAAATAAATAGTCAACATCGTGCTCTGGCTCTGCACTTTTTGCCAAGATCACTGTTTTACTGGTACTTGAAGTTGCACCGCCCATACCATCAATTTGTTTACCATAAGGATCTGGACTTCCTATGACACGTAGCAAGAGCAAGTCACGTGCTTTTCCAGCAACTTGTGCGGCTTCAGGTAAATCATTGAGATTGAAAAAGACACCTTTACTCGTGCCACCACGCATGTAGGTTGCAGGGACTTTAATTTGTGGTACTGAACTCATGTCAATTTCATCCTTTTATCATGTTCTTAGTGCAAGTGAATGTGAGCTTAAAGTATCGTAGAGTCATCTGAAATGCCATACGACTATACGATTAAAGCAAAACGGAATAGATAAAGCACATCGTGTATATTGAGTAAAGTTGAATAACTTAACAATGGCATGAGAATAAACAACTGCTGTTTAAAAAACAAAAGTCTGATTTAAATGTCTAAAATACCACCACCATATAGTTTACTATTCGTTCAAATATAGGATTTTAAATAACTTTTAAAAACTACTTTCCAGTCATAGCCAAGCTGTACTTTTACTAGGCTAAAACTTTGCAATCTATTAGAATATTCGAATTATTCCTCGTCGAGCTCAGTCCTTTGAACAACGATTCCTCTCAACTTCAGCGTGGACTTAAAAACCGCCATATTCAGCTCATCGCGATGGGTGGAGCTATTGGTACGGGCTTATTTTTAGGTTCTGCACAAGTCATCCAGTCTGCTGGACCATCCATTATTTTAGGTTATGCAATTGGCGGTCTAATTGCATTTCTCATCATGCGTCAACTCGGTGAAATGATTGTCGAAGAACCTGTCGCGGGTTCATTTAGTCATTTTGCTTATCAATATTGGGGGAAGTTTCCAGGATTCTTATCAGGTTGGAATTATTGGGTACTATATATCCTTGTTGCGATGAGTGAACTGACTGCGGTTGCAAAATACATTAACTACTGGTGGCCTCATATTGCGGCTTGGCAATCAGTGTTATTTTTCTTTGTCATTATTACGGCAATTAATTTAACTAACGTTAAATTATATGGTGAATCAGAGTTTTGGTTAGCTATCATTAAAGTCACAGCTGTTGTCGCTATGATTTTATTTGGTTTGTTTTTACTTTTCACAGCAGATGCGAATTCAACAGCCTCATTTAGTAACCTTTGGTCACATGGTGGATTCTTTCCAAACGGTTTTGATGGTTTGTTTTACATGCTTGCCTTTATTATGTTTGCTTTCGGTGGAATCGAACTGATTGGTATGGCTGCGGCAGAAGCGAATGATCCAAAGAAAACCATTCCAAAAGCAATTAATCAAGTTGTTGTGCGTATTTTGGTTTTCTATGTTGGCTCATTAGCGATTCTCCTTTCACTTGTGCCTTGGAACCAACTGGATTTAGGTGGTTTAGACAAAAGTCCATTTGTGATGATTTTTAGTCAAATGGGAATTGGTTGGGCGGCTCATTTACTTAACTTCATTATCTTAACAGCAGCTTTATCTGTATATAACAGCGGTATGTTTGCCAATAGCCGTATGCTTTTCGGTTTAGCACAACAAGGGAATGCGCCTAAAGTTTTCGCTAAAGTAAATAAACAAGGTGTACCGATTCCTGCTGTTTTATTATCTGCTTTATTGATTTTTGGTTGCGTACTGTTGAACTATTTTGTTCCAGAAGATGCCTTAGGTCATTTGATGTATGTAGTGGTTGGCGCTCTAGTGCTTAACTGGGCGATGATCAGCCTAACTCATTTAAAATTCAAAGCGATGGTCAAGGAAAAGAATTTAAAAACGAGTTTCCCTGCGTTATGGTCACCAATCAGTAACTACTTAGTCTTAGTTTTCATTGCAGTCGTGCTGTACATCATGTGGCAACAAGGTTTCAAAGAATCTGTGCTGATGATTCCGATCTGGATTGTATTAATGTTTGTGCTATATAAAGCTTTGAAGCTTAAAGCTAAAGACTAAATATCTGATCAAATTCATCAAAAAGTGATTGCTTAGGCAATCACTTTTTTGTTTATAATCACAAAATTATGCGCTTATAGCTTAACTGGATAGAGCAGTTGCCTCCTAAGCGACCGACGTGGGTTCGAGTCCCGCTGAGCGCACCATTTAGATAATTGAGATATAAACGATAGTATCCTTGAATAAGTTAATAATAATTTGATTTTAAAATGAATATTTAATTAGCTAACAACACTTTCGCTTTGGTGAGTAAATCTTGTTGGTTTATCTCAGACGGATGAAAACTAGCTTTATAGAATGCTAAATAATCAGGTAGTAAACGCCACGTCATTTGAGTCAGTCCTAAAAGCGTTTGAGCATTTTTCAAAAGTTGTGCTGGGGAATACAAGGTATTTTTGCGGTCTTGCCAGGCAAGATGACTGGTCATCACAATAGTGCTAGTTATAAATCCGACAGTAATGGTTCGCATACTTCTACGGCGCTGCGCTAGATTAGCAAAAACTTGCTGATATACATCAAAAGCTACATGCTTATGCTCAATTTCTTCAACAGCATGCCAAATCCATAGATTCTTCATGTTTTCTGATAAACCTTTAAACATGACATTTGGATACTGAAGCATATAACCAGCCATCATTGCCGTAAAATGCTCAAGTGCGACCGTTGCAGCCAATTGACGGCGTTGACTCAAAGTCCGTAAGCGAATCATCTCCTGCTCATAAGCCTTTTCAAATTTTTTTAAATGATATTCACTGCTTTGCACCAATTGATTGAACTCTTCATGCGCGCGGGCATGATGCGCCTCTTGACCAATAAAACCTGAAATATCTTTTTGTAATTGTTCATCATGAATTTGATCACGCACATTACGAACAGTTTCTACAAAAAAACGTTCTCCCTGTGGAAAGCTCATAGATAGTGCTGTGAGAAAATGTGACATAAGCGTAGATTCAGTATAGTGCGCTTTGATTTTCTCAGGTTTAAACTGCGTTTGGCGCACCGTAATTGTATTATGTGACATTATGGCTTTCCTTCCCCTAAAACTAAAGCGCAAACAGCTTTAACTACATTAATAAGACCATCAAGAAATCATATATTCAACAGCAAGCCGACAAGAGCTACATCATCTCTTGAACAAGCTTAGATATAAATTTCTACTTAGTTCTAAATTGGAACTGTGATTAAATTATAATCTACTATTCATGCTGTCAATTTGTTTTTCATGTATTTTCTCAATTTGTCCTATAAAGATATATTGTGACCTTAAAGCGGTTATTTGCTAAATCAAGGCTAGATAAAACAATAGATGTCTAAATATCCCAAGACTTTTCAATTGATGTGATTTGACTATGAACGCTTTGGTATTCTGCTTGTTTTACTGTGCACCATAATTCCATAAATTCTTTACCTAAATATTCTGCAAGTATCTTGTTATTTTTAAATAATTTTAAAGCTTCCATTTGCTCAATTGGCAATAAATAATGTTTAGATTTAAACGTAACTTGATGGATTTGTTTCGGTACTTCTAACTGGTGTGTTAAACCATAAAGTGTGCCAATCAAAATCATGGCAATGGTAAGATAAGGATTACAATCTGCTCCAGCCACACGGTATTCCAATCTTTGATTTTCTTGATCAGAGCAAGGTATTCGAATAGCCACATTACGGTTATTCAGCCCCCAACTCGCCTCTAAGGGAACATAATGACCTTTTTTAAAGCGTCTAAAAGAGTTTAAATTGGGTGCTAAAATTGCCATCGAACTTGGCATTAACCATAACAAACCACTGATGACTTTTAAAAGATCTTGAGATAACTCATCTTTCTGAGGACTAAAAATATTGTTTTGATCTTGATCAAGCAAACTCATATGAAAATGCATGCCACTGCCCGCTTTTAACAGATCTGGCTTGGCCAGAAAATTTGCGCGAAATCCGTGTTTATGTGCAATTTGTTTAATGGTTCGTTTTAATAACATAATCTGATCACATAACTTTAAAAGATCACATGTGTGTTGTAGATTAAGCTCATATTGCCCTGAAGATGCTTCAGAAATAATTCCTGTAATTATAATATTCTGTAGTTTAGCGATAGCTTCAATCTCATCTAAGATTTGTTGATGTGTATCAGAGAGATGAATATCGAAACATTGAGTTATTAATTCTTGAACTTCTTGTTCCCCACTCAACGGCTGCAAATAAAATTCTATTTCTGCTGCAATACATGGGTGATAATTTTTTTCATGTAATTGTTGGAGTATTCTTTTTAAAATATTACGAGGTTCAATTAAACACTCTTGATGGCGATCATCCTTCATGGTTAATAACAATTGAGCATTAGTTTCAGGCTCTATGGCACAAGGTTGCAATGAACCTAGGATAGGCTGACACAAATGATCTGGTTCACCAATAAATTTACCTAATCCTGTTTCTTCTATCACATTTCCATTTAGACTCATCGCATAAATAGAAATGGGTAAATAACATGCTTTCACCAATTGTGTTAAGCATTTGACATCAATTCTTTTACCTCGTAGATGTCCATTCAAATCATACAAATAAATATCAATATGTTGTGTATTTGGATACTTTTCTAAATAATGATCTACTTCCTCTAAAAATAATCCCTTATCAAGCAGAATATTTTCAGATTTTTGCTCATTTGATTGATTAATTGTATTATTAAAATTTAATAGCTGATTCAACTCTACAAAGACAGCATTCATAAATTAAACCAAGTTCATATTGTTATGAATAGGATAATTTATGCTTATAAATATGTAACGTTAAGATAATATAAACTTATCTAAGCTCAGTATAAATTTAACGTAAAATTCAAATAACCGTTTAGCATTTTGTTAAGCATCATAAGCACTGACCGATGTAATTTTACGAATTCTAACAGTCAAATCTTTCACGATATAATTGACAGATACAACCAACATCAAACCAATAATAAAAGATCCAATGATATCAAATGGAAAATGAACCCCAACATAAATCCTTGATAAACCAACGACCATACCGACAAAAATACCAAATACACCAATCTTCTTAAAGCCTGCTAACCAATATGAAAAAGCAATGATCGCAATGGTTAAGGTATGCTGACTGGGAAATGATGAACTTGGACCATGCCCAATAAGTTGATGACCTAATCCTATTTCAAACGGACGAGGATGATGGTACAGAATTTCAGCTAAGTCACTCAGGATCAAAGAAAGCAGTACAATTAAAAGTGTTTTAGCGAATAAATAGTTATAGATTTTCCATTGGTAAACCAATAAGAATAAAAGAAAACATATAAAAACTGTATTTAAGTCATGTGCTGTAAATATAGCAACTCTATCCACAATCGGATTCTGAGTCGCAAATGAGTTTATGCAATCAAACAAATAGATGTTTAAGCTTTCAAATATCATTGCATATTTATCTTTTTAGATTCGCTCACCGCAATATATAAGCGAATCATGAAAGAATGATTAAATCTCTATCAAAATTAATTTTAAATAATGCCTAGCTCTTGCATTTCACTAAGCAAACTTTTTACGATATTGATTAGGTGAAATTCCCGTCCAGTGACAATACGCTTTCCTAAAGTTTGAAGTATCTGAAAAACCAAGTCTTTCAGCAATTTCATCCATACTCAGTGTTGTCGCAGCTAGATATTCATCGGCAAGACGTGTTCTCGTGCTATCCAAAATCTCTTGGTAAGTCACGTTCAGATCGGCTAAACGGCGATATAAAGTTCTTTTAGATAAATGTAATTGATCTGCCATCTGTTGAGCAGTTGGAAAATTCCCAACGCTATCCAAGAAAATAAGACGAATCGTTTTGATCAGTTCAGATTCTTCATCATTTTCATTTCCCAACATCCGCTCACAAAAAGACTGGCACATATCCGCAGTAATCGGATTTGCATTTGGACAAGGCGCATCTAACCATGCTAAATCGAAATGCCATTGCATCACCTCTGCATCGAATTCCACAACACAACCAAACACTTTTTGGTATTCATCTGCATATTCAGGGGCAGGATAAGGCAGTAATAACCTTTTAGCTTGAAATGGCGCTTCAAGTACGCACTGAATTAAGGTCTGCATTGAACTAAACCAGAACTCGCAAATTAATGGCAATAAATGTCCTAAAGCAATAATTTCCTTAGCTTCAAAAATTGCAGCATCATTTTGTATATAAAATGATTTTTGTAATACTGGACTGGCTAATTTGATATGACGAATGCCAAGTTCGACGGCTTGTTGAAAGTTACGAGAGGAGTACAGTGCATAACCATACACCCCGAAATCTGATAATTTTTGTTTTTGCCCTGCCCTAAGCCCGATCAATGGATCTTTAGACAAAGATTGGATATTTTGAAATAGCTTCAACTTTTGATATTGAGATATTGTTGTGGTCGCACTTGTCAGCGCATCATGCGCAATACCCGTACCGTCCAACATCTGAGCGATGGAATATCCTTGTTTTTGCATTTCATCATACAAACTGCTTAAACCAAGTATAGGCGTGCCTTGACCGAATAGCGTATGATCATAACGAGCTTCAATATAAATATTTTGCTCAATATTCTGTTTAGGCATTTTTACGTTATCCATTGGGTCAGTAGATAATGGCACTAAATTACTTTTTGTTGTCTCAATTTAACATCGACTAAAAATTCAATCAATCATAAAGTCTATTTCTACCAATAAGCATGGAAGGAGCAACAATGACACTTTCTCATTCGCAGGAATTTAGCGACTCGTCAACTAAACATATGCACTTGGTATTCGCCCAACAACGTGCTGCTTTTGATGCGAATCCTTATCCTGATCTCGATGCTCGACGTACAAAATTATTCAAACTTAAAAAACAAATTATTCGTTATCAAGACGTCATTGCAACTGCTATCAATAGCGATTTTAGTTCTCGATCGCTAGATGAATCAAAGCTATTGGATTTATTAGGCTCTGTTTTGGAAGCAGAACATGCCATTCGACATTTACGTAAATGGATGCGACCGAGTAAACGAAGTACTGAATTACTGTTTTTATCAAACCGTCTGGCTGTCCAATATCAACCGAAAGGTGTGGTCGGTGTGATTGTGCCGTGGAACTTCCCCGTTTATTTGGCGCTTGGTCCATTGGTTGCGGCAATCGCTGCGGGCAATCGAGTCATGATTAAACTGCCGGAAATTACGCCTGCCACTAATGCAGTACTGAGACGTATGCTGGCTGAAGTTTTTACTGAAGATGAAGTTTGTATTTTCGGGGAAGAAATTCTTAATCCTGCACAATTCACATCACTCCCTTTTAACCATATTGTGTTTACAGGTTCACCTGCAATTGGTCGAGTGGTGATGCGTGCAGCAGCAGAAAACCTAACACCTGTCACATTAGAATTAGGCGGTAAATCCCCTGCGCTTGTCAGTCGAAATTATCCCTTAGCCGATGCAGCTAAACGTATATTGCATGGTAAGGCAACCAACTGTGGGCAAATCTGCGTTGCACCTGACTATGCGCTTGTGCCGAAAGAGCAAGTGAATCAGTTTGCAGAAGAATGCAAAAAGAATTTTACGGCGATGTATGGCAGTAACATCTGCAATAATTCTAACTATACATCTATCGTCAATGATCGCCATTTCAAACGTTTATTAGAAATCCTAGACGATGCCAAAGCCAAAGGCGCTCAAATTATTGCCTGTGCCGAATATGATCGTGACAAAGATGCGCGTCGTATGCCTGTACATATTGTACTGAATTGCACACCCGATATGCGCATTCTCAAAGAAGAGCTGTTTGGCCCAGTATTGCCTGTAGTTGCTTACGATAGCCTTGATGACGCGATCGCCTATATCAAAGCAGGTGAACGACCTTTAGCACTCTATTGTTTCACCCATGATTCAACTGAACGTGACTACATTTTAAAACAAACTCATTCAGGTGGTGTCACGATTAATGATTGGGGTTGGCATGTGGTCAACCATGATGCACCATTTGGTGGTATTGGTAACTCTGGTATGGGAACTTATCACGGTGAGGAAGGCTTCCGTGAGCTATCACATGCGAAAACAGTTTTTGCTCGTCATCGCTTCTTCCCAACGCAATTATTCTATCCACCTTATGGCACTTGGGTGCAAAAACTTGCTTTAAGTTTCTTCTTGAAAAAAGGCGACCCAAACTTAAAATAAACGGTTTATTCGTCAAAAAAGAGAGTTTTGCAAACTCTCTTTTTTATTTTCAATTTAGGATTGTCCTTGGAAACGTAACCCCACGCCTGCAATGGTAAAAATATATTTTGGAGTAACCGCAGAATCTCCAATTTTGCTGCGGAGTTTTTTCACCAAGATTCGAAGATAATGGGTATCTTCTTCATGGCTAATACCCCATAACTCGGCCATAATTTGTTTTTGCGTAATAATCTTACCTTCATGACGAATCAATAGTGCTAACAGTTGAAATTCTTTTTTTGTGAGAACAATTTCTTCATTCGCGAATCTCACCACATGTTTAGCAACGTCCACAGATAATTGACCATCATCAAATACAATGTTCTGTTCAGACTGTTGTGGTTTATTGCGAAACATTACCCGAATACGGGCACATAATTCCTGAATGCTAAACGGTTTAGTGACATAGTCGTTTGCACCTGCATCGAGCAATTTAATTTTTTGATTTTCATCAGGACGGGCAGATAACACGATCACAGGAATATCTGACCATTGCCTCATCTCGGTCAATACTTCCTGTCCTTCCATATCTGGCAAACCCAAATCTAAAATCAGCAAATCCGCACCTCGTGTTGCCAAAATTTCTAAGCCTTTCATGCCATTTTCAGCAACATGCACCTGATAACCTTGCGCACGTAAAGCAATGTCTAAAAATTTTCGAATTTGAGGTTCATCATCAATAATTAAAATTGAAGCATTCGGATGGGTTGTTTGCGGCATAAATAATAATTTTAATCCTGATGTAACGGTAATCGTATGCGAATTAAGGTGCCTTGACCATCTGTTCCAGCAAAAGCTTCAATACTGCCCATATGTGCGCCAATAATGGCTTTGACAATCGCCAACCCTAAACCTGTTCCTGTTTTACCGCGATCGCCACGCTGCATGGTATAGAACATATCAAAAATTTGTTCACGTTCATCTTCAGGAATGCCGATCCCCTGATCGATAATGTCAATTTGCAGAAATTGTTGCTCTTGCTGAATTTTTATTTCAATCGGAACATTCTCTGGTGAGAACTTGGCTGCATTTTCCAAGACATTAAAAATGGCTTGTTCAATTAAAGCAGGATGCACATACAATTGCGGAAGTTCTTCCGCCAA
The DNA here is from genome assembly GCF_027105055.1 of Acinetobacter sp. TR3. NCBI lineage: Bacteria > Pseudomonadati > Pseudomonadota > Gammaproteobacteria > Moraxellales > Moraxellaceae > Acinetobacter > Acinetobacter sp. TR3. The sequence continues at coordinate 2,417,567 of NZ_CP114264.1, forward strand.
AGCAACCTCGATTTTTACATCAGGCTGATAGCGTTTAAGCCGTTGCGTTGCCGAGCCAATCAGTTCATCCACACCGATCCAAGCACGACTTAAAGTCAAACCCTGATGACCTAATCGAGTCATATCCAACAGGTTTTGAATATAACGATCCAGTCGTTCCCCTTCAATGTGAATAGTGTCTAATAATTCATACCGATCGCTTTCAGGCATCTGTTCACCATAATATTTGAGCGTATCTGCTGAACCAATCATGGCTGCTAAGGGTGAACGTAAATCATGCGAGACCGAAGAAAGCAAAGCTGAACGTAGCTTTTCCGTTTCAGCCACTACTCTAGAATTTTCTAACTGTAACGAGAGTTGCACCCGAGCAACAGTTTGCGCAATATCTTCAATCATCAACTCAGTTAAACGTTGCAATTCAAAACTGATGGTTTGAGCATTTTGATGAAAGCGAATTGCAATCACGCCATATTCTTTCACCAAATTTAACGGAATAAACCACCAATCAGAATTGGTCAACGTATTGGTAAAACGTCCACAGGGTTTCGCATTCTTCTGCGTCCAATCTGCGGCAATTTGATCTTTTTCATTTAAGACAGATGGATCACCTAAAGACTGATTTTCAACTTTTAACCAGACCGTGGCATTTAATGAGGTTTCTAAATGTTGTTTAGCTAGGCTTAACACCTGTTCAATATCTACACAGGTCGATAGCTTGCGCTCTAATTCCTGTAACTGTAACGACACTGAATTTGCAGCACGTAGGCTAAGCACCTGAGCGCGTAATTGGTTGGCTAAACGCCCGACCAATAAAGCTGAGACAATGAACGTGATAATGGTAATCACCCCACGTTCAGCACTAATCATAAAGGTAAAGCGAGGCTCGATAAAAAAGTAGTTATAGAGTAAAAAACAGACGAATACGCTGATAATTGTAATCAACATGCGGGCACGTATCGCAACCAATAATACAGTCACAATAAAAATCAAAGCTAAATCACTATACCCAATAAAATGATCACTGATTGCTGCCACAATCAATCCTAGCAATACAATGATAATACTTTCAAACACTTCACGTTGATTAAATGCTAAACCTTGTTCCAACCAAGATGAATGCGCCACATCTTTCTGCAAATGCTTTTCATTATTTTTGGCTTTTAAAGGCTGAACAAAGGTGATTTCAAAGGGATGCTGTTTCTCTAACAGTTGATCGGCAATATGATCTGAAAATAGGCGCTGCCATAACGATTTTTGAGGGCTTTTACCAAGTAAAATATTCGATGCACCATAATCATAAGCCGCTTGTAAAATAGTCGATGCAATATGATTACTATAGAGTAAATAAGTGTCTGCACCGAGCTTACGCGCTAGATTAAAGGCTTTAGTCACTGCAAAAGCTTGGGTCGTTTCAACCTTACTTTTTTGAATCGAAATGACGCTCCACGTTGCATTGCGCCTTTCCGCAATCCGATGGGCACGGCGTACCAAATCTTCAGAGAATTCAGAACCATCTATCGCCAACATCACATGATTTTGAATCGGAATAATCTGCCCTTGCGCAACAAATTTTTCTCGATAATCAATATCGACCTGCCCTGCAACAGTTTGAATTGCCAGATCACGTAAAGCTGTCAAATTCGCAGCTTTAAAAAAACCTTGTAATGCATGGGGTGCAACATCGGCGAAATAAATCTTGCCATGATTCATCCGTTCTAATAGTTCGGGAACAGGTAAATCAACCAGTCGAATATCTTTCAAACGTTTAAGTAGTGCATCGGGGACAGTTTCAGTGACCCGAATCCCCGTAATTTGAAAAACCACATCATTCAGACTTTCCAAATGCTGAATATTTAAGGTGCTATAGACATCAATACCTGCATCCAACAACTCATTGACATCTTGCCAACGATATTCATGCCGACTATTGGGTACATTACGATGGGCCAATTCATCAACAAGCACAATTTGAGGCTTTAATTTAAGAATTTGGTCGAGATCCATCTCATCCAACATTCGCCCCTGATATTCCACAGACTTTCTTGGAATAACATTCAGCCCTTGAATCAAAGCTTCGGTGTCAGATCGACCGTGGGTTTCTACGACCCCGACCACCACATGCTGCCCTTGCTGCATCAGTTCATGCGCTCGGGTCAGCATGGCATAGGTTTTCCCCACCCCAGGTGCTGCACCCAAGAAAATGGTCAAACGTCCAGATTGTTCACGTTGACTATGTGCCAACCATGCATCTGCTTTGTTATTACGGTCGATCTGCATAATTACGCTCTATCAACGTATGGTCGATGACAATTGATCTAAGGCTAAATTTAGCTGTAGCACATTGACCCGCGCTTGCCCATAGACGCCGAATTGTGCAGGCTGAATTTGTTGTTGTACCAAATCACGCACTCGCTGCTCAGATAAATGACGTTGCTGTGCCACGCGTTTCACCTGTAATAAAGCACTTTCAGGTGAAATATCTGGGTCGATTCCGCTTCCTGATGCCGTCACCATCTCATTCGGCACGTGTTGCTCAGTAATATGATTATTCTGGGCAAATTGCACTGTTCGCTCTTTAATTTGTTTTTGTAAATCAAGATTAGAGATTGCTAAATTACTGCCTGCCATGCCATCGACATTGTAACTTACCGCACTTGGTCGTCCATGAAAATATTGTTCACTAACAAAGTTTTGTCCTACCAAGCTTGAACCCACAATTCTGTCATCAAGTTTGATTAAACTGCCATTGGCCTGCTCAGGGAAAAGCAACTGAGCTACAGAGACACTAGCCGTAGCGTACAACATGCCTGCAATGAAAAAACCAACCAAGATCAAACCCAGACTCGGACGTAGGACTGAATGTCCTTGACTAGATAATGCCAAGTCCTGTTGATTCAATTGTTCATGACTCAATAAAGTATTCATTTCCAACTCCTAAATCCACAAGGACACAACAAGATCAATCAGCTTGATCACAATAAACGGAAAGATCACCCCACCTACACCGTAAATCAGCATATTACGGCGTAACAATTGCAGCGCACTGGCAGGTTTGAATTGAACGCCTTTGAGTGCCAATGGAATCAACATTGGAATAATCAAGGCATTAAAGATCAAAGCGGAAATCACCGCACTACTTGGACTACTAAGCTGTAAAACATTCAGTACCCCTAGTTGTGGAATCGCCACGGCAAACAAGGCTGGTAAGATCACAAAATATTTAGATACGTCATTTGCCAAAGAAAAAGTGGTTAATGCTCCACGAGTAATCAATTGCTGCTTGCCAATTTCGACCACATCCAGCAATTTGGTCGGATCGGAATCCAAGTCCACCATATTGCCTGCTTCTTTGGCAGCCTGAGTACCTGAATTCATGGCTAAACCAATATCTGCCTGCGCCAAGGCTGGTGCATCATTGGTACCATCACCCACCATTGCGACCAATTTCCCTGCTGCTTGCTCATTACGAATACACGCCAATTTGTCCTCAGGTCTCGCTTCTGCAATATAGTCATCCACCCCTGCTTCAGCCGCAATCGCAGCCGCGGTTAATGGATTGTCTCCTGTGACCATAATGGTTTTGATGCCCATCTCACGTAACAGTGCAAAGCGCTCTTTAATGCCTTGTTTAATCACATCTGAAAGTTCAATCACGCCTAAAATATTATGATTCGAAGCCACCACAAGCGGTGTCGCACCTTTAGAAGCCACTTGCTCTACACGAGTTTTCAGTTCAATATTGTCTTTGATTTCTTGATGGGTAAAGTTAAGAATCGCGTCCACAGCACCTTTACGAATCTTTTGCCCTGTCGCTAAGTCCACACCCGATAAACGAGTTGATGCACTAAACTGAATGAACTCGGCATCTTTTGGCTCTTGAACGCTTTCGCCTAGTTCCTTACCTAAAGCCACCACCGACTTCCCTTCAGGGGTTGGGTCAGCAAAAGAAGTGAGCATTGCCGCTTGGCGTAACTCACTTGGTGTCACACCAGCCAATGGATAGAAAGCAGTGGCTTGACGGTCGCCATAGGTGATCGTGCCAGTTTTATCCAACAACAACACATCAATATCACCCGCAACTTCAACCGCTTTCCCTGATTTTGCTAAGACATTGGCTTTTAAAGCACGGTTCATCCCTGCGATACCGATTGCAGGCAGCAAGCCTCCGATTGTAGTTGGAATCAAACAGACCAACAGTGCAATTAGCAAGACCATACTAATTTTGATCCCGACCATTGAGCCAATCACAGGTAAAGTCAACACAACCACAATAAAGGTGATGGTCATAATATTGAGCAAAATACTCAATGCGATCTCATTTGGTGTCTTTTGACGGTTGGCACCTTCCACCAAGGCAATCATACGGTCTAAAAAGCTATGCCCTGCCTCATTACTAACTCGAATAATAATTTCATCTGACAAGACTTTAGTTCCGCCAATCACGCCTGAACGATCGGTATTGGCTTCACGCAGTACGGGCGCAGATTCACCTGTAACGGCTGATTCATTGATGGTCGCAAAACCCTGAATAATTTCCCCATCCGCAGGAACAATTTCACCTGCTTTAACAATGACAAGATCATCCTTTTTCAGTAAATTTGCAGAAATCACTGTAGGTACGGCATTTAAATCGAGAATACGATTTGCAGTTAAATTTTCACGCGCCTGACGTAATGATGCTGCTTGTCCCCGACCTTTGGCTTCTGCAACCGCTTCGGCATAATTGGCGAATAAGACCGTGACCAATAGAATCAAGCTTAGGACTAAACCAAAACCTAAGCTGTTACTCCCCATCAAAGTGGCAACAAGGGTTAAAACTGTTCCTACCCACACACAGGCCATCACTGGATTTTTAAATGCGTGTTGAGGCAGCAATTTATGGAAAGTTTGCTGAATAATTTCTTTATTCAAGATATCCATCTGTTGTGTCGCATTTGAATGTTTCATTGTGCTTGCTCCACGCTTAAACTTTTATCGATAAATAGTCAGCAATTGGCCCAATCACCAACACTGGCATGAATTGCAATAAGGTGAGAATCAACACGATCCCGATTAAGGTCAGTGCAAATGTCGGTGACTCAATATGTAAAGAACCTTTGCTTTCGGCTGCTTGCGGTTTGGTTGCTAAACTGACTGCAATTAAGACTGGAATGATCAACACGCTATAACGCCCTGCCAATAAAGCGACACTGGCACTCAGATTCCACCATACAATGTTATCGCCTAAGCCTTCAAAACCCGAACCATTATTGGCGTAGGCAGAGACATACTCATAAAACACTTGGCTAATACCATGAAACGCTGGATTTGAAGTCCCTGTCATGGATGGAAAGGCAATGGCGATGGCCGTCAAACCCAGAATCACCACAGGTTGTAATAAAATCACCAGTGCCAATAACTTAATTTCAGTCACTTCAACTTTTCGGCCAAACAGTTCAGGGGTACGTCCTGTCATCAAACCTGCAATAAATACCGCCAGAAATAGATAAATAAAGAACTGTAATAGACCGCAACCAATCCCGCCCCAAATGGCATTGATCAGCATATTGCACAGTTCAACCAATCCCGTCAGTGGTGAAGCCGAATCATGCATCATATTCACAGAGCCGTTATTCACTTGTGTAGTCAAACTCCCCCATAGTGCGGATGCCTCAGCACCGAAACGCATTTCCTTCCCTTCCATCAAAGCAGTATTTGGAGTGAGCGAAGATTTTTCAGCCCACAGGGTCAATAGCGTTGAAGAAAGTGACATCAACAACATGCTGCCAAAAATCATCCACATCAGTTTTTTGCGTTGAATAAAACGCCCAACCATAAATACGGCTGACAATGGGATCAGTAAGATCGCGATCATCTCAATCACATTGGAGAATGGTGTTGGATTTTCTAAAGGCACAGTACTGTTTGGTCCATACCAGCCACCGCCATTACTGCCCAGCTGTTTAATCGCCACCATCGGTGCAACAGGACCGAGCGGAATATGCTGAGTTTTGACTTCTGTGCTTTGCTCTAAAATTTGCGCTGTTGGCCCAGCAGATAAGGTTGCTGGCACACCTTGAAAGGTCAGTAGCAAAGAAAAAATAAATCCTAGAGGAATGAAGAATCGAAATAAGGGACGGATGATATCCATCCAATAATTGCCCAGATTAATACGATTCCATTTGTTTTGTTCTGAGTCTTCTGCTTGAGCGGATTGTAAAAATAATGCTCTTAACATTGCGACTAATAAGGCAAGTCCCATAAGTGGCGACAAATATTGCAATCCAACAATCACGGTCATTTGCGATAGATAAGAGAGTTGAGACTGCCCCGAGTAATGCTGCTGGTTGGTATTGGTCAAAAATGAAATGGTGGTATGTAAAGCCAAATCCCAATTCATATTCGGGATATGATCAGGATTCAATGGTAGCCATGCCTGTGTCATTAAAATAGTGACACTTGCAGCAAGCAATAAAATATTGCTCAGAACAAAAGCACCCAAATATTGTCGCCAGTTCATCCCACTGCGCTTGACGCCCAGTAGCGCATAAATCGGTTGCTCAATCCTTTTAAACAAAGCGTCACTTTTCATTGGTTTGGCTTGCATTACATCCGCAAGATAGTGTCCGAGCGGATAAGCCAACAACAATGAAAAGACAAATACAGAAATAAATTCCCACATAGCAAATGCCATTTAAAATAGGTCATCATTAGTATGGAAATTGAGGGCGTAAATTCTCTATATTGAAAAAACCACTGGACGTAAATTTTGCGTAAAATTATTCTTAAATTCTGCTCAGTATTGTCAAAAAGTGCTTTAAAGAAAAATTATGGAGAAAAATTTCTCAATTTTTACAAAAAACCTTTGACCTTATAAAGTTTTTTTTTTGAAAAAATGCAAAAAAACAATACGCTAATTTTTAGTTAATAATCTATATTTTTCATTATATTACCAGTAAATATAGAAATATACACTAACATAAATAGCATTATTTTTATCCTGTTTCATGTCATCAATCGTACTGGGTAGTTCATTTAGAATATTTACTCTTATTTTAATTATGGTATTTTTGTTACATGAAGTTATATCAAATCTATTTCAATGCATGATTTGACAAGCCAATCATAGCTTCTCTACCTAAAAAATCTTGAAGTTCAAGGAAAGATTTAAAATGAAATTAAAACATCTTAGCACTGCCATGATTTTAGCGACGCTGCCTGCAACTGGAGTATTTGCAGCAGCATTAGATCGTTCAGGTCAGTCTGTGTCTGCTTTTTTACAACCAGGTAACTATTTTGAAGCTGGTCTTTCGGTTCTAGATCCAGATGTTTCAGGAAAAGATCTTGCTGGTAATAATACAGGCGATATGGCTGGTGATTATTATTTTCCTCATGCTGCACTAAAATTACAACCTACAGAGAATTTTTCGTTTGGTTTAATTTATGATCAACCTTTTGGTGCTGATGCAGAATACAAAAACAAAAGTAATTTTGTTGCATCAAACTCTGATGGTGTATTACCCGCTACAGCTTTGACAAACAATTTACCTGTCGTTACAGGCGCACCAAATGGTTCTTTTAATACAATACCAGTCATTAAAGATGCAAATGGTGTTCCTCGTGCAATTGCTTTAAATGCAGCACAATCTGGGAATACTTCAGTTGAAGTAGATACTCAAAACATTAACTTTATTTTTGGTTATCAACCAAATAAGAACCTTAATTTTTATGCTGGTGGCGTATATCAAACTGTAAAAGGTGATGTTAGTCTTCGTGGACAAACATATAGCTTATATAATGGTTATGACGCCAATATTCCAGAAGATTCTGCGTTTGGTTGGTTAGTAGGTGCAGCTTATCAAATTCCAGAAATTGCCTTAAAAGCATCTTTAACTTATCGTTCTGAAATTGAACACAAAGTTAATATCGAAGAGTCTTTACCTCTATTAAATCCATTAGGTACATTACTTGTCCAAGCTGGTAAATTAACTCCAGCTCAAGTTAATGGTATTCTGAATTCTAGCGGTCAAACTAAAATTACCACACCTCAATCTGTTAATTTAGATTTCCAAACAGGTATCATGGCAAATACTGTTGCATTTGCTAATGTACGTTGGGTAAATTGGAAAGATTTTGCTATTCAACCATATAAATTCGGACAATTATCTAAGCTTGCAGGTGCAATGCTTCCTGCTTTAGGTCAACCGAATGGCTTTAATTTAGTCGATTATAGTAAAGATCAATGGTCTGTAAATGCTGGTGTTGGTCGTAAATTAAATGAAAAATGGGCTGGAAATGTTTCTGTAGGTTGGGATTCTGGTGCAGGCAACCCTGTAACGACTTTAGGCCCTACAGAAGGTTATTGGAACGTTGGCTTAGGTGTTCAATACAGTCCCGCAACTAACTACTTCATCGCTGGTGGTGTTAAATACTTTTGGTTAGGTGATGCTGATGCTGTGACTGGTGCTCATTCTGCTGCTGGTACATTTGAAGATAATAATGCTATCGCTTATGGTTTGAAAATTGGTTATAAATTTTAATCAATCTTTTTCAAAAAAGACCATCATTTGATGGTCTTTTTTATTGCCATGCTCAAAATAAATGCTGTTAAAAATTTATTATGGATTATTCTTAAAATATAGAAAAACATGATTAATCAAATTGTTAATAAGAATTTACAAATAAACCGAATAGTATATAACACTACACTTCTCAAGAAATTTTCATGACTTTATCAGTTCATTTATGGACATTTGTAAAATATTTTGTGCCATAAAAATTATGTTACTTTTCGCAACATTCTTGTTACAGAGTGATATGAGAGAAAATACCAATGAAGATTAATGCGATTCAGCACGCTCTTTTACTTAGCTTACTCCCAACCACTTCAGCTTTTGCAGCAGCTTTAGACCGTTCAGGTCAATCTATTGCCCCTTTTTTACAAGCAGGCAACTATTTTGAAGCAGGTATTTCAGTTCTTGATCCAAATGTATCAGGAAAAGATACATCGAAAAATGAGACAGGTAATATGGCAGGTAACTATTACTCGCCAAATGCTGCTTTAAAACTTCAGGCAACCGAAAAATTCTCTATTGGTCTTATTTATGACCAACCTTATGGAGCTGATGCAGAATACAAAGGCAAAAGCAACTTTATCGAAAGCCGCCCTCTTCCATTTCAAGGTGGCACCTCAGTTACAGTTGATACTGAAGATTTAAATTTAATTCTAGGTTATCAACCAACCCTAAACTGGAATCTCTATGCGGGAGCTGTTTATCAAACACTAGATGCAACGGTATTATTACGTGGCGAAAGTTATAGTGCGTACAGTGGTTATGATTTCAAAACTGGACGTGATGAAGCTGTAGGTTGGTTAGTAGGTGTCGCTTATCAAATTCCAGAAATTGCACTCAAAACATCTTTAACTTACCGTGCAAAAATCAAGCATGAAATGAATGCATATGAGAATCATGGAATTGCAGGTTTTACAGGCAGTCCTGTTTTTGATGCGATGTTAAATCAAATTAACAATGCTCAAGGTACAACTGAAATTACGACGCCTCAGTCCATTAACCTCGATTTTCAAACAGGAATTATGGAAAATACTGTCGCGTTCGCAAACGTTCGTTGGGTAAACTGGAAAGACTTTGCGATTCGTCCATATAAATTTGGGGCCGCTTCAGTTCTACCTCCTATCGTTAATAAGACTGGTAAAAAAGATGGATTTGATCTAGTAGCTTATACTGACGACCAATATTCTATAACTGCCGGCGTAGGCCGTAAAGTCAATGATCATTGGGCTGGTAATGTATCTGTAGGTTGGGATTCGGGTGCAGGTAACCCAGTTACAACACTCGGACCAACAGAAGGTTATTGGAATGTAGGCCTAGGAGTTCAATATAGCCCTGCCCCGAATTACTTTATTGCTGGTGGCGTAAAGTATTTCTGGTTAGGAGATGCTAAAGCTCAATCAGGTTCTCAATTTAATACGCCTAACTACGTAGCTGAGTTTGAAAATAATGATGCGATCGCTTATGGTTTGAAAATTGGTTATAAATTCTAATAAATAGTAAAAATAAAAGGCGCTTCTAAGCGCCTTTTATTTTTAAATTTCCTTTACCTTTATTAAAAAGCTTAGAAATTTTGATTATTCTGGAATATTACGTTGTGATACAGAGCGTATCGCTTGTTTCAATGCTTCATAGCCATGCAAAGGTGGAAACTGTGGGAATTCAGCAATTACATTTGCTGGTGCATCAAATAAGAAACCATGATCTGCTTCACCTAACATAGTCGTATCATTATAAGAGTCACCTGCAGCAATCACACGGAAATTTAAACCATGTAATGCTTTCACTGCCTGACGCTTCTGATCAGGCTGGCGTAATTTATACGCGGTAATCATACCATTTTCATCAGTTTCAAGTTTATGACAGAAAATCGTTGGCCAACCTAGTTGTTTCATCAATGGATGTGCAAACTCATAAAAAGTATCAGATAAAATAATCAGTTGAAAATGTGTACGTACCCATTCAACAAATTCTTTTGCACCTTCAAATGGTCCCATATCAGCAATCACAGCTTGAATATCATTTAAACCCAAACCATGCTCTTTTAAAATGTTTAAACGTTGAGTCATTAAAACATCATAATCTGGAATATCGCGCGTCGTCGCTTCTAATTCTTTAATTCCTGTTTTCTTGGCAAAGTTAATCCAGATTTCTGGTACAAGTACCCCTTCAAGGTCTAGGCATACGATTTCCATGAATGCATCCAATGTTGATTAAAAATTGCTGTATCATACCATTAAGATTTTCATTTTTTGCGCTGTTGTTAAATAAAACGATTTTATTCTGCAAGATTAAAATCGAAGACAAGCAAATGGCTTTGCTTAGAATGATTTACAATTGTGCCCAAGCCTTTCGCCAGGAACACCTATGACTGTTATTCCGACTATTGACCTTGTAGATGCGCTCGCAGCTGAATATTCAGATAAATCACCACGAGAAATTTTAGAGCTTGCTTTAAGCCAAGAAGGCGAAATTGCAATTTCATTTTCTGGTGCCGAAGATGTTGTATTAATTGATATTGCTTCTCGTATTGGTAAACCATTTCGTGTATTTAGTTTAGATACAGGGCGTTTACATGCAGAAACCTATCAATTTATTGAAACTGTTCGTAAACATTACAATATTAAGATCGAAATTTGCTTCCCTGAATCCGCTGCTGTACAGCAGTTGGTAAATGAAAAGGGGTTGTTTAGTTTTTTTGAAGATGGTCATCAGGAATGCTGTGGCGTTCGTAAAGTACAACCTTTACGTAAAAAATTAGCGACTTTGGATGGTTGGATTACAGGTCAACGTAAAGATCAAAGTCCAGGCACACGTAATGAGATTCCCGTAGTTCAAGCGGATGTTGGCTTTTCAGGTGAAGGCAAGCAATTGATTAAATATAATCCGCTTGCAAATTGGAGCAGTGCAGATGTATGGAGTTATATTCGAATGATGGAAATTCCATATAACCCTCTACACGAACGTGGTTTTATTTCAATTGGTTGTGAACCCTGTACCCGTGCTGTGCTGCCAAATCAACATGAACGTGAAGGTCGTTGGTGGTGGGAAGAAGCAACCCATAAAGAATGTGGCTTACATTCTGGCAATCTAAAAAAATAATACATAGCAGATTTGGTATATAAAAACCACTGATTCATCAGTGGTTTTATTTTTTCTGACTCCCCTGTACAAAGTCATATTTTAACCAGACTAAACCGTATATACTTCGCACAACGGTTCAATAATTCTAATAAGAATTATAGGGTCTGCTGACATTTCACAGATGCTTGCGACAGAGGACTTTTTTTAGACGATACAAGGCATGACTTATGAGATTTAGCTATTCTAAATGAATAAGGCATAACACAGTAGCGGCAAAAAATGTCCCTGTCCTGAAGGGTTATGGCTAAAACTACCCCAAACTTCGTTATGAAACTTGACAAGGGTATCGCCATTGCCTGCATTTCATGCCTCGTTTGTGTGGTTTTAGCCTATAACGCAAGGCATGGTTGAAACGTCATCAGACCCTACAAGTATCTTATAAAAATTCAATGAGAGGCTATATCTGCTATGCGCCCATTACACCCTATTGATTTTATTTTTCTATCATTAGAGAAAAGACAGCAACCTATGCATGTAGGCGGCTTATTTTTATTCGAAATTCCAGAGAATGCATCGCCGACTTTCGTGCATGATCTTGTTCAGGATATTCGTCAGTCGAAAAGTATTCCTGTTGCACCATTTAACAATCAGCTCACAGGACTCTTCTGGGGAGAAGACCATGAGTTCGATATTGACCATCATTTCCGTCATATCGCATTACCAAACCCTGGCCGTATTCGTGAATTATTAGTTTATATTTCACAACAGCATAGCTCATTGATTGACCGTGCTAAACCATTATGGACTTGCGATATTATTGAAGGCATTGAAGGCAATCGTTTTGCAATGTATTTCAAAATTCACCATGCGATGGTGGATGGTGTTGCTGGAATGCGATTGATCGAAAAATCACTCTCCAAAGACCCAAATGAAAAGCATGTCGTACCATTATGGTGTGTCGAAGGAAAGCGTACTAAACGCTTAAAAGCACCTAAAGCCCCTACTGTAAGTAAAATCAGAGGAGTTTTGGATACGATTAAATCACAGTGTGAAGTCGCACCTAAAGTGATGCAGGAACTTTCACAAACCTTATTTAAGGAAATCGGGAAAAATCCTGATTATGTCTCAACATTTCAAGCACCACCATCGATCTTAAACCAACGTGTGAGTTCTTCTCGCCGTTTTGCTGCACAATCTTTTGAGTTGGAACGTTTCCGCCTTATCGCTAAAACACTTGGTGTAACACTCAATGACGTGGTACTAGCAGTTTGCTCTGGTGCATTACGTGAATATCTGATCAATCAAAATAGTTTGCCAAAAAAACCTTTGATTGCGATGGTTCCTGCTTCATTGCGTACTGATGATTCTGATTTCAGCAATCGTATTACCATGATTTTGGCAAACTTAGCCACTCATATTGCAGACCCAATTGAACGTTTAGAAATTATTCGCCGTAGCGTCCAGAATTCAAAGCAGCGTTTTAGCCGCATGACTGCAAATGAAATCCTAAACTATAGTGCATTGGTATATGGACCAGCAGGCTTAAACATCGCTTCAGGAATGTTACCGAAACGTCAGGCATTTAACTTGGTGATTTCAAATGTACCAGGTCCACGCGAGCCGTTATATTGGAATGGTGCAAAACTTGATGCGCTCTACCCTGCTTCAATCGTCATGGATGGTCAAGCACTGAATATCACCATGACCAGCTATTTAGATAAATTGGAAGTTGGTCTACTTGCTTGTCGTAATACAGTGCCAAAAATGCAAACTCTTCTCGCTCATCTAGAAGATGAAATTCAACGCTTTGAACAAGCAATTGAGAATTTACCACAACAGAAAGTTGTGAATTAAAAAATTCGCTAAAAAATTAAGGGGCTTTCAATAGCCCCTTATTTTTTAATTGTACGACAACGCTGTAATAGTTGATGGCAGGCTAAACGGATCATTGCCGTAGTAATTTGAACCTCTTTACCTTGGCTATCAACCATATAACATGTATTGACTGGATTACTGTCTAAAACATGCTTAAAACCGTGATTCACTAATCTTTCGCTCACATTCATAATTATATACCTCATATTATTTGCTAAGGTACTCAAGATACCTATGGCTCATTCTATGGTTCTAGTATTTAAAATTCATGATAGAAAGTAAAATTTCAGTTGTAACAAGGATTAAGCGAAATTTTGTTACAACTTTAACTCAAAATGATATCGTATTGCTCTTGCGTATATAAATTTTCAACTTGGAATTTAATCACTCGGCTAATGAAATGCTCTAAATCTGCAACTGCTGGGGCTTCTGCCGTTAATAAGCGATCAATCACTGCTGGATGTGCAACGACAGTAAAGCCACTCTTGGAATCAAATGCACGGGCATAACGCAAAATTTCTCGAAATATCTCGTAACATACTGTCTCTGCTGTCTTTACATATCCACGTCCCTGACAAGTTGGGCATGATTCACATAATAAATGCTCTAAAGACTCACGTGTACGTTTACGTGTCATTTCAACCAAGCCTAACTCTGAAACTTGGGTGATTTTTGTTTTGGCATGATCACGTTCAAGCATACGTTCAAACTGACGCATGACCTCTTGTCGATGCTCAAGCTCTTGCATGTCAATAAAATCAATAATGATAATGCCACCCAAATTACGTAGACGGAGTTGTCTCGCAATAACTTGTGTCGCCTCCATATTGGTTTTAAATACCGTATCTTCTAAACTACGACCGCCGACATAAGAGCCAGTATTCACATCAATCGTGGTCATTGCTTCAGTCTGATCTATCATCAGATAGCCACCTGACTTAAGTGCGACACGGGTCTGCAACGCTTTTTGAATATCTTCTTCAACATTATACAAATCAAAAAGTGGCTTTTCGCCCGGATAATGAATCAGACGATTTTCAATTGTAGGAACAAACTCCTGCACAAACTCACTTAACTTGGCATGAATCTCACGAGAATCGACATAAATTTTTGCCGTTTCATCACTGGCTAAATCACGGACAATTCGTTGTGGTAAAGGCAATTCTTCAAAAATAAGTTCAGGTGTAGAAACTTCTTTTTGCTTACGTTGAATATATTCCCAAAGCTTACTCAAATAACACATATCTTGTGCGATCGCCGATTCGTCCACACCTTCCGCTGCGGTACGAACAATCACACTACCCGGTAAGCTGTGTTCAGTCTGAATGCGTTCAATCATACTACGGAGACGATCACGCTCTTCTTCTGATTCAATGCGTTGTGATACACCGATATGATTGCCATAAGGCATTAACACAAGATAGCGCGATGGGATTGAAAGATCTGTGCTTAGACGCGCACCTTTGGTTCCCAACATGTCTTTCATCACTTGAACCGTCAACATCTGTCCCGGATGCAAAAGCTCAAAAACATTTGGAGTGGGTTGCGAACGTGACCACACCATATCATTGATATGTAAAAAAGCCGTTCGAGACAAACCAATATCAACAAAAGCAGCTTGCATACCCGGCAGTACACGTACCACTTTACCTTTATAAATATTACCCACTAAACCACGTTTTACAGTACGCTCAACAAATAATTCATTGACCGTACCATTTTCAATTAAAGCCACACGACACTCCATCGGTGTGACGTTAATTAGCAATTCTTCTGCCATAATCCACTCAAAATTTTATAAAAATTCTTATATCCGAAAGTGTCTACTTTAAATTTTAACGCTTTCTAATAACAGTGCTGTTTCGTACAACGGTAAACCAACCACATTACTATAACTTCCCCGAATTTGGGGAATATATTGAGCTGCGATCCCTTGGATCGCATACGCCCCTGCTTTTCCAACAGGTTCACCTGTTGCCCAATATTTTTCCATTTCGGTATGACTTAACTGTTGCAACTCGACTTGAGTTCTAACCACTTTACTTAAGCATTGGACAGAGCTTGCCACACAAATTCCAGAGTACACATCATGCCATTGCCCAGAAATTGTTGACCATATTTCAAACGCATGTTGTTTTGATTGTGGTTTTCCAATGATCTTACCTGCAAAACTTAAACTGGTATCCGCAGCAATCACAATTGCATCAGGAAATAAACCAAGAACAGCATGTGCTTTTGCTCTCGCCAATCGTTCAACATAGTGTTCAACAATTTCCCCTTCTCGGACACTTTCATCGATATCTGGACTATATATTTCAAAGTCCAGATCTAACTGTTGTAGCAGTTCTTTACGACGAGGTGAACTCGAAGCTAAAATTATACGCGCCATTTTTTTAAGCAGTAATAAACCATCGGCCATCCTATCACGCTAGTAACAAGCGGTTGCCAATGTCGCGCTATTGAAAAATGTGTACTCGATATTGTTTGACTCATCCACAACAAGGTTAAATGTGCAATAATTGCAAGTACAGCGATTACCCATGAGTTCGCAAAAGTTAAAATTCGACGTTCACGAATAAAATAACGCGTACCAAACGTAATCAAAACAAAACTTAGTGCATTTAAACCCAAAGGCGCATCTAACAATAAATCAGTGAAAATCCCCACTCCAAAGGCGAACCAAACCCCGCACCAACTAGGTTGATAAAGAATCCAGAACAGCATGGTCATCAGCATAATTGATGGTCGCCATCCTGAAGCTTCGTAAGCAATTGGATAAACTAAAAGAATAGACCCGATAATAATTGAGATGATAATCATCCAAAGTGGATCTTTGCGTTTTTCAAAACTTAATCTAGCGATCGGCATAAGGTTGCTCCTGCGCTAAAGATTCTGAAAATAACACTACCACATGATGACCACTGGCAAGTTGTGCCGCAGGAATAACATCAATTTCCGCAAACTCACCTGAAGTATGACGGCTAACCTTAGAAACAGTACCTACCAAATAGCCAGCAGGAAAATGCTCCCCCAAACCCGAACTAAATACTTTATCGCCCGCTTGGATGTTGGCGCTCGTCGGAACATATTCCATTTTTAGGCGGCCTAAATCACCTGTTCCAGATACAATGGCACGCATTCCTGTACGTTCTAAACGCACAGACAGCGAATGTTCTTTATCAGATAACAACATGATACGGGCACTATGCGGGTACACATTAATCAGTTGTCCCATAATCCCTTTATCATCGAGAACAGTTTGCCCAACTTTTAAGTGATCCACAGAGCCACGGTTAATGATAATAATATGGCGTAATGGGTCGGCATCTGTTCCAATCACTTCTGCAATTTGCATACGACCATCGATAATCAATGGCGTATCCAAAAGCCCCCTTAAACGGTTATTTTCCGCGGAGAGTTCTGAAAGTTTTTGGAGTCGAACTTGAGCTTGAAGGAGTTCAGCCTGCATTGCGGTATTTTCACGGCGCAATTGAGTTTCAGATTTGGTTTGTTGGTTCAGCCATTCTCGCGACAATACAGGATAACTTGCCAGCGCATAAATTGGATTATACGCTGCATACAAGACATCTCTTGCAGGTTGAATCACATAAGGCATGCGCCAATCAAAGAAAAGCACCACCAAACATGAAATAACCGCAATAATAAATGAGCGAAAAGATGGCGGTTGTCTTGAAAAAAGATTCGGTTGCACCGCCTAGTCCTTATGATTTAGCCAACAAAAAGCATGTCATGGTTCGGATTATCAAAGAACTCTAAGACTTTACCGCCACCACGCGTGACACAAGTTAGAGGGTCATCTGCAACAATCACAGGTAGACCTGTTTCTTGCGCAAGCAGTTTATCAAGGTTACGTAATAATGCGCCGCCACCAGTCAACACAATACCGCGCTCTGCAATATCCGAAGAAAGTTCAGGTGGAGTTTGTTCTAAAGCAGATTTTACTGCGCTCACGATGCTTTGTAATGGATCTGCAATCGCCTGTGAAATTTCATCAGAAGTGACTGTAATCGCACGTGGCACACCTTCTGCCAAATTACGACCGCGCACTTCAATCTGAAGCGTTTTGCCATCAGTCACAGCCATACCCACTTCTTTCTTAATGGTTTCTGCTGTAGTTTCCCCAATCACGCAACCGTGTGCTTTACGAACGTAATTGATAATTTGCTCATCAAATACATCACCACCGATACGTAATGAATCGGCATAGACACAACCTTGTAATGAAATGATTGCAATTTCAGTGGTACCACCACCTACATCCACGACCATTGAACCACATGCTTGCTCAACAGGCATACCTGCGCCAATTGCAGCAGCCATTGGTTCTTCAATCAAACGTACATCACGTGCGCCTGCATTGAATACCGCCTCACGAATCGCACGGCGTTCAACTAAAGTTGATTTACATGGGACACACACCACAACACGCGGTGCTGGTGGAAATAAACGCTTTTCATGTACTTTACCGATAAACTGATTCAACATGGTCTCAGTGACTTCAAAATCGGCAATCACACCGTCTTTCATCGGACGAATCGCTGAAATATTCGCTGGTGTACGACCTAACATTTGTTTAGCATCAAGACCAACAGCAGCAACAATTTTCTGCGAACCGCTATGACGAATCGCCACAACAGTCGGTTCATTTAATATAATGCCACGGCCTGGTGCATAAATAAGTGTATTTGCCGTACCTAAATCAATGGCTAAATCCGGCGAAAACAAGCCAATTAGTCGTTTTAGAATCACGGGGGCGTTCTCAATTAAACTTTGTATGGATGCAAGGTGGCAACTTTAACGAAATGTGATGCTTTGAACAAGTCAATCGCTTATTATAACGCACGATATTTTGCAATTTTTTGATACTGAATTAGGTAAAGTTATGTCTACATCATCAGATGCTCAGCAGACAACGGACTTAAATGCACAGACCGTTTCAGCGATTGCACATCTTGCTCGCTTGTCTCTAAACGACACGCAATCTACTGAATATGCTCAAAGTTTAAATAAAATTCTTGGCATGATGGAAAGCCTAAAAGGCATTAATACCGATAATGTTGAGCCTTTAAAAAGTCCTTTTGATAATCCGCAACCTTTACGTGCTGATATTGTAAGTGAAAGCAACCATCGTGATGAATATCAAGCGGTCGCTCCTGCAACAGAAGCAGGCTTGTACCTTGTACCTCGCGTAATTGAATAATTTCTATTCGATTAGTCAATATTTTATATTTAGAATGTAAAGAAATTTTTCATATGACAGATTTACATCGCTTATCAATCCGTGAACTCTCTGAAGGGCTAAAACAAGCTCAATTTTCATCACGTGAATTGACCGAACATTATTTAAAACGTATTGCTCAAATTGACCCGAAAGTAAAAAGTTATGTAACAGTGACAGCAGAACAAGCACTTGTTGAAGCTGACGCTGCTGATGCTGCACTCAAAGCAGGTCATGCACATGCACTTGCGGGTATTCCACTTGCGCATAAAGACATTTTTTGTACCCAAGGCATTAAAACCACTGCCGGTTCAAAAATGTTGGATAACTTCATTTCACCTTATGATGCGACTGTCGTTGCCAAAGCCAAAGCTGCGGGTCTCGTGACTTTAGGTAAGGTGAATATGGATGAATTCGCAATGGGTTCAACCTCTGAAAGTTCATATTTTGGCGCAACAGGTAACCCTTGGGCATTAGATCATGTCCCAGGTGGTTCATCGGGTGGCTCTGCTGCTGCTGTAGCAGCAGATTTGGCTCCAATTGCGACTGGTACTGATACAGGTGGTTCTATTCGCCAACCTGCTTCATTCTGTGGCTTAACTGGCTTAAAACCGACCTATGGTCGGGTCTCTCGATTCGGGATGATTGCCTACGCATCATCGCTTGATCAGGGTGGTCCAATGGCACGTTCTGCGGAAGACTGTGCTTACTTGATGAATGTGATTGCAGGTCATGATACCAAAGACTCGACTTCGGTGAATAAAGATGTTGACGATTACGTTGCTAACTTGAATGGCACAACAATCAAAGGCTTACGCATTGGTATTCCAAAGCAATACTTTAATGTGGCTGGTTTAGACGCAGATGTGAAAGCACGTGTTGAAGAATCTTTGAAAAAGCTTGAAGAGATGGGTGCAATCTTGGTTGAGATTGATCTCAACATGACCGAAGCATATGTGCCAACTTACTACTTGATCGCACCTGCGGAAGCGTCTTCAAATCTGTCACGTTTTGATGGTGTACGCTATGGCTACCGTTGTGAAAATCCAGTGGATTTAATGGACTTGTACAAACGCTCACGTTCAGAAGGTTTTGGTGCTGAAGTACAACGTCGTATCCTGATCGGTACTTATGCCCTTTCTGCGGGTTACTACGATGCCTACTATGTCAAAGCACAAAAAGTACGTCGTTTGATTCAGCAAGATTTCTTGCAAGCGTTTGAAAATGTCGATGTGATTGCAGCGCCATCTGCACCAACGACTGCGTACAAAATCGGTGCCAACCTCAGCCCGACTGAAATGTACTTAGGCGATATTTATACGCTTGCTGTGAACTTGGCAGGTCTACCAGCCATCAACGCACCTGTGGGCTTTGATAAAGACAGCTTACCTGTGGGCTTACAGTTGATTGGTAACTACTGGTCAGAATCACAATTACTTTCGATTGTGCATCAATATCAACAAAATACAGACTGGCATACCAAACGTGCGGCAATTGCTGAGGAGAATGCATAATGGCTGAAGCTCAAAAGTTAAAGTTAATTGACGGTTGGGAAGTCGTTATCGGGATTGAGATCCACACGCAATTGGCGACTAAGTCTAAAATCTTCTCTGGTTCATCGACTGAATTTGGTCAAGACCCAAATACTCAAGCCAGCCTTGTTGATTTGGCCATGCCGGGTGTTTTACCTGTACTCAATGCCGAAGTGGTTGATCTTGCGATTCGCTTTGGTTTAGGTATTGATGCCTATATCGATCAAGCATCAGTATTTGCACGTAAAAACTATTTCTATCCAGATTCTCCAAAAGGCTACCAAATCAGCCAGATGGACAATCCAATCGTCGGCTTGGGTCATATCGACATCCAACTTGATGATGGCACTGTGAAGCGTATTGGCGTGACTCGTGCCCATCTTGAAGAAGATGCTGGTAAATCAATCCATGACCAATTCGAAGGTATGTCGGGTATCGACTTAAACCGTGCGGGTACGCCATTGCTTGAAATCGTATCTGAGCCAGATATGCGTTCGGTTGAAGAAGCGGTTGCCTATATCAAGTCGATTCACACGCTTGTGCGCTGGTTAGGTATCTCTGACGGTAACATGGCAGAAGGCTCATTCCGTGCCGACTGTAACGTGTCATTGCGTCGTCCGGGTCAACCTTTTGGTACACGCTGCGAGTTAAAAAACCTCAATTCATTCCGTTTCATTGAGCAAGCGATCAATGTTGAAATTGAACGCCAAATGGAAATTTTGGAAGATGGCGGCACGATCGATCAGGAAACCCGTTTGTTCGATCCGAACAAGATGGAAACCCGTTCAATGCGTTCAAAAGAAGAAGCGAACGACTATCGCTACTTCCCAGATCCAGACTTATTGCCAGTGATCATTGCTGACGAGCAGATCGAAGCGGCACGTGCTGCCCTTCCAGAATTGCCTAAAGCACGTCGTGCACGCTTTATCGCTGACTTTGCTGTGACTGAGTACGATGCACATGTATTGACGCTGTCACGCGAAATGGCTGACTTCTACGAAGCGGTTGTGGCTGCTGCTGGCGGTGCTGCGCAAGGTAAAGTGTCTGCAAACTGGGTGATGGGTGAATTTTCAGGCGCTTTAAACAAAGCAGGCTTAGAATTGGCAGACTCTCCTGTTTGTGCTGAGCAGTTGGGTGGTATGATCGCACGTATCGTGGATAACACCATTAACGGTAAAATTGCGAAGCAAGTGTTTGGCTTTATGTGGGAAGCAGAAGGAAAATCTGCAGATGACATTATTGCTGAGAAAGGCTTAAAGCAAGAAACCGATACAGGTGCCATTGAAGCGATTATCAAAGACGTACTTGCAGCCAATGAAAAAATGGTTGAAGAGTACAAGTCTGGTAAAGAAAAAGCCTTTAACGGTCTGGTTGGTCAAGTCATGAAAGCTGCAAAAGGTAAAGCTAACCCTGCTCAAGTAAATGAATTGATGAAGAAATTGATTGGTTGATGATTGACTAATTAGTTGTTTTTATGAGATAAAAACCTCACTTAACGTGGGGTTTTTTATTAGAGAAAAATATGGATGCGGGCAAAAGAACTATTAACGATATTTTTAATGGAAACAGAATCTTAGAAATTCCTTTTTTTCAGCGCTCTTACGTTTGGGATAAAACTCAATAGGAAAGACTCTTGGAAGATATGGAAAACATCAGTCAATCAAACAAACCATATTTTTTAGGCTCTGTAATCCTTAAACAACAACCAACTACCACAGGAAATAAAGTTGGTGACCAACGAACTCTAATTGATGGACAACAAAGATTAACTACTCTTTCAATCTTTTTCAAAGTATTAGCACTCAAAACTAAAGATGATTATGAATTTAATCGAATGTTTAAGTTAAGAGATTTGATTGCTATTCAGCATAATCATAATGATATTGATACTTATGAAAAAATAATGAATTTAATTGAATTAGAAAATCTTAAAGGTTGCGACAACATCACAAATGCCTACCATTATTTCAAAGAAAATATAAAACCTGAAAAATTAAACATCAACAACATTCTTTCCAAAATTTTATTTGTAGGCATTGATCTTAGTGAAAATGAAGATGAGCAACAAATCTTTGATACCATTAATTCATTAGGCGTTACATTAACGACTGCCGAACTTCTGAAGAACTATTTTTTCAACCGTAATGAGATCTCAACTTATGAAGTTTATTGGAAAAACATTTTCGAAAAAAACGAAGAAACGAAGCAATATTGGGACAGAGAAATAACAACTGGACGCATTAAAAGAGCTTTCATTGACTTATTTTTCTTTTCTTATTTACAAATAAAAATTCAAGACAAAGCGCTAAATATAAAAACTGAGGATAAAATAGAATTTTCAAAAGTTGAAAATTTATTCGAATCTTACAAAAAGATTATCCAGACCTATCTAGGTAATGACAAAAATGGCATTCTTAACGAAATTAAAGAGTATGCCTTAATCTTTCAAGAGAATTTTGATTTCAGTACCATTGAAAATGAGCTTACAGCCCAATCAGGCATTGAAAGAATTAATGCTATAATTTTTGGTTTGGATACATCTACCCTAATCCCTTATACCCTCTACATTTTGAAAAATGTACCGAATGATACTGATCGAAATGAGCTGTTTGATTTTATTGAAACATACATTTTACGACGAATGGTTGTTCATGCTAATACAAAAAATTATAATCAATTTTTTACAGACAGATTAATAAATAACGAGATTTTATCTAAAAAGCAGTTTTTAGAGCATTTAGAAAAGCAAGCAGACAAAGTAAATTTTTTACCTTCAGATGAAGAACTAAAACAAGGTTTTAATAGTTCTTGTTTAGTTAACAAACAAGCTGCTGGAATTCTATATTTTATAGAATCTAAAATCCGCAATAGAAGTTTACAATCGACTCAACTGTTAGGGATTAGCAAATATAGCTTAGAACATTTAATGCCAAAAAAATGGGAAAACAACTGGGATAAACTTTCCACACACGAAGACAAAATCAATCGCAATCGAAAACTGCTCACTTTAGGAAATTTAGCTATTATTACACAAGCATTGAACTCAACAATCAGAGATGCGAATTGGAGAATTAAACGTGCAGGTAAAGCTGATAAAAAAGGCTTGAACACATATGCTGCAGGACTTGAAACAATAAACCAATATCTATCAGAAGATGAATGGAATGAGCAAACTATAGAATATCGAGCATCTTTCTTATATGAAAATGCAAAAGAAATTTGGAAAATTTAATTTACTTTTATAGACATAGTTATAAGATTCTCACTTTTTAAATGAGAGAGAATCTAAAGCCTTTTCAAATACTTCACACCAAAAACAATATGACCATCAAAAAAGTAAGCTCCATCGACAAACTTGAAGAACTCGGACGT
The DNA here is from genome assembly GCF_027105055.1 of Acinetobacter sp. TR3. Lineage (NCBI taxonomy): Bacteria > Pseudomonadati > Pseudomonadota > Gammaproteobacteria > Moraxellales > Moraxellaceae > Acinetobacter > Acinetobacter sp. TR3. The sequence goes on from NZ_CP114264.1 coordinate 2,441,218, forward strand.
GTCCGCCTATCCAAAACCTTGTTTATGCGTGATTTCCTCTATAGTGAAATCGCCAACTGGTATGGCATACAAAACTTTCCCGAACACCCTGATATTGCGATTCGTACAGGTACACAACTCTGCGAGCAGCTCCTTGAGCCTTTACAAACAAAATTTGGACGGCTTGAAATTCGTTCCGCCTATCGCTCTCCTACCGTCAATCAATTAGGCAATGACCATAAGCATAACTGTGGTAATAACCAAAGTAACTATGCAAGCCACATTTGGGATTATCCTAATGAACAGGGTTATGGCGCAACAGCGTGTATTGTCATTCCATCGCTTATTGAACTCATTGAAAAAGATACCGCCAATTGGAAACAAATCGCCTATTGGATTCATAACCATTTACCCTATAGCCATCTGCAATTTTTTAAACGTAAAGATACCTTATGTGCTTTTAATTTGTCTTGGCATGAACAACCGAGAAAAGAAATTCATAGTTTTATTAAAGGCTATCAAGGCAATTTAAAAGTGACACCAGAACACAATCCTGAATATGAAAATTTTTATCCCGATTTGATGTAATTGCTCTGCCTAAACGCTTTTTTCCAAAAGGAGCGTTTAAAACTACTCCCCTCTTAACACACCCAACTTATTCCAAATATCAGGTGTTAAAAAAGTCGTCACTAATTTATTTAAATCAATATAACGTAAAGTACCTTGCAACTGCTGTCTGACCGCTGGGTCTTTGACAATATCCTCACCCGCACTCTGACCTAACTGTTGAAAAGCCTGTCCAACTGCTTGAATTCCTTCAGCCTGAATCACTGCTTTGGTCTGCGTCGAACACTGCTCCACAATCACACGTTGTAAAACCTGTGCCAATTTCTGATCTAACTGGTTCTTTTGCTCAGGCGTAACATTACTAAAAGACTTTAAATCAGGATGTGCAGCCAAAGCACTAAAAGTCCATTGCAAAACTGTGGTCTTATCCGCAGCGGTCGTGGCTTTCACCAAGCAGTCACTCAATTGATCAACCGTTGGACCTGCTATAGCTATTTGCGTTGTCCCCAACACAGCCGCAGCCATGATCACAAAACGACTCAAATGAGAAAATTTACGGCGAGAAAAAATATAAACAGGAGACATGAGCACAGTTCCAAAACGCAATCTGTCTCTTTGTACCACGCACTATGCAAATCATCTGTTATGACGCTGTAAATTGCGTAAGCCCAACGCCTGAAAACTTAGGCAAAATGTAAAACTCGAACTTAACCCTGTCCTTGATAATCCCAATTTGCAGGAATATTTGGCTGCTTCGGTGCTTTGTTTAGATCAATATTCAGATTTCGACTACCCTTAAATGATTTCTCCCCTGAATCTGACGCAGGTGACACATCTAGACTATAGCGGTAACGGAATTGCCAAAGCATCGGCTTGATCGGACGAATATCTAGGCTCAAACGATCTTCATCATGGCACTTGCCTTTAGAACTTTCATAATCTTGTTCTGAAAAACACGCTCGAATCATACGATTAAAACTAAAAGGATAATTTTCAATAAAGCGATGTGTCTGCCCTGAATCCTTTAATTCATAAAAACTAGCACGTTCAATTCCTGCACCACCACCCGAATACATTTCTGAAAAGGTACCAATCACGGCAATCGCATAACGATTTTGATCCATAGGGAATAGCTTAGGAAAAACATATTGCCCCGATCTTGCCATTTCATCCACAGGAGATAATTGAATATGCCACTGTTGCAACAATTTAAATCCAGTGGTCGAGATGCCAAATTGAGCAACATTTCCATCTGACAATAACCATAAGCTTTGGTCAGTAGCTTTTAAACTACGCCATTGCGCACGCTGCTGACATAAGTCTTTCATCTGTTCACATAGCTGTGTCTGTTCCGTTTGGCCGAGTTGCCCTTTTTTAAACTCTAATATCTGCAATGGCGCAGCAAAAATTGAGGAACTAAAACAACTGAATGAAACTGTTAAAATCAGCCCACGTAAATGAATTTTATTATTCAGCATGATATTTCCTTAGGCTATTTTTATATATTCAAAATGCTATTTTACAACTGCTTCAATCCGATCCAGTTCCCAAACCCCGCCTGCGGCAAGCCCTTTACACATGCCTGTCCACATATCTTTGGTGTGTACAAATTTCTGACCATCCCACACCCATTCATCACTCGACCAACAATCTCCTATGCCACGACCTTTTTGTGCACTACTCATCATCCCTGAACCAAAGTCAGAGGCATGTTCCGTCACCAAAGTCGCTTTTCCTGTTAATGATTGATCGAGTACCCACGCACCATAGCCCTCGTTATAGGCTGCTCGCCAACATAATGTCATCGCCAATACTTTATTGTTACTTAGTTTATAAAGCTCGATTGGTTGCGATTCTGTTCCATCACCATTATAGATGCCCTCACAGAATCCCTCCTCTTTGGGGATAGGTTGTGCTGCCATCAAACGTTGATATACAGATTGATACTGTTTCGTTTTAGGCTGTAAGGTTAGATAAGGTTTATCGGCTGTTTTCACCTTTTTCACAACCAGTTTAGGTTGAGCAGCTAGAACCTTAGATTCATCAGCATTGCCTTTTTTAATCAATGCCCCAACCGTACCAACTCGCTTTTGAAAATCATCCATTTTCAATAAACTAGCTGTCATACCTGCATCAGAGATTTGCCATTCGACATTTGAATTTTTAAAGACAATATCTGTCTTTTGTTTGGCTTGTTGCAATAAGCCATTTACCTGATTTGTAGAAAGTTTCCCCATGATTGGGAACTCAGTGCCATCAAAAGAGACTTGCCCGAAATCTTTTCCATTCACATAAAAATGAATATTTTGGAGTTTAGCTGCTGGCAGTGATTCTTGCTCAAAATTTGCAAGCGCGAACTCGGCACTGACTGTTTGCTTTGCTCCAGCTTTGCGCGTTAATAACACCGATGCAGGTTCATTTTGCCCGTCTTCATTTTGATAACCAGCGGCACGACATGTCCCCGTATTGCTACAATAAATTTCCCAGTCTTGGTGTGAAAATGAAATGCCTTTGATCTCTTGTGCGAAGCTAGTAGAACTGAGTGCCATAAAGCAGCAAACTGAAACTATATTCTTTACTGGTATCATCCTGTATTACTCATATTTATTATCAAACTTGAAAACAGTTTAAAGGGCTGACCTACACTTGTCATATGTCATTTTATTGCAGAAGATACTAGCTTAAAGCAAACTGAGTTTGGTCAAATTTAAAAATGAAAAGAACAATTTTATTTCCCACGATTTTAATGAGTATGTTCTCCTCAGCCACTCATGCTGAAATTACGGTATTTAAAGCAAATTTCCCTCAGTTTTCAAATAGTGCAAAAGAACGAAAAGCAGAAAATCAAATTTACCCTCTCGGTGAAGTTTCTTTTGCAAATGATGTTCGAGTGCCTTTTTACGGGGTAACTGCACTCAACCCTGTGGAAAATGGTTTATTAAAAGATTTTAAACAATGTTCAGCGAAAAGCTGCCATTTCGACTTTAAACTGGATGCCATACAAGCGAAACATCTTAAATTATTGGCTATCCCTGAAATTGGTATCGTTTTAGTACCCAAAGACTGGAAAGATATTCAAGCAAGTGCAGGAGCGAATGGTACTGGATCTGCCTTAATTATGAGTCAAAATCAAAAACAAGCAATTCAGCTTTATGATTCATCATTTTGTGTAGGTTGCGGCATGCCAAACGCGACGCTTTATTTTCCGCATCTTTTAAAACAAAGTTTGGAATATGAATACGGCGGTTATCAAGATCCGCTTAAATTACTGAAGATCGTACACCCTTCAAAACAAGTCGCATTCTTTAGTTATCAAATTCTTAAGCTGAATAACAGAACACATGGCATTGCTAAATATCAGGATGAAGACACGTTTAACTTTAGAGAAATCAAAGTCACTTTAGACAAATCACAACAACACGTGGTTGGAACGATTCTAAATTTCTACAATACGACCCATTAATAAAAAGATGGGCATAAAAAAACCTGCTATGTGCAGGCTTTTTTATTAATGAATGACTTAATCTTTATCAAGAATAGATTCAAACGCTTTTAAACGTTTTCGAATCGATAACAGTTCAATAATCGTTTTCCATGAACTAACAAGATACTGGAAAGATGTCCCAACTTGTATAAAGACACCACGAATCTGATTAATTAAACCGAGTGTTAATAATCCCCCCGCAATTGCAGGAAATAAGACGACTAAACTATAGAGCACATCGAGTTGACCATACCATGAGGCTGTTAAATTAAAATACGTATAGTGAAAATATAATCGAAAATAGTTTTTGCGAACACGTCCAAAAAGCTCTTTTAACGTTGCAGGTTGTGCACGATCAGCATGATCTTCACCATAAACTAATTCTTTACGATATGCTGCTTCAACCTTTTGATTATTAAACTGTAGTCCTGGTAATTTAACACCTACCACCATGAGTAAAACTGTACCGAAGATTGCCCATGTAATGGCAGCCCAGACCAAAGAATATTGTAACTCTCCAACCAATGGAATCACAGGAACATGTTTTGAAAGCTGAAATAATAAGGGTAAAAAAGCAATCAGTGTCATCACAGACTTTACAAACTCAACCCCTAAATCTTCCACAATCGTAGCAAACCGCATGGTATCTTCCTGCACACGTTGCGCTGCCCCTTCTACATGACGTAACTGCTGCCAGTGTTCAGTATAATATTCATTCATTGCTGTCCGCCAACGGAATACATAATGACTGGTAAAAAAAGAATTTACGACGGCAAGAGTAATTGCAACCATTGCAATATATAGAAACACCATTGATTCTCTATATAAATCAGCAATATTCCCACCACCATTGGTCAACATTCTCTGAATCAAATCCCAGAATGGAACATACCAAGCATTGACAGCAACACTCACCTGTACTGCAAACCAGATATTAAACAATATGAATGCAGATCCCAATATTGACCAGTTTTGCCACTTGTTATCAGAAAAAAACCGCCAGAACCCTGCAAATAACCCTGTAGCAACTATAAACCACAAATAGAACCAGAGTGATGAAGATTCCCAAAAACGGCTAACCCCGACCGAAAGTTCAGCATCAGCATAACCTTTAGGAAAACCAAGATATTCACCCCAACTATGACCACCTGTATACCACAGCAGCATATTCAGAGCTAACCACACAACGACTGAAATAAAGAACAAGCGTGGGTTAGGAAAAAAAGATTTAAACATCGCGTTTAACAATCCTTGTATTGTTGCTATTGACGTTAGAACGTCATCCTATAATTTCAAACTTAAATTTGTCTGATAAAAAAGTTTAATGAATGGTAGTTATTTACCTGTTTTCTCAATTTTTTGATAGCTTTTTGTATCGTATTTACAATTTGTTTAATTAACATCGACTGGATAGACGAACTTAAATCTTATCGTTGTCTATCCTTAATTTAATATTTTGCGGAAACTATGACTCAAGGCTACTCATTTTCAAAGCTAAATCCTGTTGATTTAAATCAACTTGCTTTGTTTTGCTTTTAATTACCCATTGAATGTGAGCCAATTTTTCTTTTGCTGCATCAACACCCGCCTGCATGGTCATTTCACGACCTTTGATATCAAAGATATGCACTTTTTCACGTAGATCAGGCTGAATGACAATATCTGCATTTTTCAATTCTTCTTCAGCTAAACGTCCTTGCATAATGTTGATATTTTGGTTGAATAGCCCCCAAACATTACTGGTTTCGGTATGAATAGGTTGTGCCAAAATATCCACTGCAATCACCACATCTGCGCCTAAATCCCGTGCAACCTGTACAGGAACGGGACTGACTAGGCCACCATCAACATATTCCACATTACGGATCTTGGTTGGTACAAACATACTCGGAATCGAAGCAGATGCGCGTACTGCTTGGCCTGTATTACCATAATTGAATACAGTTTTGGTGCCGTCTTTTAGTTCCGTTGCAACCACATACATCGGGATTTTTAACTTCTGTAAAGGAATGTTTTGGACTTGCTCATTCACATAGTCCTCAACTTTTTTACCATCAAAGAAACCTTTTAAACTAACATTCACTTCTCTTACATCGGTAGCCTTAAGTTTAAGTGCAATATCTCTCAACTCTGCTGCGGATTTACCACTTGCATAAATTGAACCTACAATACTGCCTGCACTTGTACCTACAATAAAATCAGGGCGAATACCTTGCTGTTCCAACACTTCAAGTACGCCGATATGAGCATATCCACGTGCCCCACCACTGCCAAGTACTAACGCAACAACAGGTCTTTTTTCTTGTTGTTTAATATGTGCAAAAGGCTGAACAACTGCTTGTACTTGGGCATCTTCAATTAAAGGTTTTAAATGCGAAGTCGTTTGACAACCCGCCAAAATCACCATTGAAAGTCCAAGCGTCAATAATTTAAGCTGTTTCATATGCTGTCTTGCCATATCTACGTGGTTCTATCTTTTAATTTTAACGCCATTATTGGTGAAATGCTGTATCAATTTTTATGTATATATCCACAATATATTCATAAAAAAAGCCCCTCGAAAGGAGCTTTAATTTAGTGAAGTAAGCCTTCATCAATTCAATAGCTTACCAGATATCAGAATCTACTTTCTTCTTCAATTCTGGATAATTATCAATCTTAAATTCAGGCTCTTTAATCCCTTTTTTAAGCTGAGAGATATAATCCTTCAATAAAATCAATGCTATCGGAGTCAGCAATAGAATTGCAACCAAGTTAATGGTCGCCATCAATCCCATCGATAAATCTGCCATAGACCAAACCAATGGAACGCTAGTGATTGCACCGAAGTACACCATAACCAATACTAAAATACGGAAAACAAGCATAATTTTAGGATTGTTATTGATGAACTGCACGTTACTTTCCGCGTATGCATAGTTACCAATAATCGAGGTAAAGGCAAATAAGAACAGAATAATAGCGAGGAAACCACCACCCCAACTGCCAATCTGACTCTCAAGCGCTTTTTGCGTTAAGGTTACACCCTCAAAACCAGCTTCGTGATACATGCCTGACACCATAATGATAATCGCAGTACATGAACACACAACGAAGGTATCTACAAAGACACCTAGCATTTGCACTAAACCTTGGTTTACTGGATGTTTTACATCTGATGCAGCAGCAGCATTTGGTGCTGAACCCATACCTGCCTCATTTGAGAACAAACCACGTTTAATCCCCATCATCATTGCCATAGAAATCATAGCACCGAAGAAACCTCCAGCTGCTGCTTCAAACTCAAAAGCTTTTGTGAAAATAAGTTTAAAGATTCCTGGCAACATTGGTAGATTGATGATGGCGATGTACAAAGCCACGATAATGTAAAGTAATGCCATGAATGGCACGATACCTTCAGCAACTTTTGCGATACGTTTAATACCACCAAAAATAATCAACGCTGTCATTATCACTAATCCAATGCCAACCCATGAGATTTCTAGATCTAAACCACCCAAACCTAAAGTTAGATTGGCTTTATCCCATCCCCACGCATGAGAAGTTGCACCAATAATCGCATTCGCCTGAACAGCATTAAACACAAACCCATAAGCTAAAATGAGGGAAAGCGCGAAAACAATCCCTAACCATTTTTGTTTTAAACCTTGAGTAATGTAATACGCAGGTCCACCACGGAATAGTTTATTTTGATGATCTCGCACCTTAAATAACTGTGCAAGCGATGACTCCACAAATGCAGAACTCATACCTAAGAATGCAGTAAACCACATCCAAAACACCGCACCTGGACCGCCTATCGCAATCGCAATCGCAACACCAGCAACATTACCCACCCCTACACGACTTGCCAGTCCTGTAACAAATGCCTGAAACGGTGTGATCCCATGCTCGTCCACACATTCTTTACGGCTGCCTTTCATGACTTTGATACTATGAAAGAACAATCTAATCTGTACTGCTTTCGTTGCAACAGTATAGAAAATCCCTACTGCCAGTAGAAAAATGACCAGAAAGTCCCATAAAGGATCATTAAAAAAATTTACCCAAGCCATCAGGGTGTCATTTAATTTTTCATTCATCACTTATTCGCTTTTAAATATTTTATGTACGCCCGTACATATACGATAACAATGGATGAACCAAAAAAGCCCCACATGGGGCTTTTGATCCGACTTAGGCAAAGAATTTCAAAATTAATTGAATTACTGTTGCATTAATTAAATCAACAAAGAACGCACCACAAAGCGGAACAATTAAAAATGCTTTATGTGATGGTCCATACATGTTGGTAATTGCTTGCATGTTAGCAACAGCTGTTGGCGTTGCTCCCATACCGAAACCACAGTGACCAGCAGCAAGAACTGCTGCATCATAATTTTTGCCCATGACACGGAAAGTAATAAATGCTGCATACAACGCCATGGTAATGGTTTGCGCACCCAAAATTACAACCAGCGGGCCAGCCAAATCGGCTAATTGCCACAACTTTAATGACAACAATGCCATCGCTAAATAAAGTGACAAAGATGCATTACCAAACACATCGATTGCACGATCAAAAATATCAACTTTTAATACGCTTTCTAAAATATTACGCAGGATGACACCACCACCCAATGCCCATACAAAGGTTGGTAACTCAAACCATGTGCCTTTGCTATAACCTGTCATAAACTCAGCAAATGCTAGACACGCCGCAAACATACCCAATGTGGTAATCGCATTATCGGCCGTGATTAAACGCACTTGATGTGGATTTTCAAATGGTGCGAGTTCGTCAGGGTGTTGATCTAAATGGGTATCACGATTCTTAATCGCAGTGGATGATTGTTCTTGAGCGAGGCTATAACGATTGATTAATAATTTTGCAAGTGGCCCACCAATGATGCCGCCAATGATCAAACCAAAAGTTGCACTTGCCATACCTAGCGCTAATGCACCCTGAATTCCATGTTGGCTTTCAAGAATTTCACCCCATGCCCCTGCTGTACCGTGTCCACCTGTTAAAGTAATTGAACCTGCAATCAACCCGACCAAAGGATCAATACCTAAAAGAGTTGCGAGGCTCATACCGACAGCATTTTGAATCACGATAAACGAAGCAACACAGACTAGAAAAATAACCAGTCCTAGTCCACCTTCTTTTAACTTCATAAAATTGGCACTCAAACCAATTGAAGCAAAGAAAATCAGCATAAAACTCGTTTGTAATTGGCTACTAAAAACAATGCTATAACTCCACATTGAATGTACCAATAACGAAACAACAGCTGCAACCAAGCCACCAGCTACAGGTTCAGGAATATTGTAACGACGCAAGAAATCAATTTGATTGACAAGAAAACGCCCTAACAGCAGCACAATGACGGCTGAAATCAGGGTATAAAAACCATTAAAAGTAAATTCCATATCTTCTTCCGTTTATTTTATTAGTCTTTTAGACGGTTTTTCCATCGTGTAGCTAATAAAATAGTAACTCTCAAAATGAGTGAAAACTCAATCAACTTAATAAAAAGCATACAGTTCTTTGTAAGAACTCAACCAAATGAAGCGATTGGTTTGCACGGATGATTACGTTTATAGGATTAGGCTAGAAGTTGTAGCGAGCCATTGCGCCTACGCGGTTATCCTTACCTTTTAGACCATTAAAAGTTTTACGTTCACCATAGATATACTCCAAACCAAACGTAATCGGAGTAACTGGTGAATACATGATGTTCCACCAACCTTGTTGTAAGGTTTTGTTCTGCGTTGTATCCGCAAATGCTTGTTGTGCAAATTGATTATTATCTTTTGCAAACATTGCACCATACGCTAAAGTACTACGTAATTTAGGGCTAACTTGATAAGTTGTACCAACGGTGAGTGCATCAAACTCATTCAGATTCAACTCAAAACTATTGGGATTTACATTAAAAGCATTATTGGTATAGAGCAAAAACTTACTATCACCTTTCACATGCGAATAATCAATCATCGCCTGTAATGAATCCGTAAATTTATACTTGCTTCCTACCGCAATTCCCCAACCCAAATCAGCATCATCAGCACTCAATTGTTTATTATTTTGATCATAATTTGCCTTACTACGTGCCTCTGTCACTAACACACGAGCAGACATTGTTCCTTTGCCATCTTCAAAATCATATTTTAACTTAGAGGTTAAAGCTGGCACTCGGTTGTCGTCATTGCCTTTTTCTAAAGCAAGCATATAACTGATGTCTGGATTAAATTTTCCGCTATAGCGAACCATCGGAGTACGATAAGTACCGACCCCTAGAGGAGAATTGAAATCAATCATTTCTGGCTGTAAATCTGTCGCCAAGAACGTAGATGTGGTTTGACCAAATAACCAATTGTTTAAAGTTATATACGCATGACGAATACGAATCGTATCGTTACTACTACCACCACGAAAATCAACTTCTAATTTCCCACCAACATCCGCTTCTTGAATGGGTGCTTTAAAGTCGAGACCTAATCGTGTCACCGTCGCAGTGCTATAAAAACGATCACTATTTTTTTCATTTCCCTCAAGATCAACTTTATTGATTCGGTTGAAAATGCCATCGCCGCCTTTGGCTTGATACGATGCATCACCACGTAAAAAACCATATAACTGAACTTGTGCGCCTGAAGCAGAATTAAAACTTAAAGCTGATGGTTGAGAAGATGCTTCCGTATGCTTCGGCATGTTTTGGTTCTGCGCAGCCACAGATGTTTGTGTAGCTTGTTGAGGCATCTCATTTTTTTGTTTTGACTGTGGAACATATTGTTCCAATAAAGCTCTTAATTCTTTTACTTCATCTCGAAGTTGTTGAATTTGTTCTTGTTCGCTAGCAGCCTGCGCATTGTTCATCATGAAGACAGCAATGGTAAACGCCAATCCCTGAACTATGAACGGCTTACGGATGAGAGGTAAACTCATGAGAAGCTCCTGTATTCGTGTATATTTCAACATTTTCCATAAGCATAAAATTGGGTAAATAAATATGCTTATCATAGAAAACTTCCCTCACCTTCTTGGTCAGAAAAGCCTAATCAATTTTTAAAAAGGGCGTATTATGCATAAATTTAGATTATTGTGTGTATTTTTTTATTCCAATCATCATAACGATTTCAGCGTGTATCAATAAATACTATTTCTATTTCATTGTGTTACAAATATATTTCTTTTTCACATAAACATAACAAATTAAAAATTTTATGGATAATCTCATCTCGTTAATCTTTACTCGACTATTTTTTAATCAAATCTCAATCTACGACTAAAAATCCATCCTCAAATCTATCTTATTACTTTATAGTCTCACCACATGAGAAAGAGCAATAAGCTTAGGAACCTTAAGATGAACATGGAACAAATCCGCTATGTGGATGATGCGATTACAACCCGTCATTCTGTACGTGCATTTTTAGATACGCCAGTTGCAACAGAGACAATCAAAGATATTTTAAATGTTGCCGCTCGTGCGCCATCAGGTACGAATACTCAACCATGGAAAGTCTATGTGGTAACAGGCCAAAAACGCGCCGAGATGATTGAGCGAGTTTGTGCTGCTCAACAAGCACTTTTTCAACAACCAGAACTCGCTGAAGAATATCAAGAAACTTTCGCCTACTACCCTGAAACATGGATTTCACCATTTATTGATCGTCGTCGTGAAAATGGCTGGGGACTATATGGTTTGCTAGGTATTCAAAAAGGCGAAAAAGAAAAAATGGCTGCGCAACAATTGCGTAACTATCAATTGTTTGATGCGCCTGTCGCACTTTATTTTACAGTCAATAAAGCAATGGGAATTGGTTCAAAAATGGATATTTCCATGATGATCCAAAATGTAATGATTGCGGCAAAAGCACGTGGTTTAGATACTTGCCCACAAGCCGCATGGAATCATTTTCACCCCATCGTTTTAGATGTTTTGGGTGCTCCAGAAAATGAAGAGTTGGTTTGTACAATTGCCTTGGGATATGCTGATCCTGATCATATCGTCAATACCTTCATTACTCCCCGCGAACCCGTTGAAAACTTTACAGTATTTTTAGACCAGTAAATTGTTTAAATAACAGTATCTCTATGCAGAGGTACTGTTTTGTAGTTGTTTTCCAACTTTTAAAATTGCAAACAAACCTGCGCTAGTAAACATAAACATCATAATGCCCATATTGAGGCTCGCTTTCCATAACAAGAAATTTAAAATTACGCCACCCAACAAACCACATGCAAACTGCATACTCCCCATAATCGCACTCGCAGTTCCAGCACGCGCACCCTGCTTAGACATCGCCAAAGCCATTGCATTAGGACCAGTTAATCCAATACCAGACACAACTAAAAAAAGACCAGACATTAATAACCACAATGGTGCATTCGCCATCAGCCCTGCACTGATGACAACAACTGCTCCAAAGCATTGAATCGAACCACCTAATCGTAACCGCTGAAAAATACCCATTCGAGTATTTAAGTGCTTATTGATTGAAGACATCAACATAATCCCAGCTGCATTAAATGCAAATGCATAAGAAAACTGTTGCTGAGACAGTCCGTACTGCCCCATAAAAACGGCTGAAGCAGAGCTGATATAACAAAATAATGCTGCGCCAGTTAAACAACCTGCAAACATTGGCACTCTGAAGCTGTCATCTTTTAGAATTGCAGCATAAAGTGTGGTGACTTGATGAGTCGATAATTTTAAACGGCGTTCAATAGGTAATGATTCTTTAAAGAAGAAATGTATACATAACCAGCAGATCACACCAATCATTGCCAGCGTCAGAAAAATAGCCTGCCATGGGAAAAATGTCAGAATCCATGCACCAAACATCGGGGCTAGAATAGGCGCAAGCCCCATTACGATCATCATGCTTGAAAAGGCTTGAGCTGAACCTTGCATGTCTAAGCGATCACGTATAGCTGCTCTTGCAATCACCACCCCTACACAGCCACCTAAAGCCTGAAAAATTCGTGCAGCAATCAAAGCCCATTCATTTGTTGTAAACGCACAAGCCAAACTTGCAATCACATAAAGGCTAAGCCCAAAATATAAGGGGGGTTTACGTCCAATACGATCACTCACAGGTCCATAAATTAATTGACCTATGGCTAAACCAAAAAAGTAAGCAGGTAATGTATTTGCAATCATTTGGGTACTTACCCCAAACTCATTTGCCATTTGGGGCAATGCGGGTAAATACATATCAATTGACAATGGACCAAGTGCTGTCAACAAAGCAAGTAACAAAATCCATGCTGTTGAATACTGACGCTGATTCGATTGTTCTACCTGCATAATCCTCTACTTTTCAAGTTTATTTATTTTTCTAAGCTTAGCATCCTCACCATATTTGTGCATAATATTAGAGTCTACTGATACCTGAAAATGTTAACAGGCATGACCATAAATTGATTGCCGAATATAAAAGGACAACCATTGAATCCTTGGCTCGCACGTTTAAAACAAACTACTTATAACACCACGTTAATGTATAACGTGCGTATGCTGATTGCTTTCGCAGGAACAGCATTCGTTCCTTATCTTTTAAATTTTCAACTTGCGACGATTCCACTGACTTTAGGCGTTGTTGCCGCAGCAATTAGTGATATTGATGATCGCTTTTCTGTCCGTATTCAGAACCAGATTTATACCTATATTGGATTTTTTATCACAGCTGCATCGGTTCAATTGTTATTTCCTTATCCAATTGTCTTTGCAATTGGACTCATTGTTTCATGTATTGGTTGGATTTTATTAGGCTCTTTGGGGCGGCGTTATGCGACCATCGCTTACGGATGTTTAGTGATTTCTGTCTATACCATGCTCGGTGTACACTTATTTGAACAATGGTATTTACAACCAGCATTCTTAGTTTTAGGAGCCGCTTGGTATGGATTACTTTCAACAATCAGTTTCTTGCTTTTCCCTGTACGAAAAGTACAAGACCAACTTTATGCATCCTATAATGCTTTAGGTAGTTTTTTATTTGCTAAATCAAACTTATTTGATGTGGACATGACTCCATCCAGTTATCAACAAAGTATGATTGATATTGCATTAGAAAATGGCAAATTGGTGGCGATTTTTAATGATATGCGAATGTCACTGTTAACCCGTTTAAAAGGTGACCGCGGCCAGAAAGATACACGTCGCAGTCTACAATACTATTTCGTTGCACAAGATATTCATGAACGTGCAGACTCCGCGCATATTGATTATCAAAAGCTGGCAAAAGTATTTCAACACAGTGATATCTTATTCCGTTTTCAACGTATTCTCACGATTCAGGGTAAAGCCTGTCAGGATTTAGCTCAATCAATTTTAAGCCGTACCCCTTATGTGCATAACAAACGCTTTAAACACAGCTTTGAAAATTTAAGAGTTTCCTTAGAAAAATTAAGAGAAGATGGACTTTATGATCAAGTCCGCATCAATGCATTATTTGCACTCTATCAAAATCTTAAATCGATTGATGCACAATTACAGAATTTAGAAACGGAAAGAAATCTAAAATTAATCAATGCAAAACAAGCAGAAAATCAATTAAAAGATGATGACCTAAAAGGTTGGAATGATATTCTAGTCCGTGTTAAACAACATTTAACCCCTGAGTCTGTGCTATTTCGCCATGCAGTTAGACTTTCAATCGTCTTGTTTATTGGTTATGTCTTTATTCAAGTAACCCATATTGCTTACGGTTACTGGATTTTGCTCACAGCATTGTTTGTTTGCCAACCTAACTTTAATGCCACCAAACGCCGCTTATATTTGCGAATTGTCGGAACGTTGATAGGCATTATTGTGGGGCTAACCATCATCTATTTTATTCCATCGGTTGAAGGGCAACTGGTGATGTTAGTTCTCAGTGGCGTATTATTTTTAGAGCTTCGTAGTAAACAGTATGCTCAAGCAACAGCTTTTATTACGATTCTCGCTTTAATTAACTTTAATCTAGATGGTTCTGCATTTGCGGCAGGATTCCCACGCTTTATTGATACCTTGATCGGCTGTGCCTTGGCATGGTTTGGGGTCAGTTTCATATGGCCCGATTGGAAATTCCGTAGGCTACCTCGCTCGATCCAACGTTCTTTACAAGCCCAATGTACCTACTTAGCAGAAGTAATTGAGCAATATCATCAAGGTCGTAATAATGCATTAAATTATCGTGTAGTTCGGCGCGCTGCGCACAATACTGATGCAGAAGTTGCTTCTCTCATTTCCACACTTGCCACAGAACCAAATATTGAATCTACGCAGAAAACCCTAGCGTTTGAATTCCTCTGTTTAAGTCATACTTTTTTAAGTTATATCGCTGCACTAGGCGCTCATCGTGAACAAATTCAAGATCAAGAGATTTTAACACTGCTCGATCAAGCATTGGATGATATCCAAGGTGCGCTCCTCAGAGATGAAGTCCCTGATTTATCAGCACAAAATATGATGCAAACTATACGAGAGCATTTAAATCGCAATGATGAAAACAATCAAAAATCCTTGATCATTTTGCAACAACTTTCGCTCATGCTGAGTATTTTAACTCGTTTAAGTATGCTCAAACAGAGTTTAAGCCATGAACCAAATGAAGATGGCACTGAGTTTGCATCTCTCTAATGTATCAGCCATTGGCATAATATCTTTGAGTGCCAATTGGTGTTAAACTTAACCCAGTTCTAAACTTATTTTTTAAACTATGACCGCCAAAACGCTATACGCTTATACGCTACAACCTGTTCCTTACGAAGTTTCTGAAGTTGAACAACGTCAAGCTCAACTGATGATTTGGCGTAGTACCAATAAATTCAGTAAAAAAGCATGGATGATTATGATTGCACTTGTGGTGCTTTCATTGGTTTCAGCAGGACTCATTAAATATTATTCGACTTATTCAACCGTCCTATGTTGGATCGTGATGATCGGTGTGATCCTCTTTTATCTTGTAAAAAAATTTGGTCTTGAATGGTACGTAAAACGTAAAATGAATGAGTTCCCTGTTCAAGAAATTAAAGGAATTCGTTTAGGTGTGCAACCACATGGTATTGTGATGCGCCAAAAGATGGGACTTCAAGAAGGCACCGCAACGATTGGTTGGAAAGACATTTACGAATGGTACAGTTCTCCTGATTTTATTTTGGTGAATTTCAAGGTAAAAACACCAAAAGGTGAAGAACAACAAGGTGCATATATTTTACCAAAACGTATGGACTCAAAGAATTTCCCGTTCACAACCATACGCAAACATTTAAATGAAACGGTAGGCGCAGCTAAATCAATCTAACCCATTATTCATACAAAGACCTCTCTTGATGAGAGGTTTTTTTAACCGTATTAATTTAATGATAATAATAATCAATATTCCCCACAACATACATATTATCGCCCTATTGTTCAGTTATAATTTTTAAATGAATCTCCTTTTCTTCTTATTTTCTGACCATGTTTAAAAAAGTTTTCTTCCAAATCCATTGGTTTTTAGGGATTACTGTGGGGCTTATACTTTCTTTAATGGGAGTAACGGGTGCAATCTATTCTTATGATCAACAAATTTTAAAGTGGCTGAATCAAGACAGCTATGTTGTTAAAGTCGCTCAAACGCCTAAACTCACCCCTGCCCAACTGTATCAACATTTCAATCGACAACAGCCTGAGATTGCAATAAATAGCATTACGATTGCATCAGATCCGACAATATCTTCAACCGTCAATATTAAAAAAGAAGGTGCTCGCCGTGGTTATAACATGATGGTTAATCCATACACAGCAGAAGTATTACCTGACATTAAGGGGCGTGATACGCTGCAATTTATTCAGCGTTTACATCGTAATTTGACTGCAGGTGAATTTGGGGCACAAATTACTGGCGCATCAACGTTGATGCTGATTTTCTTTGTATTGAGTGGCATCTATCTGCGCTTTCCAAAGAAACACTCCTTTAAACAATGGTTTTTTATTAAACCTAAACTCAAAGGTCGCAATTTTATTTGGGACTTACATGCTGTCGTTGGAACATGGATGGTTATGTTCTACTTATTATTCGCATGTACGGGCTTATACTGGTCTTATGATTGGTGGCGTGCAGGCATGTTCAACGTCATGGGCGTAGAACAACCGCAACGGAATCAACAAAATAATGAACATGGCAAAAATAAACAACCCGAACTGCAAAAGCAGCAGCTCAACACCATCCTGACCCAAACATGGAACGGTGTAAATGCACAAATTGGGCGTGAATATTCAAGCCTCACCTTAAATATTCCAAAGCATGATGATGCCAAAGTTGAACTCTCTTTTGTCGATGCAACGCCACAACATGAACGTGCGCGTAACCAAGCGATCTATAACTATCAAGATAATAAATTCGAAAAATTTGAACTGTATGAACAGAAAAAACTCAATGAAAAAATCATGAGCAGTATGCTGCCTGTACATCGAGGTAGTTTTTTTGGTTCAACTTATCAATTTATTGCGATGTTGGCTTCATTGGCAATGCCTTTATTTTTTATAACAGGTTGGATGCTTTATCTTAAACGACGTAAGCAAAAAAAATTAACCCTTGCTGCACGTCAATCACTCAATCCACAGCAAATTGATCCAAATACCAAGCCTTGGTTGATTACTTATGCATCGCAAACAGGTGTAGCAGAACAACTCGCTTGGCTTACAGCAACGAGCTTACAAGAAGCACAACAACCAACGACCGTAAAACCAATTCAGCAACTGACTGAACAAGACCTACAACAAGCACAACAAGTTTTATTACTCATCAGTACCTATGGAACAGGCGAAGCACCCGACTTAGCAACAAGTTTCAGTAAAAAACTGATGCAGCAGCACCTTGACCTAAGTCAAATACAATATGCAGTCTTAGCACTCGGATCTAAAGAATATCCTGATAGTTATTGCAGCTTCGGCTATGCAGTAGATAAATGGTTAAAACAAAGCAATGCACAACCATTATTCGATTTAATCGAAGTAGATAATGCCAACACCAATGATATTCAGCGTTGGAATCAAGCATTATCTAATGTGACCAAGCATGAACTTAATGCCATGAATATCGACAAAGTGTTTGATCAATGGACATTAAGCCAACGCCATATTCTAAATCCAAATAGCTTAGGAGAAGCTGCTTATCATATTGAGTTAACAGCTCCTCATGATATCACTTGGCATGCAGGAGATATTGCCGAGATTCAATCAGGGAACAGTGTTAAAGAGATTCAAAACTTTTTGATTAAATACAAAATCTCATCCCAAACAATTGTTGAGTCATTGAATCAAAACATTGAACAGGCACTTTGGGATAAAAATTTAAGAGTTGATCTCAATGCTTTTAGCAACCTAGAAGAATTACTCAAGCAATTACCCGCACTACCAACACGTGAATATTCAATTGCAAGTATTCCAGCACAGCAATGCCTGCGACTGGTAGTACGTCAAAAGCGTGATGAGAATGCTCAATTAGGTTTAGGTTCAGGCTGGTTAACTGAATTTTCACAACTCAAAGACTCTATTTCCTTACGGATTCGCACTAACGAATCTTTCCATCTGATTGACGATAACCGTCCAATTATCTGTATCGGTAACGGCACAGGAATTGCAGGTTTGATGAGTTTATTACAGCAACGTAATCGACAAAACTATACGGCAAACTGGCTTATCTTTGGCGAACGCCAACGTGAACATGATTTCTTTTATCAAGAGACCATCCAAGCTTGGCTAAATATGGGCACACTACAACGTTTAGACCTCGCCTTTTCTCGTGATCAAGAACAACGCATCTATGTACAAGATATTTTGCGAAGCAATGCTGATGAATTGATCAAATGGATTGAGCAAGGTGCGGTGATTTATGTCTGTGGCAGCATCGAAGGCATGGCTTCAGGAGTCGATCAAGCTTTGACAGATATTCTCAGCGAAGAAAAAATGAATCAACTCAGGCAGGCTGGACGTTATCGTCGAGACGTTTATTAATCCAACTTAAGTGTTAGTATTAAAAAACGAGTGCATCGGCACTCGTTTTTTTCATCAAACCATAAGGAATTTGCCTTTCTTAGAATTTTGCATACACTGAGCACGATTCAAATTGACTACAATTAAGATTATGCAAATAAGTTCATGGGTTCGTCTTGTTTTAGCCCTTATCGGTTCAGTTCTACTCTTAGATGGCGCTATTCTGATCGCCTTTAAAAAGATTCATATTGGGACAGTACTACCGCTACTACTTGGGCTATTTTTTTGCCTCTATGCTTATTTCTATTATCATATCGAGCGTTTCTTCTTCTATCATTTCCGTCTGCATTCGATTTGGCGCTTCGGCTGGTTGTGTTTCTGGATTTGGGTCGTCAGCTTAGGCTATTTCTTTAATTACATTTCAGACAATAATACCAAAACTCAAAATATCCCTACGGTTAAAGCCATTATTGTATTAGGCAGTGGTGTTCAAAATGGACAACCTTCTGCAACATTGGCGAAACGCTTAGACCGTGCTGCCCCTGTAGCTTTAGCACAACCTTATGCCAAATTAGTCATGACAGGTGGTATTGATTTTGGTGAAACTGATAGTGAAGCGATTGTCATGTCACGTTATGTACAGCAGCACTATCATATTCCTGCCTCACAGATCATCTTGGAAGATAAAAGCACGAGTACTGAGCTAAATCTTAGAAATAGCCAACCCTTATTACAGGCACAGCAGATTAACATTCAGCAAGCGATTGCGATTGTAACCAGCGATTTCCACACATTACGCGCTGCCGCCATTGCAAAGAAACAAGGTTATCGTAATATCATTATGCTTGGCGCAACAACACCAGTGACGACACGCTATAATGCATGGTTGAGAGAATACTTTGCTTACGCCAGCGGTTGGCTTCTGAATGAATATTGATTGGGGTTGTCTCCCAATCAATTTATCTCATTTAATTGTGTAGACGAATATCTCTAGGCAAGGGTAACTTTAACTCAGCAAATACATCTGGTCGTTGTAAATAAATTTGGTAAAGAAAGTTTTTAATATCCAATAAAAAAGTATCAGGTGAAACCAATAGATTGTTACCCTCTGGGGTAAGGTCTAAAGATAGAATCGTATTATTTTCTTTTAAAAAAGGAATCATCTTTTCAATAAAAACCCAAAGTGACACTTCCTGAATCTCGTATTTAGCCCAATTATCTTTAATCAGTAATTTTGCCAAACCTTTATTTTGCCAAATCGATAATGCGTGTTGACCAGATGGGGTTGAACATAAGGCCCACCCATCATGATAAAGCGCAATAACTTGCCGTTGTATAATAATATTTTGAATAAATTGACGATAAATATCTTTTGGTGAGGAACTAGAATTTATTGTTTGTGATTTCGACGCAGCCTTGCGTTGATATGGATTTTTCATAAAATATTCAATATTAGAATCATTATTGACTCCAATAATAAGATAATTCTATATAAATTACAAGGATTTAAACTAGAAGAGAAATTATGGTGGGCGCTGACGGGATCGAACCGCCGACATTCTGCTTGTAAGGCAGACGCTCTACCAACTGAGCTAAGCGCCCTGAGGAATAAAAATTGATTGAATATCAATTTTTATGACGCAAGACAAACGGAGTGCGTAGTGTCTTACATTATCACCCTCTTGAACAGGGAATCAAGAGAATGGCGCAGCGGACGGGGCTCGAACCCGCGACCCTCGGCGTGACAGGCCGATATTCTAACCAACTGAACTACCGCTGCACTACTTACTTCTATTAAGAAGTATATGTCACTAACTATGGTGGGCGCTGACGGGATCGAACCGCCGACATTCTGCTTGTAAGGCAGACGCTCTACCAACTGAGCTAAGCGCCCTGAGCGAGGTAACAAATTTAAAGCAATGCTTTAAATATTGTTTAAGTATCAAAGAATCTAGACTCTAATTTACTTAACTCTATCTATTCTTGCAATCTTAAAGTGGCGCAGCGGACGGGGCTCGAACCCGCGACCCTCGGCGTGACAGGCCGATATTCTAACCAACTGAACTACCGCTGCACAATAATTTTGCAATTATAGGGTAAAACGATATTAAAACTTAAGTGGCGCAGCGGACGGGGCTCGAACCCGCGACCCTCGGCGTGACAGGCCGATATTCTAACCAACTGAACTACCGCTGCACTTGAGTTTTAACGTAAAGGCTTGGTGGGCGCTGACGGGATCGAACCGCCGACATTCTGCTTGTAAGGCAGACGCTCTACCAACTGAGCTAAGCGCCCTTAACGTCTTCATCGTTTGTGAGGTGCATTATAGAGAATCTTTACAGCCTGTCAAACGCTTTTGCCATTCTTTTCTGAAAAAAGCGTACGAATGATTAAAAAATAAGTAATTCATTGAAAAAATCAAGATTTTCGTATTTTATTTAAGCACTTATTCATATTTTCATCCTTCATTTTCTAAAGTATGTTCTGAAATATAAACCAATGCCTGCTCAGAAATCAGCTCAAATAACTCAATAATCTCATCATTCTTCATCCGAATACAGCCATGTGACATCGGAATGCCCATCGGTTCTGTATCAGGCGTGCCATGAATATAGATATATCGTTTAAATGTATCGCAACCATTTCCATGATTGAATCCATCTTCTAAACCATCCAACCATAAAATTCGTGACAAAATCCAATCACGTTGTGGAAATTGCTGTGCGAGTTGTTGGTTATACACTTCCCCTGTCGACTGACGTGCAATAAATACCGTATTTTTCTTTAGATCTGCCCCAATCTTTTGTGCGACTTGATGCCAACCTCTTGGCGTCTTACCGCTATTCTCTTGCTCGCCAATACCATTCTTGCCGGAAGAGATCACATAAAATTTATTGTGCTTTGGCAAACGTAGAATTTGTTGTGCTAAATCTATGACGATGTCTGCCTGATCAAGGGTATAAGTCATTTTTATCTCAACAGATGATAGAACACAGTTATTTCAACATAGACCAAAAGCTTTTTCTTGTATTTTTCGGTAGTTTTGATTGTTGATTGATTTTAAATATAAAAAACAAAACAGCATAATAAGGTCAAACATGCTGTTTTAGATCAGCAAAAAGTGGCACTTTAATCAATTCTCAGCCCCAAGGATTGCTTTTCTTAAGGTTATCATCTTGCGTATCAGGAATATATTCCGCAAGAGTGTTACTTTTCTTAATGCATTTACTCGAACATAGTTCTCGTCTTGCGCTCGGACAAAGCGTTGCTTTGTTTATCCTCGCTCAGGCTCGGGTCTTAACCACAACCACACAGCAACAATAAGCATAGTGAGATCTGTAAAAATTTTGACAAGGAATGGTGCCTTGGTAAACAGCATTAAAACACCGCTGATTAGCATCATAATACTGGCTATCCATTTTGCTTTACGCGGTACTGTCCCATTTTCACGCCAATTGCGTAAGGTTGGTCCGTATTTAGGATGATTCAAGAGCCAAGCATCCATTTCAGGCCATCCTTTCGATGCAGCCCATGCTGCAAGAATTAAAAATACAGTGGTTGGCATGCCTGGTAAAATTGCTCCAATGATTCCTAAAATGATAAAAATCACAACTAAACTACGCCAGAACAATGTTTTCATTGAGTAATTAACCAACACATGTTTACAACCATGCTAGTATAAATTGTTTTTATTGCTCTTTCTTAAACTTAACTTATTATTTCCATGATTGAGTAACAGCATGTCTAGCCTAATGAGTACGACCATTTTTTTTGAACCTTGGTTGCAGTTTAAGAATCCTATAGTACGTCATTTGGCTTTTTGCATCGCGAGTCCAAATATTCTAGCTCGAATCCCGCCAGATTTAGAGATAAAATATACTTTTGAGCTCCATTCTGATCAAATCTGGCAAAGTCATTATGAACGTTACGAAAAACGCTTAAAACAACTTGATCAACATCCGCAATCCCTCATTGATTTTCTTGCAAGACTCAAGAGTACTCGCCTTGGGCTACGATTCGAGAACTTACTTTGGTTTTGGTTATTAGATGATGAGTATCATCCCTATCAACTTTTAGGTCATAGCATTCAAAAAATTGCAGGATCGGTTACGCTAGGTGAACTAGATTTCGTCATTTTAAATCAAGACACGCAAGAAACTGAACACTGGGAAGTTGCGCTAAAGTATTACCTAGGCGAAAGTAACTTAGACTTAGCGCAATGGTATGGGTTAAATCGAGAAGACACATTACAAAGAAAATTGAAGCACTTCACTCAACGTCAATTTCAATTTACGGATGCAAATCATCATCAGATTCAACGAAAATTTGCAGTTATGAAAGGGCAATTATATTTACCAACTGATTTGAATCAGTTTGCACTCCCTAACTGGGTCAACTCGTCCCGACGTCTGGGATTATGGGGAACTAATATTCCCACAACAGATTACTATCGATTACAACGTCATGAATGGTTATGTCCTAATCAGCAAGCATCCTCAAAAAATGCAACATGGTGGACAAATGGTCTTTATTATCATGATACACCTAGTCCCTCTTTTTATATGTTTCGCCAACCCTCTTTATTATTCATTAGGTCTTCTTCATCAGATTATTTTTTATAAAGTAACATTTTATAACACTTCTACTATCAAACCATTATGTTTATTTTCTGCATTTTTTCTTAGCCTCTAAGAACATCATAATTACATTTAAACGGAGAAGATGATGAAAAAAATCTTAGTTGCTTCAATCATGGCTACTTTTGTTTTAACTGGTTGTAATACATTTAAGGGTTTTGGGCAGGATGTATCTAAAGCAGGTGACAAAGTTACTCAAACTGCTGAAAAAACTCAGGATAAAATGTAATTTTAGTGAATACCCTTCGCAAAACCTTATCTAAACATAGATAAGGTTTATTTTTGCATACCTTTCTCTATCATATTCCCCTATTATATCGGTTCAGATTTCACCAGATTTAACCACATCTCGCATGAACCATTCCGATACTCTTGAACTTAGTTTACAGCTCCTACGCCAACCTTCTGTTACCCCTGTTGACCATGATTGTCAAAATATTATGGCCGAGCGTTTAGCAAAAATTGGCTTTAATATCGAAAACATGCGTTTTGAAGATGTTGATAACTTATGGGCACGCAGAGGCACTACAGCACCTGTTTTTTGTTTTGCAGGTCATACAGATGTCGTTCCTACAGGCCATTTAGATGCTTGGAATTCAGATCCATTTTTACCAAGTATCCGTGATGGTAAATTATATGGTCGTGGTTCAGCAGATATGAAAACAGCACTGGCTGCAATGGTGGTTGCATCTGAACGTTTTGTTGCGAAGCATCCGAACCATAAAGGTTCTATTGCATTTTTGATTACATCTGATGAAGAAGGTCCTTCAATCAACGGAACAGTGAAGGTCATTGAAACTTTAGAAGCACGTAACGAAAAAATGAACTGGTGCTTGGTAGGCGAACCATCGAGCACACATCAATTAGGCGATATCGTCAAAAATGGTCGTCGTGGCTCTTTGAATGCTATTTTGACTGTTCATGGCAAACAAGGACATGTGGCCTACCCTCATTTAGCAGAAAATCCTATTCATTCAGCATCGAAGGCTTTAACTGAACTGTGCGATACTGTTTGGGATAATGGTAATGAATATTTCCCTGCGACCTCTTTCCAAATTTCAAATATACAAGCTGGAACAGGTGCAACCAACGTAATCCCAGGCACACTAAAAGTTACTTTTAACTTTCGCTACTCAACTGAAGTGACAGCTGAAATTCTCAAACAACGCGTACTTGAGACTTTGGATAAATATAATTTAACTTATGATATTCAGTGGACACTATCAGGTTTACCATTCCTCACCCCTGTTGGTGAATTAGTGAATGCTGCAAAAACAGCGATCAAAAATGTGACTGGTGTTGAAACTGTTCTATCAACAAGTGGTGGAACGTCAGATGGTCGCTTTATTGCACCTACGGGCGCTCAAGTTCTAGAATTAGGCGTATTAAATGCAACAATCCATCAAATCAATGAGCATGTAAATGTCGATGATTTAGAGCCACTTGCTGAGATTTATGAGCAAATTTTAGTTGAATTACTTGCTTAACATACAAGTTGAGGCAATAAAAAAGGAACTCTTTTGAGTTCCTTTTTTATTTATAACCCTAGTTGGGTTTGAATATTTTGTAGATGAGGGACATAAAACTGTTTTTCCCCAATCTTGACATATTTAAATACGTTATTGTCATCAATGTCTTTTTCTTCATCTACAATTTCAGAAATACGTAAACGAATAGATTCAGGCATTTCATTACAAACCAAAGCAAATCGTTCTGAAACGTCATCACCTTCAACTACCAACGCTACCCCATTTTTATTTGCTGGATCATTTACAGCATAAATAGGAAGCTTGAGATCATGCCATTCAACATGATCAATATTGGTTTGTGTATCCATAGCTGATAACACGATATTCTGTGGTAGCAGCATCGGAACTTTTTCATGACATTTAATAATATAAGCGTCAATAAACCCTGTTGATACCGTAATTAAATGTTGTAACTCTTGTTGGTCAATTTGCCCCAAACCTGAGCTTGCGCTTTTTTTTACCATTAATTTTTACCTCATGAGCGCACTGTTAGTAAACTTTCAATATTTTCCAAGAGTGTTTCTTCTTGGAATGGTTTACCCATATATTGACTTACACCAAGTGATAAAGCACGTTCACGATGCTTTTCACCCGTACGTGATGTAATCATGATAATTGGTAAATCGCGATGTAATTCATGATGTCGAACAAGGTTTGTTACTTCGAAACCATCCATGCGTGGCATTTCAATATCAAGTAACATCAAATCTGGCTTAATGGTTTCAAGCTGCTCAATCGCATCCACACCATCTTTCGCAGTCACAACATCATAACCTTGACGCTCTAATAGACGCGAAGTTACCTTACGTACAGTTACTGAGTCATCGACGATCATAATCAAGCGACGTTCATCATAACGCTGTTTGGTATAAGTTTCATCAGCCTGTTTACTACGTGCTGTAGACTGTGCTTGTCGAGCAATATTTTGACCATCTAAGATCAAACATACCTGACCATCACCCATAATCGTCGCACCAGCAATCACCCCGATGCTTGAGAACTGTTGTCCAATAGGTTTTACAACAATTTGTCCACGAGAACCAATTAACTGATCAACAAGTAATGCTGTCGTTTGTCCCTGTGCACCTTTAACCAACAATACAGGCAATGAGTGAACAACCCCATGCAAACGAGGAATCGGCTGCCCAGCAACAAACTCAGATAAATAACGTAAACGATAGCTTTCTTGATCGATCTTGAAATAATCGTCTTTACTTTCAAAGTATTGTTCTAATGCTGCAGGTGAAATACGAACAATACGGTCAATTTGTGCAAGTGGGAAGGCAAACTGTTGATCGCCCGCTTTTACCATCAAGGCATCACTTACAGCTACTGTAGTCGGTACTCGAATGGTAAATGTTGTTCCTTTACCTAAAACAGAGTTCACACTCACATGACCGCCAAGCGCTTTAATATCGCTCTGAACTACATCTAGACCAACACCACGCCCAGAAATTTGTGTAACTTGTGCAGCCGTACTAAAACCTGGATGGAAGATAAATTGCAGAATTTCTTCATGTTCAAGTTTCTGCTCTTTAGTCATTAAACCTGTTTGAATCGCTTTATCTTTAATGCGATTCACATCGATACCTTTACCATCGTCACTAAATGTCACAACAATATCAGTACCCTGACGACCAATGTCTAAAACGATATGTCCAGTTTCTGGTTTCTTCGCTTGTAAACGTTGCTCTCTGTCTTCAATACCGTGGTCAATCGCGTTACGCAACATATGTTCAAATGGCGCAACCAATTTTTCCAAAATACTACGGTCTAATTCACCCTCAGTATTGTTAACAATTAATTCTGTTGGTCGGTTTAAAGTCGATGCTGTTTGACGAACAATACGTTGTAAACGTGGCAATAATCGAGAGAATGGTACCAATCGGGTACGCATCAAACTTTCTTGAATTTCTGCTTGAATACGAGATTGTTGTAATAACAAGCCTTCAGTATCACGGATCTTCTCAGAAAGCGTGGTCTTAAAGTCAACCAAGTCCGAAGCGGATTCCGCAAGAGATTTTGACAACTGATTTAAAGATGAATATTGGTCCATCTCTAATGGGTCAAAATCTGCGTAGCGAGAGTTCTCACCACCATGACGTGCAATAATTTGACTTTCTAACTCACCTTCCATTCGGCGTAACTGATCTGCCAAACGTTTGATCGCGAGCTCCATCTCCGTTAACGTACCACCCAATTGACCAAGGTCCATTTCGATACGCGAACGGTTAATCGCATTCTCACCTGACAAGTCAATCATTTTCTCAATGACGTCAGCAGAGACACGAATCATCTCATTATTTTGTTCAATACGTTCGGTTGTTTCCCATTCACCTAACATTGATGGAGGTTCAGTACCATCACCTTGAACAAACTCCATTGTATATTCTGGAGTGAAAATATCTTTAGCTGAGAGCTTTTGTGGAAGTTGTGCTGAAACATCCACAAACTCCATATTCTCTAAACTTTGTTTTAATCCATCAAAGTTTGCATATTGACGTTTGAAAATCGCATCACTCAACCAAGCCAGTGCTGTATTGAGAAGATTATCGTAAACGTTTGAATTGAAATGATGTACACCAAACTGTTCAAATGCATTCTCGAGATGATAAGCAACAATCGCAATTGCATCTAACTCAGCCATACGTGCACCACCTTTTAAACTGTGGGCATTACGTTGTAACTGTAAGAGCAAACTACGATTACCACGTTGATCAAACCATTGTCTTAATAGACCTTTGGCTTGTTCAAGTAGTTCTTCCGCTTCTTCTAAGAATGTTTGCTCAACAAGAGAACGAACATCATCATCTAGCGCAACTTCACGAACAATCTCAGCATTTGAAGTATCTTCTAGAACTTCGACCAATGAGAATTCATCAATTGATAAGTCCGTGAGATCATCCATTTCGACCACAGCGTCAACATGATTTTCGGCTACAGGCTCAAAAATAGCAGGTGATGACGGAGTAAAATCAATAGATTGATCTGCTTGCTGAAGCAACTGAAGTACGTGTGTAGCAGGATAATCGAGTTGTTTATCACGAATGGTTTGAATTCGATCTGCAATATCATCTTGTACTGCACGAATGACTGCGATTAATTGTGGGTTCGGTTGTAACTGCTGATTGATTAATTTCTCATAAATTGTTTCCAATTCATGTGCAATTAAACCAATATGACGTGCTTGAATCATATTTGAACCACCTTTTAAGGTGTGCAAATATCGCATCAAGTTTTTCAATGCACCTACATTTTGTTGATCAGCTGTCCATGTATTTAAATCAGCATCAATACCAACCAATAACTCATCAGCTTCTTCAAGGAAGATATCTAGCAAGTCTGGATCAAAGTCACGATTTGAATCACTTGATTGTAAGCTTTGTTTATCTAAAGCAAATTGTGCAGCTAAATCACTCACATCAACAGCATTATGTGTTTCAGTTCTTAACGTATTTACAGAAACAATCGAATCAACCGTGGTTTCCACAGTGGCTGTATGCAAACTATCCAATTCTTCAACGTCGTCAACAGGAATAACCGCTGATGCAACACTTGCTGAATCTTGGTTTGCTAATACATTCAACGCGTGTGTAGCAGGATAATCGACTTGTTTATCACGAATGGTTTGAATTCGATCTGCAATATCATCTTGTACTGCACGAATGACTGCGATTAATTGTGGGTTCGGTTGTAACTGCTGATTGATTAGTTTTTCATAAATTGTTTCCAATTCATGTGCAATTAAACCAATATGACGTGCTTGAATCATATTTGAACCACCTTTTAAGGTGTGCAAATATCGCATCAAGTTTTTCAATGCACCTACATTTTGTTGATCAGTTGTCCATGTATTTAGATCAGCATCAATACCAACCAATAACTCATCAGCCTCTTCAAGGAAGATATCTAACAAGTCCGGATCAAAGTCACGATTTGAATCACTTGATTGTAAGCTTTGTTTATCTAAAGCAAATTGTGCAGCTAAATCACTCACATTAACTTTGTTATTAGAGGACTCAAATTCAGCAATCGGTGCTTCAACTAAACCTGCTTGTTGCTCAATTACAGGAACTTCCAAGAACTCAATATTTTGCTGTGTAAATGAACTCAATTCATTTAATACAAGTTCATGTGCCTTCGTTAAAGTCACGCGCTGCCCTGCAGCCAAGGTATCAAACAATTGAATAAACTGTTGATGTACTTGATAATACAGTTCAAAAGCATAATCAAGATTCAGTAAATTTGGCTTAAATAGCAGATCTTGATAACTAGAACGTAACAAACTTGTATATTGATACATACCAATCGTCGCATGATGATGGGTATGTTCTAATAAAGTTTCAGTTTGCTGACTTAACAGTTGAATATATTGAGGAAATTCAGTACGCGCACGTTTCTCAAAATCAAACTCAACGTCAAGAAGATCATTGATATTCAATTCTAGTAATTGTGAAACTAGACCCTGTGGACGTAAAGATTCACCTTGTTTTTCTTCTAATTGGAAATCGTAGCTATCCCATGCAACATTGAAAGTATTATAAATTTCTTCAAATTTCTGTTGTGAACTTTGGTGTTTCAAGGTGTGCAAATAGTCACGAACAAACTGTGCGTAATGGGTCAAAAGTGCCGTTTCATCAGAACTTGAATCAAGCTCTTCTTGCAATAATGTTTTGAATAAATTTTCAACTTTCGAACTTGCTTCAAACACATGCTCAACATGCGCCATAGCAGAACTGCCACGTAAAGTATGAAGCGCTCGAATTAGCGTATTATAATTATCATTTGTCGGGCGATCATTTAGTAAAAATTGATCAATCGTAGTCAAATGATCTTCTGCTTCTTCCAAGAAAATCGATAATGTTTCTTTGATTAACGCTTCATCATCTAACGAATGGCCTATAAATACAGATTCTGAATATGCTACATCAACAGTATTCTCTTCTACGATAGTATCCATATTTACAGATATCAGTTCGAGACCAGTTGCAGCGTTATCATTCAGCATATTCGATAATTGTAATAACTCGGCTAGCGCTGGTTCTATACTAAGTTGCTGCTGTAGTTGTTGACCTAATAAAACTAAAGGTTTTAAATCTATCTGATGTTTTTGAACCAATTTAAAATCATGTACAAGTTTAAAGCGATAGATATTAAAAATCGCTTTTACATAGTGTTGAATATCTGAATTCAACAACACTGTCCCTGCAAGTACTCGATTTAAAGTATCTTCAACCGTCCACGCCAATTCACCTGAAGATTTGGCACCAACCATCCTTCCAGAACCTTTTAAGGTATGGAAATGTCGGCGAATATCTGTGAGCACATCTTGTTGATTTGGCTGTTCAATCCACTGAACGATTAATGGCTCTAACTCAACAAAGATTTCATCTAATTCTTCAATAAAAATTTCAAGAATTTCTGCATCTTGCTCAAGATAACTATCTTCAGGAAGCGTCATCGTTTCAACTAACGTTTTTAATATTTCTTTCATAGCGGCTTCTTTCGTTTTTATCCACTAATTGTGGCTAAAAATTACGTGTATCTATCACACAAGATGTAGCTCCATGTTAGTCATCATCTTGTAGAGATATTCTACATCTCTTCAAAAAAGGGAAAGGACAGATATACTCTGCCTCCCCTTTGCTGCTTATTCAGGTAGCTTAAAGTCAGTTACAGATTCACGTAATGATTCAGCCATATTTGCCAATTCAGAAACCGAACGAGCTGTATCAAACGTTGCTGTAGTCGTTTGTGACGTAATTTCTTGTACAACATTCATCGTCGTTGCAATGTGACTTGCTGATGCAGACTGAAGTTTTGCTGCATCAGAAATGCTCGCAATTAATTTAGCCAAGTCACCAGATACGGTTTGAATCTCATCAAGTGCAATACCCGCATCTTTTGCCAAGTTCGCACCACGAACAACTTCTGACGTCGTTTGTTCCATTGAAATAACAGCTTCGTTCGTATCTGTTTGAATGGTTTTTACTAAGCTTTCAATCTGTTTCGTTGCTGATGCAGAACGTTCTGCAAGACGTTGTACTTCATCGGCTACGACTGCGAAACCACGACCTGCTTCACCCGCCATGGATGCTTGAATCGCTGCGTTTAATGCCAAGATGTTGGTTTGGTCGGCAATATCATTAATTAAGGATACGATGTTACCAATTTCTTGAGAAGACTCACCCAAACGCTTAATACGCTTTGAAGTTTCTTGAATTTGTTCACGAATGTTATCCATACCTTCGATCGAGCGGTTTACAACTTCTGCTCCATTCGATGCAATTTGTACAGAACGTTGTGCTACTTCAGCAGACTCGGATGCATTCGAAGATACTTGGTCAATCGACAATGCCATTTCGTTCATCGCTGCTGATGCACCTGCAATTTCTTGTGCCTGATGTTCAGAAGCTTCTGCTAATTGGTTGGTAATATCTTGAGTATCTTGAGTATAACGAGCAACTTCTTGAGATGTTTCAGTGATTCGAGATACAAGGTCACGTAATTGATCGATTGCGAAGTTAATCGAGTCGGCAATCGCACCAGTAAAATCTTCTGATACTGTTGCATATGAACGTAAATCACCATCTGCTAAGTCGGCAATTTCATCGAGTAAACGTAAAATTGCATTTTGGTTACGGTCATATTCATCTTGTAGACGAGTTACACGCTCTTTATCTGTATTACTACGTAGAGTAAGTAATTGTAGTGCAAAGAAAAACAATAGACCTAACGCACCAATTAATACAACACCTGCAATAACGTTACTCCAACCACCCTCTGCTTTGTTAGATAAATCGTTTAATGACGTTAATAACGCATCAGATTGAGAAAAGATTTGCGAAGATGCTTGGCGTACACGAACAATTTGGTTTGCGTTTTGTAATACTGTTGCTGCCGCTGATTTCAATACCGCATCATAATCAGATTTAATACTATCTACAGACTCACGTAAATCAGGAGAAGCAATACGATCTACACCAAGTTCTGTACTACCATTTAATTGTGCATTTAAATAAACACCAAAGGTATCAATATCTGCTCCAAAGTCGTTTGCCGAAACGTTTGAGTTATCGGTACCAACTAAAACAGAGTTAATCGAACGTAAAATACGTTCAGCAATAAACACTTGGTTTTTTGTGATAATTACCTGACTACTTGACATGTTCTCACGAACCATCTGATCAACCATCAAGTTATATTCAGCCTGAATTTCAGGAATCGTTTCACTGATCGAAATGTTTGTATCGTATAATTGATTAATGACTTTTTGTTGCGAAGCAATTAACTCAATGTTCTTAGAAACACTCGTCCAAAGTGCATTTGCTTTTTTGTACTCTTCTGAACCAGTACCATATACACTTTCAACCGTCTCTAAATTCTCAGCAAAACGCTTTTTAGATTCAACTAAACTTTTCATTGCTTCAGGTGTACCAGATGCCGTTGCCTCAGTTGCCTGACGAGAAATCATCTGAGATAACAAGCGTAACTCACCCAAACTACGAGTTAACTGGTTATGACGAGGCACACTCACGAATAAATAAATTAAGAGGATAACTGCAAGAGCTAAAGCACCAATCACACGGTATAGAATTGGTTTCGACTTTTCAGTTTCACCAAATAAGCGAGAAAACTGATCAATTTGCGTTCGAGCATTCTCTAAAAATGCACCACCACTCTTAAGACCAGTACTATCACCACTACTACCATTTTTCTTTTTAAGTTTAAAGCCCATGTCAGCTTCTCCCCTGAATACGCGTTTATTTTCCGTAGCGTATCAAATTAGTTTATAAATTTAATTGATGCATTCATATATTGAGGATTCTGCAACAACCGACTCAGTAAAAACACATGCCATTGCTGATTATGTTGATGGAAGTATCCCTGACAATAATCTTTCAATTTATTATCTAGATCAGCACTTTGTGAAAAGAAACTCTTTTTATTAAAGTGCTGAATCCCAAGAACTTGGTCGACAACCAAGCCAACATAATGGTCTTGATGGCTAATGCATATTACTTTTTGTGTTGGTGAAAACTGACTCCGTTGTCCTGAAATAAAATGTGTTAAATCAGAAACTGAAAGCAATCGACCACGAATATTTGCCAAACCACGTACCCATGCCTGAGTATTAGGAACAGGGGCATATTTTGGAGGATAAATCACCTCCGAAATTTCCCCTAATGGTGCAACAAAATATTGCCCTAACATCTCAAATGCGATACCAGACCAACGGCTGACTTCATTTTGAGTTGAAGCATATTGTTTGTTGCCTCGCTTGGATAAGCGAAGCAATTCGATAAATCCATTTGCTGCCATACCCTATCCCGTATTGAGTAATGAAAAGGCTCGTACGAATTAACTTAATAATTGTTTAATCACATCAATTAGCTGTTGCTCATCAATCGGCTTGGTCAAATAATCACAAGCACCTTGACGCTTACCCCAAACACGATCTGTTGCCTGATCTTTGGTACTTACGATCACAACAGGAATATGCTGCGTGTCTTTACCTTTGCTAATTTGGCGTGTCGCTTGGAAACCATTCATTCCTGGCATTACCACATCCATTAATACGAGATCTGGTAGTTCTGCTTGGGCCATTGTGACACCGTCAGCGCCATTGGTTGCTTCTAAAACTTCATAACCGTGCTTAGTCAAAATTTCTCTAAAGCGAAATGTTTCAGTAGGTGAATCATCTACAATAAGTATACGAGCCATTTTTTCCTCAATTTAAATTTTATGCGCTAACGTGATTACGAATCGCATTTAACAGCTCATCTTTACTAAATGGCTTAGTTAAATATTCATCAGAACCCACAACACGCCCTTTAGCCTGATCAAACAAACCGTCTTTGCTTGACAACATAATCACTGGGATATTTTGATAATTTAAAGAATTTTTAATCAGTGCACAGGTTTGATAACCATCTAAACGAGGCATCATGATATCGACGAACACGATATCAGGATTTGCTTCTGCAATTTTTGATAATGCTTCAAAACCATCAACAGCGGTGATCACCTCACAACCTTCTCGTTGTAAAAGCGTTTCAGCTGTACGACGAATCGTTTTTGAATCGTCAATCACCATTACCTTCAAATTTTGAAATTTATCTTCCATTTAATTGTCCTGCCCCATTCACTCAATACAAATTATGGTTGGTTTAATTTGTTTTATACAGATCAGTTGATATTTTTAACATATCTTTACTTGCATTATCAATGAGGTTTTTTGAACCAACCTGTCAGTTTTTGATAACAACAACAAATTGCTCACACTTTTCGTCAAATTCCTAAATTTTTTGTATACTAACTATTTTTAATTGTCTAAATAGCTACTAATATACAACTGATTATTATTTAAAAATAAGTGATTTAGTTAACTTTTTCCGGGGAATGTAATGACTGGTTCGTTAAAGTGCGGTTTCGGCATTAGCCACTTTACAACGATTGCTCGTAATTACATTTGCGCGTTTTTTTTATTGATTTTTTGCAGTTCAAGTTTTGCAGCTACAGAGCAGCCTAGAGCTGTATGGTATCGTTATTATGATAAAAATGGTGTGGCTAATGTGAGTACATCAGTTACGCCTGAACATATTCGTTATGGTTATGAAGCACTTGATCGTAATATGCAAGTGATCAAACGCAACCGTGCTTATAACGCAACAGTAGATGTACAACAATCTTCTCGTCGCGAATCTATGGCACGTCAACGCGAACAAGATATGAGATTAAAACGTGCTTATGGAAATACAAAAATAGCGGCAACAAAAAGAGATCAAATTTTGGCTAATTTGAAAAAGCAACTTAATTATCAACAAGAACAATTACAACAGCTACAACAAGACAAAATTGGATTTAAGCGACAAGAGATGGAATATCATCGTAAGGGAGAAACGCTCCCCGCTCAACTCAAAAACAATTTGGACAATAATGCCAAGAATATTGAAAATGTAAAAAGAACAGTAGAAAGTTTACGTAATGCATATCATAAAACTGAAACAGATTATGTTGATATTATTAACCGTTTAAAAAATATTGAACAAGAAACACAATAGACTTAAAATTTTTCTTGCATGGTCTCTCAAAAATATTAAATCTAACTTTTCATAGTTTTAATTCATTCAGCTTGCTTTAGATTACACGAAATTCAATGATTCATGTCATAATGCCAATTGCTTAAACCCGAGTAAATGATTTTGCTCGTTTGAGTATTTCTAAATAACACTTAACTTTAGGACAGTTTCCATGCGCGCAAGCCGCTTTTTATTTGCAACGTTAAGAGAAACCCCAAATGATGCTGAAGTCATTTCGCACCAGCTCATGTTACGTGCGGGGATGATTCGTAAATTAGCTTCTGGTTTATACTCTTGGTTGCCCATGGGAACACGTGTTTTAAAGAAAGTAGATGCGATTGTTCGCGAAGAAATGAACCGTTCAGGCGCATTAGAAGTATTTATGCCTGTCACTCAACCTGCTGCGCTTTGGGAAGAATCTGGTCGTTTTGAACAATACGGTCCAGAATTACTTCGTTTCAAAGATCGTCATGATAATCCATTCGTGCTTGGTCCTACTCATGAAGAAGTCATTACAGATTTGGCACGCAATGAGCTGAAAAGTTATAAGCAATTACCGGTAAATTTCTATCAAATCCAGACTAAATTCCGTGATGAAATTCGTCCACGTTTCGGTGTAATGCGATCTCGTGAATTTATTATGAAAGATGCTTATTCTTTCCATGCAACTCAAGCATCGCTACAAGAAACCTATGATGTCATGTATGACACCTATAGCCGTATTTTTACACGCCTTGGGCTAGATTTTCGTCCAGTACAGGCAGACACAGGTTCTATTGGTGGTTCTGCTTCACACGAGTTTCATGTACTTGCTGCAAGTGGCGAAGATGATATCGCATTTTCCACTGAATCTGATTATGCCGCTAACGTTGAAATGGCAGAAGCATTGTTAGTCGGTGAGCGTGCTGCGCCTGCTCAAACAATGACCTTAGTCGATACACCAAATCAGAAAACAATTGCCGATGTTTGCAAATTTTTAAACAGTGATGCAAAACTATCTGTAAAAGCTTTACTTGTACAAGGTCAAACAGATGAAATTGGCAATACACCAGTTGTTGCTCTATTCTTACGTGGTGATCACGAATTAAATGATATTAAAGCTGAAAAGCATCCTTTAATTGCTGCACCTTTAGCATTTGCAACTGAAGCACAATTAGAACAACACGGTTTAACAGCAGGTTTCTGCGGTCCACAAGGTTTAGTTGAAAAAGGCTTAACCGTGATTGTGGATCGTGCTGCATCCGTATTATCTGACTTTGTTGCTGGTGCAAATGAAGTCGATAAACATGCGACAGGTGTGAACTGGGAGCGTGATGCAAAATTCACCGAAGTTTATGATTTACGTAATGTTGTTGAAGGCGACCCTTCTCCAGATGGTAAAGGTACACTTCAAATCAAACGTGGTATTGAAGTCGGTCATATTTTCCAACTCGGTACAAAATACTCAGAAGCTTTAGGGTGTAAAGTACTCGGTGAAGATGGCAAACCATTCACTGTTACAATGGGATGTTATGGAATTGGTGTAACACGTGTAGTTGCAGCGGCAATTGAACAAAATTTTGATGACAAAGGAATTATTTGGCCTCAAGCGATTGCTCCATTCGACATTGCGATTGTGCCAATGAATGCGCATAAATCACCTCGCACCCTTGAAGCCGCTGAAGCGCTTTATGCTGAATTACAGGCTCAAGGCTATGATGTATTGCTTGATGATCGTAATGAACGCCCAGGAGTAAAATTCTCTGATCTTGAATTAATGGGTATTCCTCATCGTATTGTCATCGGTGAAAAAGGTCTTGATGCAGGCACTTTTGAGTACAAAGGTCGTCGCGATCTTGAAGCAAGCAATTTAGGTAAAGATGAACTCTTAGCTAAACTTGTAGGCTAATCTTTATCCTAGTAATAAAAAAGCCGTTTAATAATAAACGGCTTTTTTATTGAAAGCTTAAGCTGTTAGATCTTTGATTGTTTCTGAAGAGCCGTTATTTTTAACAGATTCTATCCCTTTATCACGAGATTGCTCAGTTGCATAAAGCTGACTTGTACCAATCA
Source organism: Acinetobacter sp. TR3 (assembly GCF_027105055.1). Lineage (NCBI taxonomy): Bacteria > Pseudomonadati > Pseudomonadota > Gammaproteobacteria > Moraxellales > Moraxellaceae > Acinetobacter > Acinetobacter sp. TR3. Next base: position 2,478,502 of record NZ_CP114264.1, read on the forward strand.
CCTGATGATTAGCCGCCTTTAAATTAAAATAAGCTTTATCATTTTTTGAGGTTAGTTTTTCATAGCGCGCTTCATCTGAACTATTTTTTTGAACGGATGCAATCCCATTTAAAGCGGATGCTTTGGTTTTGTAAAGTTCACTATTCAAAATAGCTTCACCATTCCCAGCCTTAAGTACAAAACGATATTGACCATCACTTGCTTGATTTACCTCAAACCATCCTGCCATAAATACCTCTTTTATTTGAGTTGTTTTGATTGTTATAGCTTTATTTATAGATTATTTTTTATACCAATAGAAAATGATTTATTGTTCACTTTTGGTAAGTTTTTGAATAGCAAAGGGGCACTGACATACCCCCTTAAATGATTTGAACTAAATCTTTTTTACAAACTCAGATTTCAATTTCATTGCACCGATCCCATCGATTTTACAATCAATATTATGTCCATCATTCGCATCAACTAATAAACGAATGCTTTTCACTTTCGTTCCAACTTTAACTACAGATGATGAGCCTTTGATTTTTAAATCCTTTATGACAGTGACGCTATCACCATCAACTAAAATATTACCGTTAGCATCTTTAATAATCTCTTGTTGCTCTGAAGCAGATGTCTCCCCTTCTTTCCATTCATGTGAACATTCAGGGCAGATCAATAAGTCGCCATCTTGGTAAGTATATTCTGATTGGCATTTTGGGCAGTGTGGGAAAGACATAAAAACATCTCAAAACCACTATTATGATCGATAGATGCATTTTTTCAAAATTTAAGCTTGAATAGCTTATCCAATTAAGTAATTTTTAAGTACTAGGGCATAATTAAGCTTAGGATCTTTAGCTGCGTAAATGAGTGTTACTTGCTGTTGCTGTGCCATGTCTCTAAGCTGATTTACATAAGGGTTACTTTAAGCTCTCCATAATACCCTTCCTGAAAACTCAGCAAATGTCCAACCTTATGACAAAACGCTTTTCTCAATTCAGCTGAGGGGGCAATATCTTTAAGCCATAAATCTAAATGTGCCTGCTGTTTCGATATTCCCATTGGCCGTAATCGATCTACTAATATACGCTGTCCATCAGTCGCTTCTAAAACATCATAAATACGTTTAATCTCAATTTTCACATCAGCCTACCCCACATCTCACAATTTTTTCAGCTTTCCATTGAAATATCAACAACCTGCCCTTTTGAATCAAAACTAACGCAGATAACGTAATTTGTGATCTCATCTGGTAAGGTGAAATCTAAAATTTCATAACTTTCCAGATCACCATCATCCCATCGTGAATCTAATACCAGTAACTCTAAAATTTGCAATAAATTAGGTTTTGATGTGTCAAAATATTTTTCCCAATATTCAGGTTCAACTTCTTCAAGGTGATGTTGAATAAATAACTCCACACTATCTTCTGCTTGTTGATTTTCTAAAGCTTCGCGCATGGCAATACGAGCTAATTGTTCTCTATGTTCAAGAATTTCTTCAGACATAATATTCCCCAATATGATTAAATATTAAAAATTTAGCTAGTTTGAATTAAGCTAAAGAGTTGTTATTCATTTGGAATTTCAGCTTGAATCAGTAACCCCAATAAATAAAGAGATTCCTGCCAACCTAAATAACACGCTTCAATAGGAATAATATCAGGTATTCCCTCTTGAATAATATGCACTTCGGTTCCTACTGACACCGATTTTAATTTTATTGTGACCTGAATTTCACCTAGTAAATTAGGATCATCAAACTTATCGGTATAGCGTAATAATTCATTCGGAATAAGCTCAATGTAAGTCCCTCCAAATGAATGAATTTGTCCAGTTGAAAAGTTAGTAAATGACATTTTGTATGTTCCACCCTCTTGTGGGTCTAAGTGATGGATTTTGGCAGTAAAACCATGAGGTGGCATCCACTTTACCAAGGCATCTGGATCGAGAAAGGCTTTAAAAACACGAGCTGGCGGTGCATTAAATACACGATGTAGTTGTACTGTTCCACTCATTATTATTCTCCGACTAAGTTATTTTTAACTCGTGCATCTATCATAGCGATTTAGTGGTGAGATACTACTCCTTCAATCGCTCAATTGAACCCGAATATCTAGAATCTAAAGCTGCTTTTTTGTAAAAAATGGCGCAAAATAGCACTCCATATTTAGTGATAAGAACGCAGCTTTAGGATTAATCTATGAGTCAGCTTGCTTTTACTGCTTTTAGCTTAAATGGTGTAGATGCGCAAAAATTTCTACAGGGTCAAGTGACTGTTCATGTAGAACGTCTCCCTGAAAATGAAAATCGCTATACCGCTATTTGTGACTTAAAAGGACGTATTCATTTTGGGCTATGGATTAAAAGATTAAATCCAGAAAGTTTTGAACTTGTAACCACCCAAGATCAAGCCGAAGAGTTTTCCAAACATATTAAAAAGTTTGGTGCTTTTTCAAAAATGAAATTAGAAGAAATAGGATCTGTTTTTCCTTCATTAAATGGCATTCAGACTGAATTTTCTTCTGTAGAGACAGACATCGATGCTTGGCAAATTCAAGCGATTCAGTCAGGTCAAGCATGGATTAGTCAAAGTACAGAACACCTATTTCAACCACAAGAACTACGTTTGCATCAACGTGATGGTGTACATTTTGATAAAGGCTGTTATTTAGGTCAGGAAATTGTGGCACGTCTATGGTTTAAAGCAAAACCAAAACATTGGTTACATTTAATCCAAGCCAAAGATACTGTTCCTTCTCCTGCTAGCCAGCTAAGTAAAGATGTTGAGATTGTGAATAGTGCTGCATTTGAAGATGGCTATATCGCACTTGTAATTGCAAAACCAGCAGCTTTAGAAGAACTTGGTGTAAAGGTTTTGGATTTACCAGAAGTATTAAATGGTGATGTAGCACGACCACAATAATCGTTTTAAACAAAAGCCCTTTTACTAGGGCTTTTTAATTATAAATAAGATCCTTTAATTAAAATTAAGCATATACTCTTATTTAAAACAAATACTTTTTATTTTATTCAATTTATTGGAATTACCCGTGCTTAAATCTATATTAATTTTTATGATTACGATGTCTACCGCTTTATTTAATATGCAATCTAGTTTTGCTAACACAGAAAAAATTAATCAAAGAATCCAAAGTCTCCCTAATGAATTAAAACCAGAATTTATAGATAAAACACCTATCCCAGATCTTTATACTCTTTCAAACATCAGAGGCTCTATATGGATAGATGCTTCTGGTCGATATTTAATTTCTGGAGATATTATTGATCTTGAAAATATGCACAACATAGCGGACTTCAACTATCAAAAGCATTATGCAATTAACCCCAAACAACTACCCACTGCAAATGCATTAAAAGAGATCAAAGGAAATGGTGAAAGAGTTTTATATGTTTTTGCCGATCCAGATTGTCCTGCTTGTCAGGCCTTACAAGGTATTCTTGAAGAGGTGGATAACATAACGATCTATACATTCCCTATGGGTTTAACACATCTACACCCCTCAGCGATTGAAACATCTAAGAATATTTGGTGCTCAAAAGATCCGATTAAAGCATGGAAAACCTATTTATTAGATGGCGATAAACCTAATCAAAGAAATAATTCATGTGATCAGCCTATAGATCAAAATATGATAATGACTAAAAAATATCGGATTAATCTAACACCAACGATATTTAATTCTAAAGGTCATAGAATTGTGGGAGTACCTGAACTCGAAAGTTTAGAAGATTTTATTAATAACACTAATCATTAATTTGGTACTGAATTGAATACTCTCTTTATTTGCAGTCGCAATCAATGGCGCAGCCCAACAGCCGAACGTATTTTCGCAAACGGGTATGGTCTACATACCCGTTCAGCAGGAACCAGTCGCAATGCTAAACATACGATTTCAATCAAAGATATTCTATGGGCTGAACAAATTTTTGTGATGGAATCTCGACACAAACAACAGATTAAAGAACAATTTTTCAAACAGCTACCACATAAGAAAGTGTTCGTGCTCGATATACCAGATGAATATCACTATATGGATCCCGAGCTGATTGAATTACTGCAATTGGCAATACGACCATATTTAAAATAAATTCTGATTTCACTTCTTGTCGAAAATATAAATGAGCGCTATTGTTCGACTATTCTCAACAATATCTCTGTCAAATGAAAATAACCATCAAAACTTGGCTATCAGCCTTATCACTGAGTCTATTAAGCTTACAAATAGTACATGCTGATAGCAAAACCTTAGAACAAAACTTTAAACAAAATTATCCAGATATCCCCGTTACTTCAGTCACCTCATCTCCATTAAATGGAATTTATGAAATCTATGTGTCTGGCAAGATTATCTATACAGATGAAAATGCTAAATATCTTTTCTTTGGCAATTTACTCGATGTAAAAAATCAGAAAAACCTAACAGAAGATCGTATTTCTGAACTGAGTAAAATTGATGTAAAACAACTTCCTCTCAAGCAAGCGATTAAGCACATTAAAGGTAAAGGCGAACGTACTTTATATGTCTTTACTGATCCCGATTGCCCATATTGTCAAAAACTTGAACAATACATGATCTCTATCGATAATGTAACGGTCTACATTTTTTTATTCCCACTTAAGAAACTGCATCCACAAGCTGAAACTGCAGCAAATAAAATTTGGTGTGCAAAAAACCAATACGAGGCTTGGGAAGATTACATGCTACATCGTAAGCTAGCCCAAAATTCAGGTACATGTGAAACACCTGTACAGAAAAATATTGCTTTAGGACAAAATCTAGAAATTAGTGGGACACCTACAATCTTCCTTGAAAATGGCACTAGAGTCGCAGGCTTACCACAAAATGCTCAACAAATTGAACAACTTTTATTAGAAGCACAAACTAAAAAATAGTATCTGATTAAGTGGTGGCTTTTCAGTTGACTGGCAAGCCACCACTTACAACATAAGATTCTGATTTATATTAAATAATATAAAAATTAAAATAAATTAATTAAGCAAGATTTATACAAAATCTATATTTACATTTCACACCAAACTTTTATGATGAAGGCATTAAAAACTGCCATGTAATGGATTAAAGCAGATATCTGTGAAAGGAATAAATAAAATGAAAAAGTTGCTGATTGCCAGCTTAATTCTTGTTACAAGTCATTCAACATTTGCGGCTGATAGTAAAATAACTGCAAAACCAGATGCATTTGCTCAAGCAACTAAACTATACGAAGCAAAAAACTACCCTGCTGCATTTCAAGAAATGCAACGTCTCGCTGATACAGGTAATGCCCAAGCAATTTATAACCTAGGTTATATGACTCAAGTTGGTCAAGGCACAGTAAAGGATGAAAAGAAAGCCGTACAACATTATCAAGATGCATCAAATAAAGGCTTTGCTCAAGCCAGTTATACATTAGCACAGGCTTATCATAAAGGTGATTTGGGCATCACTAAAAATAATCAAAAATATAAAGAGTATTTAGATAAAGCGTCGAAACAAGGCTCTGATGAAGCCATTGTTGAAACTGCAAAAATTTTATTTGAGCAAGGCAAACCTGAATACGATCAGATCGCTGTTCAGAAACTATTACCATTGCTACGGAAAGATTATTATCCAGCAAAACATCTCAAGACAATCTACGATTTGAGTGTTGGCGTTAAAAATAAAAATCCTGTTATGCAATCACAGGCGATTGATAGCATCAAAGATTTAGCTAAAAAAGGTTATGCACCATCTTTAATGGTTCTCGGTAATATGTTAGCAAATGGAGGTATTGTTGACCAAGATTTAGAGCAGGCAAAAAATATTTTTGCTCGCTTAGCAGCAGCTAACTATCCAAATGCGAAGGAATCGTTGGCTAAAGTTGAAGAAGCAATTGCTGCAAAAAAAGCAGCTTCAGTAAAAACAAAGAACTAATAATCAATTCAGCAGCACTCCCACCCTAAAGAGTGCTGCTTTTTATTTAAAATTGTTTGCTTAACTTAATCCCAGCACTCCAATTTCGTCCATCCGCAGGTTCAAAGAAACGATTATTTCCTTCATTCACAATCACTGAACCGATATATTTTTTATTAAATAAATTATCTATACGGGTAAATCCATTTAAACTCCAATCCGTATAGCGAAATATATATCCTGTATAAGCCGATGTGATTGTATAACTCTCTGCTGCATCACCATTCATATCATTCACATAAACTTTATCCATGAATTGGGTATCGAATCCAGCATAAAAACCCTGTTCTGGTTTCCAAGAAAAACCAATGAAAGCTTGGTTCTTTGCAATGCCAGGAATGGCATTGCCTTCAGGGATTTGAGCAACTTTTCCAATCGTGGGTACTGTAGAGTCAAAAGTTGCATCTAAATAGGCATAACTTGCATTAAGAACTAAATCTTTCCAAAACTTTTTATTCCATGCAAATTCAACGCCCTTACGTAAAGTCTTTTCAGCATTACAAAAGGTTGCTCGCCCACCTATATTTTCTGCAGCGACAATATCGTCTTTGGTCTGAATATAGAATGTTGCCAAATTAAAATCACCAAATACATTTGATGATTTTAAGCCTAGCTCATAATTATCACTTTTAGAGGGTTTTAAATCTAAGCTACTTGCTCCACCTTGTGCAGGATAAGCGATCTCCGTAAACGTCGGTACGGTTCAGTATGAAAATTCCTTGTTTCACAGAATTTAAAGGCAAGCTTTTTAAAGTAAGTATTTCATTATTTTATAATTAGATTAGATCTTTAACCTTAGCTAAAAAAACCAAAAATCAATTTTAATGATGATTAGCTAATCAAATTAAATATCGTCATAATTGTAAGTTAAACATTTGCCCTCATTGTATTGTTGTTGAAACAACTTGAGCTCACTATGCCCGAACTTCCTGAAGTTGAAACCACAAAAACCAGTTTACTGCCGCTTTTAGAGCAACGTGTACAAGCTGTAAGAGTACACAATCCTAGTTTGCGCTGGCCTATCCCTAATGATCTTGAAAAATTAATTGGTCAACGTTTAATTCAACTCAAACGTCGTTCCAAATATATTTTGGCTGAATTTGAACAAGATCAAATGCTTTGGCACTTAGGTATGTCAGGAAGCTTTCGCTTATGTCAATCCAGTGATGAATTAAAAAAGCATGACCATCTTGTGATCGAATTTGAAGATCAGCAACTCCGCTACCATGACCCACGGCGCTTTGGGTGTATTCTATGGTTAGATGAAACCAATCAAAGTAAATTGATTGATACGCTAGGGCCAGAACCATTAACTGAAAATTTTAATCCAACATATTTGCATGAAAAATTAGCTAAAAAAAATGTCGGCATTAAAATTGCTTTAATGGATAACCATGTAGTGGTTGGTGTGGGCAATATTTATGCAACTGAAAGTTTATTCAACATCGGGGTTCATCCTGCGCAACCAGCTTCGACGCTGAGCAAAGTACAAGTGGAAAAGTTAGTCATCGAAGTAAAACGCATCTTAAAACAAGCAATTGATTTAGGTGGTTCAACTTTACGTGATTATAGTAATGCCATGGGTGAAAATGGCTATTTTCAGCAGACCCTTTTAGCTTATGGTCGCGCAGGTGAAATGTGTGTTAATTGTGAAACTACATTAGAAAACTTAAAGTTAGGTCAACGCGCTAGTGTATTTTGTCCACAATGCCAGCCTTTGAAACCAAGCAAAGTATAGATCATTTAAGATACAATCAAGGAGAACAACCTTATGCAAACTGCAATTGTTCGACATATTCTCGTCAAAGATAAAGACTTAGCCGAACAGCTAAAAAAACGAATTCAGTCTGGTGCTGATTTTAGCAAAATCGCCAAACAATACTCTACTTGCAACTCAGCTAAACGTGGAGGCGAACTCGGTGAAGTGAAAAAGGGGCAATTAGTCCCTGTTATTGATAAATTAGTTTTTACAGCAGCAGAACGAATCTTACACGGCCCGATCAAAAGCCAATTTGGTTTTCACTTAATTGAAGTGAAATTTCGCATGGATGGCTTAAGATAATAGTTTGAGCTTAATTATTTTAAGCTCTCTCCTCTTCTCAGTTATTTTAATTCTTGCGGTTTCATCACATAAGTCCATGCATCTATTTTTTCTCCAGATTCCAAGATAACCTCAGCAATAACTCGCTCATATTGGAATCCTTCAAACTCATCTAACATTTGCCAGTTTTGTTCTAATTTTTCCGTGCTGAATAAATATCCCATGATTAATGGATCTTGTTCAGCTAAAACTAAGGCTGGTAAACCTTTGTCTGGTCCCCAATCTAAAATATGAATTGTGCCGTGTACCGATGCTTTTTGCCAATCTCCACCGATTCCACCCAAAATATGCGCATTTTCTCGGTTTGGGCAAAGTGTGCCATAGACAAATAGTTGGTTCATGATTGCTGTTCCATTCAAATATGCGCAATATTTTAAAGTCAAATCTTGCAATTTTCCATGTAAAAGCTTGCGTTCCAAATATGGAATTATCTATTTCCAATAAAAAACGGCATTTTTAAATGCCGTTTTTTATGAAAATAATAAGTACTTATTTTTTCAAAGAGTCTCTAATTTCACGTAATAATTGAATATCTTCAGGTGTAGGCGCTGGTGCTGCTGGCGCTGCTTCTTCTTGTTTACGCATACGATTCATTACTTTCACCATAAGAAACACAACCCATGCCAAAATAATGAAATTAATAAAGATGGTTAAGAAATTACCATAGGTTAAAACATTGACACCTGCTTTCGTTAATTGATCTAAAGACTGTAAATTATTTGGATTGTCTCCTAGCACAATAAACTTCTGCGTAAAATCAACACCCCCGCCAGTAATAACTGAAATAAGTGGCATGATGATATCTTTCACCAATGAATCAATTATTTTACCAAATGCACCACCAATGATGACACCAATGGCAAGATCCATCATATTGCCTTTGATGGCAAATTCTTTAAATTCTTGAATAATACTCATTTATAACTCTCCAGAGTTGAACTTAATCGCAACCCATTTTGCATTGTTTATTACACAGGTGCGGCTATCCACATAATGTTCATAATTTAATATTTTTATCAAAAAAAGAAAGCTATTTCACACTTTAACAACACTTTTTTATTTTAATAAAAATATATGTTTAAGCATGTCCCTACCCTGAAATTTATGCAATAAAAAACCGCTAAATAAATTTAGCGGTTTTTTCATTTTTCAGTGAAGAAAAATTATTTATCACGGTTACGCTTACGTTCGTTTTCAGTTAAGTAACGTTTACGAATACGAATCGATTTTGGTGTTACTTCAACTAACTCATCATCTTCAATGAATTCAAGTGCTTGTTCAAGCGTGTATTCAATTGCAGGTGTTAAAGTTAAAGCTTCATCAGTACCTGATGCACGTACGTTAGTTAACTGTTTCGCTTTAGTTGGGTTAACAGTCATATCGTCTGAACGAGAGTTGATACCGATGATCATACCTTCGTAAACTTCTAACTGTGGTTTAGCAAATAAGCGACCACGGTCTTGCAGTGTGAACAGTGCATAGCCCAAGCAAACGCCTTGAACCATTGAAATCAACACACCATTTTGACGTTTCGCAACAGTACCTTGTTTAGCCGGACCGTAATGCGAGAAGCTTGATGTCATGATCCCTGTACCAGAAGTCATGGTTAAGAATTCTGAACGGAATCCAATTAAACCACGTGATGGAACAGTCGCTTCAATACGCATACGACCTTTACCATCAACTTCCATATTGGTCATTTCACCTTTACGGAAGCCCATTTGCTCCATTACAGCACCTTGATGTTGATCTTCAACATCAAACGTTACGTTTTCGTATGGTTCTTGCTTCTCACCATCAATTTCTTTCATGATTACTTGTGGACGAGAAACACCCATCTCAAAGCCTTCACGACGCATTGTTTCAATCAATACTGAAAGGTGAAGTTCACCACGACCAGAAACTTTGAAACGGTCAGGACTATCAGTATCTTCAACACGTAATGCTACGTTATGAATCAACTCACGCTCTAAACGTTCACGAATATTACGTGAAGTTACGAATTTACCTTCTTTACCAGCAAACGGTGAATTGTTTACTTGGAATGTCATCGAAACTGTAGGTTCATCTACAGACAATGGCGGTAAAGCTTCAACTGCTTTCGGATCACAAATTGTGTCAGAAATATTGAGTGCATCAATACCTGTGATACATACGATATCGCCTGCAGATGCTTCTTCAACATCAATACGTTCTAAACCGTGGTAACCCATGATTTTTAAGATACGACCATTACGTGTCTTACCTTCTTTATCAATTACAGTTACTTGCGTGTTTAATTTTACTGAACCACGTTGAATACGACCCACACCGATTACACCAACGAAACTGTTATAGTCAAGTGATGAAATCTGCATTTGGAATGGACCATCAACATCAACTGCTGGTGGTTCAACGATATCTACGATGGTTTGGAACAATGGTGTCATATCTTCCGCTAATTCTTCAGGAGAAGGACCAGCTACACCACGTAAACCAGAGGCGTAAACGATTGGGAAATCTAACTGTTCATCAGTTGCACCCAAGTTATCAAACAAGTCAAATACTTGATCGATTACCCAGTCACAACGTGCACTTGGCTTATCAACTTTGTTGATAATTACGATTGGCTTCAAACCACGCGCGAACGCTTTTTGCGTTACGAAGCGAGTTTGTGGCATTGGACCTTCTTGAGAGTCAACAAGAAGCAATACGCAGTCAACCATCGACATTACACGTTCAACTTCACCACCGAAGTCCGCATGTCCCGGGGTGTCTACAATATTGATGCGGTATTCAGTGTTTGTACGTGCATCTAACCATTTGATTGCAGTATTTTTTGCAAGAATGGTAATACCACGTTCACTTTCAAGCGCATTCGAGTCCATGACACGCTCAATCTCACCTGCACGGTCACCCAAAGCACCAGATTGTTGAAGTAATTTATCGACAAGCGTGGTTTTACCGTGGTCGACGTGCGCAATAATTGCGATATTGCGGAGATTCTTAATATCAGACATAGAATTCGATACGCTTAAAATTTGAGGGCAGATTATATAGAAAAATCCTAAACTTTAGTAGTGACAGTTTGTTGACATGAAACTTTTTTTCGGACGAACTGTTTCAGAATCGTTGGTAAAGTAGGCTAACTCTATTAGAATATTCCACTATTGCTTATCGCTTTTCTTATACTCCCATGTCAAATTCTCAGCCCCAACAGTCACTTGATCTCGTCTACGGACTCAATGATCGCCCAAAACCGTTCATCGCATTTTTAGCGGCTTTACAACATCTTTTAGCAATTTTAGTCCCAATTGTTACTCCAGGATTGTTAATTTGCTTAGCGCTTGGTGTATCTCGTGAAGACACCAATATGATCCTGTCGATGTCTCTGATCATCTCAGGAATTGCAACTTTTTTACAGTGTAAAAAAGTTGGTCCTTTTGGTGCAGGACTGCTCATTGTTCAAGGGACAAGTTTTAATTTTATTGGTCCAATTATTGGTATTGGTAGTGCCATGGTTGCTGCAGGTACGCCTGTTGAGCAAGTGATGGCTGCTATTTTCGGTGTCGTAATTGCAGGTTCATTTATTGAAATGGGCGTGTCTCGAATTTTACCTTGGGTAAAACAACTTATTACACCACTTGTTACAGGAATTGTTGTTCTCTTAATTGGTTTAACACTGATTAAAGAAGGTCTGATTAGCATGGGAGGCGGTTATATGGCCATGCAAGATCATACTTTTGCCAATACAGACAATCTGATCATGTCCTGTACAGTGTTGGCAGTCATTATTTTGTTGAATCGTGTTCAAATTATTTGGGTAAAAAGTTCAGCAATTTTAATCGCATTGGTGATTGGTTACATTCTTGCAGGCTTTATGGGTCATTTAAACTTTTCCGTATTGCAAGATGCACCATTAATTCAGATTCCTACGCCGATGCACTTTGGATTAAGCTTCTCTTGGAGCTTATTCATTCCAATGGCATTCATCTATCTCGTCACTTCACTCGAAGCGATTGGTGATGTCACAGCAACTAGTAAGATTTCAAATCAGCCTGTCGATGGCCCAATGTGGATGCAACGCATTAAAGGTGGTGTACTTGTGAATGGTGCTAACTCATTTTTAGCTGGTATCTTCAACACCTTCCCAAGTTCAGTGTTTGCACAAAATAATGGTGTGATTCAACTCACTGGTGTGGCAAGTCGTTATGTCGGGATCTGGATTGCAATCTTATTGATCATTTTAGGTCTCTTCCCTGCTGTTGCCGCAGACATTCAAGCTGTTCCCCAAGCAGTGCTAGGTGGTGCGGTAATGGTAATGTTTGGTGCGGTGGCTGCATCTGGTATCAATATTCTTTCAAGTATTCATCTTGACCGCCGCGCTTTGCTGATTATTGCGATTTCTCTTGCATTGGGTTTAGGTGTAGCACAAGTTCCACAAATCCTTGAACATCTTCCTGAATTATTCAAAAACATTTTCAGCTCAGGTGTTGCAACGGGTGGTATTGCAGCGTTGATTTTAAATATTGTTTTACCTGAAACTCAAAAATAGTCTTTTAACCATCGTAATTGTCCAGTTCCACCACTGGGCTTTATTTGTGATGAGAGATCAAAATGGATCCACGTAGTGAAGTCGTTATACGACAACAAGATTATTTAAATGGGCAAATCTTACTGATTAATGCGCCCAATGATCAACTCGCCAAAAATTTACCTCGCCAAGTACAAGCGTCTGTCTGGACTTGGAATTATGCTGATCATCAAGGTTTTCAAAGCACTGGTATAAATTCATATTTCTCAGTTGAGTTTCCACAAGCAAGTTTTGATCAGGTTGTTATTTTCGTTCCAAAATCTAAAGAGTTATTGAATTATATTCTTCATGTCGTGGTTAGCCAGTTAACACTCGGTCAAAGCGTATTTCTAGTGGGTGAAAAAAAAGGCGGTGTTGAACGTGCTGCAAAACAACTCCTGCAATATGGTAAAGCCTTTAAAATTGATAGTGCACGCCACTGTCAATTTTGGCACATGAAAATTGAAAAGAGAGAAATACACAAACCACTTGACCATTGGTTAAAAAACTATATTGTGCAAATCAATCAAGAACAGCTCAAAATCTGTGCTTTACCGGGTGTATTTAGTCAAGATCATTTAGATGTCGGAACAGCCGTATTACTCCCTTACCTGAGCCAAGTAAAATCAGGTAAGATTGTCGACTTTGGTTGCGGTGCTGGAATTATTAGTGCTTATTTAGCCAAAATAAATCCAAACCAGCACATTTTTGCACTTGATGTTGATGCATTTGCATTACGGTCTACTGAGTTCACTTTTCAAAAAAATGATCTGAACTTAGCACAGCTACATCTACAGCCTGTCACAAGTTTTGTTGATGCGCCTAAAGATCTAGATGCCATCGTAAGTAATCCACCTTTTCATCAAGGCATTCATACTAATTACGATGCAAGTGAAGAGCTCTGCCAATTGGCGAAAAAGCATCTGAAGAGCTCAGGTGAACTATGGATAGTGGCGAATCGTTTTCTAAATTATCCACCTCTGATAGAGCAGAGCTTTGGTCAATGTCTTGTGAAAGCAGATCAACAGGGATTCAAAGTATTATATGCCTGTGCAAACAGGGTCAGCTGATACTTTATCTATGGTTGCGGAAGAGAATATTTTTTAGGCGGTATAAGGCATGGGTGATGAAATTTAGTGATTCTAAATAAATCAGCCATAACGCTATAGCGGCAAAAAATATTCCTACCCCGAAGGGTTATGGTTGAAATTCCCTCACTCTTCGTTATGAAACTTAGTAATAGGGTCGCTATTACTTTCGTTTCATGCCTTGATTGATGAAATTTTAACCTATAACGCAACCCAGATATAAAGTGTCAACAGACCCTTATACAGTTTAAGGAATTTTTATGAGCGATACATCTGCTCCTCAACACCTTCAGCGTCAGCTCGGAGCACGTCACCTGAATATGATTGCCATTGGTGGATCTATTGGTACAGGCTTATTCCTTGCCTCGGGTTCGACCATTGCAACAGCAGGTCCTGGTGGTGCATTATTGGCCTATGCCCTCATTGGGATCATGATTTATTTCTTGATGACCAGTTTAGGCGAACTAGCCACACATAATCCAACCTCTGGCGCATTCTTTACCTATGGCAATCGCTATGTCGAAGAAGGTTTCGGCTTTGCCTTAGGTTGGAACTATTGGTATAACTGGGCAATCACAGTTGCTTTTGAACTGGTCGCAGTTCAATTCATCATGAAATTTTGGTTCCCCGATATTCCAGGGTTCTACTGGAGTGCAATCTTCCTTGCGATTATTTTTGCGATTAATGCATTGACGGTAAAAGGCTTTGGTGAAAGTGAATTCTTATTTTCTTTGATTAAAGTGATTGCAATCATTGTGTTTATTATCATCGGTATCTGGATGATTGCTAAAATTATGATGACACCGAATGTATCAACCTTTCAACACTGGCATTATAAAGATGCACCGTTTGTTGGCGGCTTACAAGCCCTGATTGGTGTTGCCATGATCGCTGGGTTTTCCTTCCAAGGAACTGAAATGGTTGGTGTTGCAGCAGGTGAATCTAAAGATCCAAAGAAAACGATTCCTTTAGCCATTAAACAAATCTTCTGGCGTATTTTACTGTTTTATATCTTATGTATTTTTATCATTGGTACATTGGTGAGCTATGATGATCCGCTTCTATTAAAAGCTGCACAAAGTGAAGATATTGCACTCTCACCATTTACCTTACTTTATGAAAAAGCAGGCTTTGCCTTTGCTGCAAGTTTGATGAATGCCGTTATTCTCAGTGCGATTTTATCTGCAGGTAACTCTGGGATGTACTCATCTACACGTATGCTGTTCGATATGGCAAAAGAAGGACGAGCGCCAAAATGGTTCTCAAAACTTGATGCTCGTGGTGTACCCATGAATGCACTTTATGCAACCACTGCCGTTGCTGCTCTGTGCTTCTTGACCACATTTATCGGCGAAAAACAAGTATTTAACTGCTTGTTAAATATGTCTGGGATGTGTGGTTTTATCGTTTGGTTAGGAATTGCAATTTCACATTATCGTTTCCGTAAAGGTTATATTGCTCAAGGTTATAAATTAGAAGATTTGGCTTACCGTGCCAAGTTTTTCCCATTTGCGCCATGGTTTGCCTTTATTCTGTGTTCAATCATTATTTTAGGACAAAACTATCAAGCTGTGCTAGGTGGTAAAGTTGATTGGTTAGGCTTAGTTTCAACCTATATCAGTATCCCATTATTTTTGGCGATCTGGTTGGGCTATAAATGGAAGCACAAAACTAAGTTGATTGCATATAAAGACATGAACGTGAAAGAAGGCGAATAAAAAACCAAAAATTCACTTGACCCTTAACTAAATATCAGTAAAATCGGCAGCTCATATTTTCAGCTGCACTATTATATAGGAGGACGACATCATGCCAGCACTACAAGGAACAACAACTTAAGATTTGGCACTGTCGACTCACGGACAAGTGTACAAATCAGAATCACTTGTCCGAATGCTCTATTTAACCTAGCATTCGCTAGGTTTTTTTATGCCTATTCGGACGCAATATTAAAATACCCGAGAAAAAAAATGGGCATACAAAAAATACTTAATGCTGATGCTGAATATGGCGTTCCAGTGAAAATTTTCACGACTGATATTGATAGCGACAGCATTGAACAGCTAAAAAAAATGGCACAACTGCAATTTGTTTATTCACATATTGCTGTTATGCCTGATGTACATGTTGGCAAAGGTGCAACTGTTGGCAGCGTCATCCCCACAAAAAATGCAATTATTCCAACTGCTGTCGGTGTTGATATTGGTTGCGGCATGAATGCAATTCGACTCAATCTCAAAGCATCACAGTTGCCAGATAATCTCGCACCTTTACGTCATGCAATTGAACGTAAAGTCCCTGTGGGTTTTGAGTTACATAAACAAATTAAGGCGAAAGCCTCAAGTATTATTCCACTGGAAAAACGCTTGCAACCCATCATCAAAAAGCATTCTGGACTGGTTCGGATGCTGCGAAAATTTGATGCGACATGGCAAAAACAACTCGGTACTTTAGGCGGTGGCAATCACTTTATCGAACTCTGCCTTGATGAAAACCAAGATGTTTGGGTCATGCTCCATTCAGGCAGCCGCGGCTTAGGCAATGTAATTGGGACTTATTTTATTGAACTGGCAAAGAAAGAAGCTCAACACCGTTTTGGACATGTGCCAGATAAAGATTTGAGCTATTTTGCTGAAGGTTCAAATAGCTTTGATGACTATGTTGAAGCAGTTGAATGGGCACAAGAATACGCTTTTGAAAATCGGCGTGAAATGATGCGCTTGATTTTAGAGGCTATTCGCCCTCTACTTCCCCCCTTTCAAATGACCAAAGAAGCAATTAATTGCCACCACAATTATGTCAGTCGAGAAAATCATTTTGGCGAAGACCTTCTGATCACCCGTAAAGGTGCAATTCGAGCAGGTTTGGATGAATTTGGAATTATTCCTGGCTCAATGGGGGCACGCTCTTATATTGTGAGAGGCAAAGCCAATCCCGAATCCTTCTGCTCATGTTCACATGGTGCAGGACGAAAAATGAGCCGTAGTAAAGCCAAATTACTCTTTGGTCAAGAGGATTTGATTCAGCAGACCCAAGGTATTGAATGTCGTAAAGACAGTGGTGTAATTGACGAAATACCAAGTGCATATAAAGATATTGATCAAGTCATGGCAAACCAATCAGATTTAATCGAAATCGTGCACACCCTTAAACAAGTTCTATGTATAAAAGGTTAAATAGATGAAACTTAAAGCAATGCCTAAAATCAAAGTTCGTAATCCTGTTGCACTCTCCCCTTTACTACAAAAAGGAGGAATCCATGAAACGGAAAAACCTAGAGCTCAACACCGTCGTGAAAGACAAAATACCAAACAACAGCTTAGAAAAGAAGTTTGGTAAATTCTAGAAAATATTAATCAAACACATCAGTCAAATCATTTTACAGGAGTAATCAAAATGTTTATATATTCAAATCACTTGTATACAAACCCATATAAAAAAGCGACTCATCAGAGTCGCTTTTTTATTCAGTTCAAAAACTCAAATTATTGAGCTTGTTGACCTGGTTGTACTAGAACAGTACGGCTACCAGTGATCGCAGCAAATACGCGACGGTTCATAGCACGACCTTCTTTAGTTTTGTTGTCAGCAATCGGTTGATCCCAAGCAAAACCTTGAGTCGTCAAACGAGATTCGTTAACGTTATATTCGTTAACAAGCGCTGATTTAACAGAGTTAGCACGAGCTAAAGATAAACGTTCGTTTAACTTACGTGGACCAGTGTTGTCAGTGTGACCTTCAATACGTGCAGTCGCATTCGGATATTCAGCTAATTTCTCAGCTACTTTCGCGATTTCAGACTTGTATTGTGGCTTGATGTCAGACTTGTTCGTATCAAAGAATACGCGAAGTTCCATGTTAAGATCTTCAGTCAACTCTTGTGGTTGTGGAGCAACTGGAGCAACTGGAGTTGGCTCAACTGGAGCAACTTCTACAACTGGAGCAGCTGGCTTCAAATGACCACCAAGAACTACGTTTAAACCAGCAAGTGCTGTATAGTTCCAGAAGTTTTCATCGATGTTATAAGTACCACGCGCTTCTGTACGAAGAGATAAAGCATCATTTAAACGCCAGAAAGCACCAAAACCTGCATTACCTAAAGTACCTTCTTCTTTGTCACCACGAACACCGCGGTTAACATCATCAAAAGTATATTTATAATGACCAGCACCTAACAATACATATGGCTTAATTTTGCTGTCATAGTTTTTAGTGATTAAATCAGAAGTAACATAGAAGTTACCATTGATTTGCTGTTGTTTATATTCAGCATTAGGACTAACTGCGTCCACATCACCTTTAACTTGATTATATTCAGCCTCAAAACCTAACCAAGGTGTTAATTCAACACCAAGTGCAGCACCAACAAATAAATCATCCTGAATTTCAGGACCATTCGTTAAATGTTTATCACCATTGTTGTGCTTAGAATCTTGAAATGTGTAACCAAGCATTAATGGAGTTACTGTAACACCGGCATTAGCAGCAGCTAAAGGAGCAGCAACAAGCATAGCAAGTGCAATACGACTCAATTTCATGGATATCCTCCAGAGATAACAATTGTTTGTTGTTCAAGCTTAGCCTATGATTTTTGGCCCTGCGAACATAAAAATGTTTACAGTATTATTTTTAAGCTATTCACTTCACTTTGAATCATACAAACACTTGATGAATTTTCCAAGTGCTTGATAACTTTAACCCCGCAAATTATTGACAAAATTTCTTACAATTTCCGTTGTAGTTCAGTAAATTTTCAATTCAACTTTAAAGTTCGAATAGCTTATTGTTCGCTCTCTTCAATTTTAGCAGTATTTGCTTGATGAAGTAATGGTTAGTTTTTCTAATACTAAACTTAATTTAATAAATACAGTAATTACTTAACACTTTGTTAATAACAAAATTACAAAATTATCAAAAGGTAAAAAAATGTTAAAAGTTAGAGGATTCACTCTGAGTGAATTAATGGTCACACTTGCTATTTGTGCGATTCTATCGTGCCTCAGTTTACCTTATTTGAATCAATTATTGATTTCAAATGAAGTAAATCATGTGAAAAGAACACTCACAATTTACATACAAAAATCTAAATCTGACGCACAGATTAATCATACAAATGTGACTTTGTGTGCAAGTAAAGACTTAACTAGCTGTGATTCTGATTGGAACAGTGGACTAATTGGGTTTCTTGATTTAAATGCTAATCGGCAACGTGATTCAAATGATCCTTTATTGTATTCCACAGCATTTAATTATAAGTATGGGAGATTAGATTGGAGAGGTACATTAAGAATAAATTCACTTACATTCCAAGGTGATACAGGGCTCCCGAGAGGCTCAAATGGAAGCTTCTTTTATTGTATGAATGATTCTAATCAGCACACTCAACTCATTCTCAGCAATATGGGACAAATACGTAGTAAGGAAATTACCACGTGTTAAAAACTCTTCAGTCTAGCTTAAACGACGTAAAATACTTTATTCGCATGCTTTTTTTAATATACTGCATAGGTTTTGAACATTCTCTGCAAATTATAAGTCTGGAGACACACAATGACTGACATCGTAATTGTCAATGGCGCTCGTACAGCAATGGGCGGCTTCCAAGGCGCATTATCAAGCGCAACTGCACCAGAATTAGGTGCAATCACAATCAAAGAAGCAATTGCTCGTTCTGGTCTACAGCCAACTGACGTAGAAGAAGTGATCATGGGTTGTGTTTTACCAGCAGGTTTAAAACAAGGTCCAGCTCGCCAAGCTATGCGTAAAGCAGGTTTGCCTGACTCTACTGGTGCAGTAACCATTAACAAACTTTGTGGTTCAGGCATGAAAGCTGTGATGCAAGCAGCAGATATGATCAAAGCAGGCAGTGCTGAAATTGTAGTTGCGGGTGGTATGGAATCAATGACCAATGCCCCATACGTTTTACCTAAAGCGCGTGCGGGTTATCGCATGGGTCATGGTGAAATCAAAGATCATATGTTCCTTGATGGTCTAGAAGATGCGGAAACTGGTCGTTTGATGGGATCATTTGCACAAGATATGGCAAATAAACGTAGCTATACACGTGAACAAATGGATGATTTCGCTATACGTTCTCTACAACGTGCACAGAAAGCAATTACTGAAGGTTATTTCAAAGATGAAATCGTTCCAGTAACTGTGTCTAGCCGTAAAGGTGATGTTGTTGTTGATCAAGATGAACAACCTTTAAGTGCAAAAATTGATAAAATTCCATCGCTAAAACCTGCTTTTGCAAAAGACGGTACAATTACTGCGGCAAATGCGAGTTCAATTTCTGATGGTGCATCTGCGCTTGTATTAACCTCAAGTGATGTTGCTGCTCAACGTGGTTTACAGCCTTTAGCGAAAATCGTTGCAACCGCATCAAATTCTCAACATCCTTCTGAATTTACGATTGCTCCTGTAGGGGCAATTGAAAAAGTTTTGAAAAAAGCTGGTTGGGATGCACAAGATGTTGATCTTTGGGAAATCAATGAAGCTTTTGCAATGGTTACAATGTGCCCAATTGATGACTTCAAATTAGATGCAGAAAAAGTGAACATCAATGGTGGTGCTTGTGCACTTGGTCATCCTGTTGGCTCTACGGGGTCACGTATCATTCTTACATTAATTCATGCACTTAAACGCACTGGTGGTAAAAAAGGTGTTGCGGCGCTTTGTATTGGTGGTGGTGAAGCAACAGCAGTTGCAATTGAATTGATCTAAACATTAATTCGATTAACTAAAAATCCTGCCAAGTGCAGGATTTTTTATTTTCATAATTACAAAAAATAATGCACCTGTTATTAAAATCCCGATAAGTTATGCACTGTATAAAAAAACAACAAGGAGTTCCCTCATGCAGCTCAACCATTATCTAAATTTTAAAGGACAAGCTGAACAAGCATTTATTTTTTATCAATCTGTTTTTGGCGGTGAATTCACAATAATCAGTCGCTATGGTGATATGCCACCTACAGAAGGGGTTATGTTATCAGAAGCAGATAAATGCTTAATTCTGCATGTTTCCTTACCTATTAATGAATATACCGTACTCATGGGTTCAGACGTTAATGATCAGTTCTGCTCTCCGAATAGTGTTTTCACCCAAGGCAACAATCATTATATTTCAATCAATATTGAACACGATGAAATGGAGGCACGACGTTTATTCAACCAGCTTTCTGTACGTGGTCATATTGAAATGCAATTAGAAAAAACCTTTTGGGGCGCACTCTATGGGGCTTTTACTGATCAGTTTGGAATCAAATGGATGGTGAATTGTCAACTTGATGCAACGATTTAAAACACACCAAAGTTTTGATGCAATATGTCTCATATTGCATCATCTTCATCAAATTAACTAAAATACTTTTCTAACACTCTCTTCACATCCATCACATTAAAAATTTCAGGATACTTTTGCTCAAAGTTAGGAAGATGTTGTTTCATCTCATCCTTTTGCACAACTGTCCATCGTGGCGGATAGATTTCATAACTTAGAAACTGTAGACGGCATCGTAAATGATAATAAAAATCCTGCTGATCTTTTTCTGTCTGTATATATTCTTGTTGAGTAACAAACCAATATAGCTGATCCCATAAACTATAGCCTTGTGTTAAATCGAGTCTCTGCTGTAATGACAGATTATCTTTAACTAAAGATAAGTACTGTTTGAGTTCATCCAAAGTTGGTTGAGTATCACTACATACCTTTGCTTTAATAAAGTTGTGCGGTAATAACTTCTGTTGGGTTAATGCAAAATAATCTAAATACTGGTGAAATTGAATAAACTTTTGCTTTAACGCAAACAAAACCAAAGCATTCGCAATCGGTTTAATTTCAATTTTTTCAATGATCTCAAAAAACTGTGCTTGCTCCCCTTTAAATAAAACCCATTGATATGCTCGAATTTTCACCTGCTGTGGACTGAGCAACTCGATCGGATACTGATTAAAATAATTTTCAAAATCAAAATTTTGTTGTCTTAATGCAAAATAAGCATAATCCATAACGGATAAAAAACGACTATGCCATAATTCAATAATATCATCAGTATTTAAAATTTTTCTTTGATATAAAACATCAAATAAATAATATTGAACATCTCTAAATTGACTATGTTTTAATTCAAATAATAATGTTTGGTCTGATTCATTTTGAGCAATATGATCTAACCAAAATTTACGCACGATTTGATCTTTCGCAATTTTAGATAATTCAAGTAATTGCTCCTGCTTAATCCATTGATTTTCTACAATATAATTCAATAGTACACGAGGTAATTGACCTTGTTCAGAAATAACGGTGCGCTGCAAATAATCTTTATTTTTCGCTACAGTATTCAGTAATAAATTTTCAATTTCAGGGACAGTACGTACACGTTGTTGTACTGCAGCAATCTGTAAAAAATGATCTATACACAATTGAGTAAATTCAGGACGCTGACTCCAACATTGAATATGTTGTGCTGCCAACTCTCGATTGATTTCCACATAATCACTTAAACGAAATAATAAGGCAGGAAACAGTTCTTGTTCGTAGCAATCCTTTAAATGTTCTAATGTCCGTTGTCGCGCATAACCATCATAATCTCTCAGTAACCATATCAACTCATCCAAACTCTTTCTAATAAATGGAATGTCTACGATTTCTGGTTCAGGCTGAGGAATATTCGATATACGTGTTTGTTCAAGCGCTTGGCGTTCTGCCAATATTTCGGCTGTATTTATATATGGCTCAGATGAACAAAATATCTTTTTTAAAAATTTAAACATGTTCTTTCTAAATAAATGTTTTAATTTTTTATAACAAATTTAAAAATAGCTGTCATTCTATATTCATTATTAAACATCAATATTTGAATACTGGGCAATAATCATTAATCCTATTGTAATAAATCCAATCCCAACCCACCCTGCTACATCAATATGCTGTCCTAAAAAAACTTTTGCTAAAGCAGCTGTCGCAATAACACCTAGTCCAGACCAAAGCACATATAAAATCCCAGCCTGCATATATTTCAATGCAATCGCAGCACAAGTAAAAGAAACAAGATATAAAACCAAGGCGATTCCTTGATCGAGCTTATTCACTAATCCATTTGCTTTGGCAGAATAAAAAGTTGAGAGTACATCCGTTGCGATGGCGAAAAGCAGCCAAATCACCCCAGGATTTATTTTTGTAATAAAGGTCAGCATTGTTATTCTTCAATCTATATTAATACGCAATAAAAAAGCTGAACCTGAGTTCAGCCTTTTTAATTAAATAAGCTTAAGCACCTGTTTGGTAACTTGCTTGTGGCACAGCCGTGGATGCTTGATAAGGATTGGTAAAATCTTGAAGTCCAGCAGCGGCTTCATGAATGTCTTTACCTTCTCTAACCACAAAACTATCAAAGCCAGAACGTTTTAAATAATTCAAAACATCCTTGAAGATATCACCAACAGCACGTAACTCGCCTTGATAACCTTGACGGCGTAATAATGCTGCAAATGAATAACCACGTCCATCATTGAAACCAGCAAACTCTATGAAGATTGTATCCAACTCATTCAATGGAAATTGATGAGTTTCAGGTGAATCATTGACAGTAATGTATAACGCTTTTTTAGCTTGTACATTTGCCAACTGATCAAGTTGAGCAGTTGTTACAACCACATCACCTTGTGGAATCACGCCATCTTCAGCAATCACTTGATAAGTATTATCAGCAATCGTGCCATCTTTGAACAGCACTTGTAGCGATGTATTAAGCATAAGCACGCTCCTTAAATGGTTGGATACCTACACGGCGATACGTATCAATGAAACGCTCACCTTCAGTGCGTAGATCAAGGTAAGTATTGAGGATTTCTTCAATGACATCAGGTACTGCATCAGCAGCAAAAGATGGTCCTAAGATATCACCGATAGATGCATCATGATTCGCGTTGCCACCTAGCGTGATTTGATAGAATTCTGCACCTTTTTTATCTACACCAAGGATACCAATGTTACCCACATGGTGATGACCACAAGCATTCATACAGCCTGAGATATTCAGATCAAGTTCACCAAGATTATAGATGGTATCTAAATCATCAAAACGACGGCTAATCGCTTCTGAAATTGGAATTGATTTGGCATTTGCCAATGAACAGAAATCACCGCCTGGACAGCAAATAATATCGGTAATAAAACCAATATGCGCACGTGCCATATTGTTCTGTTCTAAGGTTTGCCACAATTCAAATAAATCTTTTTGTGGGACATCCACTAGTGAAATATTTTGTTCATGTGTGGTACGGAACTCACCAAAAGTATACTTATCCGCTAAATCCGCAATTAAGTTCATTTCTTCAGTGGTGACATCGCCTGGAGCTACCCCTGCACGTTTCAAAGAAATCGTCACAATACGATAACCTTTGACTTTATGTGCATTGGTATTCACGTTGAACCATTGTTTGAATTTAGGATATTCAGCAAACAAGGCTGTGAAATCTTGATCTTCTAAATCTTGATAATCAAATGGTGTAAATTCCTCATCTAATTTTTTCAAGATTTCAGGCTGAATCTTCAAGGCTTCACGGGTGTATTCAAATTCCGCTTCAACTTTTTCAGCAAATACTTGTGGCGTTAATGCTTTTACCAAAATTTTGATACGTGCTTTGTATTTGTTGTCACGACGACCATGCAAGTTATACACACGTAAGGTCGCTTCTAAATAAGCAATCAAATCTTCACGTGGTAAGAACTCACGGATTATACTACCAATAATTGGAGTACGACCTAGACCACCACCCGCCATGATTTTATAACCGATTTCGCCTGCTTCATTGCGAACGATATAAACACCAATATCATGGAATGCAGTTGCAGCACGATCTGTTTCTTCTAAAGCAGAAACTGCAATCTTGAACTTACGTGGTAAGAATGCAAATTCAGGGTGGAACGTACTCCACTGACGAATTAATTCACACGTCGGACGTGGGTCTGCAATCTCACCAGCAACCACACCTGCAAACTGATCAGTCGTGGTATTACGAATACAGTTACCAGAGGTTTGTACGGCATGCATTTGTACTGTTGCTAGCTCAGCAAGAATATCAGGTACATTTTCTAAAGCAGGCCAGTTCAACTGAATATTTTGACGAGTTGAAACGTGGGCATAACCACGATCATATTCAGTCGCAATTTCAGCAATTTTTCTAAGTTGTTTAGTATTCATCAAGCCATACGGCACAGCGATACGGAGCATAGGTGCATAACGTTGCACGTACAGACCATTTTGCAAACGTAATGGACGATATTCGTCTTCGGTCAATTTTCCTGCTAAATAGCGTTCTGTTTGATCGCGAAACTGGGCAACACGTTGGTTAATCAGTTGTTGATCGAAATCCGTATATAAATACATGGCGTATGGCTAGTCATTCATTATAAAGGCGACTAGCATAGCGAGCTTTTATTCATCAACAAAATGCTTTTTTTGCATATTTAATAACGATTTTATTGATAAGCCTATCTAATTGCCACAAATAGAAAAAGCTCAGATAAATCTGAGCTTTTACAATCATCTTCTAAATGAAATTAGTTCTTATCTGGCAATGTGTAAGCGACTAAATAATCACTCATTTTAGTCCCAAATGAACCATGCCCACCCGCAGGTAAACGTGCTTCCCATAACTTATCGCTATTTGAAACATTGAATGCACGAAGATAATTATCTTGGGTTGCTGCAACGAACATCACTGCGCCTTAGTATCTTACCAACCTAGAATTTTATTGAGATCGAAGTGTGTGCCTAAAGCCAATTGCCCAGTAAATTCATTACCGTGACTAGAAGACTGTTTAGCATCTAAAACTCCTGCAAATTCACCTGTGTAATCCGCAGAAAAGCGATAACCCTATTCTTGTAACGCAGTGCGTTGACCGTTCCAATCACCAAACAACCACTGACCCTTTGGATCAAATGCTGAAGTTGCTTGAGCATGTTGTACAACTAAACTTAATGATAGAAAGGATAAACAAGAAACAATCTGAACGTGAGAGATTGTCATGTTTATGTAACCTTTTATATTCTTATTTATAAAAGGTTACTCTGATTTTTTTGATAACAATTTATTTAAAACGTTAACAAACTGTACGACATCTTAACAATCAGTGATAAATATCACATATTATCTACCACTTACCCTCACCTAGACCCTGACCAATAAAGGCATATTTAATTTGTGAACGTGAGAATTTAATTGGACATGCCAATTGCGCTTCGGTTTGTTCACTATTTTCAGATAATGGTACATCCACAACCCAACCACGTTGTTCAGCAATTGGAGAAACCAATGCTTCGTCAAGGCTCAAAACAGGTTCCACACAAATATCTAAGGTTTTAAAAAGTTGCTGCCATACTACAAAATCTTGGGTTTTAAACTTTTCTTGTAATGCTTGTTTCACCGCTTGGCGGTCTTCTGCATCAAATGATGTGCCTTTGGCAAGAAGTAATGGTAATTCTAAAGCCGCAGCCAAACCTGCCATAAATTGTGGTTCTAAACTACCGACTGAGAAATAACGCCCATCTTGAGTCTCATAATAATCATAGAAGCTTGCACCATTGAGCATACCCGCTTCAGGGGCCTGTGGTGTTTGCCCTGCCAAACTTGCAGAAGCAGCCATACTATTTAAACTTGCCACACAATCTGTCATGGAAATATCAATATATTGTCCAAGACCACTACGTTGACGCTCAACAACCGCAGCTAAGATACCAATCACCGCATGCAAAGAGCCACCTGCCACATCCGCAATTTGAATTCCAAGTGGTGGTGGGCCACTATCTTGACGACCACTATGACCAGAAACACCCGCAAGTGCCAAATAGTTAATGTCATGTCCTGCCCGATCTTTATAACTTCCCGTTTGACCATAACCTGTAATCGAGCAATAGATGAGACGCGGATTAATCTCTGCCAAAGTCTCATAGTCCAAACCTAAACGGCGCATGACATCAGGACGGAATTGTTCAAGCACAATATCAAACTCAGAAATTTTATTTTTGATCAGTTGAATATTGGCTGCATCTTTGAGATCGAGTGCGATAGATTGCTTATTGCGATTCAAATAACTATGTGCCGTGGCTTGCCCATTGGCATAGGGTGGCATAATTCTCACGAGATCTGGACGCGTTGGTGATTCAACATGGATCACTTCTGCACCCATGTCAGCAAGATACATACTTGCAAATGGCCCAGGTAATAAAGTAGAAAAATCGAGGACTTTCAATCCTTTTAAAGCAGATGGCATAATAATTTTTACTCAATTTGTTTAAATTTTCTTTTATACTAGGTACTGATAAACACAAAAACAATGTCATGTTCAGCCATTTACCTTGATAGTTTCGGCAATTTAACATGTACGTATTGAGCAGTTATTTTTCTTGTCAATTGCCCAATTTGATATTTTAGACGGTTATTTAGGTCAATTATCGTGAATAGTAAAGAAACTGAAGGATTCAATATGAGCCGTGATACGATCAGCATCCACTTCGTGAATGCGGCTTTAACAGGTGTGAAACGCCTAGGCATGGACGTTGAAACATTACTTTCACATGTCGGCATAGAAGCAGAACTGTTACGTCAGCCAAAAGCGCGTATCTCTCCCGAACAATATACCCGCTTTGTTAAAATGTTATGGATGGTCACTCAAGACGAACATGTGGGTTTTGATGTACAACCCCGCCGTTTAGGTACATTTGCCATCATGTGCCAATTGATCATCCACTCCAAGACGCTTGGGCAAGCACTCGAACTTTCCTCACAATTTTACAAATTATTCGGTGATGAATGGTCTGTAAGCTTAGAACGTGATAAGCACGAAGCCCGCTTAGTACCACACATTCCCAAAGCATTAGACCCTGATCATTTTATTACTGAAAGCATGCTGATGATTTGGCATGGACTTGCTTCATGGTTAATCGAACGTCGTTTACCCTTGGAACGTGTACATTTTGGCTATGAACGCCCTAACCACGCCGATGAATATGATGCGCTATTCTTTGCGCCTGTGATGCAATTCGATGCACCACGTACAGAAATCACTTTTGCTGCTGATTATCTCGATTTACCGATACGCCAAGATGACAAAACCTTAGAAGAATTCTTAAAAGCTGCGCCTGCACAATTATTGGTGAAATTTAAGAATACCAACTCCCTAACTTCACGTATTCGTGATGTGTTGAAAAGCCAAATTGGCGAGGAAATGCCAACACTGAATGATGTTGCATCAATGTTGTATTTATCACCACAAACGTTGCGCCGTCGTTTAGCTGCGGAAGGAAAAAGCTATCAAGGTGTCAAAGATGCCTTACGTCGTGATGCTGCAATCCATTTATTACTCACCCCTAATCTCACCCTTGAAGATGTCGCTCAACAAGTCGGCTTCAGCGAAACCAGTACCTTCCACCGTGCCTTCAAGAAATGGACAGGTGTTACTCCTGGTTTATATCGCCAACTACATGGACAGCATTTGTAAATCAAATGTTCTACTAGATAGTCTGAAAACTCAGGCTATCTATTCTGATGATTGAGCAAATAACCATTGCTCTATCCCTTTGGGATAAACAGGAAATCGGCTAAATTCGATCTGCTCTCGGCTCAGCCATTGCGCAATGTATGTGAAGCCATTGGTTTCGTGACCCTGTATTTCGGCTTCGTTATATAATGCGGAGTCCACAAATTCAGCATCATATACAAAAACAATTTCATGCCCTTGTTGACCATCAAAACTGAATAGATTTTCCAGTACGCAAATAAGTTTAGGCTGAGCAATCTGTTGCTGAATTTCTTCTAGAACTTCTCTTTCAATCGCTTGTACAGAAGTTTCGCCAAACTCTATTCCACCGCCAATTGGTCTGAAAAAATATTCATCCTTATTAGGATCATAGCCTTTGGCAAGTAGTACCTTATCCCCATAACGAAATAAGCAAAGGGCTTTTGCTCCTATACGTGTCATTGTACAACCTTAATCTGCTGTAAAAATTCTGCTGCTTGTTTCGGTGAAGTTAGATGAATAAATTGAATATGTTGATACTTTTGATCCTGCATCATCATTTGATATTTTGTCTTATTTCTAGGGTATTGCTGAATCAACCAAATAAAAATTGATTGTTTAGAAAACAATAGCTTTAAACTCTCCCGATTATTAGAGTTTTCCCATAATTTTCTTTGGCTTATAAGGTTGAATAAACTCCGTTTTATTAAATGAGAAAAATTTCTAGAAAACGAGTAATCCAACCAAACTATGGTATCTATTTTCACCAATTTTAACGACATAGTACGAGTATAATTACCATCCAATACCCAACCACCTGGAGTACGATCCATTTTGTTTTTTAATTTTTCAAAAAACACCTCATCCGTTGGTTCTTGCCAATCGTCTAGCCAAAACAAATCATCCATTTCGATGTATTGTAATTGTTGCTTTTGAGCCAACAGACGAGCAAATGTCGATTTACCTGAACCAGTCGTACCAATGACATTGATAAACTTCATTTTTTATGAGCACACTAAAAATGGCAGACAAGTTTAACGAACTTGCATCTGCCCGTGAAGCATCAGATGCAAGTTATTCAAATTATTATCTTTCTCGTGCAGCTTGAATAAGTTTCCCTGCATTTTCACCTGTCACTTGCCAAGTCAGACAACGTACACTACCTCCCATTGGACAAACACTTTCCGCATTGATCGGAATCACTTTCTTCGAAGTATTTTGCTTAATAATACTCAATGCTTTTTGGTCATGTGACATATTAAAAGTCGGTACATAAATATTGTTATGTGTGACCGTGGCATTCAGATTCACGCCACATGCTGACTCAAAACCTTCCCATTGACCTTTCGGATTGGTCTTATACTCAACAGGCACTTCCACAATTTTTGCACTTGGAAATGAAGTTTTCAACTCATCCATCACCGTTGTTCTAAATGATGGTGTTTTTGAATAATCATTCACAAGCAACGTGTTTTTATCAACCCAACTCACCATCCCATCTGAATGTGCAAGTACCTCTTCATCGGGTTCTAGGATGGCAACTTCTTTCGCACCTAAAACCATTTTTAATTCTTGTTTCGCCTCATCATAACTCAGCTCATTATCTTCCATAAAACGAGTGGTGGTGATCACTCGACCTGCATAATCATCAACCAGATTGCCGCCATCAATCATCAGATCTGTTTTCGCTCTTTGAATTTGATAACGATCTGCAAAACGACTAAAACTTTTCTGCACTGCTTTACTTTGCTTCTCACTCATCGAAGCCCATGTATAGATAAATTGTACAGGTTTAATTGGATTGACTGTGGTGAAGTCACGCATCCAAATATCTCGTACATCATCCACCAATAAAATGTCTTCAGGAACTTTACCCGTGAAATAAGGCTTAGTATCTTCATCGACCAAAATCACCACATTATCATTCCCGAGAATGGATTTAGCATAATTAATTTGAAAGTCCACAATCCGTTGAAAAGCGGGTTTATAGTAAGGATCATGGATAGAGGGTGCAGATAAAACTAAAAGCATTTTGTCATCAGCGGGCTGATTTGAGTAAGTTTGGCTCACTTTATTTTTATCCTCTACTACTTTGTTATTTTCAATATTCCGTCCAGATGAATCACATCCACAAAATGGCAGCATGAATGCTATCAGGGCATAGTAAGACTTTGGTTTTATCATGTGCTTTCGCCCATCTTTTCTATCAATCATTTCCAAACATTAGTCTAATCGAAGATGTCGCTAGACATGTAAAAGAGCACCAAAGTTAACAATTTGATGGATCACTTGCTTAACCCATCAAATTGGCTAAAAACATCAAACTTGCCAATGTTTATCATCATTGCACTGCCACTTAAATTGAGTACACTCGAAGCACAATGATTTTAATTTAAGGCAATACAAGGAACAGCTATGAGCGAGGCCTATATTATTGATGCCATTCGCACCCCACGCGGAAAAGGAAAAAAAGACGGCTCATTACATGAAGTAAAACCAATTACTTTACTCACAACATTATTGAATGAATTACAACAACGTCACCAACTTGATACCTCTAAAGTCGATGATATCGTTTTAGGTTGTGTTACACCAATTGGTGATCAAGGTGGCGATATTGCCAAAACTGCTGCGATTGCCGCAGGTTGGAATGATGATGTTGCGGGTGTACAAATCAACCGTTTCTGTGCTTCTGGTTTAGAAGCAGTAAACTTGGCGGCACAAAAAGTTCGCTCAGGCT
Source organism: Acinetobacter sp. TR3 (assembly GCF_027105055.1). Lineage (NCBI taxonomy): Bacteria > Pseudomonadati > Pseudomonadota > Gammaproteobacteria > Moraxellales > Moraxellaceae > Acinetobacter > Acinetobacter sp. TR3. The sequence continues at coordinate 2,509,472 of NZ_CP114264.1, forward strand.
GGGAAGATGTTGTGGTTGCTGGCGGTGTAGAGTCCATGTCACGTATCCCGATGGGTTCAGATGGCGGCCCGTGGGCGCTTGATCCTGAAACCAATTTAAAATCATCTTTTGTACCACAGGGTGTGGGTGCAGACTTGATTGCAACCTTGGATGGTTATAGTCGTGCAGATGTCGATGCTTTTGCAGTTGGCTCACAACAAAAGGCCGCTGCTGCTCAAGCAAATGGTTATTTCGATAAATCAGTTGTGCCTGTGAAAGATCATGCAGGTGTAACAATCCTAGAAAAAGACGAATTTATCAAAGGAACGACCACTGTTGAAGGTTTGGCAAAACTGAATGCTAGCTTTGAAATGATGGGTCAAATGGGCTTCGATGCCATTGCATTACAAAAATATCCTGAAGCGCAAAAAATTAACCATGTGCATCATGCAGGTAACTCATCAGGTATCGTCGATGGTGCTGCGGTGGTGTTATTGGCTTCTGAAAAAGCAGTCAAAGAACAAGGCTTGAAACCACGTGCAAAAGTACTTGCAACTGCATTGGTGGGTACTGACCCAACCATTATGTTGACTGGTCCTGCTCCTGCTGCACGTAAAGCATTAGAAAAAGCAGGCTTAAGCATCGACGATATTGATTTATTTGAAGTGAATGAAGCTTTTGCTGCTGTGGTGATGCGTTTTATCACTGAATTGAAAGTTCCTGCCGAGAAAGTCAATGTCAATGGTGGTGCAATTGCGATGGGACATCCTTTAGGCGCAACGGGCGCTATGATTCTAGGTACGTTATTGGATGAATTAGAACGTCAAGGCAAGAAGCGTGGTCTAGCAACATTATGTGTGGGTGGTGGTATGGGCATCGCTACCATTATCGAGTTGGTGTAAATCACTCAAAACCTCCCTGAAATATGAGACTCGGAAACGTCATTCGCAACCTGCATAGTATCTACAATATATTGTTTCTGCGATAAATTGTATAAATGAAAGAATTGAACAGGTTTTGCGAATGACAATGGTTTTGCCTACTTTTGACGAAACAAAAGTAGGTCGAACCGAAGGTTTATCCTAAAACTAGATGAGAGCTTAACAAGACGCTGCGATGCTTATATTTACTTATGCAGGTCACTTACGATTAAGCTCATAAAATATTGGACGATGATGTATGAGCGCTATTAAATACGAAAAAAACGCTGACAATATTGTAATTCTTACCCTTGATTCATCGGGTCAATCTGCAAATACCATGAATGCAGAATTTCGTGACTCACTCAATGAAATCAGCCAAAAGCTGAAAGCTGAAACTGATCTAAAAGGCATTATTTTCCGTTCTGCGAAGAAAACCTTCTTCGCTGGTGGTGACTTGGATGAACTGATTCAAGTGCAACCTGAACATGCCACTGAATTTTTCAAGATGATTGAAAAACTCAAAGGTGACTTACGTACAATCGAAACTTTAGGTGTACCTGTTGTTGCAGCTTTAAACGGTACTGCGCTTGGCGGTGGCTGGGAAATCGCTTTAGGTTGTCATTATCGTATTGCCATCAACGATCCAAAAACTAAATTTGGTTTACCTGAAGTGACTTTAGGACTACTTCCTGGTGGTGGTGGTATCGTCCGTATGGTGCGTCTGCTCGGCTTACAAAATGCATTTCCTTTTCTCATGGAAGGTAAGCAATTGGGTGTCGATAAAGCAAAATCTCTTGGCTTAGTTCATGACACGGCTGAGAATGAACAAGAGCTGTTAGAAAAAGCAATTGCTTGGGTGAAAGCTAATCCAAAATCACAGCAACCATTTGATGTGAAAGGCTACAAAATCCCGGGTGGCAGTCCAAGCACTCCTGCGGTGGCACAAGTGCTGGCGATTGCTCCTGCAATGCTACGTGACAAAACAAAAGGTTGCTACCCTGCCCCTGAAGCAATCATGGCGGCTGCGGTTGAAGGTGCTCAAGTTGATGTAGATACCGCGCTTCGTATTGAATCACGTTACTTTACACAACTGACTGTCGGTCAAGTGTCGAAGAACATGATCGGTACATTCTGGCATGGTCTCAATGCTATTAAATCAGGTGCCAGCCGCCCTGCTGATGTTGCAAAATGGCAAGCCACCAAAGTCGGAGTGCTGGGTGCAGGCATGATGGGTGCAGGGATTGCCTACTCAACCGCAATCAAAGGCATTCCTGTCGTACTCAAAGATGTGTCTGTAGAAAATGCAGAAAAAGGCAAAGCTTATTCACAAAAACTTCTTGATAAGCGTGTTTCACAAGGTCGTATGTCAGCGGAAAAACGCGATCAAGTGTTAGCAATGATTACTGCAACAGCGGATGCGGCAGATTTGCAAGGCTGTGACTTAATCATTGAAGCAGTATTTGAGAATCAAGAACTCAAAGCTAAAGTGACTCAAGAAGCTGAACAATATTTAGTTGAAGGTGGTATTTTTGCTTCAAATACCTCAACTTTACCAATCACAGGTTTGGCAACTGCAAGTAAAGATACCAAGAACTTTATTGGCCTACATTTCTTTAGCCCTGTAGACAAAATGCAATTGGTAGAAATCATCAAAGGTAAAGAGACTTCTGCTGAAACATTGGCTAAAGCCTATGACTTTGTTCAGCAAATTGCCAAGACTCCAATTGTTGTCAATGATAGCCGTGGCTTCTTTACCAGCCGTGTCTTTGGTACGTTCATTCAAGAAGGTATGCGTCTTCTTGCCGAAGGTGTTCATCCAGCGAAAATCGAAATGGCAGCGCTCAAAGCAGGTATGCCTGTGGGGCCTCTTGCGATTCAGGATGAGGTTTCTTTAACTCTCACTGAGCATGTTGCAAGCGAAACCCGCAAAGCGCTACAAGCTGAAGGGAACGACTTACCAAAAACCCCTGTAGATGAAGTGGTTCACACCATGATTCACGAGCTGAATCGTAAAGGTAAAGCAGCAGGTGCAGGCTTCTACGACTACCCAGAAAATGGCAAAAAACATTTATGGGATGGACTCAGCCGTTGGAGCAAAGACAATCAGATTCCTGAACAAGATATGATTGATCGTTTCTTGTTTGTTCAAGCACTCGATACCTTACGCTGCTATGAGGAAGGTGTTTTGGAGTCTGTCATTGATGCCAATGTCGGCTCGATTTTCGGAATCGGTTTTGCGCCGTGGACAGGTGGAGCGATTCAGTTCCTCAACCAAAACGGCGTTAAGCAATCTCTAAAGCGTTCAGAAGAATTAGCTGCTAAATACGGAGAACGCTTTATAGCACCCGCATTACTTAGAAAACATGCTGAATCAGGTGAAATATTTAAATAGTATGACGCTTTTACACTAAGCTGTTTGTATTTCCTCCCTCTTTGATCAAAGAGGGAGGAATATTTATTTTAGACTTTTAAAAATTAAGGTTTAACCTAAGAACCAAACTCTTTGAGGCTCAGGTCTTTCGACCACTTTTTTAGGTTGTTCCGCTGCGGCAACAGGCGCTTTCACGATATTAAAAGACCGTGTTAAATGATTTACATGACTTTGCAGTTCGGTATCATCAACTGTTTTTGCATAATCAATTAGGTGCTGAGCATACTCTTGATTTTCTACCATATAAAGAACATCAACCACACGCCCCGTTACTCGTCTTAAACGTACATAAAATTGTGTAACAGCTGCAAAAACATCCGTATCTGTTGAATCCAAAATCATTTTTTTCTCCATCATATTTTGTTTTTCATCAATCTTGTTATGACCTTCAAAGTAGACCATTATCCTGATACTGCTCAGCTTCTTATCTACCTTGAAAGAATCTGTCTTCATTAGATTGAATACTCTTCCTATTTTAACAATCTCATAATGCAATCCATATTCGACAAAAGTCGATTTTTAATTTGCTTATTAACATCTGCACACGGAGTGGATTATACTGTTATGTTATAAGGCTATTTATTTTCTCTCTTTAGGAAAAATCGTATGTCTGAAAAACTCTGTCCAGAAACCTCTCCTTGGGGGTGGAAAGCACTCATTATCACATGTATTTTAAGTTTTCTTTTTATGGTGATTTTTTACTTGGCAATGAATAACGAACCAGATTATATGCCAATGAATCAGAAGAAAGCAGCAGCTCAATCTGAAATGTCAGAGTCATCAATGACAACCGAAACAATGCATGCTGAGCATGAACATCATCACTAAAATATTATTGTCGATCATGATGAATCCGTGTTAAACAGGGATTTATCATGTTATTCGAGATTTTCAATGCTTCACCAAAATCGTCAGGCACTGGTTGTTGAAGGTGGTGGAATGCGTGGTGCATTTACCAGCGGTGTCTTAGATGCATTTTTACAGCAACAATTTAATCCTTTTGACCTTTGTGTTGGTGTTTCTTCTGGTTCAACCAATGTCGCAAATTACTTAGCTGCTCAGCAAGGTCGTACTTTGCAAATTTATTTAGACCACTCACTTCGTTCTGAATTTATTCAATATGGTCGTTTCTTTAAAGGTGGCGATTTACTGGATTTAAAATGGATGTGGGATGTAGTTGAAAAAGAATATCCTTTAAATCAGACACATCTATTTGAAAATCATCCTGAATTTTATATGGTGCTCACCCATGCGATTTCAGGCGAAGCTACTTATATCAAGGCATCTAAAGACAATATTCTAGATGGATTAAGAGCATCTAGTTCGATTCCAGTTTTGACACGTCAAGCAGTTGACGTATTTGGTGAACCCTATTTTGATGGTGGTGTTGCAGATGCCCTACCCGTACATTGGGCAGCTCAACAACATGATGTTTCAAAACTCATGGTACTGCGAACACGTCCTCAAAATTATTATAAAGCTAGCAGCAAAGGTGATCAGTTACTCGCTAAATATATGTTTCAACAAAAGCGTGGTTTTGCAAAAAGCTTACTTTCAAGAACTCAACGTTACAATGATTCTGTACAATTTGCACGTTCAGCATCAGGACAAAAAATCCTTGAAGTTTGCCCCCCTGATTTTAAAAACATGGCTGGTCGACTTTCTAAAAATAAAGCAAAAATCCGCTATAGCTATGATGTCGGGATCGAAACCGGCTTAAAAGCAATTGAAGATTGGAAAAATCTTTAAATAAAGTAACAACCAAGTCTTGAATGACCCAAATTTAAGACTTGGCTTTCCCACCCACTTGATCAAATCATTTACTTTCTGTGATTTTTTATCTTAGATGGAATTCAAAGCACTGACTTTTGTAAATCCATGCTTTTAATTCAGTCAAAATATAAATGGATAAACGCCACTCAAATGAATCAGAAAGCCATATAATATTTAAGGTTTTATTAATTTTATTGATTAATGCTACAACCTTAAAATTTTAATTTTTGGAATTTATTATGAGCAACCAACCATCACCACAAAAAAACTCAAATGAAGAAACGGTATTAGGATGGAAGTTTGTCATCATTGTCGGTGTACTAAGTACGATTTTTCTCAGCTTTTTCTATCTAGCGATGTCTCAAGAGCCTGATTATATGCCGGGTGCGCAACGTAAAGCCCAACAAGAGAAAGAGCTTGCTCAACATGAACATGCTTCTGCTGCATCAGAAGTTATTGAGGATAAGCAACAAAAGTAGCATCAGAATATGGGCTTACATCATCTTGATCACACTCCATAGATAAGCCCTCTCAACACGATTTTCATTTATAAAGTATTTAGATTCATCGTCATTTCAATATGCGGAATTCCGCACTCATCATATTCATCACCTTGCACGATAAAACCAAGCTGTTGATAAAATGAAACTGCATGGATTTGTGAGGAAAGTCGCAGATGAGGTCGAGCCTGTTGTTGTGCATAGGCAATAATCTCTAGCATGATCATTCGTCCAATGCCTTGCCCCCGATAGGCTTTAACAACAGCCACTCGCCCTACACTGTGATTCTGCAACAAACGTGCTGTGGCAATCGGCTGATCTTGATCATAAATCACAAAATGTTGTGAAATGGCATCGTGATCATCCCATTCCTCTGCTTCAGGAATCTGTTGTTCAACAATAAAAACCTGTGTTCGGATCAATTTGGCATCTTGCTGTCATTGATCCCAACGTCCCTGTTTAAAGTGATACATCTTATTCTCAGAGTCGATTAACACTTACAGCCCAAATTTTCGATCGGCATTTGATCTTGCAACAATAATTCTAGACTTTGTTTTTCAATGCCATACATCGCTTTTAAAGCTTGGATTTGCTGCATGATCTGAGGATCTGGTTGCTGAAGTTCTTTACGTTTGGTCGCCAAAATCATTTTATTTTTACTGGTATGCTCCAAAGCCACAAACTCAAAGACTTTGGTTTCATAGCCATACGCTTTCAGTAATAAAGCACGTAAGGTATCGGTCAACATTTCCGCTTGTTGCCCTGCATGGATACCAAATTGCAGCATCGGCTGTAATACTTCTGGGCTGTGCAATTGGGGACGCAGCTCTTTATGACAACATGGCGCACACATAATCATGGATGCATTGAGGCGAATACCCGTATGAATCGCAAAATCCGTGGCGATATCACATGCATGTAGTGCAATCATCACATCCAATTTCTCAGGCTGATAGCTACGTACATCACCTTCAAAGAAATCGAGATGATTAAAGCCTACCTGATCGGCAACATTTTGGCAGAACTCAACCAAGTTTGAACGTAATTCAACTCCCGTAATCAACGGTGTTTTCTGTTGTGCTTGTAAATAATCATACAACGCAAAGGTTAAATAGCCTTTACCTGAACCAAAATCGACAATATTCAATTCTTGTTGTGATGCATCAATCTGCTCATACGCATGCGAAAAAATTTCAATAAATTTATTAATCTGTTTCCATTTCCGCGCCATACTTGGGACAATCTGCCCTTTTTCATCAGCGATACCCAAATGTTTTAAAAATGGACTGTGCTGCTGTACATAACGTTGCTTTTCACGATCATGTTGTTGCTGTTCAACTTTAAGTGTTGTGGCTTGCTTTTTTTGGCGATTCAACATGGCTTTCTTTTTATTCTTCTTGAGCTGAATATCTTGATCTAAGCTAAATAAATTGGCTTGCTTAGACAATTGCAAAAGCTCGGCAATTTTTTCCAAGCCCTCCGCAATGGTATAATTTTTGGTAATATCTTGGGTCGTATAATGGTACAAACAAGAGAGTGTTGCCTGTCCTTGCAATTCAATCACCCGAAAAGTCATCTTTTCTAATTCTGTCAATTCACCTTTGTATTGACTGAGTATCAGCCGATCAAAGCTTTTATTTTTCAATAGATTGCTGGATATCCAAGAAAAACTGCTGTTCTTGTTCAAAAGAAAATTTCGGCGCAAACATAATGAAAACCTGACAAATAGAAACTAAATTTTAAAGCGTCTTACTTTAAAAGGGAAATTGCATTACGATACAGTTGTATTTTTATGCAAACAATAAATCTGATGACCGTAAATACCTTGTTGAGCTATGACCCGAAAGAAGAACTCATCAACGCCTATAGTCATGGTATTGGAGCTGTATTAGCACTGATTGCTTCTATCTTACTCATTATTAAAGGTCAACACCTGCCTTTAGGACAATGGTGCAGTTTATGGGTATATGGTTTTAGCTTAGTCTTATTACTGAGTAGCTCAATGATTTATCATTTTGCTCAAGATGAGCGTAAACGCTATTGGTATAAAAAACTGGACCATACTGCAATTTATTATCTGATTGCAGGGACATATACCCCCTTTCTCAGTATCGCAATTCCAACAACTAAGGCCCACTATTTACTGATTGCATTATGGATAATTGCACTGATTGGCACGCTATTTAAGCTCGTTTTTATTCATCGCTTTCAAAAAGTTTCATTGGCAGCTTATCTCTTGATGGGATGGCTAGCGGTTTTGGTCATGGATGATATGCAACGTTATCTCTCTAAAGATGCGGTACAACTCTTGATTGCAGGTGGACTCGCCTACACTGTCGGCACATTGTTTTATGCGTTAAAAAAGGTAAGATATACCCACGCAATTTGGCATGTTTTTGTGCTATTAGGGGCAGGTTTACACTTTTTAGCGATCTATTGTTATGTATTATAAGGTAATACATCACATCAGGTTTGTTAAGTAAACCCCGCATTTGAAAGGGCTTTTCAAGGTCGTGATCGCTCTGCATCTTGAATAAATAAAATTAAGGTTATGTATGTCGTCAAGTACTACGACAGTCACTACAACAGTGGCTAGCAACTCAAAAGTACGGGTATTATTTGCCAGCCTTGTGGGCACTACGATTGAGTTTTTCGACTTTTATATCTATGCCACTGCCGCTGTACTGATTTTTCCACATCTCTTTTTCCCTGAAAGTAGCGATAGCGCTGCGGTACTCAAATCACTGGCAACTTTTGCCATCGCCTTTATTGCTCGTCCAATTGGTGCAGCAATTTTTGGGCATTTAGGTGATCGAATTGGGCGTAAAGCAACATTGGTTGCAGCCCTACTCACCATGGGAATTTCAACCGTGTGTATTGGGCTATTGCCAACCTATGCACAAATTGGACTTGCAGCACCACTACTGCTCGCCTTATGTCGTTTAGGGCAAGGTTTAGGTCTGGGTGGTGAATGGAGTGGTGCTGTTTTACTTGCCACTGAGAATGCCCCTGAAGGCAAACGTGCTTGGTATGGCATGTTTCCACAATTAGGAGCCCCTATTGGCTTTATCCTTGCAACAGGCTCATTTCTATTACTGAATGCCTTTATGTCCGAGCAAGATTTTATGGCTTGGGGATGGCGTATTCCATTTATTTCCAGTGCTGTATTGGTTCTTGTTGGTCTCTACATTCGTTTGAAACTGCATGAAACACCAGCCTTTCAAAAGGTGCTAAATAAGCAAAAAGAAGTCAATGTGCCATTTAAAGAAGTCATGACCAAGCATCTACCGATGTTAATTCTCGGTACGATTGCGGCAATCTGTACTTTTGTGGTGTTTTATCTCACGACAGTATTCGCTCTAACATGGGGAACAACTCAATTAGGCTATACACGAGGTGAGTTTTTGCAACTACAACTGGTTGCAACCTTATGTTTTGCAGCCTTTATTCCTGTCTCAGCAATCTTAGCAGAGAAGTTTGGACGTAAAACTACATCAATCGCTGTCTGCGTATTATCAGCACTATTTGGCTTATGCTTCGCTCCATTGCTTGGTTCGGGTAGCCCGATATTGGTCTTCTTGTTCTTATGTATCGGACTCTCGATTATGGGGCTCACCTATGGGCCTATTGGAACCGTGCTTTCAGAGATTTTTCCAATCTCAGTCCGTTATACGGGTTCAGCATTAACTTTTAATTTAGCGGGTATTTTTGGCGCATCCTTTGCACCATATATCGCCACTAAACTTGCAGAAAGTTATGGTCTAGGCGCTGTAGGCTTATATCTTAGTTTAGCGTCAATTTTATCTTTGATTGCATTTTTACTGATTCGTGAAACCAAAAATGATGATGTAAATAACCAAATTTAATCACACCTCTTATTCTCGGATGATTTACTTAATTAATCATCCGAAAACCATTTATCGGGCAATCCCAAGCCTTTTACACTTGGTCTAACAACATTCTGCAAAATATTTTTTATGCTAAAATAGCTCCCTCCTATTTTTTAGACGACTGTATTTATGTACGCAGTGATTATCGTTGCCGTATTTTTGGTCAGCTTCCTATACACTTATTATCGTGGCAAGGAACGATTAAAAGCATCTCGACAATTATTCGACCATTCTACATTCCTAGCACCAGTTAACATGTTTATGACTGGTTTCTCTAAACTGCCAAACCAACCGTTCTTTGATGTGGCACAGTTCCCAGAACTGAAACCATTACAAGATAACTGGCAAGTGATTCGAGAAGAAGCGATCCAACTTCAAAATCAAATTAAAGCTTCAGAAAAAAATAATGATGCTGGTTTTAATACTTTTTTTAAACGTGGCTGGAAACGCTTTTATCTGAAATGGTATCAAGATAGCCACCCATCAGCACAACAACTCTGCCCTAAAACAGTCGCTCTGTTGGAAAGTATTCCTTCAGTAAAAGCAGCCATGTTTACTGAACTACCATCTGGGAGTTATCTTGGTAAACATCGTGACCCTTATGCGGGTTCTGTCCGCTACCACTTAGGTTTAGTCACCCCGAATAGCGATGATTGCTTTATTGAAGTCGATCAAGAGCGTTATTCTTGGAGAGATGGCGAAGCAACTGTTTTTGATGAAACTTATGTCCATTGGGCACATAATCAAACTGATGAAACTCGTATCATCCTGTTCTGTGATATTGAACGCCCGATGAAATGGGGTTGGGCGCAGAAAATAAATCATTGGTTTGGACGCAATGTCATGTCTGCTGCAAGCTCACCCAATGATGATCAAGATAAAACGGGGTTCATTAACCGTATCTTTAAATATGGTTATGCAGTTCACCATTATGGTCGTGGATTAAAAGAGCGTAATCGCCGCTTGTACTATGTTTCTAAATGGCTCTTATTCGGTATTATTATTGGCTTAATTCTACTTCCAAGTTTTTTATAATCAGATTTTTACATAAAAAAAGAGATGCTAAGCATCTCTTTTTTTTGATATTAAATATTTATTTAGGTGCTTGAACACTGGCTGTTTGTACCGCAGCTTCGCCAATCAGCGCAACTTTGGCTTTTTCTTGGCTTCTTGCCGACAATGCTGGATTTGATGCCACGATACGATTGATATTGGCAGAATTTGCAGGGGCAATTGCCGTTGTTTGCAACACAATTGGGCGATTACCTGTATCACCTAAAGTATAGCGAATACCTGTGCGTGGACTAATGACGGTAGTCACTTCACGTTTCACTTGAGCTTCAGCAGTAGTCGCTCCTTTTGCTGCAAGAACTTTATCGACCGTAGTCGTTTGAGGAACGTTGTCTGCAAGTGCAACGCCAGATAATGCAGCACTCGCTAAAATTAAAAGTTGTAATGGCTTTTTCATTGTCTTCCCGCTTTTAATGCGAATCCAATCAAGGAGGATAATTCTCATAATAAAACTACAAAGTTGCTCTAGACACAAGTTACTTCTCGTAAAAAAGCAGAGCGAATGCTCTGCCTTTCATTTGAATATAAACTAAGTCAAAATTTTAAATCTTACCGTGGCATTGTTTATATTTTAAACCTGAACCACATGGACATGGCGCATTACGGCTTTCTGGTACTGGAAATACTGCATTTCCAGATAAGCTACCACTCTCTTCAGAAATCGTCACTTCACCAGTTAAACCATCAACATCATCATGTTCAAAAGAAAGACGCATAGATTCAGCTTGACGTTGTTGCTGAGCTTCTAATTCAGCCAACTCTTCTGCTGTTGGTACGTGAACTCGGGATAGATCAGTTACAACATCTGATTTAATAATACCCAACATGTTCACGAACAAATTAAACGCTTCTTTCTTATACTCTTGCTCAGGATTTTTCTGAGCATAACCACGTAAATGGATGCCTTGACGTAGATAATCCATCGCAGCTAAATGATCTTTCCAATGACGATCAAGTGAGTTCAACATAAAGTGACGTTCAAGCATTGCAGCAGACTCATCACCCATTTGCTCACGGCGTTGACGATAACGTGCAATTACTTCATCAGAAATACGTGCGACCAAGCCTTCCTCGTCTAAACGACGATCTTGATCAAGCCATTGCTGAACAGGAAGCTCAATACCTAGATCTGTACGTAGTGCATTTTCTAGACCTTGAATATCCCATTGATCATGAATTGATTCAGGTGGGATAAAGTTAGCAATCACCCCTTTAATAACTTCATGATGCATTTCTTCGATATAGTCTTGTAAGGTACTTTCTGCCAAGACTTCATCACGTTGAGTATAAATAATCTTACGTTGTTCGTTATTGACATCATCGTACTTCAATAAGTTTTTACGAATATCAAAGTTACGTGCCTCAACTTTACGTTGTGCATTTTCAATCGAGCGGCTCACCATTTTATGTTCAATGGCTTCATTTTCTTGTAGGCCCATTGCACGCATCATGGCAACCACACGATCACCCGCAAAGATACGCATCAAATCATCTTCAAGTGATAAATAGAAGCGTGATACACCTGGGTCACCTTGACGACCTGCACGACCACGAAGCTGGTTATCAATACGGCGTGATTCATGACGTTCAGAACCGATGATATGTAAACCACCAGAACTTAAAACATCTTCGTGGTCTTTTTCCCACTGCGCCTGTAAACGAGTTTCATCTTCAGATGTTGGATTTTCAATTTTGGCAAGTTTCGCTTTCCAGTTACCACCGAGCAAAATATCCGTACCACGACCCGCCATATTGGTTGCAATCGTGACAGCATTTGGGCTACCAGCTTGTGCAATAATATCTGCTTCACGCTCATGTTGTTTTGCGTTTAAAACTTCATGATGGATGCCTGCTTGCAGCAATTTTGAAGATAAAATTTCACTGGCTTCAATCGTCGCAGTACCAATCAAAATAGGTGCAACACCTTTCTGACGAATATTGCTGATCTCTTCAATGATGGCATTGTATTTACCATTACGATTCAAATAAATTAAATCGTTATGATCTTGACGTACCATCGGACGATGGGTTGGAATTAACACCACATCTAAGCCATAAATTTCTTTCATTTCCGCAGCTTCAGTATCAGCAGTACCTGTCATCCCTGAAAGCTTTTTATACAGACGGAAATAGTTTTGGAATGTTGTGGTTGCCAATGTCTGGTTTTCTGGTTGAATTTCCATGTTTTCTTTGGCTTCAACCGCTTGGTGCAGACCTTCAGACCAACGACGACCTGGCATAGTACGACCAGTACTTTCATCCACAATAATGACTTCTTCTTTTTGAGTCTGTGGATTTACGCCAATAATATAATGTACGTTCTTTTGATATAAGTAATGCGCGCGAATTGCAGCAGTCACATGGTGAACCAAATTCAAGTTGGTTGCTGAATAAAGGCTTTCACCTTCAGCCAACAATCCCATACGAATTAATTCTTGTTCAACAGTCTCGTAACCGACTTCCGTCATTTCAACTGAACGTTGTTTCTCATCTACCCAGAAATGCCCACCATCAGCTACTTTTTCTTCTTTCTGTGGGCGTAATGTTGGAGGGATACTGTTAATCAGCTGATAAAGATGAGATGAATCTTCACTTTGTCCAGAAATGATGAGTGGTGTACGTGCTTCATCAATTAAAATTGAGTCAACTTCATCAATAATCGCGTAGCTTAAACCACGTTGTTTTTTCTCTTGTAGAGAAAATACCATATTGTCACGAAGATAATCGAAACCAAATTCGTTGTTAGTACCGTAAGTAATATCGGCGAAATAAGCTTCAGCTTTTTCGGCTGGCATTTGCATTGAATAAATCACACCAATGCTCAGACCTAAAAATTCAAATAACGGACGATTCAGCTCAGCATCACGTTGTGCCAAGTAATCATTCACCGTAATCACGTGAACGCCTTGACCACTCAATGCATTCAAATAACATGCTAAAGTACCCATGAGGGTTTTACCCTCACCTGTACGCATCTCAGCAATTTTACCTTCGTGTAAGGTAATACCACCGATCAACTGCACATCATAGTGACGCATACCCATGACACGTTTCGCTGCTTCACGGCAAACCGCAAAGGCTTCAGGCATCAATTTATCTAAACTTTCACCGTTATTAAAACGCTGTTTGAATTCTGGAGTTTTTGCAGAGAGGTCTGCATCGCTAAGAGCAGATATCGTCGGTTCAAGCGCATTAATTTGTTCAACAATTTTACGCATGCGTTTGAGCTCGCGCTCATTTTTTGTACCGAAGATACCTCCGATCAGACTTGCCAACATGAATAAACTCTCTAATCCTGTTTGTTTAAATAAGTAATTTTTTCTTAGGTGTTATTATGGAGTCAGAAATAAGAACTACAAGGGCTTTGCATCCAAACAGGTAAAAAAACTGCGAGGCGACTCTGACATCACACAACTAAGCAGCGTTAATGTAGCAAATTTGCATTTAACTTACACGGCTTTACATGTGAATTTATGATCAATTTTTTAGCTTCACTTCATTCTATTATCTTAAATCTTCATAACAAAATGAAAAAACAATAATTTTATTTATAACGTGATTCCTGCATATTGAATATACACAGAAAACATTAAGAATATATTGAGGATGAATCATGACACTTCGTTTAGGCGACATTGCCCCCAATTTCCAACAAGACTCAAGTGATGGCTCTATTGATTTTTATGAATTTTTAGACAGTGATTGGGGGATTTTATTTTCACATCCAGCAGATTTCACCCCAGTTTGTACCACTGAGCTTGGTTTTACCGCTAAACTGAAAGATGAATTTGCAAAGCGTGGCGTAAAGGCAATTGCACTTTCCGTTGATGATGCTGAATCTCATAAAAGCTGGATTCAAGATATTAATGAAACACAAAATACTACCGTTAATTTCCCAATTATTGCCGATAAAGACCGTAAAGTTTCTGAGTTGTACGGCTTCATTCATCCAAATGCCAGTGAAACCTTAACAGTACGTTCGTTGGTGATCATTGACCCCAATAAAAAAGTCCGCTTAATTATTACCTACCCTGCGTCAACAGGTCGTAACTTTAATGAAGTACTGCGTGTTGTTGATTCATTGCAGCTAACGGATAAACATAAAGTGGCAACACCTGCCAATTGGCAACATGGTGAAGATGTTGTAATTGTGCCTTCATTAAAAGATGAAGATGAAATCAAACAACGCTTTCCTCAAGGCTATACCGCAGTGAAACCTTATTTACGCCTAACACCACAACCTGAGTGAGGATCAAACGAGCAACGCTCGTTACGAACGCAAGTCGAAACAGCTATGCTGTGAGTTAAAAGATTGAAGCCGACTAAAGGCTTCAAGCGCAGCGCAAGACAAACGAAGTGCGCCGTACAAAAACAAGCAACGCTCGTTACGAACGCAAGTCGAACAGCAATGCTGTGCGTTAAAAGATTGAAGCCGACTAAAGGCTTCAAACGCAGCGCAAGACAAACGAAGTGCGCCGTACAAAAACAAGCAACGCTCGTTACGAACGCAAGTCGAACAGCGATGCTGTGAGTTAAAAGATTGAAGCCGACTAAAGACTTCAATCACAGCACAAGACAAACGAAGTACGTCGTATTGAAACGATCCCTTAGATTCAATCAAATTTAGGGGATTTTTAATCTTGGTATTTTCACATCAATACGTTATAAAAATAATTATCTTCAAAATAGAATAACAATCACGATGATCTATAACATCCATCATCTCCATTGCGGAAGCTTCTGCCCTGTTTGTGCGCCCCTATTTGGACAGAAAGGCTGGAAAGCACATCTAGTTTGTCATTGCCTACTTATTGAAACTGATCGAGGTCTGGTTTTAATTGATACAGGCTTAGGTACACAGGACTATTTGCACACTGAACAACGTCTAGGTTCATTACTGACTCAATTTGGTTCGATTGTGCCCAATCTCAAATTAAGTGCCATCGAACAAATTCAAAAATTAGGTTTACGCCCTGAAGATGTGCAACATATCTTTGTCACACATCTTGATTTTGATCATGCAGGTGGTATCTCAGATTTTCCTAATGCAACCGTGCATATTTTAGCTTCTGAGTTTAATGCAACGCAATCGCTCTCTGCTAAAGGAAAGCTCCGCTATAAAACAGAACAATTTAAACAACATCGCCATTGGAATTTTGCCGAACATACAGATGGTGAGGCGTGGTTTAATCTGCAAAAAGTCCAAGGTCTTCCTTTTTTCCAAGATGAAATATTGATGATTCCATTGATTGGTCATACTGCTGGACATTGTGGTATTGCAATTAAAAAAGCTGAAGGCTGGATTTTATTTTGTGGCGATGCGTATTACACCCATTTAGAACTCAATCCAAAAAACAAATTGAGAGCCTTAGATCTTACTGAACGTTTATTGGCAGAAGATAATCGACAAAGGTTACATAACCTTAAACAGTTACAATATCTTGCTCAACATGAACCGAGTATTGAGTTAATTTGTGCGCATGATCCTGTTGAATTTGATCGTTATCAATAATATGAAAAAAGTGCTTACCACCGTTGTTCTTTTATCAACGCTTAATGTTTCAGGGTGTATGCAGCATTCGAGTTTAGAAAAAGACCAACGTCCTCAAAATTGGGGAACTCTTATTTCTAACAGCCATAATTTTTATCAAATTAGTTCAGATGTTTTTCGTAGCGAACAGCCGAATATTGATTTGATCCCAAGCCTTGAAGCTCATCAAATTAATACGATTATAAATTTGAGAGCTAGAAATAAAGATGCCAAAGTTTTAAAAGATCAGCCTTTTAATCTGGTACACATTCCAATCAATACTTGGGCAATCAATCGTAAAGACTTGTTAGAAGCAATGCGTGTTATTCAAACTGCTAAACAACAAAACCAGAAAATCTTAGTGCATTGCTATCATGGCTCAGATCGAACTGGTGCCACAATTGCGATGTATCGAATTATTTTTGAGCATTGGTCAATTGAAGATGCGGTTAAAGAAATGAAACAAGGAGGATACGGCTATCATATCATTTGGAAAAATATTGACCATCTTTTCACCCCTGAAAATGTAAAATGGATTCAACAACAACTTTCGAATCCAGCACCTATTTAGTTTGCGAGATGAGCTTTAGATTAAATTCAATTTTTAGAGAGATAAATGTTGGACGTGTAAGATTTGTTTCTTTAATTTTTGGGTTTTATGCATTTTTTATTGGGCTTTAAAAAACCTAATTTTATAAGTTGAATGGTAAGTTAAGAAATACGAACTAACCTGAAGAATTGGTAAAAACAGAGTTGCTAAGTAATATTTTAAAAATTTCAGAATCACCACCATCGCTATCCGTGACCAATAAAAATACCTCACCATCAGATGTCGACTCTAACCATGTAATTCCTTCTACTTTAATAGCAAGAGTTTGTCCTTTCAAATCCTGAATCAGATGTGTATATAAAATTTTTCCCTCTGGCGATAACACCAAAATAAAACTGCCTAGCACCGCGCCATCATCATACGTATTTAATGTTTGCTCAACAGCAGCGGTGGCAATAATTAGATTTTTCTCCACAAAAAAATAAGCATCAGAAATACCACTTGCTGCCCCTTCAAGCTCTGGTAATGTCAGATTGAATGAATTTTTCAGCGCACTTTCTAATGATTTTCCATTTTGAAGTTTTATTAAATCAAAGACTAAAACACCATGAAAACGATTAATATTGCCACGTTGAAAAATGTATAAATTGTTTTGATCTGAACAAACTGCTTCTATATTGAGCTCAGCGCCACCAGTCAACGCCAAACAATGTTCTAAGAAATCATAATCCGAGGTATCAAGTAGAACATGAACCTGATGATCAGCTGGATTATACAGTAATGCTTTTTTTCGATTTTCTGTAGAACCTGAACCCATCACTAGTAACTGAGGCTGTCCATCAAAGCGAATACAGCTAAGCGCTTCAAAGTCTGGTTTAGTTTTTTTACTAAATACCGTTAGTGTCGTATGTTTAGGCTGTTCAAATAATGGAATTTTTTCAAAATTAGTCGCACGATTGATGTTATTTTTTCGATCGGTTTTGAGTAAGTAACCCACATCATCTCCAACCAAGTAGAGATCATCTCCCACACAAGCCGCGCCAGAAAGTGCACTAACACTCGAATCCTCTGACAATATAAAGTGTTCTAATATCTTAAAGCCGCTACTCATATTGTACTCACTGCCCGCAGAAATAGAACACTTGTAACAAGGTCAAAACCAGACGCTTTCCAGCTTTGATCTCGTCGCCTATCTTTTGTTATCGCTGATCAAGTGGAACCCAATCAATCACCCACGCTGATTTCATATTTAAACTTTCATCAGAGGTAATTTTTTTTCGTGCGGCATCTGCAACATCTCGATCCTTCGATGGCCCAACCATGATACGAATTCCTTTTGAAGTCGGGCTTGTTGTAACCTTATAGCCTTTAGCACGCAATTTAGATACAACTGCATCTGCATTGGCTTGGTTGGCAGCCAATGCCACTTGTACCATCCACTTTTTATCTCCATTTTCCATGAGATCACGAGCCTTTTCAGCTTCGGCTTTTTTCTCAGCGTCAGCTTTACGCTTTTTCTCGTCAGCCGCTTTTTTATCAGCTTCTACTTTATGCTTTTTCTCGTCAGCCGCTTTTTTATCAGCTTCTGCTTTACGTTTATCTTCGGCAACTTTCTTATCTGCCTCAGCTTTACGCTTTTCTTCTAACGCTTTTTTATCTGCTTCAGCTTTACGTTTATCTTCCTCAGCCTTTTTTTCACTTTCAGCCTTACGCTTCTCTTCGGCTAACTTTTTTTCAGCGTCTACCTTACGTTTATCCTCAACTAACTTTTTTTCGGTATCCATTTTCTGCTGATCTACTTTTTGTTGTTCAGCTTTTTTCTTTTCTTCAACAAGTCGTTGTGCTTTAGCTTTATCATCTTCGCCAAGCTCTGGAGGAATGTTATCAGAGCTTTCCTGTTCGGCTGTACGGCGTGCATTAATTGCAGCATATTCTTCCGCAGCCTTGCGTGCCGCAGCTGCTTCTGCTTCTTGCTGCATTTTTAGAAAATCAGCTGCACGTGCTTCTTGTTCAGCAACGGCTTTCTCACGAGAACGGCGTTGTTCTTCAAGCAATCTTTTTTCTGTCTCGACATCTACGGCTAATGGTTGTAATGAAACCATTTCACCTTCTTGGGTCGATTGAGCTGTTTGAGTTTTAGGTTCTGTTTTAGGAATTGGGTGTGTAATTGCCGTTTGCGCTTTGTCATGTCCTATTTCGTCATTACCTTTAAGGAGTAATGCTGCCAATAAAACACCTCCACCCAATAGAACAACGCCTCCCATCCAGCGCTGTTTGTTATTCATTGACATTGTTCTAAATACTCCCAGACCGCTTCTAAGGTATGAAACGATCCACAGACTAAAATCAGCTGATTGTTATTACTTTGCTTCAGCACATCTTCAAAGGCTTGCTGGATATTGCTGTACTCATGTACTTGTTGACCTTGTAATGCATCATGCAACTGCGACAACACTGCTGCTCTAGGTACATTTAAAGGAGCAATAAACCAATCTTTTACGGTTGTTTTAAGTAAATCAGTGACAGATGAAATATCCTTATCTGCCAGCATTGAAAATACTGCGACAACATCTGTGTACTGTTTATTGTATTTTAAGAATTTTCGCAACTGATTCAATAGAAATTCGACACCATGTGGATTATGTCCAGCATCAAAAATCACTGTTTTGTCTTGAATTTGCCGTATTTCAAAACGACCTTGCAAACGTGCTTGCTGAATACCTGTTGCAATCGCTGCCTGAGAGACCTCAATACCACTCACCAGTACCGCTGCAACAGCAGTCGAAATATTATCTAATGCAAGCTGACCGATTGGCAGTTTTAACGTTGTGCCAGAGGATGCAAATGACCATGTTTGACCATCGTCATTAAGTTGATAAAAATAATCTCGATTCAGCGCATATAGTTCTGCTTGAGTTTCAGTTACTTTAGCTTGAATCGCTTGGGGTAATTGTTGTTGACCCGCAAATACCACTGGAATATTCGGACGAATAATCCCTGCTTTTTCGAAAGCAATTTTTTCTACTGTATCACCTAACCAATCAATGTGATCTAAACCAATATTGGTAATTACAGCAATATCAGGATCAATCACATTCACCACATCAAGGCGACCACCAAGACCAACCTCAAGCACCCAAACATCACATTGTTCTAACTTAAAAATGACAAAAGCAGCCAAAGTGGTTGCTTCAAAGAAAGAGAGTGATAAACCACATTCTCGGCGAGCTTGATCCACCAACACAAAGGCATCAACTAAGCTTTGATCATCAACTTCCAATCCTGCAAGTTTTACCCGCTCATTAAAACGATAAATATGCGGTGATTGATACAAACCAACTTTATAACCTTGTGCATTTAAAATTGCAGCGAGTGTCGTTGTTGTTGAGCCTTTACCATTCGTTCCTGCCACAGTAAAAACTTTTGCTTGAGGTTGCATAACTCCCAACTTTTCAGCAACGGGAATTACGCGCTCTAAACCTAAATCAATGCCTGTAACATGAACATGGCCCCAATAATCGAGCCATGTTGTTAATGTATCTGTAGAATGTGGTGCGTCCAGTTTCAAGGTAAATTCATCAGTTTAGCTACGAGTCTATATACAGTATCACGTAATGCATGACGATGAACAATTTGATCGACCACACCATGATCAAGCAAATATTCTGCACGTTGGAATGGTTCTTCTAACTTCTCGCGAACTGTTTGTTCAATGACACGTTTACCTGCAAAACCAATCATCGCTTTCGGTTCAGCAATATGTACATCACCTAACATCGCTAATGAAGCTGTTACACCTCCATAGACGGGATGAGTCAATACAACGAGGTATGGAACACGAGCTTCTTTCATTTTTTGAATCGCAGCCGAAGTACGCGCCATTTGCATTAAAGACAACATGCCTTCTTGCATACGAGCACCGCCTGAAGCAGCAAAACAAATTAACGGTTGATGGAGTTGAATTGCTCGTTCTGCCGCTTGAATAAAACGATCACCAACAACGGTCCCCATTGAACCACCCATAAAGTCGAACTCAAATGCACAAGCCACCAAGTCCAAACCTTTTAATGAACCTTGCATTACAACTAACGCTTCTGTTTCACCAGTTTTATCTTGTGCTTCACGCATACGCTCTGGATAAGGTCTGCTATCCACAAACTTCAATGGATCTTTCGCACTAAATTCTTGACCTAACTCTGCATTGACTTGATCAAAGAACCAATTCAAACGATCACGTGCGCGCATACGCAAATGCTCATCGCATTGTGGGCATACGTAGGCATTAAATGACATTGCCGTACGTGTTACTAAGGCATGACATTCAGGACATTCAATGGTTGGTTCCGTAAATGTTGCTTTGAATGTTTGTTGTTCATTCGCAACTTGAATACCAGGCACTTGACGCTCTGTCCAAGGCGTTGATGGGCTCAGAACCTTCCCTGCTGTTAATTCTTGACTCATACTAACTCATCGAGCGCGGCTCGAAGCTCCTTCACTTTATTCACCGTCTGTTGCACAGCTTCGTCTGCTGGCAATGTCGCAAAAGATTTAACGAAAGCACTTCCTACGATTACGGCATCAGCAACTTGACCCATTGCTTTTGCAGAAGCTGCATCACTAATCCCAAAACCAACTCCAACAGGAACGTTAGTCATGCTCTTAATTTTCGCAATACGAGCTGCTGCTTCAGAGGTATCTAGTGTTGCTGCACCTGTCACACCTTTTAACGACACATAGTAAACAAAGCCACTGGCTTGATTTACAACATGCTGAATACGTTTATCAGTTGATGTTGGTGCGAGTAAGAAAATTTGATCCATCTCATTTTGTTTTAAGACATCGCCAAATTGCTTTGATTCTTCAGGCGGTAAGTCCACCAAAAGTACACCATCAACACCACACTCTTTCGCATAAGCCACAAACTTTTCATAACCAATCACTTCAACAGGATTTAAATACCCCATTAAAACAACGGGTGTCGTTTGATCTTTTTCGCGAAATTCTTTCACCATATTCAAAGCATCGAGTGTGCTCGATCCACCTGCTAAAGCACGTTCAGCAGCTAAGGCAATCACTGGACCATCCGCCATTGGGTCTGAGAATGGCAAACCCAACTCAACTACATCAACGCCTGCTTCAACCATTTGATGAAGCAATGGAACCGTGACTTGTGGATGCGGATCTCCTGCCATAACATAAGAAACAAGCGCTTTACGGTGCTGAGATTTAAGCTGTTCAAAACGAGTGGCAAGACGTGACATAGGATTATGCTTTCCTTGATTTATATAAATTGAGGAGTTGTTTGTAGTCATACAATAACACTGCATTGTAACGCTATTTTTTGTTCATTGAACAGAGTTTGACGTGATTGCAGCAGTGAATGTTGCTACTTACAACTGCCCTGCTACATTTATCTATATTTTCAGCTTTTTCTCAATGATCAAAGCTTCCTAATTTTAGCTTCATCGAGGCTGATTTTAGAAATGAGCTCAGCTCCTTTATACTACTCGCAATTTTTAAGTTTTCTTTTTATTTTTATGTCTTCCCACACTCAGGAAAAAGTACAAAGCAATGCCCTTGCTTTGCTACCACTATTGGTATTTTTGATCATCTTTCTCGGGAGTGGTCTCTATCATTCAATGATCGGGACAGAATTTGCATTCTATCAAGTCAAAGCACCTATCGCAGCAATTCCAGCCGTTATTCTGGCATTACTACTTTATAAACAGAAACTCAATACGGCAATTGAGGAATTCCTACAAGGCGCTAGCCATCCAAATTTGATTTTAATGTTTATGGTATTTATGTTGGCAGGTGCTTTTGCCAGTGTCTCCAGTGCCATAGGCAGTGTCGATGCGACAGTACAGTTGGGACTTTCGCTGATTTCGCCTGAATTTGTGTTACCCATGTTATTTATTATTGCTGCGTTTATTGCAACAGCCATGGGAACGTCTATGGGCACCATCGCAGCTTGTGCACCAATTGCATTCGGTTTTTCCCAAGCAACAGAGATAGCACCTCTCTATGCCATAGGTGCAGTGGTGGGAGGCGCTATGTTTGGTGATAATTTATCTATGATTTCGGATACAACGATCGCTGCCACACGTAGCCAAAATGTTGAACTTCGAGATAAATTTAGGGTGAATGTGTGGATTGCCTTTCCTGCCGCAATCATTACATTAATGCTTTATATAATGATGAGTCACCAAACAGATTCCATTCCATCAAAACCTTATGATTTATTGCTTATTTTGCCTTATTTAGCTGTTTTTTTTCTTGCCTTTACACGCTTGCATGTACTTGCTGTATTAATGATTGGTGTTATTTTGTCAGGTGTGATTGGTCTCATTGAAAAACCTGAATTTGATTTATTAAAACTCAATAACTCAATTTATGATGGCTTTGTTGGCATGTTTGAGGTGGCATTACTTTCCATGTTGCTAGGTGGTTTGTCTACCCTGATGCAAAAAGAAGGCGGTTTGCAATGGCTTATTCAACGTATTTATACGATTACACGTCTATTCAAATTTGGCAAACAGCGTGCAGGTGAATTAGGCATGAGTTTTCTGGTCATATTCTCAAATTTATTTGTCGCCAATAATACCGTTGCGATTATTTTATCAGGAGATATGGCACGTGAAGTAGCGAAAGAATATGGTGTTGACCCTAAGCGAAGTGCAGCTTTACTTGATATTTTTTCTTGCGTAATCCAAGGAATTATTCCCTACGGTGCTCAATTACTGCTTGCTTGTTCAATTGCCAAACTTTCGCCAGTTGAACTAATTGGCAATATCTACTATTGCTGGATTCTTGCAGTGTGCGCAATCCTTGCAATTGTTTTTAATTATCCACGTTTAAAAACACGCTAAAAACAATCCATAAATCTCTTTAGCTTGCTTTAAAGTTAAAGAGATTTCAAAAACTGCTTGGGTGTAATTCCTGTCCAACGCTTAAACGCCCGCCCAAACGCACTTTGATCAGCATAATTTAAACGTTCCGCAATTTCTGACAATGATTTGCCCTGTTGCAAATACAGTTTACTTTGTTCCAAACGGTACTGATCTAAAATATCTTGAAAATTAAGCTGATAGGTTTTGAGTTGGCGTTGTAATGTTCGTTCTGAACAATGCAAACGCTTAGCAACATAACTGAGCAGTAGTTCTTCTTGCTGTAAAAGTCCTTGTTCAATATGCGTTTGTATTTTTTGACGGAACTGTTGTTGCTGAATCTCAAAAGAAGCAATGCTATTCAGTGATTGCTGAGCTTGAGTCGAGAGTACATGGTTTAATTGTTGGTCTGCAGCGATGCTTTTTGCTTTTAAAATTTGATTTGAAAAGCGAATTGCATATTGTCCAGCTTGAATTTGGATCGGACAACCATAAAATTTTTCAAAATGATATAAAGCTGTATGTGGTGCGTAACCAAATTGAATCATCTGTGGTGGAATGAGGGCATCTTGTACAATAGACTGAGAAATTTTAAAGATCAGCGCCAGATTTAGCTCATACATTTCCCGATAATCACTATAGGATGCTCCCCAAACAATTTGAATATAATCAGAAAACTGCTGAACATTCAGTTGTTCTAAATTCGTTTGTTTAAAGACTAAAGAATAATAACGTTGTAAAAGCTGTAACGCCTGTTGCAGATCTAAACTGGTTGAAGCCAAATATCCCATTAAACCCAAATCTTGCAAATTGGCATGTTCAGCCAATACTAATGTAATCGGTCGAGGGAAATAAGCTTGTGCCGATTGCAAAAGCAACGCATAACGTTCGACATCAAAATCATGCTCATCTGGATTTTGCAAGCAAGTATGAAAAGCTTGCCAAAGCTCAGGCGCAACAACTTTAGACAAATCAATGTGTTCTTGTTGTAAAACACGATTAAACAATCGCAAATATCCAATGATAATTTTAACTGACATATGCCGATCTCATCCTGATCTGTCGTTATTTGTATAAAACTTGGCTGTAACTGTCAAAACATTTCATCGGACTTTTTCCATACTGAGTTCATGAAGAAAAGACAAGGAATAGCAAAAAATGAATGCACATGTTTCCTATCAAGTTGAGCCAGTTGTTAGAACAAAACTAGATTTTCATTTAGATCAAGCACCACGTTTTTGGTTTGGCGGTGATCCATTTCGTACTCGTATGTTTGATGCATTAAGCCTAACCTTCCCTGATGGCGAACGCTATTTTATTGAATGTGTACGTTTATTCCGCGACAAAATTAATGATCCTGATTTGCAAGAGCGTGTGGCTGATTTTATTCGTCAGGAAGCACAGCATGGTATTGCACATGACAAAATGAATCAGATCATGAAAGAACAAGGCATGCCTGTAGATCAATTCACTGCACGTTTGAAAAAGATTTTTAGATTTGAATTAAAAAACCGTTCAGCTCAATATAACATTGCCATGACCGCGGCTGCAGAGCATTTAACTGCGTTAATGGCAGATACTTTTTATAGTAAAAAAGAAACTTTAGCGGAGGCAGATCCATTTGTTCGTGCGCTATTCGCTTGGCATGCGATTGAAGAAATGGAACATCGTGATGTTGCTTTTGATGTGATGAAGCAAGTCGGTGATGTACCTGAAGCAACTCGACGTTTTGCACTGCTCTTCACCACCGTTATGATGTTTGGTTTTACTTTGTATCGTACGGATGTAATGCTAAAAACTGATGGTTTTAATTTAAGACAACGCTTTGATATGGCACGTAAAGGTTTACCGTGGTTCTTCGGTCGTAACGGTATTTTGACTGCAAAAAGATCTCAATATAGTGACTGGTTTAAAAAGGATTTCCATCCAAATCAACATCCTGTTATTCGTCAGTACGATGTTTGGGTTGATACTTTAGCGAAGACCAATGATCCAATTGCTGCGGGTGAAGCATTCTGGCAAGCAGGGCTTTAATTCACGTATCAAAAGAATCCCCTTTGAATTTAGGGGATTCTTTCTGTCATTATCACCACTTCGCATAATGCTGTTCTAATAACCCATATTCTTGATTTAACATCACCAGTTCAACATTTTCATGTTCAATCGTACCGCAGACTTTCGCTTGCCATTGATTAAACTGGCTGCCAATCAAGCGTAGGTTAATATTCTCAAAACGACACCAACCCGTTTCAACGAGCAAATTCAATCGCTCATCTAAAGAGCGAATTGACCAACAATTTTCATTTTGCTGCTCAAATAAAATATCAGTGAGTGGATATAAACGACCATCGACCCACAACGTATTTTCATTACCAAAACTTTCATTGACACCTGATGCTAGATTCAAGCCAATACGGCGATCATTTACATCACGGAACTGACAAGACAACCAAAACCAAGCGGTTTCAGGTCGTAAAAAACCACAAGTATCATCGAGTGCAGCAAGACTATACGCATTGAACTCGATCTGCTGTTGATCTGGGCTAATGAAAAAGCCTTCTACTGCCAAAGTGGTTTGTTTTTGCGTATATGTCCAACCATTAATCCCTGTTGGGCTACATAAACTGAGTGCATCCGTACCTGCACAAAAAATACGCGCTTTCAGTTGTACTTCGCCATGTTTGGTCACTTGGATATAACGCACACCATTGGCGTGTTGCATATCAAATTGATAAGCCGATTTTTTAAAATAGCTTTGACTAAATAAAGGTTGTTCATCGAGTTGGGTTTTCAAAGCTAATGGCTGAATCGCATTCCATTCGATTACTTTTTTAGAAAGATGATCATAAACATAGAAAAAGCCATGCCCTGCCCATGATAGATCGACAATCGCCACACCAATACTGTAGTGCCCATGCTGCAAACCACAAAATTTAAATTTTTTATATTTAAGCTGCTTACGCCAGCCTTTTAGTACTTGGCCATAAGGCGTTTTATAAATATAGTCATCCAAATTGATCTGTGAAGGTATCTGATCAAAACGCCCATAACGAGGCTGACCATTTTTCTGTATCAATTTCACAAGATTTCCCCAACTCAATTATAACGTAAATGCCGTTCTGACCTGATTTTTACCATTCCGTTTGGCTTGGTACATCGCCTTATCTGCTTGCTCAAACAAGCCTGTATAATCAAAACCACTAAAAGCTGTACTGCTCACCCCAAAACACGCCTTGATATAAAGCATTTCATTTTCTTTCACTTCAACTGCGGTCTGCTCTAATGCTTTACGACATATCTCTGCCACCGACACTGCATTTTCAATAGAAGTAAATGGTAATAAAATGACAAACTCCTCACCACCATAACGTCCAATTACATCACTGGCTCGTAAATTTTTTCGCAGTATATTTGCGACATGTTTTAAAACCAAATCTCCTTGATGATGTCCATATTGATCATTAATATTTTTAAAATTATCAATATCCACCATAATCAACGAGGTTTCACGCTGGGTAATATGTGCCTGCTGCATCTGTAAATCAATAATCTCATTGACCCCACGGCGATTCAACAGCCCTGTTAACTCATCAGTACAACTGAGTTTTTCTATTTTTGAATTATAGCGCCGCCAACGCTCCACACTAATATCAAACAAGGTGATGGTGAATGCAGCATACAAGGTGGTATAAAACATGGAGTAAATAATCTGGGTATTTTGAACATCCTTATGCAACAAGGTATAAGGTTTATAGGCCAGCGCATAATCCAGATACCCAGTCACCGTCAGCACAGATAAAAGGTAATATACGGCAACATAGACAATCAGGCCAAAATACACCACAAATCGGGGATATAATAATAATGCAGTCAGTATAATCCCCATGAAGATCACCCCATTAAGGAGATTTAACAGTCCAATACCTATAGGTAAACCCAACAATGAACATGGATAATAAACAGACAAAAACAACACATAATAAATATGTGCTTCTGGTTTATTTTTAATAAAAAAGCCAAATAAAATTAAGAAAGTATTTAGAACAAATATACCAGGATATAACCACTGAAATTTAAGTAACAACCCTGTATTTGCCAAAGGATGATACATATACTTTATTTGCATAAAATAGATGATCACGGCGGTAAAACTGGCATACCACAATATGGCCTGAGATTTTTTAACCAAATCCCAGTCCAGCATTGCAAGAAAAATTTTATTGATATATTTGAGTAGAGGGTATTTCATCCTCCGCAGTCCTGTATGATTATTATCGTGTTATACGTCCATGTACAACCAGTCACAACATAAATATCGATGTTGTCTAGGGACACTATTTGTACAATACTATCATACAAATATTCGATATTATAAGTCGACCATCGGAATACCATCAATTTTCGCAACGGTCATTAAGTCTTTATCGCCACGACCTGAAACTGTTGCAATAATGATTTGGTCTTTTGACATCGTTGGGGCAAGTTTAGTGACATAAGCCATCGCATGTGAACTTTCAAGCGCAGGAATGATGCCTTCAATCTGTGTTAAATCACGGAAGCCTTGTAAGGCTTCATCATCTTTAATTGGAACATATTCAACACGATGCATATCTTTTAAGAAACTATGCTCTGGACCAACACCTGGATAATCCAAACCTGCTGAAATACTATGTGTTTCAATAATCTGACCTTGCTCATCCGACATGAGGTAAGTACGGTTACCATGTAATACACCCACATGGCCTGCATTCAATGGCGCTGAGTGTTTGCCTGTTTCAATGCCGAAACCTGCCGCTTCAACACCGTACATTTTCACATCCTGATCATTAAGGAATGGATAGAACAAGCCCATTGCATTTGAACCTCCGCCCACACAAGCCACCAAGGCATCAGGTAAACGCCCTGCTTGTGCTTGGATCTGTTGACGTGCTTCACGACCAATGATTGATTGGAAATCACGTACAAGCTGTGGATATGGGTGTGGCCCAGCAACCGTACCAATAACATAATAAGTCGTATCAACATTGGTGACCCAATCACGCATCGCTTCATTCAATGCATCTTTTAAAGTTTTGGATCCGCTTTGCACTGGTACAACTTTTGCGCCAAGCAAACGCATGCGATAGACATTCATCGCCTGACGTTTTACATCTTCAGCTCCCATGTACACCACGCACTCCATACCCAAGCGAGCAGCGATGGTTGCGGTCGCAACACCATGTTGACCAGCACCTGTTTCAGCAATGATACGTTTTTTACCCGACAGTTTTGCCAATAAAGCCTGACCAATCGTATTATTTACTTTATGAGAGCCAGTATGGTTTAGGTCTTCACGTTTTAAGTAAATTTGCGCACCGCCGAGGTGCTGAGACCATCGTTCAGCATGATAAAGTGGACTTGGACGACCAACATAAAACGCAAGATCACGGTCAAACTCTGCTAAAAACTGAGCATCATTTTTCATACGACCATAAAGACTTTCTAAGTCTTCAAGTGCAGCCATAAGCGTTTCTGACACAAAACGCCCACCATGAATACCAAAATGTCCCTGAGCATCTGGAAACTGGGTGTAGTCAATCGCCTGATTTTGTTGACTAAGGTTTTGCTGATCCACGTTGGACTCCTTGCATAAATTTTTCAATGAGTTGTTGGTCTTTTATACCTTTAGCGGACTCTACGCCTCCGCTGACATCCACAGCAAAAGCTGCTGTAGTATCAATAGCGTCACTCACATTTTCAGGGGTTAAGCCCCCTGCCAAGATTAGTGGAATATCAAGTTTTGGAAATTTATTCCAATCGAAACAGTGACCTGTTCCACCTTTTAAATCAGGATGCCACGCATCAAGTAGAACCGCACTGGCTCCCAAAGCTTGATAGCGTTGAATTTCGGTCAAAATGTCTAAATCGGGTTTAACCTGAATGGCTTTGTACCAACGGCGTTTGCAATGCAACGCAATTTGTCGGCATTGTTCAGGTGTTTCATCACCATGTAGTTGTAATACATCCAACGGAACTGAATCAAGCACTGTTTGGATTTCTTCTGCGCTTGCATTTACAAATAAACCGACCAACTGAACATAAGCGGGTACTGAGCTTGCCAAAATTTGCGCTTGTTCAATACTGACATGACGTGGGCTTGGGGGAAAGAATACCAATCCAATCGCATCTGCTCCTGCTTGTACAACAGCCTCAACATCTTGAGTTCGAGTAATTCCACAAATTTTGGCACGAGTTCGCAATTGTGTTTGACGCATTTGATGTCCAATTTGAGAAGGCTATTTACTACTCTCACATTGTAAAGCAATTTGACAGAATTTGGGCAAAGTTCATTTCCAAATGCAATTGTTTAAAAAAGGTGAACACTTTATACTTTGCTCAATCTCGCAACAAGTCTAAAGCAAATTCTTTTGCTTATAGGGAAGTTGGTGCAAATCCAACACTGCCCTCGCAACGGTAACACCGAATTATTAATCTCAGCTAAACGCCAAATCACTGCATCTGAATGATGTGGGAAGATGATTAATAGCATCGTCATTGTGATGATATAGTGAAGTCCGGAGACCTGCTTGTTGTTTATTTCCACTTTAACATTCACGACGGGTGAATGTATGGAGCGACATCATGTCTACTATTTTTCAACCGACACGCTTAGTTGGTGCTATCGCTATTGCGATGGGGTTTTCTTCAACTACTTTTGCTCAAGATCAATCAACGAATAAAACAGCAACACTTGATACGATTGTTGTGACGGCATCTCGTACTGAACAAAAAGTCAGTGAAGTTCCTGCTCGAATCAATATTATTGAACCAAAGATTCTAGAACAATCTCCAATTGCCTCTTTACCACAATTACTCCAAACCGATGCTTCGATCAACATGGTACAAAGCGGCGGATATGGACAAATGGCATCTATCTTTTTACGTGGTGGTAATTCAAACCAAACGCTTGTTTTAAGAGATGGCGTCCGTCTAAATTCAAATACTTCTGGTACAGCATCATTACCATTTATTGATACAACTGATATTAAGCAGATCGAAGTATTAAAAGGTCCTGCATCAGTTTTATATGGTACTGATGCAATCTCAGGTGTAGTTCAATTGATTTCTAAAACACCAGAGAAAAGCGCTGCTTTTGTAACAGGTGAAATTGGTGAAAATAAAACTTATAAATCTGTAGTCGGTGCAGATCTGGCTGAAAATGGTTTCTATGCACAGATTCGCGGTCAACGCCTTGAAACTGATGGAACACCTGTCAAAGATATAAAAAATGCAGCCGATGCCTCATTTGATCAAAAAGGCTATAGCGCAAAAATTGGTGTAGAAAAAGAACAGTACGCAGCTTCTGTTGATTATAGTGAGAACCAAGGTTATAGCGATTACGATAGCTCTGGCAAACTCGTTTCTCAAGATTTTAAAAATGAAATCATTAACATTAAAGGACGTTTAAATATTCTTGAGAATTTAGCTCTACATGCCCGTTTTTCTCAATTCAAAGATGAAATAGATCAAAATAATTCAACAGATTTTGTCCATAGTAAAACGCAAGAATCTGAAATCTATGGTCAATGGGGCTTTACACCAAATCAAAAGCTTCTAGTTGGTGCAACACATCGAAATATTGATGGTGATGTGATCTCCTATGGAACACCATATCAAGAAGATATTGATTCAACAGGTTATTATATCCAACACAAATATGATCAAGCAGGATTAAACACTCAGGTTGGTATCCGTGTAGAAGACAATGAAAAATTCGGCACACATACTGTTGCTCAAGGATCTGCTCGTTATCAAGTGCTACCTTTAACCAGTGTTTATGCAAATATCGGTTCAGCATTTAAAGCACCAACTTTAAATGATATGTATGCTTTTGGTGGAAATCCTGACCTTAAACCAGAAGAAAGCTTGTCTTATGAAATCGGTCTAGACCAAAAACTGGCTTACAATATTTCAACAGGTTTATCTCTTTATACAACAGAAGTAGATAACCTGATTGCTTTTGATGGCGTTCTGAATCAAATGAGTAACGTTGAAAAAGCTAAAATGGAGGGTAGTGAGCTATATGTGAAATGGCAAGGTGAAAACCTATTTACAAATTTAAGTTATAACTATGTTCGCGCTAAAGACAAGAAAAATGATGAAGATTTAAGTCGTCGCCCTCGTCAGAAAATTTCCTTGACTGCTGGTTGGGCAGATGAACAATATACTTTCTCGACCACAATGTTAGCGAATGGTGATTATGACAACAGTGCCTTTGACAATGTTCAAATCCCTGGACACTTCCGTGTAGATATGCATGGACAATATAAAGTGAATAAAAATGTAGATGTTTTTGCGAACATTCAAAATGTCGGCGATTCAAAATATCGTACAGCCTATGGTAGCGGTAGTTACTACATCAACGGTGGTCGCCAAGCTTCAGCGGGTGTCACATTCCGTTACTAATCGCGTAATCGAGACAATAAAAATATTTTCTTAACTCCAATTTCGGGGTAATGTTCTGACCGACATTATCCCCTTTTTTATTTGTAGGACAGTTTCATGGGACATCGTTTAAGTAAAATCTATACACGTACAGGCGATTCAGGTACAACAGGTCTTGGGGATGGCTCACGTGTCGCTAAAGATGACTTACGAGTTAATGCGCTAGGTGATGTAGATGAACTCAATGCCACGATTGGCGTGCTTCGTGCACAAATCAGCGCATCTCAAATTGAAAATAAAGCTGATTGGGATAAAAGTTTAAGCTTGATCCAACACTGGTTATTTGATTTAGGCGGTGAAGTTTGTATTCCCAACTATCATTTACTCCAACCAATTTGTATCGAATTTCTCGAAAAAGAAATCGATCACATGAATGAATCTTTACCAATGCTCAAAGAGTTTATTTTACCATCAGGTAGCCTAGCATGTAGTTATGCACATCAAGCTCGTGCCGTATGCCGTCGTGCAGAACGCACTTTGATGTCAGTACACAATCGTGATCAAAATATTCAGGCAAC
Source organism: Acinetobacter sp. TR3 (assembly GCF_027105055.1). Classification (NCBI taxonomy): domain Bacteria; kingdom Pseudomonadati; phylum Pseudomonadota; class Gammaproteobacteria; order Moraxellales; family Moraxellaceae; genus Acinetobacter; species Acinetobacter sp. TR3. Next base: position 2,542,008 of record NZ_CP114264.1, read on the forward strand.
CGCATTACAATTACTGAATCGCTTATCGGACTGGTTGTTCGTTGCTTCACGTGCTTTGCAGCGTGCAGAAGGCGGTAGTGAAGTGCTTTGGCAAAAAAACATTAATGATAGTATTGATAAAGCATAATTATTCTAAGGTAAATCAAAATGCGAATTATTGGTCATCGTGGTGCACGAGGCGAAGCACCTGAAAATACGTTAGGTGGTTTTCGCTATTTGCATGATTTAGGTATACGTGCAGTTGAATTTGATGTACGCCAACTTAAAGATGACCAATTGGTTGTAATTCATGATGATGATTTTGTTCGTACCACGGGTAAATCACATCATGTTGAAAGCTGTAATTTATCTGAAGCTCAGCAATTTGATCATCGCCACCAATGGCAGGCGTGGGCATTTGAAGAATACACACCTAGCCTGCCCCACGTGATGGCTAGTTTAACTGACTTTGAACATATTGAAGTTGAAATTAAAGCAGTTGCAGATGAAGCAGCGGCTGAGCGTTTAATTCTAAAATTACATCAAGATCTAGTCGACTTTGAACAGGCTGCTACGATTACCAGTTTTGATGTGAAAATTTTAGCTGCATTACAGCAATACCAAAGCCATTTTAAACGTGGTCTGTTGGTTGAAATCCCGATTGGGGAATACGCAATCGAGCTTGCTCAACAATATGAGTGCGACCAAATTGGTTGGAAAGATCAACTCGCAACCGATCAAATCATTCAGTTTACACAGCAAGCTGAACTTGCTGTGAGTGTTTGGACAGTTAATGAGGTTGAACGTGCCAAATATCTACAACATTTGGGCATTCAAGGCTTGATCACCGATGTTCCGAGCATCATGTTGCAACATCTAACTTTATAAAAATATGGTATTTATTCCGACAACTAATTTTATTTTTTAGATTGCGCCTGAATTAAACGCTGTCCTTTTGCATCTAATAAATACAAATTCGTCCCTTCAATTTGGAAATGTTCAATCCGCTGCATCGCATCCATCAGATCTGCTTCTTGTGCGAGTGCTTTATCACAACTTAAGTGCTGCGCTCTCACATCAAAACTCATTTTCCTTTGGCTAAGATCATATTGATAACTTCCATAAATATTATTGCAGCCCGTATGACCTGAAATGGTTTTAGTCACTGAATTCAGCATAAAACTTGGGTATTGATTGAAGAATAAAACACGTTTATTTTGAATCATGGTTATTTGCCAATTCACCTCTTGAATGCCATCGTTGCTTTTACGAACTTGCATAGGAGGCAATTCACTTACACGTTTGGGATGTAAGCTATTTTTAGTGATCTGTGTCGGTTGACTTTGGCATGCAGTAAGTAGCAAAGCACAAGATAATATTAAAGTTTTGTGAAAAAAATTATTCAAAGAATAAATTGTATTTTTCACGCTTATTTGTTCTGACATTGATTTATTTCGCCTTTTAATTTATTGATTAATTCAACAAACGAATTCTGTTACTGTTCTTTCAGTACAACTGTAGAATAATACTAGTGTTATCTAATCTGAGCATGCTAATATCGAGCATAAAATAGCAATATATCGTCATGATTGGTTTTGCTATCTCGTTTGGTTTTTATATCTTGTGTAAACAAGGTTTTTAGGAGCGCTGACGGATATGACTTCCGCCCCACTCAAGAAAGCACCCATTAATTGGATTGCAATTTTCGCATTGGTATTTTTACCAGTTGTTGCACTCATTTCGATTCCAATTTATACCTATTATCATGACTTTAGTATGGGCGCATGGATTAGCATGTTTGTCTTACTAGGTGTAAGCAGTTTAGGTATCACTGCTGGCTATCATCGCTTATGGGCACACCGTGCTTATGAAGCAACCCTACCTTTAAAAATCATTCTTATGATTATGGGTACTTTTGCAGTTCAAAATAGTATCTTATTTTGGGCTTCAGGCCACCGTACTCATCACCGTCATGTTGATGATATCGATCAAGATCCTTATTCGATTAATAATGGATTCTGGTATGCACATATGGGTTGGATGTTACGTAACTACCCTGCTGCCGAACCAAATTATAAAAACGCACCTGATTTGTTAAATGACAAATTAGTCATGTTCCAAGATAAATATTATGTTCCTTTAGTTATTGCTGTCCATGCAGGTATTTTGTTGCCTGTCGGTTGGTTGGTTGGTGATATCTGGGGTGTATTACTTTTAGGTGGTTTAGTTCGTTTGTTCCTTAGCCATCATGTCACCTTCTTCATTAACTCTTTATGTCATATGTGGGGTAAACGCCCTTATACTGACGAAAATACCGCACGTGATAATTTTATCTTAGCAATTCTCACTTGGGGTGAGGGCTATCATAACTATCACCATATTTTCCAATACGATTATCGTAACGGCGTAAAATGGTGGCAATATGACCCTACAAAATGGTTAATTTGGACAAGTTCTAAGTTAGGTTTAGCCAAAAATCTACGTCGTATTCCAAGCTTTAATATCCAAAAAGCAGAGCTTGCGATGAAGTTTAAATATGCTGAACAAGACCTCGCGATTTATGGTCACGATGTAAATACTGATATCGCTCAGATGAAACAACGTATTGCTCAAGAATATGAAGCATTTACCAATACATTAAATGATTGGGCTAAATTGAAAGAGCAAGAACTACAAGCGAAAAAAGCGGCAATGGCTGAAAAAATCCATCAAATGGATCATAAGCTTAAAGTTGATTTCCAACTGCTTGAACATCGCCTTGCACACCATCGTGAATGTCTAGAAACTTTAGTGCGTAATATCAAAAAGGCACCAGTTTCAGAATAAAAAACACTCAATAAAATGGTCTCTTTAGAGGCCATTTTTTATGCCTATTTACAGACTCAGTTCATAACCACAATTCACTATTTTAGACCTATCTTTGTTATAGTCATCATTCAGCTTCTTGTCATGATATTGACCTATGCATTTCAATCCTCGCTATTCATCTCTCAATTCAAAGCTTTATCATCAACAGCAACCAAGTCCTTTACGTGGTGCAAAAGCAGGTCATTTCAATAAGGCTTTGGCAGATGAGTTACAATGGAGTGAAGAAGACAAAGCCAATTGGGTCGAGATTTGTAGTGGGCAAAAAACTTTTGCTAAATTCACTCCCTTGGCAATGGTGTATGCAGGTCATCAATTTGGTCAATGGGCAGGTCAATTAGGTGATGGACGTGGTTTATTGATTGGACAAATTCTAAATCAACATGGACAAACCATTGATCTACACCTCAAGGGGGCTGGCTCTACCCCCTACTCTCGTATGGGTGATGGTCGTGCCGTACTTCGTTCAGTTATTCGAGAATACTTAGCTGGACATGCACTCAATGCGCTTGGCGTAGCATCTAGCCATGCCGTTGGTTTCACCACATCTACACAAGGTGTACAACGTGAAACCTTAGAACTCGGCGCAATGTTGTTACGCACGTCTGAATGTCACATTCGCCTCGGTCATTTTGAGTGGATCAATCAATATGCACCTGAACTTTTAACTGAATTTACGCAAAAGTGTATCGAATGGCATTATCCAGAATGTTTAGAAGCTGACAATCCAAACCTTGCGTTTGCTAAAGCTGTCATTGAGCGTACAGCAATCATGATCGCCAAATGGCAATTGGTCGGTTTTGCGCATGGTGTGATGAATACCGATAATTTGAATATTACAGGCTCAACCTTAGATTTTGGTCCTTATGGATTTATGGAACGCTTTCGACCAAACTGGATTAATAACCACTCCGATTACCAAGGTCGCTATACCTATCAAAACCAACCGAGCATTGGACATTGGAATTTGTGGACATGGTTGAACAATCTTATTCCTTTAGCTAAGCCTGAGCATAAAGAACAATTCAAACACGATTTAGCAACTTGTTTAGAACAGTTTGAGCCGACCTTCTTACACCACTATGGTCAAGGACTCTGCGAGAAGATTGGACTCCCCCATTTTCATAAAGACAGTTTAGATTGTAGTTTTGCATTCTTACGGATTTTACAAACGGAACAACTCGACTATACGCAAAGTTTTATTCGCCTACAAAACAAGGCATATAAAGCACTCCGTGATGATTGCTTAGATCTACGTCAGTTTGATGCTTTTCTCCATCAATATCAGGAGAATCGCAAAACTCAAGATACAGATGAATTAGATCGAGTTATGCAAAGCGCTAATCCACATTATATTTTACGCAACCACATGGCACAAAAAGCGATTGAACAAGCTGAACGTGGTGATTTCAGTGAAGTTGATCGTTTATTTAAGCTACTCAATCAGCCTTATCAAAAACAGCCAGAGTTGGAAACTGAACAAGATACTGCACCTTTACCAAGTGATGTGCCTGAAATTTCAGTAAGTTGTTCATCGTAGAAGATCAATGATGAAACTCAGGTTTGTGGTTGGATTTATGATACTAATTTTTTTCAGTGGGCTTGCTTTTTATCAGTATGGAAAGTTTCTGCCTACATTCACACCAACACACAAACCTCTTTCAGCACAAGTGATACAACAACTCAATCAAACCAAACCTGTGACTTCAATTGAAGTGTTTAAAAGCCAACGACTTCTACAATTGAAACATCAAGATGAAGTGATTCGAAGCTATCCGATTCGTTTAGGCTTTAACCCAATCGGGCATAAACAATTTGAAGGTGATGGCAAAACACCTGAAGGAACATACTCAATCGACTGGCGCAATCCTCAAAGTTCATATTATAAATCGCTACATATTTCCTACCCGAATCAAAATGATCTGGCTTTCGCCAAACAGCAGCATCAATCTACAGGTGGAGACGTAATGATTCATGGAACAGTGCCTATACGGGCAGCTTCATTACCTTCAAGTGCGAGATATATGCCTCGTAAAGATTGGACTTTGGGTTGTATTGCTGTCACTAATTCAGATATGGATGAAATATGGGCACTCGTCACCAATCATACAGAGATCAATATTCACCCATAATTTTTTAAAACTATCCACATTTTCTGTGGATAATATTGTGGCTATCCACAGGATAAAATGAGATTGATAAAAAATGTCCCAACAACAAAGCTATAGTGAATACTTTTACCTCACCATTACCCAAGACAGTGAACAAGATGTTCAACAGATTATTGAACAATATCATTTTGATCAAATGTGTGGCTATGAAGCTTGGAATAAAGGTCAAATCAGTGATGATGGTACACATCAATTTCAACAGATGTGTATTCGCTTTGATGTCGATGACTGTCAAGATGATGCACAGCAATTATTTCATTGGTTTACTCGTCTTAAACATAACACTTCTATCTTACAAATATCACCCGATTTCAACTGTACTCTGCATTTGGTCACGCATGATGTAAATACGCAAGGCGCTGGTTTTCATCTTAATATTGATCTATTACGGGAGCTGAGCGAATTAAATGCTAGATTTCATTTACATGGTCATTTGGATCAAGATGATGGACACGATTATCCATATGCAAAACCAATCGCAACAATAGAAGAATCAAGACCATGTAGTGAATATGCTTATTTCTGTATTTGGTCTAAATTACCAGCAAAGGAGTTACAACAATTATTTCCTGAATTAACTTTTGAAGTGGGTTTTGATCAAGGACTTAAATTAGAAACCAAACGACAATTAAAACATCGAAATTCATTACTTAAATTATGTTCTCGTTTAAATCGAGAAACAGTAAAACTGAATGAGCATATCAGTGATGTACTCGAACAGTTACAACCTTATCAAAGTACCTTACAGCAGCTATTTTTTAATCCCCAATATTCACTCGGTATCAGTGCAACTGGGCATGTTGAAAATCCACATCACCGACTCGTCAGTGCAGCCAATATTCAACAATTGTTTGCACTAGGTTTGAGCTTAGATGTGGATTATTATTTTGCTTAATCTCTACCATTGATATTGCGCAAATAATTGTGCACCCATTCTCTTAGCCTGATTACTATTTAGATTATCTGCAATATATTTCACACCAAAATAATCATGTTGAATTGATAACCCCAAGGCATGAGTCTGTGGTTCAAAATGGATTCCCCATTGCAACCCTGCATCCCAATAAGCATTCAGTTGCCAAAGACTATTATATTGATTACTGATTGAGCTTATACCTAACTGCCAAGCCTGATCCGACTGATAATTGAAATCAGTATAAATTTTAAATGGCAGTTTTTGGGTGTATTGATGGTGCTTACTAAATTGTCCGTGAATATCAAAGCGGGGGCGCTTATCTTGATCATAAGCAATCTGATACTGTGTATAAGGTGCATCTTGCCAATATAAATAAGCCATTGCATCCTGAATATTAATGTTTACTTTCCAGTGATTCGCAATTGTCCCTTGTAATGAAGTATCAAATGCAAAACCATAACCCTGATTTGCATGCTCATTCCACCCCATTTTATCTTCTTTTAGTGCTGGCTGGTCATAACTATAGTCAATTTGGCCATTCAGCCATTTAACGCGGTCCATGAGTTGCTTTTGATCAGTTGTTTGAGCCAAAGCATTGACTTGACCATCTACATAATGCCGCCCAATTAATGCAGTTGCACCCGTTGTTAAACTCCAGTTCGGACTCAACTGCCATGTATAGGCAAATCTAGAGCCGACAGTATCAACATGCTGCGCCTCAAGTTGTAAATTATATTGAGTACTGGCATCAATCAATTTTTCATTTTTGATCTGATAATATAATGTTGCAGTATCTGGACTAAAATGTAGGACATAATCATAACGCCAAATCCAGCTAAAATCCCATTGACCCTGTTTAATACCCAACTGCATTAAACCATGAGCAAAAGCATTTTTTCCTGTTTTAAAATGCGTATCATCCCAATCATCTGTAAATGCGTGAATCGACACAGGTTCACTATATACATTTGCCTGCACTTGATAATAGATTTTTTCCTGAGCATGAGAGTAGAAAGGAATAAGCATTCCCAATACAGCTAGACTTTTTTTGAGCATATAAAAAGGGGGATTTACTCCCCCTCTCCTTTTCATGATTATGGTGCAATCGCTTTAACGGTATTATCTGTGAATTTTGCAGAATATACATTATCTGACACTTTACTCACTGTGCCATATGCGGTATTACCCACTTTAATCTGGGCTGATGAAAAATTATCAAGATTAGCAATTTCCACATATGCCCCATTAGGATGAGACAATTTTGCCCAAACGACAGGTACATCTGTTGTAATCAAATTATCAGTTTTAAAGTCAGCCGTAAGCATATCTTTATCTACAGCAATCTTAATCGTTGCTGTACCTTTCCGATACTCATTACGTTTAGCAGTTAAATCAACACTAAATGGTTTAATGCTGGTACCACCACCTTTAACATTACCACTGAGTTTCACATTAAGATCAGCATTGATAAATGCAGCAGCAGATTCACCATTAGTCACATCAATCACTTTGGATAAATCATTATTTAATTTAACACTTGCCTCTAAATTCAGGTTCTCAGTTCCAGCAACAGCCTTACCTTTAAAATTGAGTTCAGTTGGAATAATTTCTGTAGATGTGCTTGAACCATCTTTAATTTGAACTTGTTTAGCCTTGCTTGAAAACTCAGTTAAACTCAATTCAGCACCTGTACCTACGGCAGTCAACACAATATTCATAAACTTAAATTGTGCAGTTATAGGAGTTTGATCACTAGAACGATCAACCAGTTTTGCTAGATTGTTATAAACGACTTGAGCTGTACTATCACTATTTACTGCTAAAATTGCTTCTTTTTTACTCATAACATTCTTAGTGGCAATTTTCCCACCAGCAACCAATTTAAAATCGTAAGTTGATTGAGATGCCGAGAATGGTGCTTCTAATTTCAAATTGGTTACAGTCACGTTGGCTTCATCACCAAAAACATCATGACGTTTCTGAGTTTTATAGTCCCAAACATAATCTGTCCAATATTTAGCTGTAACACCACCTGTTACAGTAACGGAATCAGGCTTCACACTCACTTTCAGCGTATTATTACTCAACTGATAATGAGGGTAATAATCCCCCCCATAAGTTGAGTCCTCTTTCAATAGGGCTTCCAACTGAGCTGCATTATATTCTTTTTCCGAACCTTGGGCATTTTGTTGTGCCAATGACGCCAAAGTCAAAATCAAGCTACTGGCATTACCAATATCGCTACCTACATCACTAACTGCATCAAATGTTGGTTTATACTGTGATTGCAATCCATCAAAACTATCAAAATAAGAAATGATATTATTGGTTGTATCAATCAACTGTTTTGCTTTATTTAAATCTGAAACAGGAGCAACTGGATTACCATTATTAGTATTATTTGAAGAAGTACTACCACCACCTCCACAAGCAACTAAAAATGTAGAACAAGCGAAAGCTAAAAATGTTTTTTTAAACATTTGACAACCCTTTTATAATAAAGTTATTATCTAAATATTTTAAATTTAGGATTTAATAAAAGTCATATATTGACTTTAAACAAATAATAGCTACTTATGATTATAATGACAATTTATTATTTAATAAAAAGCCCTTTATTTACAAAAGGGCTTTTATATTTTACTCATCAGGATATTCAAAACGATAACCTACACCATAAACCGCTTGAATCCATTCATGGCGATTACCTGTTTCGGCAGCTTCAGTAATTTTACGACGAAGATTTTTAATATGACTGTCAATTACACGATCTGCGACATCAAAACTATCTGGATTAATATGATCTAATAATTGCGCACGAGAATAGACTTGACCGAGATGTTCCAAGAATAATTCCAATAAACGGAATTCAGTCGGTGTTAAAGTTAATGCTTTTTGTTGATACCAAATCCGTTGCTGTGCTTTGTCGATACGAAATAAATCATTTTGATCAGGTTCTGCCTTACGCTCTAAACGACGTAAAACAGCTTGTACACGTGCAACCAACTCTTTCGGACTAAATGGTTTACAAATATAGTCATCTGCACCCATATTTAAGCCTAAAACACGATCAATTTCTTCAGTACGCGCAGTTACCATAATAATCGGTAGATCAGATTGCTCACGGACTTTACGGCAAATGGTTAAACCATCCATACGAGGAACCATCAAGTCTAAAATCATGAGACTGGGTTTACGTTGTTGAAATTGGGTATAAGCATCCTGACCATCATGAAACATACTGACTTCAAAACCAGCCGCCTCTAAATAATCACGAACCAACTGTGCTAGTTCAACTTCATCTTCAACCAACATAATATGCTTCATGGTTTTCATCCTATCCATCGTCCTCAAGCAAAGAGGATCAAAAAAGTTATTTAATTAATTTTGGGAAAGTCAGCACACAACGCAATCCACCTAAAGGTGAATGATTAAAAGTAAGTGAACCACCTAAAGCCTGTGCAAGTTTACAAGACAAAGCCAAACCTAAACCTGTTCCGCCAGTGCTACGTGTGCGTGAATCATCCACACGATAAAAGCGCTCGCCTAAACGCGCCAACTGCTCATCACTTACCCCAAATGGGCTATCATCTACATACAGTATCCATTCATACTCATTTTGTTGAGTATGAATCTGTATTTTTCCACCTTGTTCTGTGTAACGTACACAATTTCCAAGCAAGTTAACAATGATCTGTTTAAAACGATCTCGATCTAAAGATAGGCTTATTCCTTCGCCTGAGAGTGAAACATCAAACTGCTTTTGTTCAAATGTAGGTTTAAAATTTTCAACTTCTTGCAGTACTACATCCCATGGATTGACTTCAGCAAAATAGCATTTCAACTGCTGCGCATCTGCCTGTGCTAAATCAGCCAAATCTTGTGTTAGCTTCTTTAAACTACTCACTTGACGCATCATTGCATCAAGATGCTCGGGTGTCGCTTTACGAATTCCATCCTGCATCGCTTCAATCTGTGCTTGTAACACAGCCAAAGGCGTTTTTAATTCATGAGAAGTATCAGCGACCCATTGACGGCGCGATTCCTCATGTTGATGCAAAATATCAGCCAAATGATTCAGTTGATTAGATAAATCTCCCAATTCATCATTTCGCTTAATCACAACCTGATGTTGGTAATTTCCACGCGTTAATTCCAAAGTCGCATTAAGCAAACGTTGAATTGGCTTTTTGAAATAAGCTGCCATTAACAATGCTGCCACCAAACTAGAAAGCACGGTTAAGGCATAAACTAAAAGCAAATAACGCTTTTGATTACTAAAGAAATTAATACTTGATGCATCATCCTGATCCAATACGGGTTTTAAGCCGAGATAACCCACAACTTTTTGATTAACCAGAATTGGACGGTAGGCTATTTGATCAGTTGCAGGCTCACCCACAATAAATTGGTGTTTTTCATCATATAAAGACAGTCTTGAACTTAAACCTAAACGATCTGGAATTGATACAAAACGCTTTTTAACGTGTTCAGATGATGAACTAGATTTGGTATCTTGCTTATCATCTTTCGCATCTTTCTTTAATCGAAATTGGCTCGGACTCAAAGGAAAACGTAAGCCTTCAAAAGGTTGATATTCTGAGGGTAAATTTTGTTTAAGAATCTTTAATTCTTCATCATTAAAAATCTGACGATTTTTTATTTCGGTGTTGTTTTGAGCTAAAGTGGGTGAAAGCGTTAATAAGGTATGGTCATTAAAATAACGTTGTTGTAAGGCAATATCATACTGACGGCGCAACCACCACTGAGACAAGCGATCATAATCATCAGGTGCTGCGTTCCCTTCAATTTGTAAAATCTGTGCCTGAATGGCATTCCCCCAGTCATGATAAACCGTATAAACATTACCTAGATTCGCAATCAAACGATCTAATTTTTGCATTTCCACATCAGCAACATAACGTGCGAAGTTCTTTTGCATGGTCCAATGCAATACCCCTAAACTGATTGTTGCAATCACTAAGGTAGTCAGTAATACCGTTAAAAATAAACGTATGGCTAAAGGCATGCGACGAACATTCAAAAGCGAAATCTCAATAGTGTTCTATTTATGGATTGTAACCAACATGGTTCAAAAAAACTCTCCATTCTTTCTTCATCTTTATTATCTAATCTTTAACAATCGAATCTTAACTGACTACGCAGGATAAAATAATGAACAAGACAAAAATTGTATTAATGACAACTCTTCTCGGTTCTGTTTTAGGTTTGGCTGCCTGCCAAGTAACACCTTCAGAACAAGGAATGAATCATGACCGCCACCGCCACGAAATGCAACGTCAACCGCTAACCCCAGAACAACGTGCAGAATGGCAAGCTAAACGCGAACAACGTGAAGAACAACGAGAACAAATGCGTGAAGAACATCGACTACAGAGAGCACAGATCGAGAAAGCCTGTCAGGGTAAACGCATCGGTGAGCGTGTGAATGTTCAGTGGAATAATCGTGTAATTGAAGGTACTTGTGACGTTCGCTTTACGCCTGAGAAATCACAATTCAAACGTTAAACCTATGTAAGAACATAATATTATTTCGTTATCAAGGCGCCTCAAGCGCCTTTTATTTATTTGCAGAGTCAATTATTTTTAATTACACAGCTGCTTACGATTTTTTGCATATTATTACGAGCGAATTCAACGCAAACTGCCTACAATCAATACGCTTTAAAATAATTTAAGCATTATCTTTGACTTTACAGTCACTAAGAAATGCCCTGTTAAAGCTTGTACGGAACTATAACTTGTTGCACGATTAGCAACACAAAATGATACCCTTTGGGTATATTTACTATTGACTAAGATTATAACTCTGGTTTAACCAGTATTGAGGAAAATGCTATGCCACAATACAAAGCACCCTTACGTGATATGCAGTTCGTATTGCACGAATTATTAAATGCTGAAGCACATTACGCAAAACTTCCTGCATTTCAAGGCACCGTAAGCCGCGAATTGGTTGATCAATATTTAGAAGCAGCAGCTGATTTCTGTGAGAATGAACTTTCTCCTATCAACCAATCAGGCGATCGTGAAGGTTGTACTTGGAATGACGGTGTTGTTACTACGCCTACAGGCTTTAAAGAAGCGTATCAAAAATATATCGAACTTGGTTTCCCATCTCTTTCTGCTGATGAAGAATTTGGCGGTCAAGCATTACCAAACTCTCTAGGAATCACAATTTCTGAGATGGTTGGTACAGCCAACTGGTCTTGGGGTATGTACCCAGGTCTTTCTCATGGTGCTGTTCGTACAATTGAACACCATGGTTCTGATGAACAAAAAGCGACGTATATGCCAAACCTTGTATCAGGTGTTTGGACAGGTACAATGTGCTTAACTGAATCTCATGCAGGTTCAGACTTAGGTATTACCCGAACCAAAGCTGAACCAAATGATGATGGTAGCTATGCAATTTCTGGCGAGAAAATCTTTATCTCTGCTGGTGAACATGACATGGCTGAAAACATCATCCATATCGTACTTGCTCGTTTACCTGGCGCACCTAAAGGTACTAAAGGTATTTCGCTGTTCATCGTACCGAAATTCAATGTAAATGCAGATGGCTCTATCGGTGAGCGCAATACTGTTCGCTGCGGTTCAATTGAACATAAAATGGGTATCCATGGTAACGCAACTTGTGTGATCAACTTTGATAAAGCAAAAGGTTACTTGATTGGACCAGAAAACCGCGGCCTAAACTGCATGTTCACATTCATGAATACTGCACGTATTGGTACAGCCGTTCAAGGTCTTGCTGCATCTGAAGGTTCTTTCCAAGGTGCTTTAGCATATGCGAAAGATCGTTTGGCAATGCGTTCACTTTCAGGTCCTAAAGCACCTGAAAAAGAAGCAGATCCAATTATTGTTCACCCTGCTGTTCGTAATATGCTTTTAACTCAAAAAGCATTTGCTGAAGGTGGTCGTGCACTTGTTTACTTATTGGCTCAGTATGCAGATATCGTTGAAAAAGGCGAAACTGAAGAAGAGCGTAAGTTTGCTGACAACATCTTATCTTTGTTAACGCCAATTGCTAAAGCATTCTTAACTGAAACTGGTTATGAATCTGCAAACCACGGTGTGCAAGTATTTGGTGGTCACGGATTTATTTCTGAGCACGGTATGGAGCAAATCGTACGTGATACACGTATTGCTTGCTTATACGAAGGAACAACTGAAATTCAAGCACTTGATCTTTTAGGTCGTAAAGTATTGCAAACTCAAGGTGCAATGTTGAAAGACTTCACCAAGATCATCCATAAATTTGTTGAAGCAAACAAAGACAATGCTGCAATGCAAGAATTCCTTGCACCATTGGCTGCTGCAAACAAAGAATGGGGCGATATCACGATGCAAATCGGTATGCGTGCAATGCAAAACCCTGATGAAGTTGGCGCAGCTGCGGTTGACTACATGTACTTCTCTGGTTATGTAACACTTGCATTCCTATGGGCACGTATGGCACTTGTTGCTCAAGAGAAATTGGCTGAAGGTTCAACAGAAGTTGACTTCTACAATGCGAAAGTAGCAACTGCTCGCTTCTACTTCAAGAAGATCTTGCCACGTGTTCGCTCGCACGTAGATGTACTTTCAACTGGTGTTGCACCATTGTTTGAACTTGATGCGGAACACTTCGCGTTCTAATCATAGATTAGAATGAGATGCAACGTTCATCACAGAAAAAGGACTGGTCAGTTTTGACCGTCCTTTTTTTGTTTAATCAATGCTAAATTTACACTATTCAATTTATTTGTTCGTTTTATTTGATCACTTTGCACATGACCTGTGCGTAAAAAGGAACGATTATGCCAATTTACAATGCACCTTTAGCAGACATGAAATTCATCTTAAATGATGTATTTAAAGCTGAACAATTTTGGCAGTCTAATGAGAATCTTGCTCATGTAGATGCTGCAACAGCTGAAGCAATTTTAGAAGAAATGGCTAAATTTGCTCAAAACGTAACTCACCCACTTAACCGTACTGGTGATGAAGAAGGTGCGCGTTGGGTTAACGGTGAAGTTTTCACGCCAGCAGGTTTTAAAGAAGCATTCCGTCAATACGCCGAAGGTGGTTGGATTGGCTTAGGTGCTGATGAAGAATGGGGCGGTCAAGGCATGCCAAAAATGCTGACAGTATTGTCAGATGAAATGCTCTTTGCCACCAACCCATCATTCTTGTTGTATCCACTACTGTCTGTCGGTGCAGGCATGGCGTTAAGCAGTTATGCATCACAAGAACAGAAAGAAACGTATTTACCTAAAATCTACTCTGGCGAATGGTCAGGTACCATGTGCTTAACTGAACCGCATGCAGGTACAGATTTAGGGATTATTAAAACTAAAGCTGAACGTAACGAAGATGGTACTTATAACATTACAGGTACTAAGATCTTCATTACAGGTGGTGATCACGATCTCGCTGAAAACATCATTCACTTAGTTCTTGCAAAAACACCTGATGCACCTGCGGGTTCACGTGGTATTTCTTTATTCATCGTACCGAAATACATTGTAAATGCAGATGGTTCTTTAGGTGAGCGTAACCCTGTTGGCCCTGGTTCAATCGAACATAAAATGGGGATCAAGGCATCTGCAACTTGTGTCATGAATTTTGATGCTGCAAAAGGTTATCTCGTTGGTAAAGAAAACGAAGGTCTTGCAGCCATGTTCGTAATGATGAATTACGAACGTTTATCAATGGGTATCCAAGGTCTTGGCGCTTCTGAATTTGCTTACCAAAATGCAGCTCAATATGCGACTGATCGTTTACAAGGTCGTAGTGCTTCTGGTGTTAAATCTCCAAGCAAACCTGCGGATAGCATCTTAGTTCACGGTGATGTTCGTCGTATGTTATTGAATGTACGTGCAAATAATGAAGCATCTCGTGCATTTGCAGTATATGTAGGTCAACAGCTTGATATCACTAAATTCTCTACTGATGCAGAAGCAGTGAAAAAAGCCAATGACCGTGTTGCGCTGTTAACACCAATTGCAAAAGCTTACCTCACAGATACTGCATTCCAAGCAACTTTAGATGCGCAAATGGTATTTGGTGGCCACGGTTATATTCGTGAATGGGGTATGGAACAGTGCATCCGTGATCTTCGTATTTCTCAAATTTACGAAGGAACAAACGGCGTTCAATCTCAAGACTTAATTGGTCGTAAAACGATTAAGTGTGGTGGTGCTTTCATCGCTGAATATATCACTGAGATTCGTGATTTTGCCAATGCATTAGACACTGACTTAAACTTCATTAAAGATGCGACTTTAGATGCTGCAACTGAAATCGAAGCAATCACTCAGTTCATCATTGAACAAGCGGCTGAAAATGTAGAGTTCCCGAACTCTACTGCAGTAGATTACTTAAGTGCAGTTGGTCTACTTAGCTTTGCTTATATGTTTGCTAAGATTGCTGCTGCTGCAAAAGACAAGTCTGGTGACTTCTACCAAAACAAACTTGCTTTGGCACAGTACTTTGTTGACCGTATTTTGCCAGAACTTGATTCTCGCCTTGCGAAGATCAAAGCAGGTTCTGACTTAATCATGAACTTCAGCGAAGATTATTTCACAAACCAAGCTTAATTCTAGTTCGGTTTTAAAAACTGCCTAAATCAGTTGGTTTAGGCAGTTTTTTTATGGCTATAATAAAATCAGCATAAAACTTGCATAACATTTTAATGATCATGTTGAGAATATAAGTCGGTATGTCAAACTCCAAAGATAAACTCGAAAATTTACAACGTTTATTTGACCGTCTAGGTCATTATGCGGTTGAAGCCTTTCACTATTTAGCTCTGTTTATTATTGGCTGTATGATTGCTTGGTCAGCAGTACATACCGTCATTGAAATTTTGACGGTTAAACAATACGCTACCATTGATGACATCCTATTGTTGTTTATCTATTTAGAACTAGGGGCAATGGTTGGTATCTACTTTAAAACCAATCACATGCCTGTACGCTTCCTCATCTATGTGGCAATTACTGCACTAACTCGTTTACTGATTGCTGATATTCAACACAATCATAAAGCCTCTATGGATTTGGTCATCATTACGGGCTCTATTCTGATCTTAGCTTTGGCAATTTGGGTGGTACGTTTTGCTTCATGGAACTACCCATCTGTTATCCGAGGTAAAGACCATGAACAACAACTCCCTGCAAATAAAACACCAAGACCACAAGATGATGAACTAGCATAAATAAAAAAGCAGGCGAGATGCCTGTTTTTTATTCCTTAGTTTAAGCCACTCTCAACACGCGATATTTCGAGTCGACTAAAACATATTTACCTTGTACCTGCATCCAGTTATAGCCGCGTGGTGGTTCATACAAACGGTGAGTCCGATAGTTAGAAATCACATAGCGGTTACTACGGAATTCTGACGGTAAACGCTCGCCACGTTTAAGGCTGATACGTTGACCATAATGATGACCACGGTCGCCATTTGACCAGCGTGGTTGTTCACGATGATCGTAACGGTGCTCATAGCGGTGATCATAGCGATCTTTATGATCTTGATTCCAACGATTTGAATCTGCCATTGCTGAAGCAGATACACCAAGTATCATCGTTGATACCAATAACACGACTGTCTTCTTCATTGTTTGATCCTCTGTTTTTCGATCTAAAATTAGATTAAGAAAAACTCAAGGAGAAAGCATGAATAAAACCCATGACATTGCAAAGCTTTGTAATGAAAGCCAAGAAATTATGGAGATTTCTATTTTGAATAAAATTCAAAAAAACATTTAAAATCAGCGAATAATTTCAATCCTAAAATTATCATCTGTCACTAAAAGATAACGACCATCAACGATCACCCAGTGCCGACCTCTTGGTGGTTCACGTAATGAATATGAATCCCAATCTCGAATCACATAACGCTCACTTCGAAATTCACTAGGTAACTCATTTCCAACCACAAAAGGCTCACGGCGATAGCTATGCTCATATTGAGTTTCGGGATAGTATTCAATACGAACACTGGGTCGATGGCTCGGATAAGGATAATAATTATTTTGATTCGGTTGATAATAATAGCCTTTCGGCGGTGCAGTCGGCGTGTAGCGCTGATTTGAAAATGCAAAAGGATCTTGTGCGGGTGGCTGATAAGTAGGTGTTTGGGGATATGAACGTCGTTCGACACCACTATACCCTCCCCATGCATTATCGGCATAACTCATGATAGGGAGATAGCCCAAAAGACCTGCCAAGCCATAAATATACAATTTAGATTGCTTCATCCTTATCGCCCTAGAAATCAGAGTATTGTTATATTTTAGAATAAAAACCGAGCATGACTGTTGTAATAATATTTTTTCAGATCAATTGTTCTTTTCCCTCGACCGATTACATCGGCATATACATCCAAAGAGATATGTTAAGATAACTTTTTTGGTTTTGAGACAACATCTGTGGCTGAAATGAATTTTGATCGTCTTTATCAATTCTTCTGTAAAGTGCCAAGTGTGCAAGAGGCTCGTATCGTTGCACATGGTACAGATGGTCAACATGCATGGTGGTTTAAATTCAATATTGATGTTGCACATCCACTTGCATGGCAAACCGTTCAAGAACTTGGTCATGTGCTCAACTATTTGTCTACCAATGAGCGCTTACCCACTCAATTCTTCCCTGTCTCTCCTCCTCCTTATATGAATGGTGAAGCGAAAGACTTTTTAGCTTGGGTAATTCAATGTAATCATCCTGAATTTAATCCTGATACAGTGTGCGATTGGTTAGAAGCTCGTCTGCCTAACCCAGTCGAGGATAAAACTCAGTGGAAAATCAAAACAGATTTAAGTGAACTGGATCAGATGGCTGATAAAGATTTAGATCAGTTGATTCCACCAAATCCGCAATAAAAAAGAGGCTTAAAGCCTCTTTCTTTTAGAAAGTAGATAAACCCGACCATTCCATAAAGCGATAGAGCCAGTATTTCACGTTTGACTCATCCGCATATTTTGCATAATCAACCGTGATCTGACGACCATTCGCATTACTCCAAGCAGCATCAAAATACTGTCCTGCATCTTTAAAGACCTGTGCTTGTGCTGAACCTAAAACTCGCATGTCTGTCTCAAGATTATAGTTTTTAAGATTTCGTGCCGTGAAGTTAGCTGAACCTAAAATAATCTCAGCTTGCTGAGCGTTATATTTAAATAGCATCTTACTATGGCATTGTTCACCATGGGTATCACACCAACGAATTGGAATCCCTGCGGCATTGAGTTCTGAAGCTACTTGACGGTTTGGAATACCATTCTTTTGACGACCAAATGCATCTTTATTTGGATCAAGCATGATACGGATACTTACACCACGCTGTTTAGCCTGTTTTAATGCCTCAATAATATTTCGCTCAGACAGATAGAACATAGCTATGTCCAAATGCTCTTCACTTTTTGCAGATTGAATCATCTTCAACACAGCATCATAAATGGCTTTTTCAGTCAGTAGCTGTACCTGTGGCAAGCTTTTATCTTCAGCCAATCCCCCCATGATCACAAATGGGCTTGAACCTTGTGACATATTGGCAACGGTTTGCTCAGTTTGTAATACATCAATCGCGGTTGGGCCATCCACGACCAGTGCAACATTACTATGATGTGAACTTCCATCATGAGGATTCGCTGAGGTCACTAAACTCTTCCAACCTTGAGCCGTATCTACCACCAAGGTTTTACGATGATTGGCTTTAAAATTGAGTAACTCCAAATAACTCCGTATTGTTACTTTATCTTTTCCAAAAGGATTATTTAGCCAACCGCCTTCTGGATTATTGCCTAAATTTTGACAGCAGATATACCAAAAACCCGACCACAATGGATTTGAAGCACGCAAAGGTTTTAAATCTGTTTCAATAACATCTACACCTGCTTGGCGAAGCTGACGATAGTGCTGAGGCGTTATACCACCATAAACTGAATTAATTGGATCGGTAATCACCACAATTTGAACTGTCGGATAAAGCTTCCGTTTCAGAATCAGTGCATCTGTTAATTGCTGCGTCAATGGAAATTGCTTAACCTTAGACGCACCCACTTCCTGATTAAATAAGAACATATCCAACACAATCGTGGTCTGTGCTTGATCAATCAGTTGGAATACTTCTTTGAAAATGTGTTGATCAACTTGCTGTTGACCTTGTGCATCAAGATAGGTCTGATCGGCCAAAAATTTCACATTGGCATGGCGAAGTTGCCCCGTAAAATCCAGTCCTTTTGGGAGTGGTTTTACAGTGTGATAAATTGCAGAAGCAATATACCCAATCGCAAAAATACTCAATATGACTGCCATGTAACGTCGACCTGACCAGTTTAATTTTTGATGAATTCTTTGGAAGATACGCATATAAACAGAAAAAGCCCTAGCCTAATGGACCAAGGCTAGAGCTTATACTTTGATTTTTCAATAAGATTTGAGTGACAAATTAGAAACTAAAGTTCACACCAACACTAAAATTACGTCCAACTTGTGGAATCGTCGATAAGAACGATGCATGTTGATAAACCTGATCATCCAACACGTTATTAGCATTTAGGAATACACGATAATCACCGACATTGCCATAATTACCTGAATACGCCACACCCAAATTTAACATGTTATAACTTTGTGTATCTGTTTCATAAGCAGCGATCTTATCTTGTTGGAATACATGATAATACTCAGCTGAACCGCTAAAACCATCGCCAAAGTCTGCATTCACTTTTGTACCTAAACGGCCCGCTGGTACACGTGGTGCATTGTCATTGTCGATCTTGCCGCGTACATAATCACCAAATGCACTGAGTTTATAAATTGAAGAGACTTGATAACCTACTTCTGCTTCAGCACCGTAGAACTTGGCTTTATCTTGTGCATACTGAACCAAACGAAAATCTTTATAACGATCTAAGGTTTGGGCATAGATGTAGTCGTCAAACCAGTTGTGGTAGACATGTACATGGTAATCAAACTTGTTATCATCGTAATGAAAACCAAGTTCGACATTATTTGACTGCTCTTTTTTAAGCTGATCATTCCCTAGTTCATAGGTATTGGTGGCGAAATGGCCTCCATTGGCATATAACTCTTGTGCTAAAGGTAAACGCTCTTGGTGTGACGTAACCAAAGAAAGTTTGTAGTTCGGTGCAAACTCCCAATTGGCGGCACCAGAAACAGAAAAGGCTGAACCGTCGAAATCTTTTTTCGTTGCATCATCAATATTAATTTTTTGCTGTTCTGCACGAGCAGCTAATTCAACATGTACATCATTAAATTGCGCATGTTCTAATGCAAAAACACTCCATTTTTTAGTGGTATTTGGCGCTAAAAAGGCCTCTTCACCTGTAAGTTTTAATTTTTGTTGTCCATATTGTGTACCAATGACCCCTTCCCATGCACCCAGCGGGTTGTGTACTAACTCTAAGCGTCCATCATAACCTTTATTTTTAAAACGAGTCGCGATGCTCTCTTCTTCAATCTCATCATGTTGATAATCGGTATAACTGGCTTGCGCACGTAAAGTTTTAAAACCTGCAAATGGATTATCTAACTCAGTACGAACATCATAACGCTCCGATTTTAAATCAATCCAAGGACCTGCATCATGTGCATGCTCATGTTCCTCATGATCATGATCATGATCATGATCATGTCCATCATCTGGATCGTGATCACCACAATGTAAATGTGGTCTACCACTCAAATGTGCATCGCAGCTTTCATATTCATGGCTATGTCCAGGCAAGCCATACTGATCCTGACGATTGCTATATGAAATACCCGTAAAGCCACGATCATAAATCCAAGACAAACCAATATTCACCGTTTCACCTTTGGCAAAAGTATTATCGACTCGACGTTCTTTTTCGCCTTCATGGAAATAATCAGGTGCAATATAATCATTGGCTTCACGTTTGAGCCCTTCAACACGTAATGCCACTTGATCACCTAAACCAACAGTAACACCCGCGCTTGCTAATTTTTCATCACTACCCGTGTTATAGCGTAGCCCAACATTTCCCTCATAACCATTTTCTGGCATCTGTGTCGGAATTTTGCTGTCTGTGACATTAACTAAACCACCTACAGTACCAGCACCATACAATAAAGTAGATGGTCCTTGAATAACTTCTATTTTCTTTGCTAATAATGGATCAACCGTGACCGCATGGTCGGGCGATAATGTTGAGACATCAATATTTTCAGAGGCATTTTGCAACACTTTGACTCGAGCACCATCTTGTCCTCGAATCACTGGACGACTTGAACCAGCGCCAAACTGATTGGTATGTACACCAACCTCACCGCTCAAAGCATCTCCTAAAGTTGCACTTCTTTCAACTAAATCCTTTTGTTCAATTACATGATCTGCGACAGCAAAATCGGCCGCATTTCGCTCTAAAGGGTGCGCTTTAATTTCAATCGTAGCAAGTTGTTGAACCTTTGCTTGTTCTTCTGCAAAGGTAGCGCTGCTCGCTACTGCTAGAATAGATAAAGTCAAAATATTTTTAGGAAATGACATGCCACGTCTCAAATTAGCTTAAACATAATTTGTTATATTATAACGTTTCAATCATTTTGCAATAAAAAACATCTCAACAAAAAACATTTGCTACACTGCTGATCCATTATTCAATATTTATAACGCTCCAAGAATATGCCATTTACTCTTTCTCACGCTGTTCTTGCACCACCTCTATCAAAATTGAGTAAAGGTCATTTGCCTGTCGCAGCGCTTGCAATCGGCTGTATGACCCCAGACCTGCATCGTTTATTTACTCAAGAAACAATTGCATTAACACATCAGTGGTCTGGCATATTACTCCCCAATCTTCCGATTGGATTATTCTTTTGTGCATTGTGGTATTTGATCTATCGACCTGTTAGTTATCGCTTTTTGGGTATAAAAGACCCCATAAAGATCAGCAATTTTGATGATGCAGTGGGCTTTATTCTTATGAATTGCTTTGCGATTATTCTAGGCACAGCAACACATTTAATCTGGGATGGATTAACCCATCTGGACTTTCGGACCTTCGCTTTTAAAGATTTACTCGCACAAGATATTTCTCTCTTTGGTTTGCATTATCCATTACATTTCATTTTGCAGATTGCTTCATCCATTCTCGCCTTACCTTTTATCTTCTGGATGTGCAAAAGCTATTACATCAAATATAAACTAGCTCAACCTGTACCGATTAAAATCAAAGGATTTATCACGACAAGCTTAATCATTTCAACAGTTGCTGGATTGTTGTCGATTTGGGACTATAGTCGTCATATTTCATCAGAACTCTGGTACACCGAACGATATTTTTTTATTGGTAAATCAATTAACGAATTTACTCAAACAGCGCTTTGTGTTTTTACCGCAGCATGTCTGTTGCTACTATTATTTGATCGAAAAGGTCAAACAAGATCATTTTTTTAAAAAAGCGTCGCTTTAAAATTCTGTTGAAAACATTAAGACTTGAGACAATATGTTCAACAAGGCATAATCTCCCCTTCATTGGTGATGCGCTGTTTACGCATTCACCTTCTAGCCAATATAGTTTGGATAAATAATTCAATATGATGCGCACTCATTACTGTGGCTCTTTAACTGAAGCCCAAATCGATCAAACAGTTACTTTATGCGGATGGGTTCATCGTCGCCGTGACCATGGTGGTGTAATTTTCCTTGATATGCGTGACCGTGATGGTTTAGTTCAAGTCGTAATTGATCCTGATACACCAGAAGCTTTCTCAACTGCGGATAAAGCACGCTCTGAATTTGTGTTAAAAATTACAGGTCGTGTACGTCGTCGCTATGAAGGTACTGAAAATGCCAACATGGTGAGTGGTCAAATCGAAGTTTTAGCGAAAGAAATCGAAGTTCTCGCTGCTTCTGAAACACCTCCATTCCCATTAAATGACGAAAATACTAATATTTCAGAAGAAATTCGTTTGAAATACCGTTTCTTGGACATTCGTCGTCCAGAAATGTTAGATCGTTTACGCTTCCGCTCTAAAGTTACAAACTTAATTCGTAACTATTTCGAAGATCACGGTTTCCTTGACGTTGAAACACCGATCTTGACTCGTGCAACACCTGAAGGCGCACGTGATTATTTAGTTCCAAGTCGTGTTTCAAATGGCAGCTTCTACGCGCTTCCACAATCACCGCAATTGTTCAAACAGTTGTTGATGGTCGGTGGTATTGATCGTTATTACCAAATCGCGAAATGTTTCCGTGACGAAGATTTACGTGCGGATCGTCAGCCTGAATTTACCCAAATCGACGTTGAAACATCGTTCATGAGTGACGATGACATCATGGATTTAATGGAAGGCTTAACGGTTAAAATGTTCAACGAATTATTGAATGTAAAATTCGATAAATTTGAACGTATGACCTATAACGATGCAATGCGTGATTATGCATCTGACAAACCAGATATGCGTATTCCTTTGAAACTTGTTGACGTTGCAGACTTAATGCAAGACGTTGAGTTCAAAGTATTCGCTGGTCCTGCAAAAGATCCTAAAGGTCGTATTGTCGCTTTACGCGTTCCTGGCGCGGGTTCATTGCCACGTAGTGCGATCGATGAATATACTAAATTCGTAGGTATCTACGGTGCGAAAGGTTTGGCTTACATCAAAGTCAATGAACTTGAAAAAGGCATCGAAGGTTTACAATCACCTATCGTTAAATTCATCGAGCCAATCGTACTTGATCTACTCAAACGTGTTGGTGCTGAAAATGGCGACATCGTATTCTTCGGTGCGGATAAAGCTAAAGTTGTAAATGATGCGATGGGTGCACTTCGTGTAAAAATCGGTCATGACTTGAATCTTTCAACTTGTGAGTGGGCACCACTTTGGGTTGTTGATTTCCCAATGTTCGAAGAAACTGATGACGGCAAATGGACTTCTGTTCATCACCCATTCACACTACCAAAATCAAGTGTTGAAGATGTGAAGAATAATCCAGGCGCTGCTCTATCAGTTGCATATGACATGGTATTGAATGGTACAGAAGTTGGCGGTGGTTCACTGCGTATCTATACTTTAGAGATGCAAAAAGCAATCTTTGAAGCATTAGGTATTGGTGAAGAAGAAGCAGAGGAAAAATTCAGCTTCTTACTCAATGCATTACGCTACGGTGCTCCTCCTCATGGTGGTTTAGCATTTGGTCTTGACCGTTTGATCATGTTGATGACAGGCGCATCGTCGATTCGTGATGTGATTGCATTCCCGAAAACCAAGACGGCTGAATGTCCATTAACTCAAGCGCCAGCGCCTGTTGAAGCGAATCAATTACGTGACCTCGGTATTCGTTTACGTGAAAAAGCAAAAGCTGAAGAAAAGTAATTTTTTCAATTGATTGCTGAATAAAACCCTGCTTAATGCAGGGTTTTTTTATATTACATGGTTTTACTTTGCGATCATGCAGCGTAATGGCATAATAAGCTGCTTTTTTATTGAGAGGTCAGTCTTATGGCAATGCGTCCTGATGTACGTCGACACACAATTGTGATTATTGTGTTTTCACTTGCTCAATGGTTTTTTATGCGTTACATCTTGGCAAATGAACTTTTCAATATGACCACCAATCAACGTATTTTATATTTCTGCGTCAGTAGTCTTGTAGGTGCGTTATTGATTTTTGTAGCACTGATTTATATGGTGCTCAAAGGCAATACAGATAAGCAAGATTAATTGCGATGTCGTTTTACAGTACTTTACTCCGTATTCTCCCTCTAACATTTTTGCGTAGTATTGCAAAAGTGGCTGCCTACTTTATCAATCAAAATCCTGATAAAAGTATGCTTTGGAAAACCAGAATTAATATTGGTTTAGCCTACCCAACACTTTCTTCCGAGCAAAAAGAACAGCTTGCTCGAGAAAGTGTGACCAAGCAATGTTTGAGTTATATTGAATCAGGGAAATGCTGGGCAATGCCTCCTGAATGGAGCATTCAGCAAATTCGTACTGTACATAATTTAGAAGTATTAACAAATGCCTTAAGTGATCCGCGTGGTGCTTTGATTATTACTCCGCATTTAGGTACATGGGAAATGATGAATGCATGGGTCAATCAATATGGTAAACCTACCATTATGTACAAACCCATGAAAGATTCAGGATTTAATGCATTTGCTTTGCATGCTCGCCAACGGTTAAATGCCACCTTAGTTCCAACGGATGCAAATGGTGTAAAAGCCTTGTTTAAGAATCTAAAACAAGGTGGTTTTAGCGTAATTCTACCTGATCATGTCCCTCAACCTTCAGGCGGGGTTGTCGTTCCTTTTTTTGGAATTCCCTGTTTAACCAGTACACTTGCAAGCAAAATGGCGCAAAAAACGCAATGTCGTCTGGTGGGATTAAGCTGTTTCCGTCGTGAAGATGGTGAAGGATTTGAGGTGTATTGCGATGATTTGAATGATCCAGCACTCTATGATCGAGATATCGAAGTTGCGACCACTGCACTCAATCAAGCAGTTGAACAGATGATCAACCGCTTTCCTGCTGAATATATGTGGGGATATAAGCGGTTTAGAGGGGCTGATCATACAACGTTTTATGAGTGACTATTTTTTATTTTATCGATAAACAATATAAATTTTAGAAAGTAACTTTTTAAATAATTTATGAATTTAACCATTTAAATTATTGAAGGAAAATATTTTATGCGGATTATAGTTACAGGTGGGGCTGGATTTATTGGTTCAAGTGTCATACGTCACATTATTAAAAATACAAATGATGAAGTTCTTAATATAGACAAACTTACATATGCGGGTAATCTAGAGTCACTAAAAGAAATTGATCAGAATCCACGCTATCAATTTCAACAAGTTGATATTTGTGATGCTTCAAAACTAGAACAGATTTTTGAACAGTTTCAACCTGATGCAGTCATGCATTTAGCTGCCGAGTCACATGTTGACCGTTCTATAGATGGGCCAAGTACATTTATTCAAACCAATATTGTGGGCACATACACCTTATTAGAAGCAGCACGTAAATATTGGCAGCGATTAGACGAAATTAAAAAAGTAAATTTTCGCTTTCACCATATTTCAACAGATGAAGTTTATGGCGATTTGGATGGGACTACGGATTTATTTACTGAAGCAACTCCATACGCACCAAGCTCACCTTATTCAGCAAGTAAAGCCAGTTCAGATCACTTAGTTCGGGCTTGGCAGCGTACTTATGGCCTACCCACTATTGTAACAAATTGCTCTAATAATTATGGTCCATATCACTTTCCTGAGAAATTAATTCCTTTAGTGATTCTGAATGCCTTAGATAGTAAAGCACTCCCTATCTATGGAACTGGTAATCAAATCCGTGATTGGTTATTCGTTGAAGATCATGCAAGAGCCTTATATCAAGTTGTCACTCAAGGTTCGGTTGGAGAAACTTACAATATCGGTGGGCATAATGAAAAACAGAATATTGAAGTGGTGAAAACAATTTGCAGAATTCTGGATCAATTAAGACCACAAAATAATGCTCAACCTTATGAAAACTTAATTACTTTTGTAAAAGACCGTCCAGGACATGATTTACGTTATGCAATTGATGCCTCAAAAATAGAAAATGAACTTGGCTGGAAACCTCTAGAGACATTTGAAACAGGTATTCGTAAAACAATTGAGTGGTATTTAAATAATTTAGAATGGTGTCGCCACGTTCAAGATGGCAGCTATCAACGTGAAAGATTAGGGGTAAATGTATAATGTCGACGAAAGGTATTATTCTTGCTGGCGGTTCAGGTACTCGTCTCTACCCAATTACCAAAGGCGTTTCTAAACAGTTACTCCCAATTTACGATAAACCGATGGTGTACTATCCACTTTCAGTATTAATGTTGGCAGGTATTCGTGAAGTTCTCATTATTAGTACACCTGATGATATTGACGGATTCAAACGCTTACTTGGTGACGGTTCTCAATTAGGGATTGAACTGAGTTATGCAATTCAACCTAACCCAGATGGCCTCGCCCAAGCCTTCATTATTGGTGAACAATTTATTGGTAAAAGTAATGTATGCCTTGTTCTTGGCGACAATATTTTTTATGGTCAGGGCTTTACACCGATGTTACGTCAAGCAGTTGCTCGTCAAAAAGGTGCGACCGTCTTTGGATATCAAGTTAAAGACCCTGAACGTTTTGGTGTGGTTGAGTTTGATGAACAAAAACGTGCCGTTTCTCTGGAAGAAAAACCTAAACAGCCAAAATCACATTTTGCTGTAACTGGTCTATATTTCTATGACAATGATGTTGTGGAAATCGCAAAACAAGTTAAACCATCTGAACGTGGTGAATTAGAAATCACGACTGTGAATCAAATGTACTTAGAGCGCGGCGACTTAAATGTTGAGTTACTTGGCCGAGGTTTTGCTTGGCTCGACACAGGCACACATGAAAGCTTACTTGAAGCAGCACAATTTGTCGAAACCATTGAAAAACGTCAAGGCTATAAAGTGGCATGCCTTGAAGAGATTGCCTTTAATAATGGCTGGTTAAGCAAAGAACAAGTTCTACAAATCGGCCAAAGTATGAATAAAAATGATTATGGTCAATATTTGATTTCTTTGGTGAATGAAATATGAGCTTAAAGAAACTAATTGATTTACCAAACTTAGGTGATGAGCGTGGAGGGTTGGTTGCGATTGAAGCCAATCAGCACATCCCTTTTGATATTAAACGTATTTATTATATTTTTGCTGCATCTAAGGATAAGCCTAGAGGATTCCATGCACATAAAGATTTAAAACAGCTTGCAATTTGTCTGCATGGGCAATGCCGCTTCATTCTAGATGATGGGCACAATAAAGAAGAAGTTATACTCAACTCAGCAACGCAAGGCCTGATCATCGAAAGTATGACTTGGCGTGAAATGCATGACTTTTCAGAAGATTGTGTATTATTAGTATTAGCAAGTGAACATTATGACGAAAGCGATTATATCCGTAGTTATGATGAATTTCTCAGTGTTGTAAATCGTCCATTTATCCATCCTTTATCCGATGTACACAGCACCCACATCGGTCAGAATACACGAGTTTGGCAATATAGTGTGATTCTAAAAAATGCAGTGATTGGTGCTGGATGTAATATTTGTGCCCATACATTAATCGAGAATGATGTCCAAATCGGTGACAATGTCACCATAAAATCAGGTGTCTACATCTGGGATGGCATTACCCTAGAAGATAATGTGTTTATTGGTCCATGCGTCACTTTTACCAATGACAAAAAGCCACGATCTAAACAGTATCCTGAAAGTTTTGCCAAAACTATTGTGGAACAAGGTGCAAGTATTGGAGCAAATGCTACGATTCTACCTGGTGTTCGTATTGGAGCAAATGCATTAATTGGCGCTGGAGCTGTAGTGACTAAGGATGTTCCAGAAAATGCAATTATGGTCGGTAATCCAGCAAAACTTAAAGGTTATATTGAGCAATGATCCCTTTTCTTGATCTAAAAAATGTTAATCAACAATATCGTGAACAATTGATTGAGGCTTGTGCTCGGGTAATCGACTCAGGCTGGTATATTGGTGGCAAAGAACTCGAAAAATTTGAGCTGAATTTTGCCAAATTTTGTGGTACGAAATACGCTATTGGGGTCGCGAATGGTTTAGATGCTCTTATTTTGACATTAAGAGCTTGGAAAGAGTTAGGTAAATTAAAAGCTGGTGATGAAGTTATTGTTCCTTCAAACACTTATATTGCCAGTATTTTAGCCATTAGCGCTAATCAGCTTAAACCTGTCCTTATTGAGCCTGATCCAGATACTTTTAATCTTGATCCTACAAAAATTGAAGCAGCTATCACAAATAAGACAAAAGTTATTTTACCAGTTCATCTATATGGCCAGCTTGCAGCAATGCCTGAAATTATGCAAATTGCAGATCAATATGACTTGTTAGTTTTAGAGGATTCTGCTCAAAGCCATGGTGCAGAAGTTAAAGGTAGAAAAGCTGGGAATTGGGGACATGCATCCGGATTTAGTTTTTATCCTGGTAAAAACCTTGGTGCATTAGGTGATGCTGGCGCAATAACAACGAATGATCTAGAGCTTGCCAATATGCTTAGAGCATTACGCAATTATGGTTCACATGAAAAATATAAAAATCTTGTACAAGGTGTAAATAGTCGTTTAGATGAAATTCAAGCCGCTATCTTGGATATTAAACTTAAATTTCTAGATCAAGAGACTTTACACCGTCGTAAGATTGCAGCACTTTATTTAGAAAGTATTAATAATTCTTTAATTCAACTTCCTAAAACGCAAATTAATGCTTTAGATGATAAGCAACATGTTTGGCATTTATTTGTGATTCGAACCGAACATCGTGAAGCTTTACAAAAGCACTTAACTGAACATGGTATACAAACTTTGATTCACTACCCTATTCCCCCACATAAGCAACAAGCTTATGAGGAATTGAACAACTCAAGCTTTCCAATTTCAGAAAAAATTCATTCTGAGGTATTGAGTCTACCTATGGGCCCCACCCTTAGCTTAACGGATGCTCAATTCATCATAGATGTCTGTAATGGATTTAAATTATCATGACATCAATGAATACCACGCCTTTAGTAACAATTGCTATTCCTTGTTATAACCATGAGCAATATGTTCAAGATAGTATCCAAAGTATTATTGATCAATCTTATTCAAACATTGAACTAATTATTATAGATGATGGTTCTAAAGATAACTCTGTATTAAAAATACAAGAATTAATTTCAATTTGTACAAATAGATTTAGTCGATTTGAATTTAGATATAGAGAGAATAAGGGGTTATGTAATACTCTAAATGAAGCATTAAAATGGGCAAATGGAGAATATTTTTGCACATTAGCTTCTGATGATATGATTCAACCTGAAAAAATTGAATTACAAATTCAGGCTTTGCATGAATATCCTGAAGCTATTGCTTGCTTTGGAGGTGTAAATATTATAGATAAACATAACAAGATTATAGACCAACGTGTCAGAAGTTTTAAAAAAACTTGCTTTAGTGAGATCTTTTTAAATCAGCATGATCTACCTGCTTCGTCGCAAATGATAGATACTGCAACTCTTCAAAAGGTAGGTGGATTTAATCCTCAAACAAAAATTGAAGATTGGGATCTATTATTACGTCTATCGAACTTGAACAAAGAAATTATCTACATCCCTTATCCGCTTGTAAATTATCGATCGCACGACGAAAATATGAGTAAAAATCAAGATATGATGTATGAAGAAATGTTAAAAATCGCAATGCAATATCGAGATCATAGATTATATCCGTCCGCTGTTTATACCATACAAAAAATAATAAAAATTAGACCACTAAGAAAAGAAAGTCCTATCAAATCATTAATGCTTCGTTGTAAATATTATTTGATTTATCTCCAAAATAGATATTTTTCAAAACAAAGTTAATCTATAGCAATATTCTTGACAATTTTTGCAGGTATACCTGCAAAAATTGTCAATGGCGACACATCTTTCACAACAATTGCGCCATTTGCAATGAGTGCACCTTGACCAATCATTACACCTTTCAGTATTTTCACATCAGATCCAATAAAACATCATCTCCAATTTCTACTGGTAAGCATTCATAATTTCCATTGGTTCTATTATTAATAGCCAAGCCATGAAAATCTGAGTCAGTGACGAAAAAATTAGTACGGTAATCCCCCCTAAAAATAAAAGGATTTAAAAGTAGAATTTTCTCTTAAGATACAAGCAGTAGTATTTCAAGCTTCTATACACGCCTCTCCATTAAGACAATATGGAGATGGAAAACGCCTAACTCTAGATTCTAAGCAAAATATCTCCAGTTCCGATAAATTGTGTAGCTTGTAATATTTCCCCCGTAAATTTCAATTTACGAATATTAGAAAAAATTTTCTATAGAACTATACTCTTAATTTAGTATTGCAATACATAAATTTCATGAGATCACCTTAGTTCAAACTAAATATTATCTTTTAAATAATTATAAAAAGAGTTCTGGGGCGAATTAGCAATATATGTCATTTTATGAATATTAATTAGACTAAGAATTCTATTAAATTCAGTCTGATCATAAAAATTATTGGCTTTAGATTGTAATAAATGGGGCAAAGTATCATCTAAAACTATAGATTGTTGATCTGAAAAATACTTATTTATTAAAACATCAAATAAAATTTGGAAGAAAAAGTAATGAGGGATATTATTTTGCGTTTTCCAAAAATTTAACAATAGATCTAAACATGTGTGTATAACAATATTTCCTTTTTTTCCAACAATAAAACTATTTAGAACATTAATGCGGTGATTAATATCCCAACCAAAGTAATCAGAATTATACTCAGACCAATAACGTTGATTTTTAGCTTCTGATGACCTTTGAAACATAAAAAAATCAGAATTAGCAATATTTTCTTGAATTGGAGACGTTAACATAATAGTTGCATCCAACCAAATACCACCATAAACATCAAGTAATGCTAATCGAATTAAATCCGCAAAAAAAGCATGTTTAAATTCAGGGTTCTGTTTCTTTAAATATACAAAGTCAGGCAAATCCAAATAATCATTTATATTACTATCATCCAATCGGATAATTTTATAATCAGCACAGTATTTATCTACTGATTTAAAGCATAAATTAACAATTTCAGGTAGATGACCGTGATTAACGCCTTGGGCCCAATATTGCCAAATTATTTTTTGATCCAGAAAGGCCTTCTTTGGTTTTAGTTGAAAATGCTCAACTTTATTATCTTGATACAGATTAATTATTTTCTCCCAAGCATCAGCCACTGATGCTTGTTTAGATCGGTCTGCTATCAGATTATATTTCTTTCTTAATTTTTTTGGGATGAATCCAAAGTACAAAATTCGCCAAGGCTTTTTATGCAACTTATAGATTAAACGAACAAAATCAGTCTCATAAGAAAAGAGATTTGATAAATTGTTTGAATCTAACTTTGTAGAATTTTGATTGTTTTGTGTTTGCATTTTCCCATTCTACCTGACTAATTTTATACTCACTCTCACCACGTAAATATGCATGTCCGCCAAATCGATAATGTGATTTGTCTAGGAATACTACTTTTGATGTTTTTTTCCAGTATTCATACTCACCACGACTAAAAATAGGTGGTAAAATTTTTACATCATCACGGTTTAATGCATATTTATTTAAATGACTTTCATCATGCCATAACGCAATAACGTCTTTCTCTAAATCAGATTTTATATTCTGATTTAATTTTTCACACATTTCTAAGTATGCTGATGTCCTTCCCCCATTAATCCCACCCATAAAATAATATTGACCTTGACCGTTTGGAATATAGGCTGAAGATTCAGGATTTCTATCATATGTAAATTTACGTTTGGATAAATGAAACATATGTGGCTGATGAGCAAATACTAACTTTTGATCTTCTCTTAATGGTAGTAGATCATCCGAAGTGATTTCAGATACTATTTCAGAATTTCCATTAAAGAAAAACACATAATCAAATGCTTCTAGCTGATCCTTAATCGACAAAAAAATATCAAAGCGCATTAATGTATCATAAGGCCAGCCTAATTTATTTTGCTGTATACAAGTAACATTACCTTTACTTTTACCAGCAATATCCTCTGAATTATCTGTAAAAACAAAATAATGCTTTAAACAGTTATTTAATAAATTTTTCTCAGCAGATTCATAGAAATATTTCCAAAAAACAGTGTATCGTCCAGTTGCGATGTATAAGACAGCTACAGTTTTTTGATTAATATCATTCATAATCATATTTCTCATTATTTAAACTTAATAGTTTTATAAGCAATAATGCTAAATAATTGCATATATATTCGATAAATTTCTAATTTTATTTTAGACCACCCTTTCTTTTTATTATTTTTCATTCTTTGTTGACGCTCATTATATAAATCACTAACCAAAGAGGTTTTGCTCTTTTCAGGATATAAAATCATTTCCTGAATACATAGCGCTGGATTCATTTGATAAATATTATTTTTTTTATTTAAAATATACTGATTAAACATCAATTGATCCAAAGGTATTAATTCAATAGATTGAATGTATTCTAAATATTCTTTTGCACCTTTTATAGAAAGTATATAACCAGCCGTACCTAAATTACAGCTTTTTAATTTAGATATAGACCGACTCCCCTTTTTCAATTGGATATATGGTTTCCCGATCAAAACACGCTCATTAAATGCTTCAATCTTTATTATATTCCAATCTGGATCAATCCAGTCATGACTATTCAAATAAAAACTTGCATCATCACCTAAATAGATATCATCTTCAAAAATTGCCATATAACTAATATTTTCTTCGAGCATTTTTTGCCAAAGCGCAACGTGGCTCATAAAACATGCTAATTCAGTTTTCGCTAAAAATTTTTCATTTACATTTAATTTTAATTTATCAGCCATGGTTGCCGCTAAATCTGGCGTTAATGCGTTAAAAAATTGATATTCAACTTGATGATGACTAAATTGATTTTCAATATGCTGTCTTCGATCTGTGGCTGTTTTTAAACTTATGACATAATTTTTCATCGTAAAATAACCTAACAAATCTCCAGCATTATTGTAGATGCAGTGTATTCAATATCATTTGAGTATACAATGAATTCGTCCTACAATCACAAATATCTACAATCATATTGGCTATGAACTGTTCTGGAGAATGATCGTTGAAAGCACAAGATATTACACTTTGCCTTACTATTGGCCGACGCCCAGAACTATTACGTCAAACTCTCGAAAGCCTATTCAACCAGATTAGTTTTGAACATATTATTGCAATCAATGATTTTCGTGATGAGGAAACCAATCAAGTTTTTCGAGAACTATGTCCTACAGGGATACTGATTAATCTTGCAGAACAAGTTGGACATCACAAAGCCGTGGATGTAATGTATGCTCAAGTTAAGACGAACTACATTTTTCATTGTGAAGATGATTGGCTATTTGATCAACCTATTCAAATTGAAGAATATATAAATATTTTAAAAAATGACTCTTCAGCAACCTCTATTGTATTAAGAAAGTTATCTGACTTTTCTTTTACAGAGGAAGAATTTAATAAGATCCAATTTATTCAAAATAGTGATATAACTACTGCAAAACTTACTAAACTGCATGATCAATGGCACGGTTTCACTTTTAACCCCCATATTTCACCGATTACTATGTGGAAAGCAACACAAGGATTTAAAAACTTTAAAAAAGAACGACATATTTCACGTTGGTTCCGAAAAAGAAACCAATATAATCTTTTCTTAAAAAATGGTGTGTGTCACCATATTGGCTGGGAAAATAGCTTAGCGAATCCACCTAAAATAACATGGTGGCAAAAAACTAAAGCAAAAATTTTTGGTTAATCAAATCGCTTAGGTTCAACCTTAATTTCTCTTTTGACAGCACCTTTACACATAAATAAAAGATAATAATAGCCCAAAATAATTTGAGCTATTATTCTTCTGTATTTAAATTGAATTTTTTCTATTACAGACAATTCAAAAGAAACTGTATTTTTAACTTGCCCGATAATTGAATGCATATCGTCCATCGGCTTGACACCATAAATTTCACATTTATCGCTCTGAAGTAAAACTGCTGGCTCAATTTGATAAGCTTCTAATGATCTACAACTATAAATAAACTCATCAGCTAAACCAACTGCTCTCTTTTCCATGAAATCTAGAAGTTTTTTTGCACCACTTGGGTACAGAATATATCCCCCTGTACCACTTCTATCTTGATATAAACTAAATAATCGAAAATGATCATCAGTTAAATCAAATGTAGCAGATTTTGCAATTAACTTTTTACGTCCATGCACCTCTAAATTTATAAAATCGATATTTTCCAAATTAGTTACTACATTAATAATTTGTTTAAATTCTCGTACTAAAACAGCATCGTCCTCTAAAACAACACAAGGTTCATTTAATGTAACAACGTACTCCCATGCTTTTTTGTGACTCAAAAAACAAGCTAACTCAGATTGTTTCATTGGTCTTTGACCATTGAAAGCTAATTTTTGATAATCACCTTTGCTAAAATCAGCAATTGAAACTGCAGGTAAACGCTCAAATACAACTTTTAATTTATCAAATTGTTCATTTTGCTGCTGTAAACGATCTTTGGAACCATCTAAATTGATCATTAAAACTTTCATTTTTAATACCCTAATTCATTTCTCTAAAAGTTTTTTACATGCATTCCATTTATTCATCCACATCCGTTTCTGGCGAGGAAAAAAACGATCTGCACGTAAACTCTTTTGCTGATTTATTAAGGTTTCAGCATCAATATCACTCTCCGAACCATTTTGTAGTACTAATGCAGGATAAACTGATAAGCCTTTACCATTTTTACTTAGCCATGCTTGTAACTCTACATCAATGGGCATAAAAATAGGCTGATCATTAATCTTTTCTAAAAAATCCTGTGCACCTTTTCTTGACCAAATTAATCCTATAGCTAATATTGGAAAATAATAAGCATTTAATAGCTCATAGTTACCGAATTCAGCAATTTTAGATGTTAGTTTTTTCTTTTTTGCACCTAGGTTAATAACATTCCAATCTGTATATTTATTATTTTCCAGCCATTTTATAATTTCTATAACTTTTTGATTAAAATCCTCATTTAATCTTAAATCATCTTCTAAAATGACACCATAATCTGAACCAGACAATAAAAAATTTTCAATTGCTTTTTTATGACTTAAATAACAACCTATTTCAGCACCTATTAAATCTCTTCCAGTAAAAATATGAGATCTTTTACTATCATAATTTGAATATGAGGAAAGTTCGAGTTTACGTCCATCAACAGCTGAAATACGAGTATAATTAATTTTTTGTTTACTCAATTCTGTATCTGCTTTATCTAAACGTTCTACACTTGAATCCAAATTAATTAAATAAAAAGAAATTTTCACGATTTGACCTAATATATTAATAAATGTACAGATTATCTAATTACTGCCAAGCATCTTTAATCCAGTCAGAGGGCAATACATAACGATACCATTTACCACCACCACCATTTACGGCATCGGGCGGATTAATTTCGCCATGGAAAATAATAATTTTTGCACCTTTCGGTTTTACAGGCGGCTTCACATATGCTAATGGAATCTTTTGTAAACAGTGATATTTATAACTTTTACACCAATCTTCATTCCAATAACTCAATGTTCCATGTGCATCAACGAACCATGATAAATAAGCTTGCTCATTACGAAATTTTTGACGAATCTCATCAAAATGCTCACGGAAATACGGTAAAATTTCAGGAAAACTACCTAATTTAAACCGATAAACAGAACTATTGCCCGTGATACGCCAAGGTCGCTTCCAATCATGAATAATTAAAAACTCGCCTTTCTCTTGAAAAAAGCAGTCAATATTATCCACAATCACAACATCAAGGTCTAAGAATAAAGCATTACCTTTTAAACCATATAAATCTGGTTCAAAAGTGGAAAGTTTGTTCCAACCACGTTCTGGGCTACCCGCAGGCAAATCCAAAGGCGGTATCGGAAAGCACTGCACATTTGCATCAATACCCTCGCTACGATCTGTCAAACAAACCATTTTAAAGGGTAAAGTCAGATGACGTTTGACCATGTTATAGAGACGATTAACATATTCTGGACCGTACTTCGTTCCCCATTTCATGCACAAAATAATATTGTCTTCATGAGTTGCTGAATCTTGTTGAATGTCTGCCATCTGATAACCTTAATGCCTTAGATATTATTTTCGCGTTGCGATTTTCGTACCAAGCGTTTTAAAACAATATGCACTGAATATTGGGCTATCTTAGCATAGGCATTATCAAAAAAATTATTATTAATTCACCAAACTAGGAGGATTGTTTATAGTTTTGTTTAACAATTACAGCTCTAATTTATCCCAAATAAATCTCGTGTATATATTTTTTCCATGACATCACTAAACATCGGTACCATACGATTGACAATAATCAAATCAGAGATTGCTTTAAATTTTTGTAGACTCGATACCAAAGGATGACCGAGGTACGCTTTTGCACCCAATGTTGGTTCATAGATCACGATTTGGATTCCCGCATCCGCCAAACCGCTCAACACATCATGTACAGCAGATTCTCTAAAATTATCTGAATCGGCTTTCATGGTCAGTCGATAAATACCAACACAAGTGACATTCCGACTCAGAATATCTTCAATAATCGCTTGCTTACGAGTCTGGTTAGAACGAATAATTGCTGAAATCAACTCTTGTGGTGTGTCATGATAGTTAGCTAAAAGCTGCTTGGTATCTTTCGGCAAACAATAACCGCCATAACCAAAGGATGGATTGTTATAGTGATCACCAATACGCTGGTCTAAAGCAACGCCTGTAACGATGTCTAAAGCACTCAACTTATTTTTTAGACAATAGGTATCCAACTCATTAAAAAAAGCCACTCGCATCGCCAAATAAGTATTTGAAAACAGCTTAATTGCTTCTGCTTCCGTTGAGTCAACACATAACAGTACCGCATCTTTTTTTATGGTTGCTTTCAAGTAAAGCTTGGCAATTTTCTCAGCTCGCTTTGACTTTTCCCCCACAATAATCCGTGACGGATATAAATTATCTTGTAAAGCCTGCCCCTCTCTTAGAAATTCAGGAGAAAAAATCAGATTTTTTAACGCAAGTTTTTTAGAAAGTTCCTTGGTATAGCCGACTGGAACTGTAGATTTGATCAGCATCAACGCTTTAGGATTTATTTTTTGAATATCATGAATAACGGTTTCAATACTCGATGTATCGAAGTAATTTGTTTCAGGGTTGTAGTTGGTGGGTGTTGCGATAATGACCAATTTAGCATGTTGATACGCCTGTTCTTGATCACAAGTCGCTTCAAGATTAGATTCAGATAAATAGCTTTGAATACAGGTATCGCTAATCGGGGATACGCGCTGATTTATGTTCTTTACGCGTGTTTTATCAATATCGAAGACCATCACATCATGTTGTTTTGAAAATAATAAAGCATTGGATAAGCCGACATAACCTGCACCTACGACAGTAATTTTCATTGCTTCTCTATTGTTTTAATTGCACTTAAAGTTCACCGTAATCAAGTTCAATGAAAGATTGATGATGATTTAGTTGCAATCTATTGACAGCTCAGCAATAAAAAAGCGAAGCCTGAGCTTCGCTTAATTGATCTGGTTTGATCTTATTTTACGTAAGTCAACCAATGTGCATATTTATCGTTACGACCTTGTACTGCATCAAAGAAGGTTTTTTGAATAACTGTGGTAATCGGGCCACGTGAACCACAACCGATTTCACGATCATCATATTCACGGATTGGCGTCACTTCCGCAGCCGTACCGGTAAAGAATGCTTCATCTGCAATGTAGAATTCATCACGCGTGATACGACGCTCAACCACTTCATAACCAAGATCTTTGGCAATGGTAATTACGGTTTGACGGGTAATCCCTTCTAACGCACCACCTGCTAAATCAGGTGTATGTAAAACGCCATCTTTGATTAAGAATACGTTTTCGCCTGCACCTTGACAAACGAAACCTTGAGGGTCAAGTAACATTGCTTCGTCATAACCTGAACGCGCAACTTCTTGGTGTGCCAAAATCGATACAGTATAGTTGCCACATGCTTTTGCTTTACACATCGTCACGTTTGGATGGTGGTGCGTAAATGATGATGTTTTAACACGAATACCACGTGCCATCGCTTCTTCACCAAGGTATGCACCCCATGACCAAGCCGCTACAGCAGCATGGATGGTATTGTCTGTTGCAGCAATTCCTAGTTTCTCAGAGCCAATCCAAATGAGAGGACGCAAATAAGCTGATACCAATTTATTTTCACGCACGACATCAATTTGTGCCTGCTCTAAAGTCGCTTGATCAAATGGTACATTCATTTGATAAATTTTTGCTGAATTTAATAAGCGTTTAGTGTGGTCTTGCAAACGGAAGATTGCTGTACCATTTGGGGTTTCATAAGCACGGACGCCTTCAAAAACACCCATACTGTAATGTAATGTGTGTGTTAAGACGTGAATTTTTGCATCACGCCAATCAACTAATTTTCCATCTTGCCAAATAAAACCATCACGATCAGCCAAATTCATGGCACATACTCCAAATTTTTACACAATCATTCACTTTCCAATGCTATTGCAGTTGGATCAATTAACCTTTGCCATAACTTGCAAACGATCTCTCGGGTATCGTGCCAATCCGCAGCATTGACTTGCATAGATTGATTTGCAAGCGCTAAACGGTGGCTCTCAGCTCGTTCACGGAGATAAGCATGGATGAGTGCTGTGGCATCTTCACTGGATAAGCAGCCTGCTCGAGCAGCATCTTCAAGAATTCTTACGTTATCAGAATAATGGGCGAGATCTGGATTCGTCCCGCCCCATGCAAGCACTGCATACTGTGCCATAAATTCGATGTCAACGATACCACCTGCATCCTGTTTTAAATGAAAAATGCCATGTTTTTTTTGTTCAGAAGACGATCCCAAATGGTCTTTCATTTTTTGACGCATTTTCAGCACTTCATCACGTACAACATTTTCATCACGGGTTTGGGTCAAAATTTGGCAACGGATTTTTTCAAACTGCTGACATAATTCTGCCTCACCTGCGATTGAGCGCGCACGAACTAAGGCTTGATGTTCCCATAACCACGCACTTTTTTGTTGGTATTGTTCATAGGCTTTTAAGCTAGTGACTAACATGCCTGCTTCACCCGATGGACGTAATCGAGTGTCAATTTCATAAACTCGCCCATCTAAGGTTTGTGTCGTCATCAAAGACATAAACTTTTGTGCCACACGAATTGCAAACTCAGCTCCGCTAATGCCTTTACGACCATCAGTTTCACTATGCTCTTCAAAAGCATGGATAAAAACCAGATCTAGGTCTGAACCATAACCTAATTCGATTCCTCCAAGCTTGCCATATCCAATCACGGCGAAGCCTTTGTTATCTAAACTACAGCGCTGACCATTATTCCCCAAAGGATAGCCATGGCGCTCGGCAACCGCTTCATAAGCTAAATTAAGAGTCGCTTGGACGCTAACTTCAGCAATATCCGTCAGTGCATCGGACACTTTCATTAATGGGCTTTCTGCCAATACATCACTTGCAGCAACAGTTAAGACATTGCTCTTTTTAAATAGACGCAAAACCCGCATTTGATCTTCAACTTGATCAATTTCGATGCGCAATAATTGTTGACGTAATGAATCTTCTAAGTCTTTACGCTGCGGTAAACCAAAATCCATCGATAGAAATTCATCTAATAGCACTGGATATTGTGCTAATTCTTCACAAATCCATGGACTCACTGTCGCCATCTTGACCAAGCGCTGTAAAGCACCACGGCTTTCCATCAGCATCACGAGATACACTGTTCGGCGTAGTACCGACTCGATTAATGGCATCAATCTTAATAGCGCAACCTGTGGTTGATCCGACTGTAAAATCGCTTCGATCAAGTGTGGCCAGAATTTCTTTAAGCGCTCTAAAGCACTCGCGGGAATTTTTCTTAGTGCTTGTCCATGCCAAAAGTTTTGAATTAGATTCTTTGCACCATCATCCAATACAATATTCAGTTTTTGCTCAAGTTGAACAAAGTCATCTACAGGCTCAGCAAATTCCTTTTCCTGAATAAGTTGTTTAAACTGAACTTTAACTTTGTCGCGTTTTTGATTCAAAACCGCTAAGAAAGCAGACCAATCGTTAAATCCTAAAGTATCTAACATGCGTTGTCTTAATTCAGGTTCAGTCGGCAGAGATTGGGTTTGCTGGTCATTGAGTGCTTGAATCGCGTGCTCAATCCGTCTTAGAAATAAATAAGCATCTTCAAGATCAATTACAGCCTGTTGGTCAAGTAATTGAGCATTTCCCAAATGATGTAGACTTACCAAACATTGACGATCTTGTAATTCACGTTTCGAGCCTCCGTAAATTAACTGAAAAACTTGAACAATAAATTCAATTTCACGGATGCCACCCGCACCCAATTTAATATCATCTTCAATATTACGGCGCATGACTTCACGTTCAATCATCGCTTTCATTTCACGCATCGCAGCGAAAGCAGAATAATCGACATAACGGCGAAAAACGAATGGACGCGACATTTCCATGAGTTCTGCGCCAGCTTTCTCACCTGTAATCACACGTGCTTTAATCCAAGCATAGCGTTCCCATTCACGCCCATGCTGACTTAAATATTTTTCTAAGCCGCTGTGGCTAATCGCCAAAGCTGAACCATCGCCCCATGGACGTAAGCGCATATCGACACGGAATACAAAACCATCTGCAGTAATATGATCAAGCAGATAAATCAGCTTCTGCCCCCATAGAATGCAGAACTGCTGTACATCAATAGATTTACGACCATTGGTTTCACCTTGCTCATCAAAGGCAAAAATTAGATCAATATCACTGGAAAGATTGAGTTCCTGCGCCCCCAGCTTCCCCATACCAATCACGATCAAATCTTGAAGCTGACCTGAATAACCCATTGGTTCGCCATGTTTGGCTAAGAGAGGCGGTAATGCAAAAGCCTTTGCAGCGCAAATACTGGCATCAGCAAAATCTGAAAGTTCACGTGTTAGCGTCCCCACATTGGTCAGTTGATTAGCATCTTGCCAAATCCAACGAAACATCAACTTGGCACGCAAAGCACGTAATGCTTTCATCCAACCGTGCTCATCTGTTACATCGGCAAC
Organism: Acinetobacter sp. TR3; assembly: GCF_027105055.1. NCBI lineage: Bacteria > Pseudomonadati > Pseudomonadota > Gammaproteobacteria > Moraxellales > Moraxellaceae > Acinetobacter > Acinetobacter sp. TR3. Next base: position 2,583,747 of record NZ_CP114264.1, read on the forward strand.
AGCTTGTTGAACTTTTTCATGAATACTTTCAGTAGAAAGTGATTGGAGAAATTGATCTTCGCAATAATCTTGTTCTAATTGTATTTGATATAAATTTAAAACTTGTTCAGCATATTGACTGGCGACTAAAGTTTTCTGTAGCTGTTCCGCATTCATAAAAAGGCTCGACTGATGTCATCTAGATTAGTTATATCAGTTACAAGCTTATCTTTAAAATCTCTTTAGGCTAATTTCGCTTTACTTTTATGCTGTTCTACACATAAATCTATTGGTTCATTTGCAGCAGGCAATACAACTTTAAAGATTGTGCCCTCACCCTCATTCGAGCTAACACTAATTTCACCATGATTTAGATCAACGAATCGTTTACATAAGCTCAACCCTAAACCAGCACCCTTTTCTCCAGCAGTGCCTTTAAAGCTCATTTTAACGCGAGGTTGGAACAAATCTTTGATTTGCTCTTGGGTCATGCCCAGACCCGTATCTTTAACATAAACCTCAATATAAGTCCCTTTGTTTTGTGCTTGGATATAGACTTTCCCAGAGCCATCAACATCAGTAAATTTCAGCGCATTCGAGACTAAATTTTGAATGACCGAAGTGATCATATTCATATCAGCATAAACTTTAAGATTTTCATCAACTTCATTGATCAACTGGATATTTTTCTTGATCGCTAGTGTTTTTAAAACATCTGTAACAATATTGGTAATCTGTCGTAGCTTAAAATTCATCGGGTGGTAAACAAAGCGCCCACCTTCAGCCATCGACCAATTTAATAAACTTTCCAACAAGTTATAGGTCGACTGAGAAGTATCGTAAAGATAGTCCGCTATATTCTGAATGCTAGATTCATCCAAAGTGTCACGCTCTTTTGCCAATATTTCAGAGAAACCTAATAGACCATGAAATGGTGCTCGTAGATCATGAGATATTATCGAAAAGAATTTAGTTTTACTAAAGTTTAATGCAGCTTCTTGCTCGTATAGTTCTTTCAATTCGTCATGATTGACCTTTAACTCCAGTTTCTGCATAAAACTCATACAGTGCTCTTGAAGTAATTGTTTTTGTAATTCGCTGAAATCTTGTGCAACATCATCAAATAACACCAGATACCCTAATGAAGTTTGGTCTGGATGCCTTAAGTGTATTGCAATTGCAGTTTGTATTTTACGTTTGAATGGCGCTAGAAAGGCCAATAAACTCTGATACTGATATTGAGGGTGTTGTTGATCGATCAAATCACAATTTACAAATAATGTATTTAGACTTTTACTAATTTTTGAAATATCAATTGCTTGCAAATTTTCTGCACAACAATGCCAAAGGTAGGGTTCCTGATGGAATGCGAGCAAAGCAGTATCTGCTTGCATCAATTTACGGTTAAACTGTAAAAATTGTTCAAGTAAATTTTGCTCAGAATTCAAGCCTAAAGAAAGCGAAATTTTACAAGCACTTAACTTATCGGCTTGCTCTAATTCTAATAATTGAATAGCCATGCTCGCCTCTCGTATATTATCGTTATACGGTTATTTACAAATCACTAAGAAAAATGTCAAAACCATCACTTACTCTTAACAAACTTTAACATAAAAGGCAATTCATTATGGAACCAATTCGCAACAAAACGTGAACTTTCATAAAATTTAAACTTAAATTAAATTTCAAGAGAAGGGTTAGTTTCTAGGGACATACTGTAGTTATAAGTCATCATAAATCTCAATCAATGCATCCACGCTCAAAAATAATATTCCTGAAATAAAAGTTACGAAAATTCCAATAATAAGTGCCGCCAATATTCCTTTTTAAAGAAGCCAAGAATCAACATTAAACGCTTTAGAAACAATTATGATTTAGAATATCTAAAGAATTCAAAATTATAAATGCTTCTAATATGAAATCTAAGATTTAACTCTTTGTTATCCTTTATTGTTAATAACATAATTTTTAATTAAAAAATTATAAGCATTAAAAAACCCCAAGCCTTTAGTACTAGCTTGGGGTTTTTGAATCTTGGTCCCGAGGGTCTGCACTTCAAAATTCTTATAAAACAACAAGCTATAGTTTTTTGTGTGGGTCTATGTGAGTGCCTATATAATTACAGTTAATTTAAGGATACTTGATGCGTTGGCAATACTATCAAAATAGGGGGAAAAATGACAGGCGTTTCAAAGTTGAAGTATCATTTAGAACTAGGTTACAAAGGTTATGAAATTTAATATATATACCTAACTATCTATAAATTAATAAGAAATATTGACTTTTAAAAGGTTACATAAAGGTTATTTATTGGTTACATGTAACCTAAAAAAAAGGTTACAAGGCATAACCTCATAAGCTAATGTTTTATAAAGAGATTATAGGGTTTTTATAACTTTCATAACCTCATGTAACCAATAAAAGGTTATAAATTAAATATATAAATATCAAAAACTTAATTAAAAAATATGAGTAAAATAAGGGTGTGTAACCTAAATCCATTTTTTGATTCTTTTCAATAAATCCATTCTTTTTGTGAGTATTTTTTATTCAATATTATGACTTTGATTCCCAAGTTTGGACTCGTAGTACTGATATGATGATTTCTCTGCATCAGTGCGCATCAAACTGCATCACTTCTGTTGAGTTATTTTCCGCATCTAAGCCACAGCACGTCTCCCTTTCAGGTAGTGATGCAATTGCATCTGTTTTGCTATATTTAGTGGGCAGGTGTGGCGTGGAGACAATTGCGCGCGCACAGTGACCAGACCAGTGCTTTATTTGAAAACTTCAACGCTTAAGACTTAGTGATCAGTGCTTCAGCCTAGTAGCTTGGGATTAGGGATTAGGGATTAGGGATTAGGGATTAGGGATTAGGGATTAGGGATTAGGGATTAGGGATTAGTTTCTTTTTGATATGCAATTAATACAATAAAATTAAATAGATAGGATAAATTAATGCTATAATTGGATGTCCAAACTCCATGTGTAATATAGGCAAAATACTTAAAAAAAATCCAGCTTAAGCTGGATTCTTCAGTGTATCAATCAAAGCATAATCATCAAACTTAACTACTTCAAAGCCAACTCGATCATTAATTGACTTCAGCATGTTTTGGTAATACAGGATCTCGTTGTAATAAAAAACCTTTGCTGCCTTTTCAATATCACCAAACCCACCAGCATTTTGAGGTACTACCCCAATTAATTGTGGTGGCGTTCGATGCCCTGCAAGTTGATCATCACGGCTTGCAATCTTGATATTATAAAATTCATCTTTAGCAGCAACTTCAGCAATCGGAATCACTTTTACACCATCTTTATTTCCACCAGGTGTATAGAGTAATAAATTCCTAAAATTCCCTGCTCCTTTTGAATTTTCCATTGCATATTCCAGATCGTCCACATCTTCTTGAGTCTGTAAAGCATCTGTCATATGTAGAATAAAACCAGCATGAGCACCATTTTTATAATAACGACGACGAAATAGAGTGGCAGCTTCATTCAGCAAAATTGCATTCACTGAACTTAAATAGTCTGGAACTCCATAAACTTCTTGTTGTGTGTCTGGCTCATAAATATGAATAATATCTTCGGGAGCAAATTCAAATTGCTTATTAATATACTGTGTAACTTGGAAGTAACGGTTGAGATCAAGACCTCGACGCATTGCTAAAGTAGGTCGTGCTGTAATCTTAATTATTCCGTTAAATCTATTTCGTTCTAGATGAGCATAAGTGTTTGCATAAAGTAATAAGTTCAACGCCAAAGCATTAAACTGCTGTCGACTCAATAATGGGTGTGGAATGAAAGTACTGCTTAAAATATTACGCTTAACAATCAAAGCACTGGTGTGATGACTTGTAGCTCTGAACAGTCTTGATGTTGCTTCAATATCATATGGAAGCTCATACCATTCTTGCCACTGGGGACAATGGCCGTACTGAAATAAAGTTTGACCATCTAATACAGGCTCAGGATCTCCAAAATTACCCATGATAATTTTTCTATTTGGAGGCTCTATATTGACTGGTGTTCGATCTTGAAAGAACCCAATTTTCTGGAGTGGCTGTTTAATTAAACTTGGTAGATTCATGATTGATATACCTTGATCCTTGTTTTCTTAGCTTTACTGATATTCACATCTGTGATGTCAATAATCGGTGCTTTTTCGAGTCCATTCATGATTGCCCAAGCAATGTCTCCATGACCTGTTTCGGCTGATCGAGTTGTCACAAGTGTTTTATGACCTTGCCCACTTGTAAGAGCTTTCTTAATTGATAAAAAAGATTTAGCAATTACTAATTTTCCAGCATCAAATTGCAATCGTCTTCTTTCTAGCAGTTCCTTAGCACGTAGTCCCATTCTGATTTTTAGTTCAGGGTTATAGTTAAGTCGTTTTAGACTAGGGAAGAAATTTGAGACATGTTCTGCAACAGAAATACCATTCCCTGTATTATCGATACCAATAAACACCACATTATAACGCTCGCAAATCTTCTTGATTTTTAATGCCTGTTCACTGGCTTTTAAACCTTTGAATTGATGTATTTCAAGAATACGATACGGACTTAAAGATGTTTTCGGTGGAGCAATAACTGCCAGTGCTGCATTGTCACCAGTGAACGAAGGGTCATAACCTAACCAGACTTCACCCTCATATGGCTTAGGTTGGAATGGATAAAAATCTTTCCAGACATTCCAAGAATCAACCATGTTTGTTTCAACGATTGACATCGGAAAGTATGATCCAGTGTCATCAATAAACTGGCATTCAAACAAATTCTGGAATTCATCATCAGGATATCTGCGTTTCAATGCTTCACGATTGAACCGGTCATATCCTGCATTTTCTGCATCAGTTAGCGTCACGATTTGGCGGATCTTGCCATCAGGACATACCTGAGGTCGTTTTAGTGCAGAATGACTAACATCAATTTCAACTCTATTTTTCCGATTACCATCTGTTCCAGCCCAGAATGCATAAGCATCATGCAGAATGCTCGAGGGCGTTGAAATGTATATTTCTTTATACATTTTCTGAGATGCCATCGCTCCAGCAACCTTTTGGAAAGTTGCAAACTTACGAATCCAGAAAAACTCATCAATGACAACATCACCATGACGGCCTTGTGCAGTTAGAGCATTTGTCCCCAAATAATAAATTGTCGCTTGACCTTGTGGGCCGTTAATTACAATCGGATCACCAGTTAATTCAAGCTCGATAGTTTCAAGAACAAAAGCACGGATATATTCGATAAACTGGAATGCTTGAGCTTTTGACGCTGATAAGAAAATCTTGTTTTTACCAGTTTTTAATAAGTCGATTAATGCCCATAAAGCAAAATAGAAAGTTGCACCAATCTGTCGTGACTTCAACATCATAAATATTTCAGCTTCCGATTTTTCAATCGTGTTGCCCCATTCATGCTGGAAGTCAAAGAAAATCTCTTTGAATGTATTTTCGAGGATCTCGAATTGTTCTTGTGTGATTTGGTTCTTCAGTTTCTTTTTACGTGATTTGGCATCTTTGTTACGATTTGCCAATTTCGGATTCAGATCAACTTCATTACCTTCACCCGACCGATAACGTTCAATCTTTGCAGATCGCTCAAGCATTCGCATAAGGAAGTCCATTTCCTTATAATTAGCATTGCTTTTGTTCTCTTTAAAAATTAACGTAAGAAAGCGAGCACGTAACCCAAGAGTTACATCATCGAAAATATCTGCTTTTTCCCAACCATCTCGTTGTTTCCAACTTTCAACAGTTGATCGCTTTTCGCTAATATAAGTAGAAATTTCGGAGACAGATAAGCCTTGAGCGAACAAAAGTCGCCCTTTCTGGCGTGATGTCATTGCATCAAAAAATGAGGGTGCCCCATCCGTGGGACTTAATAGTGTTTCCATAACGTTATTAAACGTTAATGCTAGTTTTCTAACTAAAGTATGAAGTCCGAATATGTTCTATTCGGACTTTTGACATTTGCAAAGCCTTTCACCAAAACATCAAACTTAAAGCCTATTCAAAGCACTCAGAATTTAATGGAGTAAAGATGACTGCTTTACCAGGCGAAGGCCGTGTTGAAAAACGTTTCAGAGTTGCAAGAGAAGGACAAACCGTTGATGGTCGCCCTTTAGAACGCCAAGAATTACTTGAAATGGCATCAACCTACAATATTGAATACTACGGTGGGCGCATCAATGTTGAGCATATTAAAGGTTGGTCTCCAGAACCTCCTTTTAATGCTTACGGTGACATCATCAGCGTGGAAGCAGTTGAAGAGAACGGATTGATGTGTTTATACAACACAATTTCAGCTCTCCCGAATCTTATTTCACTGAACAAAGCTGGTCAGAAAATTTACCCATCAATCGAGTTCTATCGAAACTTTGCTAATTCTGGCAAAGCGTATCAAGTTGGTTTAGGACTTACGGATGATCCTAACTGTCTCAATACTGAAGCAATCAAATTTTCAGCAAACAAAAATGTCGTAAAAACCTCACCAGATAAGGAAATCTTCATGAGTGAACAAAATACGCAAGATGAAAATAAAGGACTCTTGCAGCAAATTAAGGAACTGATGTCGCCTAAACCGAAACCAGTTGAAACACAAGATGATACAGTTGCTCAAGGTGTTCTTGTTGCATTAAAGGCAGTTACAGATCTTGCTAATGGGTTTGCAGAATTTAAAGTCGAAATTACGCAAAAACTAGATGGTCTTTCTACCCATACTGCGCAACCCCCAGCAACTGTTCCAAGTCCTGCTCCAGCTCCAGCTGTTCCGCCATCAACACCACCAGAACCTCAAAATTTTTCTAATCCAGCTGATGCATTTAATCAAGCATTACAACCATTACAACAACAGCTCAATACCCTGCAACAGTCGTTACAAACGCTTTCAACAACGCCAGTCAATACACCTCCTCCTGCACCAGGTAATGTTCAAGGTGGTGCTACACCTTACTAACTTTTCAGGATGAAAATTAGTAACAAACGCAATGAAATAAAAGGACTTAATTAACATGGCACGAGTTGTATTAAACGCATTAACGAAAGCAATATTCACTCAATATCAAAATGATATTGCTGGTTTAAATGGCGTTCCGAATGTTCGTGAAAATTTCACGGTTATCCCTGCTGTTGAACAACGCATCATTGCAGCTTATCAAGAAAGCGATGACTTCCTTCGTCAAATCAATATTTATCCAGTCGATAATCAAGCTGGTGAAAAAATTGGAATGGGCGTTGGTACAACCATTGCAAGCACAACCGATACTCGAACAGGACCTCGACGTCCAATTTCTGTTGGTGAAACAAAACATCTAGATTCTTATTTGTGTACGCAAACGAACTATGATGTTGCGTATAAATGGTCACTACTAAATGCATGGCGCCACCGTCCCGAATTTAAAAAGAATCTTGCTGTAATGGTCACAAATGCGATTGCTCTAGACAAGATTACTATCGGCTTTAATGGTATTTATCGAGCAGCCAATTCAGATCGTGAAGCTTTTCCACTCTTACAGGATGTAAAACGTGGTTGGTTGCAACGCATCCGTGAAGTTGCTCCTGAACAAGTTTATTCAGGTATCACGCCAGATGGGAATGGTGGTCATAAAATTACTGTCGGTCCAAATGGTGAATACAAGACATTAGATGGCTTAGTTGAAACTGCCATTCAAACGTTTATTGCACCTCAATATCGTCGACGCAAAGATTTAGTCGCGATTACTGGTAGTGGTGTTATTGCTGAGAAATACTTACCTCTTCTCGATCGCACACAAGATCCTACAGAACAAATTGCTGCACGTACAATTTACGCAAATCAAATTTTGGGTACCTTGCAACCAGTTTTACCACCGCAATTTCCTGAAAATACCATCTTTATCACAACATTAAAGAATTTATCTATTTACCTCCAATCAGGAACATTGGTGCGTAGCATTGTTGTAGAACCAGCTTGGGATCGTGATGTCGACTATCAATCGATTAATGAAGATTATGTCGTTGAAGATTACGACCTCTGCGTATTGTTAGAAAATATTGAGGTACAAGCCTAATGGGTCGTGATATTGGTTTGAATATGCGCCAACACCGTGAAAAACAATTGGTGTTGAAAGCTCAGCGAGAACGTGAAGCTCAACGTCCTTCACATCTTTTTAAAAAATCTCAACAGCAAATTGCCGTGGATCTCGCTTCAGGTTCTGATCAAACTGTTGAATCACTTGTTCAGCAGAATACGGATGGCTCTGTTTCAATTATTGAACAGAATATTGAACTTCGATTGCAAAGCTATTTAGATCAACTTAGCAATATTCGTGCTGTTGATAAAAAAGTGGAATTCAAGAAGCTGTGGCTTCCTGAATTTCAGGGTTTTATTGATGCTTCACTGGCTCAATCACCAGCCGAGCAAAATACTGCATTGATGTATTTAATGGCATGGGCTATTGATACTGACAATTTCAAACTAGCACTTCAAATTGGTCAGCATGGAATTTTGAATGGCATGGTTATGCCTGAAAAATTCAAACGCACCGTCGCTGAAGTACTTGCAGAAAATGTCGCTGAAGCTTGCATTAAAGATGTAGAGCTTGGCGTAGAAAATGCATCAGTTCTAGAATCCATTACTGAGCTGGTTCGTGGTGAAGATATTGTAAATGAAGCACATGCCAAAATTTACAAAGCATTTGGTCTAGCCATTTCAGAATCTCGACCAGCCGAAGCTTTAGAAGCATTTAAAAATGCATTACGTTTGCATGACAAATCAGGTGTTAAGAAAAATATCGAACAACTGGAGCGTCTACTTAAACGTAATACAACCGAGTCGTCCCACGACAAACCGAGCGACTCACAGGACGTAACAACAACTTCGGTTGATGCGACGACTCCTGTGTCCACCGCTCCCAATGTTATGGATACGCATTCAACAGATGGTTCATCATCTGATAGCTCACCAACTTCAAGCGAATAGGTGAACTATGCTGCTCAATAATTCATTGTCTGAAACCGTAGTTCAAAACCCACGTGAAGGCTATCCAAGCATTAGTGTGACTGAACTACTCAGCGAAGTACGTCTAGATGCATCAAAAGGCAATGAATTATTAGCTTCAAACATCGAAGCTGCAATGGACACGGTCAATAACCAATTAATCGGTAAACATTACCTCGTTGCACCTTTAACTGTAGACCAAACACGATTTTATAAACGTGCTGTTTGTAATGAAGCTGCTGCTGTGATCGCTGAAGATAATAAAGACTTTGATACAAGTTCTACAGGTCAAATACGTGGCGAAAATGGTCTGGATAAGGTAACGAGTCTTCGTCGCAATGTGAATTATGCGATTGCTGATTTGACAAATCGCAAACGTAACCGAGTGAGATTGCTATGACACGGATCGTCAAAGCAATGCAGAACGACACACTTGATACTGTTGCATATCGTGAATATGGCGATAAATCTGCACTCTATTTACCTGAAATCATGGAACTCAATCCACGTTTACACCATGTAATTTTAGCAACCCATCAACAAGTCTTATTGCCCGACTATATCAAGGCAGCAACGAACGAAACCCTAAAACTTTGGGACTAGATAAAGGAATATCTATGCCGTGGAAAAACCAAACATTTTTTGAGTGGTTGTATACCATTCTCATGAGTTACTGGTGGATCTTTGCCAGCTTTATTTTGACTGTACTTATCGCAGTTTTTCGTACAGCAAAAAAATATGGAAAGGTCGATTGGCTGGAAGCCATTATTTGTGGACTTCTGACGATTGCGATTTCAAGCAGTTTATCCTGGATAAATTTGCCCAATGAAGTTGGCATTTTTTTAGGCGGTGTCATCGGATTTAAAGGCACAAAATGGGTCGATCAGAAGTTTTCTGAAAAATATGATCAGACTTTTGGATCAAATTATCAAAATGACAAGGATGAGTCATGAATATAGATAAGCTTCTCGCAGATTTGATTGATCGTGAAGGTGGTTATGTCAATAATCCAGCAGATCGTGGTGGTGCTACAAAATACGGTATTACAGAATCAGTCGCTCGTTCATTCGGCTATAAAGGATCTATGCAAGATTTACCACGTACTCTTGCTGAACAGATCTATAAAAAAATTTATTGGCTCAATCCACGATTTGATCAAATCAATAATATTTCACCAGAAGTGGCTGAAGAATTGTTAGATACAGGTGTAAATTGTGGCGTTGGCTTTGCAAAGCCATTGTTACAACGTGCGCTCAATCTTTTAAATAATCAAGGTAAAGGCGGATGGGCTGATTTGACCATTGATGGAATTTATGGTGAAGCGACTCTGGCTGCATTACGCACCTACTTAAATAAACGTGGTACAGAAGGTACAGCTACGATCTGCAAAGTTCTGAATATTTTGCAAGGTAACCGCTACATTGAAATCTGTGAACGCAATCCATCCCAAGAACAATTCTTTTTCGGTTGGATTGCCAATCGTGTAGTCATTTAAGGATATGACGCATGAAAAAACTAGCCGAGCTAAAAAGTTATATTACAGACAAACAGCCTATTTTGACTGACGATAAAATACATATTTTTATTATCAACGGCAGCTATGTTGGTGGCTATTTAAACTATACAGCTCGGCTATTATTTCTTGATTGTCGTATAGATCCAATTCTCATACTTGCCTTAATTAAAAACTGGCTCAGAGAAAACAATCGACACCTTGATACAACCCAAATAAATGAAATTGAACTAAGTTTCAGCAGCGAAGTTATTGATACAAACACATTCGATCTTGAAATTGACTTTCCGCAAAGAGAGAAATTAAACGTAACACCAGAAACATATTCAATATGCCCAACACCTGTTTGGGATGATCAGCATGGATTTGTGGAAAAATGAATTTTTCAGCCTTAAACCATTGGTTAGATAGTCTTGCATTATCCCTCAGCTCAACAGAAATGCGAATGCTGATGCGAGTCATAGCACAAGGCTTACGAACACGTATGCGTGACCGTATAAAACAACAACAAAATCCAGATGGTACAAAATTCATTCCTCGTAAACGTGATCAGATCGGGAATATCCGCAGAACTGGAGCTATGTTCCAGCGAATCAATGCATATATAAAAACAGATTATTCAAAAGATCATGCAGCAGTTGGTTTTGCACACCGTACTGCCAAGATTGCACGAATCCACCAGTACGCACTCACTCGACGACCATCACCGATTGCAAAACCTGTAGCTTACGCAAAACGAGAACTTGTTGGTTTCAGTGATGATGACGTGAGCTGGATCAAAACCACTATCCTTGATTTTATGAGTAAAAAATAATGCGAGATTTTAGATGCACATGCGGAAGACTACTCGCACAAGTTGAAGATAAACCTATAACAATTATTATTAAATGCCCTCGATGTAAGGTGCTAAATCACTGGAACGCCTCGAGCGTCAGGTCAGACAGCCAAGAGCTGCAAACGGAGACAGTAAATGTCAGCAGCAAAGGTAAACAACCAGAACGAAAGCAATGTCACTTATAACCCATCTGGACGCTCATTCAGTGGCTGGCTTGGCGGTAAATCACAATTGGCTCGTACCATTATCGAACTTATGCCCGAACATCGATATTATTGCGAAGTTTTCGCTGGAGCAGCGTGGGTATTATTTAAGAAGACACCGAGTTACGGTGAAACTATTAATGATATTAATGGCGATCTAATCAACTTATACCGTGTTTTCAAATATCATCCCGATGCTTTGGTGAAAGAATTTGAAACGCAATTGATTTGTCGAGATGAGTTTTTACGTGCAAGATCTGAAGAATCGAAATCACTGACTGACATTCAACGAGCAGCTCGCTTTTATTATTTATTGCGAACCTGTTATGGTGCACGTATTCATAACCCAAGTTTTAGCTCCCATACGATCAGACCAGGTAATCTAAAACTTGGAGAAGATCTTCGAGAGTTTTTACAAACGATTCATCAGCGTTTGCAACGAGTTACGATCGAAAATCTATCATATGATCATTTGATCTTACAAAAAGATCATAAAGACATGCTGTTTTATTTAGATCCACCCTATTATCAGTGTGAAAAATATTATGGTAATGACATTTTCAGTCGTGATGATTTCATCAAACTTCGTGACATTTTAAAGAACATTGAAGGAAAATTTATTCTCAGCTTGAATGATGTACCTCAGGTCAGAGAAATTTTTGCAGACTTTTATTTCATTGAAAAGAAAATCCGCTGGTCTGTAAATGCGACTTCAACAAATGAGCAATTGGGTAATGAACTGATCATTACCAACTTTGCACCTAAGTAGTCCGAATACGTTCTATTCGGACTTTGGACATTAGAAATATTTTTTCAAAAAGCCCATGATCATTTTCATGGGTTTTTTTTTGATTTTTGAATATGTCAGATTCCGAAAATGCACGTTTGCTAAACAATGTAGCGAGTACAGGGACTGTTCTCGAAGTTGATGCTGCAAATAAAAAAATGCGTTTAGAGATAGGCGAAAATCAAACGGACTGGGTGAAAATTCCTGCGCTTGCTTGGGGTGCTCTGAAAATTTGGAGATGCCCATCTAAGGGCGAGCAGTTTGCCATTATTTCCGAGTCAGGAAATTTAGGAAATGCAGTTCCCATTATTGCAATTCCAACTGATTACGATGGCATATCTGGTACTGAAGATGAAATTATTGTGGACTTCCCTGCTGGTTCACTTTTGATTGATCAACAGACTGGGGAAGCAACATTCAAACTAAAAAAACTCACTTTCGATGTTGAAGAAGTTGAATTTACAGGCAAGGTACGTGCTCAGGATGAGATTAGCTCTGACAAGGATGTCAAAGCTGGCAGTATCAGTTTGAAAAATCACAAAACATCGGGAATTCGTAGTGGTAACGAAGTTAGTGGAGTACCACAATGATAGGGATGTCACGCACGACAGGGCGCAGCATCGATGATGCTACGCCCTACCTTTTACACATCAGACAATCAATTCAAGACATTTTGACCACACTCGTCGGCACAAGGATTTGCAGACGAAATTACGGCTCAATCGTTCCAGACTTAATTGATCAGCCCTGTAATGAAGCAACAAAGGTTCGTTTGTTTAGTGCAACGGCTACAGCTTTGATTCGATTTGAACCAAGAGTAAAAATTTCTAAAATTCAAATTATAAAGTTTGAAGATGTGGGTATTTGGGAACTCGAACTCGTCGGCACAACAACATTTAATCAGCGTGTCATTAACTATGTTGATCGCTTTGAATTGAGAGCAGCTGCATGAGCAATATTACTCGCGTCGATTTATCAAATTTGCCATACCCGAATGTATTGCAAGCTTTGGATTTTGAAGCCGAACTTGCGTTATGCAAAGCTGACTTTTTAGAACGTTATCCAGCAATGGCTGAAACGATCAATCTTGAAAGTGAACCAGTGGTGAAGCTGCTTGAAACGTTCGCATATCGTATTTTACTGAAAACACATGAAATTAATTCAAAAGCAAAAGCACTTACACTTGCTTATGCGGTTGGTTCTGATTTGGATCATTTGGCTGCTAATCGCGATGTCTATCGTCTACTTATACAGCCAGCAAATTCAAATGTTGTACCTCCCACCGAAGCTATTTATGAATCAGATGATGCGCTTCGTCGTCGTGTGCAATTAGCACCAGAACGAGCTGCTGCTGGATCAACAGGCGCATATCAATACTGGGCCCTTTCTGCGGATGGTGATGTAAGAGATATCAGCTTAATTACAAACAATGCTGGTCAAGTCGAAGTTTGGGTACAAAGTCATTCATCTGTAATTGCACCGCAAGCCTTGTTAAATCAAGTTGATGCTGCATTAGATCCAGAAACAAAACGACCAGCAACAGATGAAGTTTTAGTAAAAGCATCTGAGCCATTCGACTTCAGTATCAATGCGACACTCGTTTTATTTTCGGGTCCAGACTCTGCTGTTGTACTAGCTGAGTCAAATAAGCAGCTCAATAAATATCTAGAGCAAGTCAGCTATAACGGCTTCGATGTGACACGCAGCGGAATTTATGGGGCACTACATCAAGCTGGTGTTCAACGAGTAATTTTAGACTCCCCTCTTCAGGATATTGTCATTCCAAATAGCCGTTATGGGCGTTGTGTAAGTCGAAATATCCAAGCAGCGGAGTTTAGAGATGTCTAGCTTACTGCCACCGAATTCGACCAAGCTTGAAAAAAGCCTTGAATACAGTTCTGCTCGAGTTGAAACATTAGCTGTTCCATTTATTGAGCTAAATCGCTTCAGCGATTGCCCAGAATCACATTTGCCGTGGCTTGCATGGGAACACAGAGTCGAGTATTGGCAGCCAAACTGGACAGAACAACAAAAGCGAAAAGCCATTCAAGATGCAAAGATTTTTAATGCGCAGCGTGGCACAAGAGCATCGTTAAAAGCATTAATCAATACTGTCATTTCTGATTATGAAATTGTTGCTTGGCATCAACAAACACCAAAAGGACAGCCATATACATTCGTCATTAATGTTTCTGAAACCACGATCATAAGTATCGATCAACTTGCCCAGCTCCATACAGCAGTCGACTCAACTAAGTCGCAGCGCGATCTTTATGGTGTCAATGCAAATGTAAAAACAACAGGCAATTTCATCATCGCTGGTGCAGTTATAACTGGCGAACAAGTTTTATTAACAAGTCAATAATTAATAAGGAATATTAATATGACAGCAATGCAATCTCTAATTGATCAATTTGCAAATACTGAAGAAAAAATTGTTCAAATTGGATCATTTCAACCGCACACACTTGTGTGTGTACATCACAATCCAACGGATCTCGTTCTAAGCAATGAACATGATCATACGATCGCATCTGCAACAGTTGTATTACTCAATGATGGGCTTGAGCGAAGTGGTCTGAAGTTCAAACCAAATATTAGTAATATTTCACAAGAACATAATTCATTAAAATTGATTCTTGCTTCAACGATTAATCAAAGTATTTCTATTGAATACTCAAATTACCCAGCGAAGTTGGTGAATCTTGAAGCCAATAAACCAGTGATCATGAATATTGGTTCGATTTTTGGTATTCCAATGCTTGAGAGTACTACTAATTTTTTTGATTTAGCCGTTGATGGTAATCAACCAAGTAACGGCTGGACACTGACAAATGCAACGCTCAACGATGGCGTACTCACTTACACAGGCGGTTTGATTGAACAGCCAAACCAAACCCCTGTTGAATCCATTCCATCACTATTTGTATCTCGTACATTAAATATCGGTGAAACAGTTTCGATCGACATTAATCTGGCTTTAGTTGGTTTAACTCGACTTATGCTTTGTGCTGACTATGGTCAACGAGTCGGAAGTTGGAGTGACGATAGTGCAACTATTTTTCATTTTCAAAATAATGATAGCGTTATTTTATTTAGTGGTCGCTCATTAGGTGCTCAAACTAGTATCACAACTTTAGGTACAGGCTATACAGCTTCAATCACCAAAGTTTCTGCATCTGTCGTCAATTTAAGCATTATCAAAGAAGGTCAAATCGTATTAACACAAGATGCTGATTTTTCTAGTTATGGTTATGAAGGTCAATTTTCGCGGATTTGGCTTGAAATTGCCTTTGCTGATACAACGACCCAATTCAATGCTCAATTAGATGTTAAAGCACAAGGTATGCAATAAATGGCAGCCGTATATTATGTAACACCTACAGATTACGGCTTATCGCTCATCGCTGAAGCCCATGCGACTGAAAGCATTACGCTTTCAGGTTTCGTCATGGGCGATGCCAATGGCTCACCTTATGACCCTATTTCAAACAAAAGCCGAACAGCTCTAATTAACCAGCGAGCAGCAGTAGCTATTCAAAGTGTTCAAAGAGTCGGTACTAAAGTTGAAGTACGTGTGCTTGTTGGCAATAACGTTGGTGGTTTTAATGTTCATGAAATTGGTTTAACTGACTCAACAGGCAAGCTTGTCTATATTGGAAATTATCATGGTGGTTATAAACCACAATTAGCTGAAGGAGCAGCTGGTGAGATTCAGTACATTATTGTTATTCAACCAGACCAGGGCAGCCAAGTTTTAGTTCAAGCAATAAATCCAGTATCGGCTAGTCAGAGCTGGGTACTTGAGCAAATCACACTACATACCTCAGCAGCAGATCCACATCCGCAATATGCAACTGATATCGTGCTTGATGAATCTATAAATTATTTATTGGGTTTACTCTTACAGCATGCAACTGCTGCCAACCCACATCCTCAATACCTTTTAGCATCAACTTTTGGCGTAGACCTCCCCATGTCAGCCAGTGCAAACACGGCTATTGATGATAAAAATTGTGTTTTTGGTTGGAATGGTGAATCAGGCGCCAACTCGATGTTTAACAAAAGCATACGTTGGTGGAACGTGCATGACGAAACGGCAACCTTTAAACCCTTTAGAGCTTATGGATATTTCCTCCTAGCAATTTATTGTCAACCTGAGGGTGATGGTTATTTAGAGTTACGCATCTTCGATAAAAATGACGTAATGATCGCTGAGACTTTGATTTGGGAACGTCATGACACTAGTTTCGCTGAATATGTAAAACACATTTTTTATTTGCGTAAAGGAGACTATGCACAAGTCCGCATTCACGGTAAACCGTGGAATGATAGTTATGCCGAATATCGTGGTTCAGTTTATGTTGATGATCGTGTGAAAACCTTTAGCCCTGTCGGATATCAGTCTTCTGTTAATGCAGCCAATTCATCAGAGAATGGTTCTGTCTCAACAGAAACACCAATTGATTATTCTACTTTCCCAGCTTCTGAGTGGTCATACTTAAATGGTGACACCGCGCTTTATATCGCACTCAACTCGGATACAACCTTTGCTACACCTGAAAATCACGTCCCACATTACCATCGTGCTTTGTTTGCTGATCATCCTAACACTGAGCTTTGGATTGCGATTGAAGTCGGTAAACAGACGATTGAAACGCCAAGTGATTATGTGGTTTCAACGTCTTCAGTCGTGCGAGGTGATATTGATGCGACAGGCAATATCGTTACTCAAATTCCTTTCTCGATGCGAACCATCGAAGCAGCGAGTAACGAAACCATTATTTATCAAGTCGCTTACTATTTATCGGCAGTAACCAAAACGCATGGCTCTCCGTTTCCCGCTGGAAGCATCGATGGCATACACAAAATTTATGTTAAGCGATAATTTTTAACTGTTAGTTCAAAGGATTGAATATGACATTTCATCACGGTGTAACAGGAAATGAACCAAGTTCAGGACTTGTATATGTAAAAGAGACTGCGACTGCAGTCATCGGTTTAGTCGCATTTGCAGATGATGCAGATCCAGACTTTTTCCCAGCGAATACACCAGTTCGTCTCGGTAATATGAATGCTGGAATTGCAAAAGCTGGATATGAGGGGAATTTACGTCGAACTCTTGAGACTTTTCAAGCGATCGTCAATACAACTGTTGTCGTTGTTCGTATTCCAGATCCATTCACAATTGATGGCGATGAAATCTCATTAGATGATAGTAAAGTTATTGGCAGCACACTGCCTTCAGGTCAACGTACAGGCATTCAAGCACTTTTAACAGCGAAGTCTATTCTTGGCATTACGCCAAAAATTAACATTGCTCCAGATGTCGAAACGCCAGATGTAGTTCAAGCATTAATTTCAGTGAATAAAAAGTTGCGTGGCTTTAGCTATGTAACCCCACGTGATGCAAATGGAAACATTCTTGCAACGAAGGAAGCAGCTGTAGCTTATCGTGACTCTTTGGGTGAACGTGAATTAATGATTCTTTACCCTGAACTAATTAGTGGCAATGTATTGCTTGGAGTTGAAGACTCGGGGGAGTAATTCCCCCCATGGCTATAAGCTGTGAGGGGGCAACAAACGTAATGAATTTTAGTTACATCGCAGGTAACTGGAACATTTTTGTTGATGATATGGAGATACCTGTAGCGACTGGGAGTATTGGTCCTGCTTTAAGTCAAGTTTTGACCCAATACGGCAGCAAGCTAACTGGTGACTATGATGGGGTCATGACTATTCAGAATATTGATAATATTCCTCATCGAATAAAATTGGTTCCTGTTTCTGCTACAAGTTTTACTGCAAATACTGAAGAGAACCCAACATTCCTAGAACATAATGATGGAAGCTTAACATTCTGTTTAGCTTCAATTGATCAGGATCTATATACACCAGCAGTTCTTGCATTAAATCCTGTCGCTTATTACTTGATGGATGAAACTGAAGGTTCAGTTCTTAATGATTCTTCAGGTTCAGTTCTTAATGGAGAGATTCAAAAAACATCATTAATCAACTATCGAGGCGACATTTTAAGAAAAGGTTCAAAAGGTGGATTAGGTTTTAATCTAAGTTCAGCATCAGGAACAGCTCAATGCTATGTAAGTGATACAGTTGCAGGCGATACCTTTCGAAAATTAGCTGGTAATGGTAAGTCTTGTACAATCGCATTTTGGTGTAAACCAATAAGTGCAAAGCAATATAACTGGCTAGTTACATACGTATTAAACTCAACAATGGGTTACAACAACTTTAGATTGATCGCGTACGGAAATGACCCACTACTAGCGCACTCACCAGAAAGTGAGAATCAAACTTTTTCCGAAAATTTTGGACAAATGGTTGGAAAATCTAATTTTATTGTTTGGCGGAAAAATGCTGATGAAAACACATACTCGCTAACAGTTAATGGTGTGGTGAATACAGTTCATGGTGAATCATCGCCAGAACAAGTTGGTGAAGGTTTCTTTTTCCCAATGTCAAATGACTATAGCAGCTATGGATTGCGTGGTTATATGTCTGATATGTCAGTTTTCGACTATGCACTAACAGATGCACAAATCGCTAACTTGTACTCAAATGGAATGATCATTTAGATCTAATTAGTAACAAGGAGAAGGCTTATGCCTGAAGTTACACCAAAGCCAATTTATGGAGATGGCATCCTAAATGCTGCTGCTGTAGCAGCTGCAACCCGTGCCCATCTTGATAAAACAATCGGTTGGCATAAATCAATTTCAAACGTTGTTCTTATCGGCCCAACTGGTATTAGCCAAGTTGTCACATGGGATTTAGAAGATCCAGATACAGATGCTGGATATCTAAATAGTCATGAAATCACGACGATGATCCAACATAACGGTATCCGCTTCTGGGGCAACCGTACTCCTTCAGCAGACCCAAATTTTGCTTTTGAAGTTTTCGTTCGTACAGCTCAAGTGATTAAAGATAGCATCATCGAAGCATGCTTCCCTTTTATTGATCAAGTGCTTACACCATTTTTGGCAAAAGACATCATCGATTCAATCGATGCATTCTTACGTCGACTCTCAACAGGTAAAGAACGTCGTTTAATGGGCGGATCTGTTTGGTTCGATCCATCATTAAACCCTACTGAAAGTTTAATGAACGGAATGCTGTGCATTGACTATGACTACACGCCGATTCCACCTTTGGAGAACTTAAAATTGAATCAACGTATTACAGGCCGTTTTATGATTGATTTCAGTAAATTAATCACTGGTTCGGGCATTGAGGAGGCTGCATAAATGCTACCACGTACGCTTTATAACTTTAACGTCTTTACAAATTCAGTATCTTGGGCTGGTATTGCTTCAGAAGTAACACTGCCAAAAATTACAAAGAAAACTGAAGACCACCGTGCTGCTGGCATGATCGGTGATGTTGCCTTAACACTAGGCTATGAAAAAATGGAATGTGAAATCACATACGCTGGTTTCGATCCACTTCAGTATAGCCAACTGGGGATTTGTGGTGCTTCAGATCTGCCGATTCGATTTGTTGGTATCTACGAACGACAAGATACGTGCACAAAACAAAATGTAGAGATTTACATGCGAGGAAATGCGCATGAGTTTGATCCAGGCAATACCAAAAATGGCGAAAAAACTGAACATAAAATTAAATATGGAGTCAGCTATTATCGTCTCGAAGTCGATGGTCAAGTTACTTGTGAACTCGATTTCATCAATGGCATTGAACGATTTGGCGATAATGACTTAGGTCAACAACTCAAAAACTTACTTGGCTTGTAATCACAAGCCAACTTTTACTTTATTTTTTTTCTAAGGATAGAAAAATGGAAAAGACAAAAACTCAAATCGAAAACGCACGAGCGATCGAAAACCCAAATCATCGTTCAGTAACACTAGATCAACCGATTGACCGTGCTGGCACAATCATCACATCTGTTTCAATCATTAAACCGCTATCTGGAACGCTGCGAGGTCTAAGCCTTCAATCTGTATTGCAATGGGATGTGGACACTCTATTTAAACTTTTACCACGTATCACCCACCCATCACTAAATGAAACCGAGCTTAACAATCTCGAAGTGTCTGACTTAACAGCACTCACACTGGAAGTGACAAATTTTTTGCTGAGTGCAAAACAAAAATCCCAACTTCCGTCGACGATGTAATCGCCGATTTAGCAGTAACGTTTTATTGGATGCCTGTTCCTGTAGATCAACTTGACCTTCAGGAACTAATGCAATGGCATGAACGTGCAAGGATTCGCACACAAGCCGAGCAAGACTAAGGATAGTCATGAGCCAACTTAATTTAAGTGCTGTATTACAAATTGTGGATGAAGCTACACGTCCACTAAAGCAAATACAAAACCAATCAGAACTCAATAACGATAGTATTGAAAAGTTGACTCATACTATCAAGCAACTCAATCAAACGATGAGCTCTGGTCGGAACAATCAATACAACAATTCACTGCGACAACAACGCAGTGAATTTCAGCTTGTTAAAACAGCAGCCACACTTGTTAATAATGAATATCAGCGTATAACCAGAACGTTGGCTACACTCCACCAGAAAACACAACAGGTCAACAATAGTTTAAAAGAACATCGTGCAACTCTACGCCAAGATGCAAAAAGTATGGCAATTGGTGCAATTGGTGCTGGATATGCAGCTTCTATTCCATTAAAAGCCTTTGCAGATGCCGAAGATGCATCTATGAAGCTCAAAGTCTCTATGATGGATACCAGTGGGCAAGTTGCATCCGAGTTCAAACAAATTAATGAACTCGCAACTAAACTCGGATCACGATTACCAGGCACTAATGCCGATTTCCAATTGATGATGGCAACGCTAGTCCAACAAGGTATTAGCTTTAAATCAATTCTGGGAGGGACTGGAGAAGCAGCTGGTAATTTAGCAGTACTTCTCAAAATGCCATTCGATCAAGCAGCCGAATTTGCAGCAAAAATGCAAGATGCAACACAAACTGCCGAAAAAGACATGCTCAGTTTAATGGATACAATCCAGCGCACATCATACTTAGGTGTCGATCCAAGCAATATGTTAGGTGGTTTTGCTAAGTTAGGAGCTGGCATGAAAACCATCAAGCAACTTGGTTTAGAGGGTGCAAATGCAATGGCACCGCTTTTAGTCATGGCAGATCAAAGTGGTATGTCAGATTTAAGTAGTGCTGGAAATGCCCTTAGTAAAACATTCAAAGCCATGCTTGATCAGGGAAAAATCGACAAAGCACTCGCTGGCACAAAACTAAAAATGGATTTTAGTGATGGCAAAGGTGAATTTGGCGGTCTCGACAAAATGTTCAAAGAGTTGGAGAAATTAAAGAATTTCTCAACCCAAGACAGACTACCGATCATCTCTGATATTTTTGGTAATGATGCAGAAAATATCCAAATTCTGAACTTGTTGATTGACAAAGGACAGGCTGGTTATAACGACACTATTGCAAAGATGAAACGTCAGGCTAACTTGCAGACTCGTATCAATGCACAGTTAAGTACACTGACAAATCTATGGGATCAAGCCAAAGGTGCTGGCACAAATGCAATGGTATCTATTGTTGAAGCCATCGCTCCAGACATCAAAGAAGTGGTCAATCGTATTAGTGAAATTGCAGAAAAAGTTAGCACATGGGCTAAAGCAAATCCTGAATTAATCAGGCAGATTGCCAACATTATCAAAAAGCTAATTATTCTAAAATTAGCAACAATGGGAATAAGCTACACATTCAGTTTAATGTTTAGTGGAATATTTGCAATCATTCTAGGCATCACCAAACTGGGTGTTGCATTCTTTGTGTTGAATGCAATTGCAGATAAATTTGGTGTGAAATTACCAACAAAGTTCAGAGCTTACTGGACAGCAATCAAATACCTAACACGTCATATTTTTATTTTAATTCGCAGTGCATTTCCATTACTTGGTGTTGCAATTCGATTACTCGTCATGTCGCTTTTAACAAATCCATTCACACTTTGGATTGCTGGACTAGCGATTGTAATACGTCTGATCTATCAATTTAGACAGCCTATTGGTGCATTCATCACAGGTTTTGTACAAGGCTTTCAAGATGGTTTTGCAACAACGCAGCAAATCATTTCTGATTTTTGGGAGACTTTGAAAGCAAAATTTACTCCATTGCAAACACTTGTAAACTGGCTCAGTGAAGCATTTACAACATTCAAAGGTGTCATCAATGAAATTCTAACACCGATGCAAGCAACAAATGAGCAGCTTAATAACGCAAACAACTACGGTCATACAATGGGGATGTGGCTCAGCATCGTTGTTGCAGCATTAATTGCAATGAAAACAGCACTCACAGCCGTTGCAGCAGTACAAAGCATCTTGGTCTTTTTAAATGCTCTAAGAATCGTTTTTATTGGCAATGCTATCGCAGCATGGGCTTTTGTCGCACCATTTGCGCCGATTCTACTTGCGATTGGATTGCTTGCCGTTGCAGCATTCCTAATCATTAAAAATTGGCAACCAATCTCTGCTTTCTTTCAGAACTTGTGGGCAGGAATCAAAGAACGGTTTACTGGTGCAATTGATGCAATCAAATCAAAACTACAAGAATGGGGAACAGCTTTTAGTAATTTCTTCACATCAAAAATTCAAGCTGCGATTGAGAAGATCAATCTGTTGATCGGACTGGCAAACAAAATACCTGGTATCAATATTCCACAAATTTCGAATATTAATACCACAAATACAAGTAATGCTGGAACAACACAGACTAAGCCTTTAAAAGCACAAGTCATTCCACCGCTAAAAGCTGCTGGAGCTGCTGCTGCACCTGTAACTAACCATTTTGCAGCACCCAATATCACCATCACAGGCGTAACAGATCCGAAGCAAGTCGGACAAATCGTTGAGCAAAAACTGAAACTACAACAAAGTGCTCAAGCAGCTGCTCAACGACGAACATTCAGTGATAGAACGTAAGGACTAAAAAATGTTAATGGCATTAGGACAATTCCTGTTTACGACTGACGTTCTCAGCTTTGATGCACTACAACGTCAACGCCAATGGAAATATGCAAGCAATCAAGTCGCTAGAGGACGAGATGCTGTGCAATTTATGGGTGTGGGTGATGACGTTGTCACGCTGAAAGGAAAAATCTATGAAGAACACGGCTTTGGTAAACGACAAAGCATTGATGAATTGGCAGCGATGGCAGATCAAGGTCATGGTTATGTTTTGATAGATGGCAGCGGTTATATTTATGGTGTCTACAAAATTGATTCTATTGACGAAGACAAAGACACCTTTATCGATGTCGGTGTTTCCCGAAAAATTGACTTCAGTATCAAACTAACACATACGGATGATCAACCATGAGAACACCAATCTGCATACTAACAGCCAACGACAAGCCATTAAATGCACTTATTACAGCTCGAATCATATCTGTCAAAGTCACAGATAATCGTGCGGATGAAGCAGATCAGTTAGAAATATCACTCGATGACAGTGATGGCGCATTAGACTTTCCAAAACGAGGGGTAAAAATCAACTGTAAATTCGGGTGGCGTGGACATTCCATGCATGACAAAGGCGATTTTATTGTTGATGAATGTGGCTGGGGTGGGCCTGCTGATACACTGACTATTCGAGCTTCAGCAGCAAATTTTAAAAGCAACATCAAGACTGAAAAAAGCAAATCATTTCATCAAAAAAAATTAGGTGAAATTGCAAAAAGTATTGCTAGTGCAAATAATCTCAAACTCAATATAAATAATGAGCTTGCAAAAATTAACATTCAGCACATTGATCAAACCAATGAATCAGACTTGAACTTTCTCAGACGTTTGGCACAACAAAATGGTGCTGAAATGACAGTTAAGAAGGGACAACTACTTATATTCAAAGCAGGTTCAGGACTAACCGCTTCAGGAAAGAAACTTCCCAGCATCACAATCACTAAAAATGATGGTGATCAATATGATTACAGTGAGGAAGATAGAGATAGCGACTATACAGGCGTTTCAGCACGTTATACAGATCATGGAAAAGCAACAAAAAAACGAGTCACTTCAGGAAATCCAGAAGTGAAAGGCGGTGGTGATGATGCAAATACAAAGACAAAAGTATTAAAAGGAACATTTGCATCGAAAGATGAAGCACAGCGAGCAGCTGACGCAGAAATGTCAAAGAAACAACGCCAGAAAGCAAAATTTACTTTCAATACAGCATACGGTATTCCAGAAGTTTCAACTGAAACCCCTGTTACTTTACTTGGTTTCAAAAAACAGATAGATCAGCTTAAATGGATCGTTTCTAAAGCAACACATGATTACAGCTCAAGTGGATTCAAAACTGACCTTGAACTTGAAGCCAGCGTTTAAGTTTTAGCTTTGCTTTGCTCAAGCTTATCAGCATCAATAATTAGTTGGTTGATGGTCTCACTAGGTCGACCAGATTGCCCCATCAATCGTATGAGAGCTGCTCTAGATTCATCGCTAAGATAGACTTGAATACGTTTATTTAAAATCACTTTTTCATCTTTCATAAAACTCTCCAGTACGGAACGCAAAAAACCCACTTCCGTGGGTTATTTCTAAATTAATCTATTGGTCTAAAAACTGAATAATCTTGATTAGCTCATTATTAACATGTGTAAAACAAATTTCGTGAGCTTTACAGTGATGCTCGCATTCTTCAATTTCACTAACTAATTTTTTAATATCTTCTAGTTTATCATTAATACGTTTAACTTGATTTTTAACAATAATAGTTGATTCTGACATCTTAAATCTCCTACGCATCTAGGCGTTTTTGGTTGATTTACAAGGCTTTGCATTATTGCTTACCGTGAACACATATTCGCTCTGTACGTGAACAAAAGCAAGTTCTATTTAAAATAAATGATAATAAAAAACCCCTTTCGGGGTTTTATTTAATACTCTTTATTATTTCTAAAATACTCATCAGCCACTTTAACTAATTTTTTAATTTCACTATTCTGATAGCCTGAATTCATGTTTTGAACTTCTCTTAATATACTTTGCAAAGCACAAACTCCTTCTTTCGCTTCTCTACAATCAATATCTGTTGCAATTACGGCATCTTCAAACAAGTTATTTAACTCTGGAATAATATTTTTTGATTCATCGTTAAGTTTTTTAAACTTATCTCTGATCTCCATTAAATTATCTAACTGATCATAAATTTTTTCTAAGTTATTTAACATCTTAAATCTCCTACGCATCTAGGCGTTTTTGGTTGATTTTCAAAGGCTTGCACTATTGCTTACCGTGAACACATATTCGCTCCATTCAAGATTGAAAGCAAGCTCTATTTAAAATAAATGATAATAAAAAACCCCTTTCGGGGTTTTATTTTATATATCTATTATATCATTTAATGTTTCCTTATCTCGCTCAACTTGCTTAATAAGATCATTCCATTCTGAATAATATGTGTTATCTCCTAAATCTAATAATCTATCTAAGATACTTACAGCATTTTCTACTTCAACTCGTTTCTCTTTAATCATTCGTTTAAATGCGTGCTGAGCTTCATCTAAAAATGATATTGAGCCTACAAGCTCCTCAGTTATATCATCAGATATATCATTTAAATCACTTAAAGCTGAGTCAATTTCGTTTTTGATTTCGATTAATTCACGTAATACTGACATTCTAAAATTCCCTACGCATCTAGGCGTTTTTGGTTAATTTTCAAAGGTTTGCGTTATTGCTTACCGTGAACACATATTCGCTCTGTGTGCGAACGAAAGCAAGCGAATTATTATATTTTTCTATAAAAAAATTAATAAAAAAAGCCCATATAAATATGAGCTTTTTTCAAAATAAATCTTGCATTTTATTATAGGTGCACCTATAATATGATTATCAAGTGAGGTACTTGATAGACAACCTAGCAGTCTTAGATGCTAGTAACTCTTGGAGAGATGAGATGGGAACTTTAGTAAAAATCATCATCATCATCCTCTTAGTGTTGATCAGCAGATCAGCTAACTAAGAGAACGGGTTAGGTAGTTACAGCTACCTAGCCTCTCCAAGTTAAATCAATTTTAGAACATTATTTGGTACGAAGCAACAGAGGTATATATGGCTAAAACTCCTACGCAATTACAGAAAGAAAGTGATACAAAACGAGGTCTAAAACCCAAAGGCTACAAACTCAAGGAGACACTTATTGATGATATAAGTAAGTATTCAAAAGAGTTTGATATGTCACAAGGTGACTTAATTGAAGCAGCTATAAAGCTTTATGTAGAACATAGAAAAGGGAATCATAACTGATTCCCTTTTTTGTTAAGTAATTGTTTTATATCATTAGCTCATTATGAAACGATCAATGAGATCATAGTGAACTGATCAAATGAGTCAAAAAGAACTTTTCTTCTATAATAGAAATAATGAATAGAATAATAAATATATTAGTCTCGAAATATATAAATTTAAAAAATAAAAAAAGCACTTAAATAAGTGCTTTTAATACCATCTAATCAACGATCTATTTTCAATACACACATACCACCGATACAATTTGACACCGATGCTCTATAGCCTTTCAGCGTCACAGTTTCACCATCACCGCCAGCTGTGACCTTATCAACCAATTGAACAGCTTCATCACCAAGCAATGAATTAGCTAGACGCTGGGCAATTCTGACGCTCTCAGCACTTTTAACCTTTGCTGACTCGGTATCATTTGCAACAATCCAGCCAATGATAATCTCATCTTTGCTCAATTCTAATTGAGTACCGAAATCTGCAAATTTATAAATCTTTTTAGGCTTATTATTTGAATCTGTGCTGTCTATAGTTTTAAGCACTGGAACTCCAGCACTATTAATAATTTCCTTATCGCTATGTATATCAACCTGTTTAAATGACTCTTCTTTATTTTCAATTGGTGATACTTCAATAACGCCATCATGTTGAGTAACTTTTGTATTTTCATCAGAAAACTGCTCAGCATTGACTTGAGGATTGGACTGATCTGAACAACCAATAAACAAAAAAATGCAAAAAACTGGAAAAATTAATCTATTCATTTTCTTTAACCTATTAATAAAAATACTAAATTTTATTGTTTTTATATTCTCTCATCTTGTTATTGACTTAACAACTCAACAAAGTTACATTGTTAACAGCTTAACAAAAAAGGTTAAGTGCAGGCGTGGAAACCTGAAAATTACAAACAGGCGCATAAAAGTCCGCCATTGGGCTATTTTTTTGCGTAGAATTCGGCTTATGCCTTTTTTGGCAGGCTGAATAGGGTGCTCTTCGGAGCAGCCGTAACTGTTTGTACGGTAAATTTCCACCCCTATTCAGTCTGTCACCATCATTGTGGAAAGTGGTGGTGTCAGGTTTAAAAACTTGTCAAACAGGACAAAGCTATGAACATACGTTCTCTTGGTGCGAACACACGCACGTCTCAATCTCAAATTATCGAACACACACCAGTACACGATCCAGTCGCCTATCAGCTTCGCCAGAAGCAACTTCTCAATCGAAAAAAATTATTAGATACATTGGGTTTTCTAGCCTTCGTATTCACGGCACTTATCCTTTTAAAAGTATAAGGGTCTGCTCATGGCTAAAAATAACTTACTTCTAGAAATAGAAAATGAGTTCAATATGATTGCCTCGCCTACGCTTGCAAAAGCGTATGGCATGGCAGCAGCGACCTTTATTCAAAAGCTTCATTACATCTTGCTCAATCAAGCTAAAGTCGAACACAACAAGAAAAAATATTGGTATCACACCCTAGATGAATGGGTGAAATGCATCGGCTTTTATAGTGTTTCTACGATTAAAAGAGTCATTAAAAAGCTTGAAGTGGAAGGCATTCTGATTATTCAAAAACTAAATGACTGTAAGTGGACACGTACCAACTATTACAGCATCGACTATAAAAAGCTTCAGCAAATTTTTGCACCACAAGTAACTGAAGACATACCAAAGCAACCACCAGCCAAAGTTGCCAAAGAGCCACTTCCAGCACCAATAACACCTGAAAAAACCATCACTGGAGCTGCTCAACCACAACATGCTCCAGCTGCTGAAGCAGATCTATTGCACTACCCACTCGAATACCAACGTTTCTATAAATCACTACGACAAGCAAAGCTAGATATCGCTTTAGATGACCCACGGATTAAGCAATGGATAAAGCATTCTGCTAATGTAATTCGACAAATCTATTACGTGCGACAAGGCAGCATAACGCCAGCGTACTGGCATACGCCTGAACAATTAAAAATTATATTTATGGATGATAAACAATGAAAAATGATATTAATAAGATTCAATTCAATGTTTTTAAAGGAAAACTTACTAGATTTAGGTTTGCAAATGATTCAAAACGAAGAATTGGAATGACAGCTAGAAATCTTTACATAATGTTACAGTGCGATATAACATACAAACAATTCTGTATGAGCATAAAAGAATCACATTTACGCATTGATACTGACTACCAGTTCACGGATAAAAACGTACTTTTAAGCCTAAGTTCAGTGCAAGCGATCCTTGTTATGAGCAATTCAGAATTAAGCTGGCAGCTACATCATGCCCTTACCGACCTCATACATAACGGTTTTTCAGATTTGAATTAAGGGGTAACAATGGACATCGATTTACAACTAAGCCAACTTGTGGGTCAGTTAAATTTATTGGTGGATCTTACTGAAGATGCAAATGGTCAGCTAACGACTAGCTCCCGTGCATTGGCATCGACATTCCAAAACCTTTTACAGCAAGTTGAGAATATTAATCAGCAATATCAGAAGGAAATGAGGAAGCGAAACTCTGCGCCATCGTAAACAGCGCTTCGCGCTGGTTGACGTTAGTTTGCTTATATAACGCCAGCCAGTCTTTATCTCGTTGTGTTAAATGGTTAGCTGAATCACTGTTCTTCCCAGACAATATAAAAATCACATCAAAACCTAGTCCGAGCAATTTTTGTAAGTCATCAATTTTCATCATTCTTTTATCGTTTTCATAACGATAAACCGTTTGTTTGTCTAAATCGAGTTTTTCAGCCAATTCTAATTGTGTGAACCCGAACCTCAATCGCTCTTTTCCTAAACGAGAGCCGATACTATCGTTATTTTCTATATCCATTTAGTCTATTACCACTATGTTAAAATAGTCCAAATGGACTATTATTAAATCTAACAAGTTAACATCTCAACATATTAACAAAGTTAATTTTCCAAACACAGCTATAAAGCTGTAATTCTCATAGGAGTCGTCGACCATGACAACACTAGCACCTTCAGACGAAAAAAGAGTGCAGATTAGCTTCCGTGCACCTGAATCTCGTCGTAAACAAATCCGTATTGAAGCAGCACTTGTGGGACTAAACCCTAACGAATGGTTAGATCGTTTAGTCGTCAGAGAGCTAGAAGATTTGGATAAGAAAAAACCGAAAAATCAGGAAGCGCAATAATCGCATAAAAACCATAAATAAAAGCAAAGTCATCAAACAAATTTATAACTTCAAGCGGTACAAGAAATATGGGTAAGCGGTCTCAGGAAGTGCATGTCAAGGATGACAAATTAATTTGTAGTACATGCAATACACCTCTCCAGCTGCACGGAAGCGCAGCGATAAAGAATGAAGATCATCAATTCATTAGCGAATGTACCACTTGTAAGACTGTTATTCGCTTGAAGATTGAGGTCGTCAGAGTATTCAGCAAAAAGGCGGTGCTAGTGCTATGAGTAGATCTATTGGTATTTATTGCCCACATTGTGGCACACGTATGTACGTCAATGGACGTAAACAACCCTCTCCTGTTTTACATAAACTTGTTGTTTCATGCAAAAACCAACGCTGTTTAGCAAGTTACAACGCACACGTTGAAATTGTATCAGCGATACAAAAAAGCTTAACCCCTTCAGATGAAGTCAGTTCGATCCAAAACTTACACCCATGGTTCAAAGAGCTTGAGTTCCTTGTACAAAGTATTGAAGTCAATCCAAGTGCAGCAAAAGATTCAATTGGTCATATCAAAGGCTTTATTCAAGCACTACAGATTTGCAGCTTGATCGATCTATCAGAAGCACAGCGATATACACGACGAATTAACAATCTTTCACTATTTCCAACGGATATGACTCAATGAGCATTCAACAAAAAATTGATAGGCATCTAAATGACATCTTTCAGTTCAAGCTTGTAAAAGGTTGGTATCGTGAAGGTAGATGTCCACAATGCAACAAAAAATCTTGCTATACCCATGCTGAAAAACCACGCATCATTAAATGTAACCACCAAAATAATTGTGGTTACGAAGAGCACGTAAAAGAAATTTGTGCAGACTTATTTAAAGACTGGACAGCGGAATTCCCTAAAACGAAGGAAAATCCAACCGCCAGTGCCGATGCATACTTGGTTGAAGCACGAGGCTTGGACATTACAAAACTCAAAGGCATGTACACCCAAGAGATATTTAACAACGACAAAAAATATCCTGGTCAATACAGTGCCACAGTCCGTTTTAAACTCGCAGGGGCTGACAATGTTTATTGGGAACGCTTGATTGACCGTACCGAACGCTTTGGCAGTCAAAAAGCTAATATCATCAATAAATTCACAGGACTTTATTGGACCTATCACCAAAAATTTGATGACCTTTGTATCAGCAAGGAAGTATGGCTACCTGAAGGGATTTTTAACAGCATTGCACTCAGCTTTAATAATATTGTCAGTGCAGCAACCATCTCATCAAATAACTATCCAACTAAGCTCCTCGAGCAGATCAAACAACGTTGTGAAGTGCTTCAAGTTCCCCTCCCAACACTGGTATGGGCATTTGACAATGATGACGCAGGCAGAAAGGCAACTCGTAAATTTCACGACCGTGCAGTCGAAGATGGCTGGGACTCAACCGCAGCATTCCCAATACTTGCAAAAGATTCTGACCTTGACTGGAACGACTTACACGAACGTGGGCTTTTGACTGAAGCGGATGACCTTAAACGCTACCGCCATTTTGGACAGCTCCATATTGCAAAAAGTGAATATGAAGCGGCTCACCTCATTTACAACTACCACAACCAAAAGAAAAATACCTTCAGCTTTACACACCAATATCAAACCTATTGGTTCAGTTTAGACAATGATAAATATCAAAAAGAATATGACGTTCAACTACAGATAAAAGACTCAGCAAAAGAAGCAGAAGAAGAGGCACTGAAACAAGCAGGCAAAGTTGAACTGGTCTGTAAAGCCATCATCAAAGGGCTCTACTTTCAACGCAACACAATTACTGACGAATCATGGTACTACTTCAAGATCATTGATGGCATTAGTGATCCAGTCAATGCCACATTTACCACTGAACAATTCACATCAAAACAAAACTTTACCAACCGTCTACTCAATATTAGCAAAGGGGCTTGGTGGCTTGGTAATGACAAACAGCTTCAAACCATCATGCTCCGTGAAACGGATAAACGATATATCAAAGAAGTTAAAACCATTGATTTTATTGGCTATAGCAAAGAATACCGTGCCTATATTTTCAATAAACATGCTGTTTATAAAGGGAAAGTTATCCACATTAATGATCAGGATTTCTACAGAACAGGCAAAGTCGACGTAAAAACTTTATCAAACAGTCCAGTTGTACAATTGAATCCTGAACCATTCCAACCAACTTGGTGGCAAGACTTTTACCAAATTAACCGAGAAAAAGGACTGATTTTATTGGCATGGTGGACTGGATCATTTTTTGCAGAGCAGATCCGTGAAAAACACTATTCATACCCTTTTATGGAATATGTTGGTCAAGCTGGTGCTGGTAAATCATCTTTAATTGATTTTTTCTGGAAACTATCAGCACGAGTTGGCGCAAAAGAAGGTATCAATCCGAACAGCTCCTCTCCAGCAGCGATTCACCGTTCAATGGCACAGGTTTCTAATTTACCTGTGGTATTTATTGAGGGTGACCGCAAAACAGACCAAAAACAAGCAAAGCAGAAGTTTGATTGGGACGAACTTAAAGATGCATTCAATGGACAGAACATTCGCTCACGTGGTCTAAAAACATCAGGCAACGATACCTATGAGCCACCATTTCGTGGTGCGATCTTGATCAGCCAAAACGATCCAATTAATGCGACTGAAGCAATTCTCAGCCGTACATTACATATCTATGTTGATATGCAAGGGCATACATATGAAAAGAAACTGATTGCAAACCGTTTATATGGGATCGAATTTTCAGAAGCTGCAAAATACATGACGCATTGTCTAAAACAAGAAGACAATATTTTAAAAACGTTTTTTGAGAAGTTCGGAGAAATCGAAAAGGAATTTCACCAAAGTGGCATTTCACATACTCGTATTGCCCTATGTCATGCACAGATCTCAGCGATGATCGACGCACTCGCAGCGCATGTTTTAAAAGACACAATTGATCTAGAAGAAATATGCGATGCCAAACGCATGCTTGAAGAAATGGCACGTTCACGCATGAATGACTTATCAGATGATCATGTTCAAGTGAAGCAGTTCTGGGAAGTTTACGAATACTTAAATGGTATCAAACGCAACGCCAATTTCTCACTCAACCATCACAACCATAACGATCCGAACATTGCGATCAATTTAAACGAAATCTACAAAGCAGCATCAATGAATTATCAGGCATTACCTGACATTAACGACATGCGCACTCTGCTCAAATCAAGCAAAAAATACAAATTCATAGAGATGAATAAACAAGTTCGCTCAACCAGTTTCCCTGTTGATGAAGGCAAAAATGTAAGTGCCGACATCGCAACACCACGCAACGTCAAATGCTGGATTTTCAGCAATCCTAACCAGTTCAAACCACAGTAGAGGAATTTATGAATCAATCTTGTAATGATGGTCGCAACATAACTGAAGCTATTCTTCAGGTTCATGTATGTATTGCTACTTTAAAACAGCACAAAACAAAACAAGTCACAAAAGAGGCAAAAAAAGTTTTAACAGTAATTCGAAAAAACCTGAATTGGGAAAACTCCCCAGAACTGAGTCAGAAAGTCCATTTGTTACAAGGCATGCTTTATAAAGCAGTTTGATCACTAGCACACATACAGAAGCTGTCACTTCTGTATGTGTCACACAATCACAACGGAGCGCAATTATGCAAAACGATTCTACAGTAGAAACAGAACAAGCGGAAATCCCTGTCCATTTACAGTGCGAACCACGTACTTTTAAGGTCACTTATGACAAATTCAGCGATGTATGTGAACTGGAATTCACCATCATCATTAAATGTACTGACGAAATGCTCCATGAACACAATAATTTTTGGGCTGGTTATAACGATCGACTAAATGAAAATAATGGAGATATTGTCGCTGTCATGCTGAAAATGATAGCTAGAGATGTCTTTTATGCCTGTTATGAAGACAAAGCAAATGTAGGTATACCACCATATAAATGGGGAATAAATACTATTTTTCAGGAGGAAGGTTGGGATTGCAACAGTTTTGAAATAACCAAACTTCATTTTGAAAGTTATGTAAATGGCGATGATTTTGAAATCACACCTATTTCGGTTGAGGGATAAATCATGAATGTATCTACTAAAATTCGTGCAGACTATTCATCAGACATAGCTAAATTCGTAAAAAATGGCGGTGTAATTCATAAAGCAGTTAATACGAACAAATGTGAATTTAATCATTTTAATGCAGATAAGGCTGCAAAAAATGCAGAAAAGCCCAATAGTTTTCAAAATTCAATACTGCGTAAACGTGCAGAAAAGGAATCAAAAAAAAGTTATGTACCAATTGCAGCTTGCCGATCTTGCCTAACATCAGAGCGATCAGTTAAGTCAAATGCCTGTTTAGAATGTGATAGAAGAAGATTTAGAGCAAAAACACAGTTCAATGAAACCAAACTAAGTCAAATTATTGAATACCTTTATCAAACTAAACAATCAATCCTATTTAAAAAAGATGGGAAGACTTTTATTTTAAAAATTGAAGAACAAGGAGAGCCATCACAATGAATATGGCCGTATCAAATTTTAAAAAATCGGGTCGACCAATTAAGTTAAAAAGCACATATGGACCGTGGTGGGATTCTGAATTAATCGTTTTAGAAAGCATGCTAGAAGAGCATAAAACATTTACAGAAATTGCAGATGTGCTTGATTGCACACCTCATCGAGTACGACAAAAAGTTGAAATTCTAAAATCAAAAGGTCTACCACCAACAAAAGGTGGGCGACCTCGCCATCAATTCCGTCGTACTAGAGGCAGTTGGTGGGACTGTGAAGTAACAGTTTTAAAAGCGATGCTTCAGGATAAATTCAAAGTTCCATACATTTCTGAAGTACTGGATCGAGATACAAATTGTGTGCATACAAAAATTAAATACTTACAAATGAAGGGTGAACTATGAGAGGCGTAAATAAAGTTATTTTAGTCGGTTCTCTTGGTGCAGATCCGCAGAAAAAAGGTTTTCCAAATGGCGGATCATATGCCCAATTTTCAATAGCAACATCTGAAAGTTGGCAAGATAAGCAAACTGGGGAATGGAAAGAAAATACAGAATGGCATCGCATTGTTGCCAACGGGAGATTGGGCGATATCGCTGCACAATATCTAAAAAAAGGTTCAAAAGTTTATGTCGAGGGTTCTCTCCGAACACGATTGTGGAAAGACCAGAATAATGTTGAACGCTATATCACTGAAGTGAAGCTCAACAGCATGCAGATGCTCGACTCAGCCCCACAAGCAAACCCATATTAAGTGAGAATAATGAAAATGAACTTCGAACAAGTTGTGATTGCACGTGAAGCAATAACCGATAAACACGGTGCAGAAAAACCAGTTAAAAATGTCCAGGACTCTATGATTTGCCCAATTTGCAAAACTGGGGAGCTAAATTACAAAATTATGAGTTATAACGGGCACATACATGCCAGATGTACAACCGAAAATTGTGTCTGCTGGATGGAATAATTATGAGTTCAATCATTTTTGATACCGAAACAAATAAGCTACACGGTGACATCATCCAAGCTGCTTACATCAATATTCAAATTGATGATGGTGAGGTCAGCAATAGTGGTTCATTTATGCTGCAAAACTTCAAACCGAACGAAGCCATTGATTTCGAAGCAATGGCAGTTCACAACATCATCGCGGACGATCTTAAAGATTGCCCATCATTTACACAATGCTGCATCCCAAAAGTTGAGTATGTGATCGGACATTCTATCGATTACGACATGGAAGCTTTACAGCGAGCTGGTCAATTTGAACCGTTTATGAAACGTATATGTACACTTGCGATCATGCGTTACCTATATCCACAATTGAAGAGTCATAAGCTCGGAGTACTGTGCTATCAATTTTCTGAAAATTTGTCTGAAACAAGGGAGTTAAATAAATATAGTCACAATGCACTTACAGACTGCTATTTAACACAAGTTATTGTCGAGAATATCGTTAAAACTCAAGCTATTAAAACGATTGATGAGCTACACCAACTTTCAGAAAAGGCACGGTACCCTACTCATTTTTATTGGGGAAAATTTAAAGGTAGGAAAATTTCGGATATTGATTCAGTAGATTTAATCGAGATACTAAACAAAGAAAGCGATCGTTATGTATTAACGGCCATCGAAGAAGAGTTATATATTCGAGACCAATTGGAGCTTAAATTAGGATGACTGACTTAGCAATATTGGAAAAATTCTTCCTAAAAATGATGAAAAAAGTCGAGGAAAAACCAATTGTCCCGATGGAATATCAGCTTTGGGACGAACATGACATCGCTGCATATTTTAAATACTCATTGGAATATGCAAAACGTCACATCATTAGCAACGACAAATTTCCACCGAGTCGGGATTTACCTACTTCAGCTACGAACGATCGTACGGTACCACGCTGGAAAGCTATGGACGTGATCAAATTTGCAATGGCGTTTGATAAAAACACGCTGACATACCATTAAAAAAAGCCACCGAAAGGTGGCTTTTTTATTATTCCAATATTTTATTCTGAGTCTGATCCAGCTCGTCTACAATCTCATCATTGGTTGGGTTGTAATAAACAAGTGCAAACTTAGGGTCTTTCCAGCCGAACACTTTGCAAAGCGTTAATGCATTCTTTAAACGTCGAGCCATCAGAGATGCAGCTTCATGACGTGAATCATGGAAAGTGAGATCCACGCCATCCAGTCCAGCCTGTTTTCTTGCTTTTCTAAACAATGCATCTCTAGAGGAATCGCTGACTGTAAAAACTTTTGGAGATGCTTTTCGATCAATCTTCATAGCCAAAGTCCAAAGCTCAACAGCAAACGTATCTAATGGGACTTTACGTACGGTGCCATTCTTTGTATCGGGTAAAATGACCAGCCTCTTAGCCAGAAGTACTTCCCTCGGCAAACGATTTACAATTTCGCCAGATCTCATACCAGTTGCCAATGCTATCAGCCAAATTAATGCGACTTCCTGCATTTTTGTCTGTGGAATTGCACCAGGTATATATTTTAATGCAGCCAACATCTTTTCAATTTCAAGCTGCTCGATACGACGTTCACGATTTACAGGCTTCGGAGGCAATTTAACTTCAGAAACAAGATTATGTTGAATCCACTTTTTCTCTCTGCACCATGAAAAAAATGAAGACAACAAGGAAAAGTCTCGTCTAACAGTACTTGGCTTTAACGGTTTTATCGACCGCTTCATTACTTCGTCACGATAATCAGCTAAAAATTCGGACTTGTATTTCACTAACGGCCAATCAATATTTTTCAAAGTATTTTTGAAATACTCGATACGTTGTTTTTCTTTTTTTCCTGTTTTTTTATGTGCTGAGACTTCATTAGAATAACGAGTCAATGCTTCAGATAATGTAAGTACGACATCGGATCTCAATGCAGCTAAAGTCTGATTATTTAAAATAATGTCACGTTCAATTTGCTTCGCCCAATTCTTAGCAGCAAATTCACTTTGATGAACTTTGGTTTTACGAACATCGTCGACCTTTACTTCAGCTCGCCATTTCCCATTTTTAAGTTGATAAACAGACCTATACATACATACAAAACCAGTGTGGGGCGTGTGGGCATCGTGTGGGTGGGTATCCACAAAAATACCTAAAAATACTTAAAAAAAACGTAAACGTCAGAAACGACAAAGCCCCAAGTTCTTGTTTTATAAGAACTTGGGGCTTTGAGATAATCTGTTTAAGCTATCTAATGGTCCCGAGGGTCGGACTCGAACCGACACGTCATCTCTGACAGCGGATTTTGAGTCCGCCGCGTCTACCAATTTCACCACCTCGGGAAGAGTGCGATGCTTTGTGTTGCGTATCATAACCTGTTTGATTTTATTGTCAAACACTAACTATCGCTTATTGCTCACTTTTAAATCACTCAGATATTTTTCTGCTTATAAACACGTGAACTCAGCGATAAAATACAAAAAAGACTATACTACACCCAATTTTTTGCAATGTTTTAGATGTATGCAACTCTCCGACTTTTCATTTGATCTTCCTGATGAACTTATTGCTCGCTACCCACTAGATAGTCGTAGCGCATCTCGCCTACTCCATATTGATACTCAAGGTCAATATCACGATTATGTTTTCACTGATATTCTTGATTTACTAGAAGAAGGTGACTTGCTTGTACTAAATGATACTAAAGTCATGAAAGCACGATTAAAAGGCAAACGCGCTACAGGTGGCGCAATCGAAGTACTGGTTGAGCGCATGCTGGACACCCACACCGCACATTGCCATATCAAATCAAGCAATTCGCCTAAAGCAGGTGCAGAATTATATATCGGTGAAGATGCCGTTCCTGTCACCGTACAAGGTCGCCATGAAAATCTGTTTGTCGTAAAGTTTTCACAACCAATTTTGTCGGTACTGGATCAATACGGTCAACTCCCTATTCCACCATATTTCAATCGTGAAGCCGAAGAAATTGATACTGAGCGTTATCAAACTGTATTTCATGATCCTGAAAAAATTGCCAGTGTTGCTGCCCCGACTGCAAGCTTACATTTCGACCAAGACTTATTAGAAAAGTTAGCCGCTAAAGGCGTGCAAAAAACGTTTGTGACTTTGCATGTGGGCGCAGGAACTTTTATGCCTGTTCGTACCACGGACATTAGCAACCACATTATGCACAGTGAATGGTGTGACGTACCACAAGCCACGATTGATCTCATCTTAGAGACCAAGGCACGTGGTAATAAAGTGATTGCGGTGGGAACAACTGCGACCCGTGCCTTAGAGAGTGCTGCACAGGCCAATCAAGGACAAATTGCAGCTTGGACAGGTGATACGCAAATCTTTATTTATCCAGGTTATCAATTCTGTATCGTAGATCGTTTAATTACTAATTTCCATTTACCAGAATCAACTTTGCTGATGCTAGTTTCTGCATTATCAAATCGAGACCACATTTTAGCGGCTTATCAACATGCTGTTGAACAACGCTATCGTTTCTTTAGCTATGGTGATGCTATGCTAGTGGATAAATTAAACAACTGATTTAAATAGAACAATGCCGATCGATACTGTAGAACAAGCCTTACATATAAGACGAAAAAAAAATGCGCAGGTTTTCCGCAATATTGCTCGGCTTTGGGATATAGGGCAAAAATCACATAGTGATCAAGATTTGCTGGATGCTTTACATCCGTGGCGTGATGATCATAGCTTATGCTTTTTTAATGTATTGCCTTTTATTTTAGGCATTGTGAGCGTCTGCATATTAGTATTTGGCTATTTTTTTCACCCACATATTCAGTATATCTTTAGCCTTCTCGCTGCCTTTTTGACTGGCTTTTTAGCGTATTTACTGTATGAGCCGAAAGAGCCACTCACACAGGTCATTACATATCTCGAACAACGCATGACCGTCTTACGCTATGGTCTGCAATTTCAACAGCTACCCGCTTATTTACCCATTCAAGCACAACCATTATTGGTGATCAGTAAATTAAAGCAATTCTTTCCATTGTTTAATCGTGGCACTGAATCTAACGAAATCACCCAATTTGCTTCAACTACATGGCATGATGGTACGACAGAACATCAAGTTTTATTGTTTCAATATCACTATGTCAGTGAACTACCCATTTTTCAGGAAGAAAATAGCAATCAGAAAATTGCCAAAGAAATTCACAAAGATCTATGGGGCGCTTTTATTTTTCAAATACCTGCTTCAGGAATCGCAGTCAGCAATAAACGTTCACGTTTTTTTGAACCATATACCAGTTCATGGCAAAGCAGCGATATTTTAATTAATCAAGAATTGAATATTTTTGGGGTCGATCAACATCAGTTGGCAAAAGAAATTAGCCCGAGTTTGACCTTAAAGCTACATGATTTTTTTCAACATTTTACTGGTGATTTAATTTATCATCATGAAGAGCAAATTTTGTGTTACCTCGGCGAACAAAACCTTTTCCAAACCGCCAGTAAACGTAGTGAAATCCATGATATTTCAGCATTACGTGGACATTTACGTACCATGACCATGCCGCAATATCAAAAGTTTCAACAGCTCATGCTGAATTTAATTAGCTAATCATTTAGCGATAACAATAAGGGGAATAGCGATGACAGGTTTACTGATTTTTTTGGGAATTTTTGTGGTGCTGATCGTATGGGGCGTTTCTATTCGCAACAACATCGTACGGTATTTTAATGCCACCAAACGGGCATGGTCAGAAGTTGCTAACTTTGAGCGTCAAAAAGTAAAGACTTTAGAGGCATTGGAAGCAACATTAGATCAATATACTCAGTTTGAAAAATCAACTTTGGAAAAAGTAACTGAATTACGCCAACAAATTCTGAATCTGAATGTCAATGATACCGATATTTCTCAATTACAACAGATTGAGAAAATGAGTAAGGAACTGATTCGTAGCCTCAATGTAGTGGTGGAAAACTATCCTGAACTGAAAGCTGATGCACTGTATAGCAAAATGATGGATGATATTCAGGAGCAAAACGAAAATGTTGGTGCAGCAATCACGATCTTTAACCGCAATGTTGAGTTATTTAATAACCAAATCGAAGTATTCCCAAATAACTTGATTAACACCCTAACCTTATCTAAAAAAGCCATTCGCCCATTTAAGGATAATCTTGCAACTGAAAATTTTGACTATAAACCGAATTTTTAAATATCAAACAAAGCCCTCCTCTTATCGTCATAAGGTATTCGCTATCGTGAAGCGGCATGGATGCCGCTGGTAGGGCTGCGGTATATGGATATACCGTCAGCCCTACAAAGGATTTTTGTTACTTTTCATCCTTGAAAAGTAAGGTCTACCTATACAAAAGATATCTTTTCTTGGAAAAATATTGAGGTTATGCCTTTTTTTAATTATCGGAAAGAAAATTAAAATTTTATCAATTTCATCTCTCGCTACATTTAGTAGTAGAACTACACGCCATAATCAAGGAAAATAGCCGCTTTTGATCAGCGAACTGTTTTTTCGCCTTGATGGATAGTGTCATGAAATTTGAAAAATTAGGTCAGTCGGGACGTGCCCGTCGTGGTCGACTTACGTTAGAGCATGGTGTGGTTGAAACACCTGTGTTTATGCCAGTGGGTACTTACGGTACGGTTAAGGGTATGTTACCTCGTGACATTGAAGAAATTCAGGCACAAATTATCTTAGGTAACACCTTCCATTTATATTTACGTCCAGGCTTGGAAGTGATTAAAGAGCATGGCGGTTTACACGAGTTTATCCAATGGGATAAACCAATTTTAACCGATTCAGGCGGTTTCCAAGTATTTAGCTTGGGTGCAATGCGTAAAATCAAAGAAGAAGGTGTTACCTTCCGCTCTCCTATTGATGGCTCAAAAGTGTTTTTGTCTCCAGAAATTTCAATGGAGATTCAACATGTACTCAATTCAGATATCGTGATGATCTTTGATGAATGTACCCCTTACCCTGCAACACATGAAGAAGCGCAAAAATCTTTGCAACTGTCTTTACGTTGGGCAAAACGTTGTAAAACCCACCACCATGATGAGCTTAAGAATAAAAATGCCTTATTCGGTATTATTCAAGGCGGTATGTATGAAGATCTTCGTGATGAATCACTTAAAGGTTTATTAGAAGTTGGCTTTGATGGCTATGCAATTGGTGGCTTATCGGTGGGTGAACCCAAAGATGAAATGATCAAAGTACTTGATTATTTACCAAACAAAATGCCACAGGACAAACCACGTTATTTGATGGGTGTTGGTAAACCAGAAGACATCGTTGAGGCAGTTCGCCGTGGTGTCGATATGTTCGACTGCGTCATGCCAACCCGTAATGCACGTAATGGTCATTATTTTGTCACGGATGGTCTGGTAAGAATCCGTAATAGTAAATATCGCCATGATAAAGGACCTTTAGACCCTCATTGTGATTGCTACACTTGTAAAAACTTTACGCGTGCCTATTTATATCATTTAGAGAAGTGTGGTGAGATGTTGGCATCAATGCTCGGCACTATCCATAACTTGCGTTACTACCAACGCCTCACACAAGGGATGCGTGATGCATTGGATAATGGCACATTTGATGAATATGTTCAGGACTTTTATGCACGTCGTGGCTTAGACGTTCCAGCGTGCCCTGAAGACTAATGTGAATGAATTGCATCAAGATTTGCGCCTGATCGCAAGACAAGGTACATTGCAAAACGAATTGGGATTTATTATTAATTTTTGACTTTTTAATTTTAGGAAATCGAAATGAGCTTTTTAATTTCTACTGCTCACGCTGCTCCTGCGGCAGCTCAACCTGCTGGCGGTATGGCAATGCAATTTGTCATGATTGCAGTATTTATCGCAATTTTCTACTTTTTGATCTGGAGACCTCAAGCGAAACGTGCCAAAGAACACCGTTCTTTAATCGAAAGCTTAGGTGTGGGCAGTGAAATCGTATTTGCTGGCGGTTTGATGGGAAAAATCACCAAACTTGATGGTGACTTTGCAGTCGTTGAACTCAGCCGTGGTGTCGATGTAAAAATTCAACGTGCGAGTGTCATTTCAGTATTACCTGAAGGCACACTAAATAACCTTTAATCATAAGATAGTCGTGCCTCAGCACGACTTTTTCATTTAAGAAGAAAGCGAATGCGTTACCCTGCATGGAAATATTTACTGATCCTTGTGGTACTTGTGATCAGTACGTTATATGCACTTCCTAGTTTGTATCCAGATGAACCTGCTGTCCAAATTTCAGGCGCGAAAGCAGGCACAAAAATAGATCAAACCATTGTGCAAAAAGCGGAGCAGATTTTAAAAACTGCCAACATTAGCAGTCACGACAATAGCTTCACCAATAATGCGGCATTATTACGATTAAACTCTTCAGAAGCACAGTTAAAAGCCAAAGAAGTGTTGCGCCGTGACTTAGGTGATGACTATGTGGTTGCACTCAACCTTGCACCAACAACACCAGAATGGTTGCGAAAGATTGGGGCTAAACCGATGAAACTCGGTTTGGACTTACGTGGCGGTGTACATTTCTTGCTTGAAGTCGACATGGATAAAGCGATTGGTCAGCGTATGGAAACATCTGCGACTGATTTGCGTCGTCAATTTCGTGACAACAAAATTAAATTTAATAACCTTGCTTTAAGTAATAACACCATTACGATCCAATTTGCTGATAATGCAGATCGTGATGCCGCGGCAGATTTTTTACGTCGTAACGGTAATGAGTTTACTCAACAAGCCGTTGCAACGACATCTGGCGCGACTCTAAAACTGAATTATACAGATACTCGTCGTCAAGAAATTCAGTCTTATGCAGTCAACCAAAACTTAACTACATTACGTAATCGTATTAACGAACTTGGTGTAGCAGAAGCATTGGTACAAACGCAAGGTAGTAACCGTATCGTGGTTGAGCTACCGGGTGTCCAAGATACTGCTGAAGCAAAACGTGTATTAGGTCGTACCGCGAACTTAGAATTCCGTTTAGTTGCTGACAGTAATGATCAATATATTGATCAATACACTGGCAAATATAATGGTCAACCACTTCCACCGGGTACTGAGGTTTTTGCTTATCAATCTCTGGACAGCGGTCGTCAACTTCTTTTACAACGTAATCGTATCTTGACAGGTGAGCGTGTTCAAAATGCAAGCTCTGGTTTTAGTCAAGATTCTGGCGGCGCTGAAGTAAATATCACCCTAGATACCGCTGGTGGTAAGCTCATGGCAGATGCAACACGTAATGCCGTGGGTAAACGTATGGCGGTATTGTTTATTGAAAATAAACAAAAAATCTCTTACGTTGCTGATCCTATGACGGGTGCTCAAACTGAAGTACGCACACCATATACAGAATCTGTGGTCATCAATGCGGCAACCATTCAAGCTGTATTGGGCTCACAATTCCGTATCACGGGTCTTGACTCACCTCAAGAAGCTGCTGAACTTGCATTAATGCTACGTGCTGGTGCATTGGCTGCGCCAATGTACTTTGTTGAAGAGCGTGTCGTTGGTCCAAGTCTTGGTCAAGAGAATATTGATAAAGGGGTGTTATCTACCCAAATTGGTTTC
Organism: Acinetobacter sp. TR3; assembly: GCF_027105055.1. Lineage (NCBI taxonomy): Bacteria > Pseudomonadati > Pseudomonadota > Gammaproteobacteria > Moraxellales > Moraxellaceae > Acinetobacter > Acinetobacter sp. TR3. The sequence continues at coordinate 2,627,623 of NZ_CP114264.1, forward strand.
TTGCTCGTTGCGATTTGGATGATCGTATTCTTCCGTCTCTTTGGCTTAATCGCAAACTTTGCCTTGGTGTTCAACCTTGCCATGATTTTGACTTTCATGTCATGGATTGGTGCTTCCCTCACCTTACCAGGTATTGCGGGGATCGTCATTGGTATTGGTATGGCAGTCGATGCCAACGTACTGATCTGCGAACGTATCCGAGAAGAAATGCTCTGGGGTGCATCACCGAAACAAGCCATTATCGCGGGTTATGATCGGGCCTATAACACCATTTTTGACTCGAACTTAACCACTTTCATCGTGGCATTTATCTTGTTTGCGATTGGTACTGGCCCAATCAAAGGCTTTGCGGTTACCTTGATGATCGGTATCGTATGTTCAATGTTTACTGCGATTACTGTGACACGTGCTGTCGTACAGCTCATTTATGGCAAACGCCGTAATTTGACTAAGTTGAGTATTTAAGGAGATTCACATGACTGATCTGACTCAACAAGACTCAAAACAATACGGTCGCCCAGATGATCTAAAAATCATTCCATTTATGAAGATTGCTAAGCCTGCTGCAATCTTCTCAATCTTGATTACCCTTGCGAGTGTTTTTTTTATTGTGACCAAAGGCTTAAACCTCGGTTTGGACTTTACAGGTGGTGTGTCTGCCGAGTTGAACTATAAACAAGCAGTTCAACCAGCTCAAGTTGCTCAAGCACTCGATAAAGCAGGCTTTAAAGATGCCGTTGTACAAACATTAGGAAGTAATAAAGACCTGATTGTACGTATGCCAGTGCAAGAAGATCTTAAAGTTGAAGATCTAAACGATACCATCACTAAAGCAGTCCAATTGCCAAATAACCAAGCAGAAGTTCATAAAGTTGACTCTGTTGGCGGTCAAGTCGGTAATGAGCTTTATATCCGCTCTGCAGGTGCGCTTGCACTTGCTTTGATCTTAATGCTGATCTACGTCACCATTCGTTTCGAGTTTAAACTTGCAATGGGTGCCGTAATTTCATTATTTCACGATATTGTAATTATCATCGGAACGTTTGCATTGTTCCAATGGCAATTTGATTTAACCGTGCTTGCAGCAATACTTGCGGTAATGGGTTTCTCACTCAACGATAATATCGTTGTATCGGATCGTATCCGTGAGAACTTCCGTAAAATTCGTGGAGCAACACCACGTGAAATTGTAGATATCGCATTAACAGAGACCTTGCGTCGTACAATCCATACCTCAATGACTCTATTACTTGTGGTTCTTGCCATGATGTTCTGGGGAGGTGATGGTTTACATTGGTTCTCAATTGCTATGTGTGTAGGTGTCTTTATCGGTACGTACTCATCTATTTATATTGGTACTGCATTTGCTTTATGGCGTGGTTTAAATCGTCAAGATTTTATTGTCCAAGTTAAACCTGAATTTGATGAAGAAGAAATTCCTTAAATCTAAATCATCGTAAAGTTCAAATCAAAAAAGCCAGCATAATGCTGGCTTTTTTGATTAAGATTAGAGCATGGGGTTGTACGTTCTTCATTTATCAATGTTGAATAATTTGAATCTGTGGAAACTGAAATCCGCGACAAGACTGCTCTGCACGCCATGCGATAGTCAGCACGATCTTCTGATTTAAAACAAAATTTTGATAAGCAAATGTTCCAATCAAAGGATGAGTACACATTCCACCATCATTTGATGGATGAACTTGTGTATTTAGACTATTTAAATCCAGTCTAATTCCAAAACCTGATGCCTTTAAAACCGCCTCTTTAGTGGTCCATACACGTAGCCAATATTCCGGATCTTGATCTTGTTGCTGCCAAGTTTGATATTCTTCAGGATGAAAGGCATGTTGAGCCAAGGCATCAAAACGGACTTTACGATCCAGCTCTTCCACATCAACACCAATCTCTTTCATACGTTCACTCATCGCCAAAGCATAGTATTGCTGACTATGTGAATGGTTAAATTCCAAGGTATGAGAGCTTAAAAATGGCTTGCCATATTCATGTTTTGAAAACTGTAAATCCTTAGTTAAACAATTTAATTGATCTGCCAAAAGTTGATTGCGATAGGCTTTGATCTGTTGTTTTTGATAATCATTAAACGATCTAAAATCTGAGAAATCTGCTTTATCTCGTTCAAGAAGTGAAGCCAATGCTTGAACATGGATCTGAATAATTCGTGCAGCCATCCCTATCATCTCTTATAAAAAAAGCCCAACGTAACGTTTGGGCTTTTGATATCAAAATCAGCTTAACGCTTGAATTTTTTCTCAGCCTTTTTAAACTTCTGTACATAACGACGTTTACGTGCTGCAACACGCTCATCAACTTGAGATTTACGACCTTCAAATGGGTTTTCTGAGGTTTTAAAATCAATACGCACAGGTGTACCTTCAAGCTTGTACACTTTACGGAACACATTTTCCAAATAGCGACGGTAATCAGCAGGGGTTTTATCCACTTTGTTACCGTGAACCACGATTGTTGGTGGATTTTGTCCGCCCATATGTGCATAACGCATTTTAATACGCTTACCACTAATCATAGGTGGTTGATGCGCGTCAGTCGCGTCATTCAAAATCTGCGTTAATTTTGCTGGTGAAACTTTTAAATGCGATGAATCATAAGCACGATGAATCGTTGGGTATAAATCACCCACACCAGTTCCATGTAATGCAGAGATTAAATGTACTTTCGCCCAAGGAATAAAGTCAAAACGACGATCAACATCAAGCTTACATTGCTTACGATCATATTCGGTCATGTTGTCCCATTTATTAATGGCAATCACCATGGCACGACCAGCTTCTAATGCATAACCAATTAAATGTAGATCTTGCTCAACGACCCCTTCACGCGCATCGAGCACAACAACAATCACGTGAGCATCTTTGATCGCTTGTAATGTTTTCACGATTGAGAACTTCTCAATCATTTCATCAACTTTACCTTTACGACGTACGCCAGCGGTATCAATCAACGTATATTGACGACCATCACGCTCATAAGGAATATAAATTGAGTCACGCGTAGTACCAGGCTGGTCAAATGCAACTACACGCTCTTCGCCAAGCAAGCGGTTGACTAAAGTCGACTTACCCACGTTTGGACGACCAATAATCGCCAAACGCAAACCTGTATTTTTGTTATGTTCTTCAGGATTTTCATCTTCTGGCACTTCAGCTAATACTTCCTCAAGCATTTGCTGTACACCACGACCATGGCTGGCCGCAACTTGAATAGGTTCTCCCATACCAAGTTTATAGAATTCAACTAGCGCGGCTTCTGCATGAACACCATCAACCTTATTGGCAACTAAATAGACTTTCTTACCTAAGGTACGTAATTCACGAGCAATCTGTTCATCTGATGCCAACAAACCTGCACGCGCATCCACAACAAAAACAATAATGTCTGCTTCATGGATGGCAGTTTTTGACTGCTCCGCCATGTATGAGTCAATACCGCCTTCATTCTCACCAATACCACCCGTATCAACGACGATGAATGATTTATTTTGATACACCGCATCGCCATATTTGCGGTCACGAGTTAAACCAGCGAAGTCAGCAACCAAAGCATCACGACTTTTAGTGATTTGGTTAAATAGCGTTGATTTTCCGACGTTTGGACGACCAATAAGCGCAATAACGGGTTTCATAAATTAACCTTAATTCAGACGAGCCATCATTGATGACATCGTATCAGAAACAGTATGGAAGATTTTGGTGATCAAATAATCACAATAAAAATTCGGGGTTTTATTCAAACAAATACCCCGATCATTCTTTTATTAGCAATTGCTAATTAAACATTTTACCACAAGCTAAGGCAAAATTAACGATTCTGCCAAATGCTTAATACACCTTTTCGAGTTGCAACGTAAAGCTGATTATCAATTACACGCAGTGAACGGACTTCACCACTGGTTTTCGCACGACCAATCAACTTCCCTGTATTTGGATCAATCAAATGAATAACTCCATCTAAATCGCCAACCACAAGGTTCTGTCCAAGCATCACAGGATTACTCAATTGACGGTTAAGTAATTCCTCATTCTGCCAAAGTAGTTCGCCTGTCGCTAAATTATAAGCTTTCAATTTTCCATCTGCAGTCGAGACAAAAACTTTATCACCTGAAACTTCAGCGCTATTGGTACTACTTGCTTCCTCACTCCACACCACACGCTGTGTTGCAAGATCAGTAGTTGTGACTTGTCCTTGGAAACTGGTTGTTACCAGATATTGGCCTGCAACAACTGGGTCACCGACAACATCAATCAGACGTTGAATATCCGAACGACCATCACTTACTGCAACTCGACGTTGGAAACGCGGCACGCCACTAATTACATCCAATGCATAAACATAAGCATTCGCGGATGCAACAACAACAGTGCGTTCATCTAAACGAACGGGTGCAGGTTGACCACGTAAACTAAACTGAACGTTTGGTAATTTATATGCCCACACCTGCTGTCCAGTAACAGCATCATGCGCAAATACAGTCCCGTCATTTGCAATCGTAATAACCCGTCCCGATTGAATGAGTGAAGGAGACAAAATCGCACCAGATAATTTGGCAGACCATTTTTGGCTACCAGTAGCCTGATCTAAAGCAAATAACTCACCTTTACGATTACCAATAATGACAATACCCTCACCCGCTTCTACACCGGCAGTGAGTTCTTGCTTAGTAACCTTACTTTTCCAAAGACGCTGCTTATCTTTATAAGCAGAAACCTGACCATCTGGATCAATCGCAAAAATTACACCGTTATCTGTATCTAACTGCAAGCGCAAAGCTTCTGCTGCATTTGTTGACGAAACACTTTGAGAAAAGACCAGATTTAAGCCTTGCTGTTGCGTAATTTTTGGCAACGGATTCGGTTTCACTTCTTTTACTTTATTGGTTGAACATCCAATTAATAAAGCTGAAGCAATTGCAATTGCCAAAGGTAATTTTAGTTTGTTCTGCATTAAGACTCATCCACTTTGGTATCTAAGATCGGGCGCTCAATTTCAGGATCATCTACTAAAATACCAACGCTTTCGAGTTTAATTTGTAAAAGCTGACGCTCTTGTTTACGTTCAATGAGGCTACCCCAAGCACTTTGATATGCTTTTCGCGCCGATGCAGTATCTTTCTTTGCAACAAAAATATCACCACGTAACTCTTCTGCAGTTGCTTTAAACGCTGGTTCAGTCACGTTTGATAAGGTTTTCAGCGCCTCATCATATTTCTTTTGTGCTAATTGTGAATCCGCTAAACGTATTTTTACAATTTGCAGCAAACCCGCATCTTTAACTTTTGAGTTTTCAACTTTCTTTAATGCTTTTTCAGCTGCAGCATAGTCTTGTTTATCATAAGCAAGCTTCGCCAAGATAAATTGGGTCTGAATCGCCTGAACCGAGTTAGCATCATCTTTCACAATTTTATCTGCTGCTTCAGATACTGTAGCGAAAGCATTTGGTTGACCTGATGCAGCCTTAGCTTCGTCCATCAATTTTTGTACTTTCGCCGTTTGGCTCTGTGCCTCAGCTAAATTTTTCTTTTGCCAATACTCCCATCCGAAAAAGGCAATCAAGGCAATCAGAATCCCGCTAATCATGGCAGAACCATATTTTTTGCCAAAAGACTTTAATTGGTCGAGCTGTTCTTCATCACTTAAACTCATGTGATTGTCCTTTCCCTAAATATTGTGCAATTTATTGTTTAAATTTTTCGATAAAAAAAGATGTCAGCTCAGTTAAAGCGACCTGCGCCTGCTCACCCGTTGCTAGCTTTTTGACCAAAAGCTGTTGTGATTCCCACTCGCGCTCACCCAAAATCACTGCATAGATTGCACCCGATTGATCAGCCTTTTTCATTTGGCTTTTCATACTGCCTTGTGAACCTGTTTTCAGACGAATTGAGCTGCTTGCTGCTTCTAACTGGTCACGGATTTGCTCTGCTAATACTAAAGCTTTAGCTTGAAATGCAGGCTCAGCCAATAAGAAAACTTCACAATCACGTACTTCTTGGGCTTGTTCAACCTGCTCAAGCAACAACAGTAAACGTTCCATACCCATTGCAAAACCAACTGCAGGTACAGATTGATCTGCTTTACCTTTCAGTTGTCCTACCAAGCCATCGTAACGACCGCCTGCACAAACCGTTCCTTGTGAACCCAACATCGTTGTAGTCCATTCAAATACAGTTTTGTTGTAGTAGTCCAAACCACGCACTAATTTCTGATTAATTACAAACTCAACGCCTGCATCAGTGAGGTACTGTTGTAACTGTTGGAAATGATTGATCGAATCTTCTTTTAAGAAATCATGCAACTTTGGTGCATTTTCTAAAATCTTTTGTGTTGATTCAATTTTAGAGTCTAAAATACGTAATGGATTAGTACTTAAACGGCGTTGTGAGTCTTCATCTAATGCATCTTTGTGCTGATTTAAAAACTCAACCAAAGCAGCACGATATTCCGCACGCTCATCCGTCTCACCTAAAGTATTGAGTTCTAGACGAACATTTGCTGCTACACCCATACGTTTCCATAGGCGAGCCGTCATTAAAATGATTTCTGCATCAATATCTGGCGTTGCCACACCAAAAGTTTCAACACCAAATTGATGGAACTGGCGATAGCGACCTTTTTGTGGCTTTTCATAGCGGAACATTGGACCCACATACCAAACACGCGGTGTTGCGCCACGCAATAAGTTATGTTCCAACATCGCACGCACACATCCAGCCGTACCTTCTGGACGCAAAGTTAGCGATTCAGGCGGAGTACCTTTATCAAAAAAGGTATACATTTCCTTTTCAACGATATCGGTTGCATCACCAATGGCACGCTTAAACAAACCCGTTTGTTCAACGATCGGTAAACGGATTTGTTGATAGCCATAAGCATCCATTAAAGATGCTAATTGTTGTTCCAGACTTCTCCAAGCAGCAGTTTGTGTTGGAAGGGTGTCATTAAAACCTTTGATCGCGACAATTGAACTCATGATGAACTACGAATAATTTCTTTAGATTTAGCTTCTTCAAGCTCTTGAACACGTTGACGAACCATTGTTTCAATTTCATCAACCAACTGATTTGTGTCAATTAAATGACTTTTTTCACCATTACGATAGACCAGTGAACGTGGTGATGCGCCAACGATACCGATATCCGCCTCTTTAGCTTCACCAGGACCATTCACTTTACATCCAATCACAGATAAATCCATCGGTGTACGGATATCTTCTAGGCGCTCTTCCAAAGCCTGCATCACTTGAATCACATTAAATTCTTGACGTGAGCAGCTTGGGCAAGCAATAAAGTTAATCCCATTTGAGCGTAAGCCCAACGATTTTAAAATATCAAAACCGATTTTAATTTCATCCTCAGGTTCAGCCGCGAGCGAAATACGCATGGTATCGCCAATGCCTTCCATCAACAGTCCGCCCAAGGCAATTGCTGATTTGACTGTACCCGTACGGTAAATACCTGCTTCAGTCACACCAAGATGCAGTGGATTATCTATCTGTTGAGACAGCAAACGATAAGCATCCATGGTTAAAAACACATTGGATGCTTTAACACTGACTTTAAACTCATGGAAATCTAAACGATCTAGAATATCAATATGACGCATTGCAGATTCAAGCAAAGCTTGTCCTGTTGGCTCACCATATTTCACTTGTAAATCTTTTTCCAATGATCCTGCATTCACACCGATACGAATGGAAATACCATGATGTTTTGCCGCAGCAACAACTTCACGTACTTTCTGATCCGAACCAATATTGCCTGGATTAATGCGCAAACAATCTGCGCCATAGTCCGCAACTGCTAAAGCAATACGATGATCAAAGTGAATATCGGCAACTAATGGTACAGAGACTCGTTTTCGAATTGCCCCAAAAGCTTCTGCTGCTTCCATTGACGGTACAGAAACACGCATGATATCCGCACCTGCATCTGCACAGCGCTGGATTTGCGCTACAGTTGCATCCACATCACAGGTTTCAGTATTGGTCATACTTTGAACACTGATCGGGGCATCACCACCGACATACACTGAACCAACACGAATTTTACGTGTCGGACGGCGTTTAATTGGATTCACAATCATCGTATAGCTCTACTCTTTGGCATTAACGAGACAAACGGAATTCTGCTTTTCCATTAACCGTATATGGAGACAAAGATATTTGCTCCTGATTCAAGGTCAAGGATACAGCTGTTGCATCATCTAAACGAATTTGGAATGGTGATTCACCACTCAAAGTTAATGTAGATGCTTGACGACCTGTTGCCAATACTTTACCTGTTGCATCAACAATATGCACAGATGTTGGTCGACTAAAGTTCAAAACTAACTGATCGCCAGAAGTTGGGTTCGTTGTGGTTCCCATCGGTATAATTTCGACATCAGAACTTTTTGCTTTAGGCGCTTCAACTTCATCATCTTTGTGGCTAGATGTCCAATTTTGTACAGCCATCACTGCCAACCAACCCAAAACTAAAACAGCAGCTAAAATAGCAATACGCTTCAACCATTTACGATTACGTACACTTTTCGAACCAGATAGTTTACCCATGATCTTGATAGGAGAATTATTCAAGGCATGGTTTGCTTTAAGGCCAGTATCATTAACATAAATTTCATCAAAACGCTGAATAATCACACTTGCGTCTGCATGTAAATATTTTGCATAAGCTCGATAGTAACCTTTGATAAAGGTCGCCTCAGGTAATGATTTATAATCATCTTGCTCTAATGCCGTTAATGTTTTAACGGGCATATTCAATACGCTTGCAATTTCTTCAAGTTCTTTCTTTTGTGCAATACGAATTTGACGCAAATACTCACCAGGTCGTTGAATATTTCCTAACGTTGACGATGGCGAGGTTGAGCCAGTTGGCTGATGTGAATTTGGATTTATTTCCATACGGCCTCAGTACTGTACTGTAATTGCAAATAACGTTGATATTCTGGACTATCAGGAAATAATGCTCGTAATTGATTCACTAACACTTGCATTCCTAATTGATCCGCACTCGATCGAGCAATGCGTATACCAATCCAAAGTGCACGCGCACCTTGGTTTTTTTGCCCCACATTACGAACATACTGTTCGTATAGTTGCGATGCATCTCTATTATTTTGTTGCAAATAGAAAATTTCTGCCAACTCTAACATTGAAATAGTTGCGTTACGATTTGCTTGTAGCGCTTGTTTGAATGCTTTTTCAGCATTCGCAACATCGCCTAACTTTAAATAGATTCGCCCTAAGTTTTCCAACGATTGAAATCGCTGTTCATAACCTAAGGTTGCACCTGCACGGGTAAATTGCTCAATCGCTTCATTATAACGTTGCATTTGATACAAATATGTACCGTAATTATTACGAGCTTGTGCATTATCTGGTTCTGAAGAAATCGCACGCTTAAAATAAGCATCTGCTTTTTCCATATTGGACTTACTGCCTTCTTGTTGCAGTAGAATCCCCATCATCATATTGGCGTTTGCATCACGCGAATCAATATTTAAAGCTTGATCAAGAGAACGTTTAGCGGAATCCAAATCACCTGTACGAATATATTCAGCAGCCAGTTGAGAACGAACTTGCACTGCCTTTTCTGGATCTTTTTTTAATCCTGTAGCAGATTGGCAAGCAGTTAACCCTAGTACTGTAAACACAACAGTTGGCACTATAATCGTTTTTAGTCGAGTTGTATTCAACGCTATATCCCCAAGTTTTATCCTTGTGTGCGCAAAATTTCTTGTCGTTGCGCCACTTTCTTCTTCCACTGTTCCGCACGACGCGTACGGTCAGCAACCTGTCCTACCAATTGACCACATGCAGCATCGATATCATCGCCACGTGTCTGACGAATCGTACACACAAATCCAGCGTCAGACAAAGTTTTTTGGAATGCAATAATTCGATTACGACTTGAACGCCCATAAGGTGCATGTGGAAATGGATTAAATGGAATCAGATTGATTTTACTTGGCAAGTTTTTCAATAATTTTAATAACTGTTGTGCATGCTCAGGGTGATCATTTACACCCTCCAACATCACATATTCAATCGTGACATGGCGACGTGAGCTTTCATTACCATCTTTAGCTAAATAACGTTGGCACGCAGCAATAAGTTGCTGTAATGGATATTTTTTATTAATAGGAACCAATTCATTACGTAGTTCATCATTTGGTGCATGCAGTGAAATTGCCAATGCAACATCAATATCTTGTGCCAATTGGTCAATTTTCGGAACAACACCAGATGTTGATAAGGTCACACGGCGTTTAGACATTCCGTAGGCAAAATCATCTAACATTAACTGCATTGAGCTGAGTACTGCATCGTAATTAAGTAAAGGTTCACCCATACCCATCATCACGACATTGGTCACTGTACGTTCTCGCTCAGCAACAGGCACATCTTCCATATAAGAATAATTTGCCATCCATAACTGACCGATGATTTCTGCTGGCGTCAGATCACGCTGAAAACCTTGCTTTCCAGTCGAACAAAATGAACAATCCAACGCACAGCCCACTTGCGAAGAAATACATAAGGTTTTACGCGCACCTGTTTTATCTTCTGCGGGAATCAGTACCGTCTCGACTAAAGAGCCTTCACCTTCACCAACACGGAACACCCACTTACGCGTACCGTCTTTAGAATAGTTACGGTGTACCACCTCTGGGGCTTTAATTTCACAAATCTTTTCTAATTTTTCACGTAACTTGCCTGAAATATTACTCATCTCAGCAAAATCAGTGACGAAAAACTGATGTATCCATTTCATGACTTGACTAGCACGAAACTTCTTTTCGCCTAAGTCTTCAAAGAACTTTTCTAATTCAGCTCTAGACATGCCAAGTAAATTTACTTTCTTATCGGCAGCTTGAACGACAGACGTAGTTAAAGACTGTTGTTTTTCATCGACATTCTCAGATGAAACGACCACTACAGAACTCATGTATATTTACCTAAACGATATCAGCGCTAGAAAATGCTGTGCAGTTTTCACACAACTCAATCTATAAAAAATAAAAAACCAGATAAGTAGTATACCACTTATCTGGCTTGAATACTTTGGATTAACGAGTGCGTGGGCAGATCTCGTTATCAGCAAAGAAGTAAGCGATTTCACGCTCAGCAGAAGCAACTGAGTCAGAACCGTGAGCAGCATTTTCGTCGATGCTTACAGCGAAATCAGCGCGGATTGTACCTGGAGCTGCTTCTTTAGGGTTTGTAGCACCTAAGATTTCACGGTGAGCAAGAACTGCGTTTTCGCCTTCAAGAACAGAAACAACAACTGGACCAGAAGTCATGAATGCAACTAAATCACCAAAGAAACCACGTTCTTTGTGCTCAGCATAAAAACCTTCAGCATCAGCTTGAGAAAGGTGTTTCATTTTAGTCGCAACAATTTTTAAACCCGCTTTTTCAAAACGAGCAAAAATGTCACCAATGTGGTTTTTAGAAACTGCATCTGGTTTTACGATAGATAAAGTACGTTCAATCGCCATGATTGACTCCTATTTATGGTGTAAACTAAAAAATTTGCCGCATTATACCGATGTCATCGCTAATAATCAGCTTGAATCTGTAAAAGTTCAGTGATTTCTGATGTTTTTTTAACGAACTTCATCCAACCAAGCCATTTGAATCGCTTCAAGCAAACCTTCCGTCGACTTATTTGGGTCATCATTAAAATCTGGCAAAGCACAAACCCAAGCATGTAAATCAGTAAAACGAATCCATTGAGGATCTACATCTGGGTGTGCTTCAGTAAGTTCGATTGCGATATCAATCGTATCTGTCCAACGTAAGCCCATACAACAACCTGAATAAATGAGTGTGATTGAACGTACTTTAACAAATCCCAAGATTTAAAAAATAGTCTTCTATCATTAAAACCCGTTAAATTATTTAAAGAACGATATTGAAGCTTGGTGCCAACAAAATAATACAGCTAGCAACGGATGCACCAATCACCGCCCCCACGATCACATCACTTGGATAATGTAATCCTAAAATCATGCGGGACAATGCAACCAGAATCGTAAATGGCAACATCAAAATTAATAACAACGGTTGGATATAGCCTAATGTAATGGTGACCATTACCGCATGTAAAGTATGCCCTGATGGAAAGCTAAAGTGGTCTAGTGGTCGCTCGCCCAGCACAATCACTTGGTGAACTTGATAAGGGCGTGGTCGAGTCGTTTTATGCTTTAAAAACTTATAAATCCCCGTACCAACAGAACCTGCAACGAGCAAATATAGAATTTGCAGACCGTATGCCAAACCTTGTGCGATCCATACTGATAACAACATAACATACCAAAATGGTCCATCGCCCAAACGACTAATCGTTTTAAAAAATAAGGCAATGCGTTGTGACTGGGAGAGATGATTAAGGTATACACACCCTTTTAGATCTAAATCGAGTATTTTTATTTTTGCATTTTGAAATTTCATACTTTTCTCCTTTCTGAGGATACTTTAGGTAGAGTTCATAAGAGGTTCCTTCACCACCTGATAAAGTGCTTGTTCTAATTGTTGTACAGGAAACTGCCAACTGGTTTCTTGTACAGTTTCACTTGCTAATAAACCCATTTGTCTCAGTTCTGGGAGAGCTGGCAAATGACAAATGGATTGGGTTAAATCTGCGGTCTGCCCTAGAGGACTCAACCAACCTGTAACACCGTGTTTGACATGCTGATGCGCACATACGTAATCATAAGCAATCACTGGTAATCCGCTAGCTATTGCTTCTAGCACTACATTTCCAAACGTATCAGCTTGACTAGCAAATGCGAAAACATCTGCACTTGCATAAGCGGCTGAAAGATTCTTACCACTTAAGCTACCAGTAAAAATAATATCTTCTGATGTCGCTAATTTACTCAAACGAATACGATCAGGCCCATCTCCAACAATTACAAATTTTGTATTTTCACCTTGCTGTCTCTGCCAAGCATGGAAAGCTTTAATTAAGACATCAATTTCTTTTTCTGGTGATAAGCGCCCGACATACAGCATTACACGGGTATCAGCATCCCCCCCCATTGTTGGCGTAATTGCTGTGAACGATGTTTTGGGGAAAACTTCGCAGTATCCACACCCCGTCCAACAACAACTAAAGGACAAGTCACACCAAATCCACGTAGTGCTTGTTCCGTGTATTGACTGGGTACACACGTTACATCTGTACTGTTATGGAACCATGTTAGGTAACGTTGAATCGGTTTGACTAAAAAAGCCAAGTCAAAGAAACGGCTAAAATCTTGGAAAGCTGAATGGAATCCACTCGATACGGCGATTTTTTTTGACTTTGCAGCTTGTAGCGCTGTTAAACCTAATGGACCTTCAGTCACAATATGCACCACGTCAGGTGCGAACTGTTCAAATGCTTTAGAGACTTTAAGATATTGTGGCCAACCAAATTGAACACTTGGGTATTTTGGAATAGGCTGAGACATCACCAAGCATTCTTGTTCAGGTAAAAATTCTGTACAAATCGTTTTTTGTATAGGTCTGACCAATAGAATTTTATGTCCAAGCCGTTGTAGCCCCTGACATAATTGCATCATAGATAATGCGACACCATTAATTTCTGGTGGCCATGTTTCAGTGACGATTGCAATTCTTAAACGTGGACGAACTAAATCACGAAGTTCAGCCAATTCATTTTGTTTATTTTTAAGTTGTTTCCTTTTAAAATGAAACTTAAAACTTTCTGGAAACGGTTCTTGCTTTAATAGAGATGTCGCGTATGTACTTTGCATATCGCCATCCATTTGTGTCGTTATTTTCATGCTTTTAGCTTATAAGTATTTTTTGACACTTTAATGATCAGCACATGACAGTTTTCTGACAGTCTTAAAATAAAAAATGCCCGATTTCAATATAAAAATGGGCATTTAAAAGAGATCACAGGTTGATCAAGCCAAAGGATTATCCACTGCGAAAAGTTGTTGATCTTCTAAACGATAGGCCACCAATTGTTGCCCCCAAACACAACCACCATCGACATTTTGAATTTTCTGGCTAATGGTTTTACCCTGCAACGCAGCCCAATGCCCAAAGATCAGTTGATGGGTTTGGGCTGCTTGGCTTTCAAACTCAAACCATGGCTTAAACCCTATTGGCATCGGCGCGTCTAACGCATCTTTAAACTCAAACTCTAGCCGTCCATCAACATCCGTTAAACGCATACGTGTTAAATAGTTTGTGATACAACGTAAACGAGCTGAGCCTGTTAAATCATCCGACCACAAATCAGGTTGAGCACCATACATTTCAACCAAAAATGCATCTAAAACAGATAAATCCTCATGCCCTACCGCATGTTGAACTTCCTGAGCAAGCGCAATGGTTTTTTCGGCATTCCAAATACACGGCACACCTGCATGAGTAATTAAGGTCTGTGCATTTGGAGTTAGGCTTAACGGCTGTTTACGCAACCAATCAATCAACTCATCGCCATCAATCGCATCGATCACGTCCTGAGTACGATCTTTGGCTTTGGCTTTCTTAAATCCACGGGCGCAAGCAATCAAGGTCAGGTCATGATTACCCAGTACAGTTGCAGCAGCGCCACGATCAGCCAGTTTTTTAATAAAGCGCAATGCACCGACCGAATTTTCGCCACGTGCAACCAAATCACCCGCAAACCATAAAAAGTCTTGGTCTGGGTCAAAACGTATTTCTTTCAATAATGCTTTCAATGCCTCGAAACAGCCTTGCACATCACCAATGACATAGTTATAGCGTTTAGACATTAAGACACCATCTGATCAGAAAGTGCGACAAAATCAGCCAAACTCAAGGTTTCTGGTCGTGCCATCGGATCAACACCAGCTTTTTCAAAACCATCTTCAGCCAACATACCTTTTAAGCTATTGCGTAAAGTTTTACGACGCTGGGTAAAAACATGTCCAACCAAGCGAGCTAATGCCTTTTCATCTTTTGCTACGATCGGTTTAACGTCATAAGGTTCCAAACGAAATACGGCTGATGTCACTTTTGGTGGCGGATTAAATGAACCTGGTGGCACTTCAAATAAGAAAGTTGGTTTACAGTAATACTGGATCATCACCGATAAACGACCATATTCTTTCGTATTGGGTACAGCCGTAATACGATCAACCACTTCCTTTTGCAACATGAAATGCATGTCTTTAACTTTGTCGCCAAACTCCAAGAGATGGAACAACAAAGGCGTAGAAATGTTATAAGGCAGATTACCAACGACACGAAGTGGATGACCGTCTTGAAATAATTGCGTGAAATCGTATTTTAATGCATCAGCTTCGATAATGGTTAGACGTTCAGGATGTGGCACACGACCTGGTAAACCTGCTGCTAAATCACGGTCAAGTTCAACCACAGTCAGAGCGTCACACTCGCCAATTAAAGGTGAAGTCAATGCGGCTAAACCCGGTCCGATTTCGACAATATTCTCGCCCGCACGCGGATTCACTGAACGTACAATTTTGGCAATCACACGTTGATCATGTAAAAAGTTTTGACCAAAACGTTTTCGAGCCTGATGCCCTTCATCTTTAGGGTTTAGGGCATTAATTTGATACATAATAATTCCAACGTGAATAATTTACCCGCCCATTACTGACGGGCTAAATCAAGTGCTAAATCCACTGCAACATGCAAACTTGATGCTTTTGCCTGTCCAGTGCCTGCAAGAGAAAGTGCTGTACCATGATCGACCGAAGTTCGAATAAATGGCAAGCCTAATGTAATGTTTACTGTTTCACCAAAGCCTTGTGATTTTAACACAGGTAAACCTTGATCGTGATACATTGCTAAAACAGCATCCGCATCTTTTAGATTTTCTGGGGTAAATAAGGTATCTGCAGGCAAACAGAGACTCATCCCTATACCTTGTGCACGATAGCTTTCTAGCACTGGATTAATCACGTCGATTTCTTCTCGACCTAAATAACCATCTTCACCTGCATGTGGATTTAAGCCACAGACTAGAATGCGTGGTTGTGCGATTTTAAATTTGCTTTTTAAGTCTTGAATCAGAATATCAATCACTTGATGCAAACGCTCTTTAGTAATCGCATCAGGTACATCCCGCAACGGTAAATGTGTGGTTGCCAACGCAACACGCAATGTTTTAGTCGCCAACATCATTACCACACGATCCACACTTGCAAACTCTTGGTAATACTCAGTATGTCCACTAAATAGAATGCCTGCATTATTAATAATCGACTTTTGCACTGGCGCTGTAGCAACCCCTACACTCCGCCCTGACAAGGCATAGTCAGCTGAACGGCGTAATTGCTCTAACACATAAGCTGCATTGGCTGAATCTAACTGACCTATAATAACAGGTTTTGCTAAAGGCACATGCTCAACGAAAAGCTGCCCTGCTAAATTCGACTTTTTCTCGCCTTGAAATGGAATGAGTTCAACATCAATATTTAACTGTTTGGCGCGCTGTTGCAACATCTGGATATCAGCCAGAATAACGATCGGTCGCTCATCAACACGGTTTGCTAGACTTAGACAAATATCTGGTCCAATTCCAGCTGGCTCGCCAGAAGTGACATACAAAGGCAACATGACTCACCAATTCTAATTTAAGTATTACATTATAGTTTACCGAAAGTTTTTTATTTAGAAAGTTTTGCAAATGTATACCCATAAGATTGGCTAAATATCCAATAGACAAACCAACACCAATAAAAAACAATCCACTAAACATATAAGCAAAAGTTTTTGAAAAAATATGAAGTAAAATTTACAAGCTGACAAACAATAAATTTATTTTTATCAATAAATACAACAACATAAACTATAAAAATAAAATTTAAATACGAATAAAGAAAATAAATAGGAATAACATTAGAGCGATTAGATGCCCAACATAACGCTGATGAAGCACTTGAAATAATTATTCATCAAATTCTACTCTCGCTCAGCACGCCCCTCCTACATAAGAAACAATAAACAAAGAGAATAAAATTAAAATACTGAACAATTTAAAATTTTTAAGGCTTTTTCGTTTTAGGCAAATTTTCAGGCACTAGATTAGAAGGCACAAATTCAACTTGACGAGTCCACGGGTTAATTTTTGGTTGTACCTTTTTCTCAGGTTGAACAACCGCTATCTCTTGTTTCTTTTCTACCGCAACAACCACAGCACTACTCGGCTTCTCTACAAATGGATTTGCAATCGGCTCTTTTTTGTCTATAGGTTGCGGCTGCTGTACGAGTTGTGGTTCTTTCTTCTCTGGTAATGGAGCTGTATTTACTGGATGAGAAGTATAAGGAGAAGCGATTGCACCTTGTTTTACCACAGTCTGCGATGATTGTTGATGTACTTGAGGATTTGGCTGAACCGACGAACTTGGTGATTGAGCTAAAGGATTCGTCTGATCATCAGGAATTTCAATCGCTTTCATTTCAGCAGTCACCATCATGGCGGGATCAACATGCTCGCCACGACTTTCCAAGACTTCAACTTTACGACTTTCCCCCTCTTTAGGTTGAAATTCTGAATAATTGGTCACACTCCCCTGATCGACCCATTTATATAAACGTCGTGCGTTCGCTTGTGTAGAACTAACACCTATTAATATGACAACTACAACAATTTTTGTAGAAAACGATAAATCCATCAAATTCCCCAAAAGAAGAGGTAAATACTTCTATTTATTTCAAATAATTGATTCAAAAATAATAGGTCAAATACCACCGCCTCTCAAGCCAAAAAATGTAGCTCAAAATTAACGGTTATATAGTTACAAAATCAGTCACATTGCAGCAAAATATGACATTAACAATGAATTGTTCTTGTATGGTTTTAGAAATTCATATAGAATTCGGTCTCCTTTTGTTTGGGCGATTCCTTGCTCAAACCAACTATAATAGGTAGTGGTTAATGAAAACTCTCAGCGCTAAGCCTGCTGAAGTTCAACACGACTGGTATGTTGTTGATGCTTCTGGCAAAACTTTAGGTCGCCTTGCGACTGAAATCGCTCGTCGTTTACGCGGTAAGCACAAAACTTCTTATACTCCTCACGTTGACACTGGTGACTACATCGTTGTGATCAATGCTGAACACGTTCAAGTGACTGGTAATAAATCACTTGATAAGAAATACTATCGCCATACTGGTTTCCCTGGTGGTATCCGTGAGACTAACTTTGAAAAGTTAATCGCTCACAAACCTGAAGCAGTTTTAGAAAAAGCTGTTAAAGGTATGTTACCAAAAGGTCCTCTTGGTTATGCAATGATCAAAAAAATGAAAGTGTACGCTGGTAGCGAGCATCCTCATACTGCTCAACAGCCACAAGTTTTGGACATCTAAGGGATACAGCACATGGCTACTAATTATGGTACAGGTCGCCGTAAGACCGCAACTGCACGTGTTTTCTTATCAGCTGGTACAGGCAAACTCGTAATCAACAATCGTACTTTAGAGCAATATTTCGGTCGTGAAACTGCTCGTATGGTTGTACGTCAGCCTTTAGAGCTTTTAGAAGTTACTGAAAAATTTGACCTTTACATCACTGTTAAAGGTGGTGGTATTGGTGGTCAAGCTGGCGCTATCCGTCACGGTATTACTCGTGCATTGATCGCTGCTGACGAAACTTTAAAACCTGCTCTTCGTCAAGCTGGTTTCGTTACTCGTGATGCTCGTGAAGTTGAACGTAAGAAACTTGGTTTACGTAAAGCTCGTAAACGTCCTCAATTCTCTAAACGTTAATCGTTTTACGAATTGGACAAAAAACCTCGGATTTATCCGAGGTTTTTTTATTGACCTAATCATCATATTAAATTTCTACATAAATCTCATAAACACACTTCAATTGATCATGTTGCCCAGTCTGCTCATCTATACTTTTCAATTCTTCAATATAGTATGAGATGTGAATTTCCTTTCCGACTCGATAATATTTTTTTTGCGACTTAACATTTAGATGCATCCATTCCATAAAAATCTCATTCGACCCATCGACTTTGATATCAATAACATTTGGTTTACGGCATCCATCCATATTATTGGTTGCATAAACTCTTACAATACGTCCCATAATTGTCTGTCGTGGAATCACACCCTTCTTGAGATTAGATATCCACACGTCGGAACCAAATAAACCAAAAGTGCCTTTTAAGCCCACGTCAGGAAATTCAGGATCCAATGTTAATTCTTGGGCACCTTTCACATATTCAGGATCCTGCTCAATACAGGGAATAGCTGAATACAGTTGTTTTATTGTTTTTGACATGTTTTTAATCGGCATAAAATTTATCTGAGTATAATTTTTTATCACTCAAAATTATAGATCAAAGAGATATCATTAAAGTCCCAGTGATTTTACTGCTCAGTTTTAGTATTCTATCCGATTGACTCAGCTCAATTTTGGAAAATGAACATCGAAAATACGCCTATTCAAGGCATTACGCTTTACAGTCATGCAGATGATTTCCGCTCACACTGGATTCGTTTTTTATTAGCAGAAAAACAAATTAAATATCAGCTTATTATCACTGATCATGAAGATGAAGATTTGGCTGATCTCAACCCTTACAATCAACTTCCTATGTTGATTGAACAAAATCTAAAACTTTTTTCAACAAATATCATTAGTGAATATCTGGATGATCGCTATCGTCAAAATAAGCTTTATGCGGATGCTCCAATGGCCAGAGCGGAGCAACGTCAATATATTTGGCGTTTTGAACAAGATTGGTTCAAGCTTGCAGATCAAATGCTTAGACATGCCGATACGCTGAACCCGCAAGAAAAACAAAAAGCCCAGAAAGAACTTAGAGATACGCTTATTTCACTTACCCCATTATTTCAACATTTTCCTTTTTTTATGTCTGAGACATTTTCAATCTTAGATTGTGTACTGGCACCAATTTTTCTCAGATTAAAAAGTATGGGAATTGAACTTCCACCGCAACATTGCCGACCTATTTTTTTATATTGTCATCGTGTTTTCAGTCGCCCATCTTTCATTAAATCAATGACAGCTCAAGAAAAAAACAGCTACAATGATTTAATTCCTATGATTAAATAAGCTTGTAAATTATGTCAGATCAATTAAATGTTACACCCACACGCCCTTATCTTGCACGTGCCATTTATGAATGGATTTGTGATAACCAATTGACGCCTTATTTACTCGTTGATGCAACACAACAACACACAGATGTTCCTCAACAATTTGTAAAAGATGGACAAATCGTTTTAAATCTAGCACCCCATGCAATCCATCAATTTCATATGGATAATGATGCTATTTCATTTTCAGCCCGTTTCGGCGGGGTCGCAAAAGATATTTATGTACCTATTCGCGCTGTTTTAGGGCTCTATGCTAGAGAAAATGGACAAGGTTTATTTTTTGATCCAAGCGAATATAGCGATATTCAAGAGACTATCGAAACTCCAATAGAAGATAAAAAGCAAGAAGCCGAACCGAATAAGAAAAAACCTTCTCTTAGGATTCTAGATTAAAAGCGAGGAAATGCACGATGGCATTTGACTTAGTTCAATACTTTTCTGAACAAATTAAACTTCAAAAACCACAGCTCTTTGATCAATACTCATCAAAAGAAAGACTTTATTTTATTGATGAAGTGAATATGCTTGCTCTTGGACAGCTGGTCAGTCTTTGGAAAAAAGATAATAAAAAACTTTATCAGGAAATAAAAACATCTGATCCCCTTTATATCCAAGGAATAGCTAGACATCTTACAACCTCTGCATATAATCAATCCGCTTTAAGCGCTTCTGAGTTAGAGTCAAGTATTTCAGAAATACTCACTTTACAATTCGCAGAATTAAATCAATTAGACCAAACAGGTAGCTTTGGTCAAACAGGTTTAAGTGAGCTTCTCTTAGGTCAAATAGAACATCTATCTGGAAAAGCAGAAGATTGGGTTTGGTCAACCAACCAGCTTACTGAACTTAAAGGTTCCAAGCCCGTTGAGCAGCAAGATATTTCACTGGAAGCCACCATGCAGGAGTTCAATCAAATGGTTCATCAAGCACAACCTAGCATCCATCACACTGAAGAAATTGAGGTTGAACAGCCAAATATTCCAGTCTGGTCATATCTGCTTTCCCCACTCATTGCATTGGTCATTTTACTATTCATGTATTGTTCTTACAGTCAATTACTTGCACACTAATTGCACAAAAATTGATAAAGAAAGTTTAAAAACTTTCTTTATCATACACTTATAGTAAATTTAAATTTCATAAAATATGTTTTAATACAGTTTAACAAGAAAAATGTTTACATTTATTTACATTTAGGAAGATAATTTAAAATACAATATTATCGTGAAAAAAATCACATTAAATTTAGATTATTATCTTTAATTGGTATTTTAAGTTGTTTATTTGACAAAAATTGTCAATTATTAGCACTCCTGTGATTTCAACACTTTTAAAGTATTATTGATTTAATAAAAGAGTTTCCTATAATAAGGTTATCTACTTTTGAAAACGAATCAAAAGCAAAAGTAGGGAATATAAATTCATAAACAAGATGTATTAAGTAGAGATAAAATCATGGCTAAAATTTCATTAGAAAGCTTAACAAATATTGATGGTTTCGTTGCAGCAGCGTTGGTAGATACAGAAAGCGGTTTGGCGCTGGCAACTCAAGGCGGGGGCGCACTTGATTTAGAATTGGCGGCTGCGGGTAACACTGAGGTTGTTCGAGCAAAACGTCGTGTTGCAAACTCACTCAAACTTAATGATGATATTGAAGATATTCTAATTACACTTGGTAAAGCATATCACCTAATTCGACCATTAGAGAGTAACGGAAATTTATTTCTTTACCTTGTATTAGATCGTAGCAAATCAAACTTAGCAATGGCACGCCACGAATTAAAAACGTTCGAAAAAGAATTAGACTTTGCTTAATTAAAATCTTAAGTTTTTTTAAAATTAGACTTCTTATATTTATTTTAATTATAAAAATTAGAATTATGTAAGAGGTCTTTTATCATTCTTAAGTAAAAGTATAATTTCGTTCAATGCAATATTTTATAAAACATTAAAGTGATACTATGAATGGACATTGCATTAATATCGCAATTTCAGGTATAAGTTTAAAAGTTTCAGATGAATTAAAAATAGAACTTAGAAAAACAATACCTCATGAATTTGGCATCAACTGGATCAATATTTCAGACCCAAATCTCGATTTATTATTAATAAATGAAAACTTTTTTGATACTGAAGGTATCCAACGTATTATTCAACAAAAACAATTACCATGTTTAAAAATTTCTAAGGGGCAAGGTTCTTGCCAAATCGACGAGGACAACACACTCTACCTTCCCTTTCAACAAACGGATGCCTTAAAGAATTGGATACAGCTTAGATTGCTAAGTTATATTTCTAATCAACAACCTAAAAATGATTTTCTATCTAATCATAACGCTGTAAGTGAAAAGTTTTTAAAGGATATGCTAAACCCTGAAAATGCTCGTCTTCATCTTTTTGATGATCATGGGACTTTAGCGATCATTGATACGCGTAGTCAGATTGCATGGTTAGAACCAACTCGCATACACACGCAAACCAATCATAGCTTTAAATATGAATTTGCCACCACTTTTGATTTCACAAAAGTTTCTCGTAAAGTTGAATATGACTTACAGGATTGGTTATGGAATTTATTTTGGCATTCTTTAGAGTTTCAAAAACTTGCGCCGAATGAAAATGAATATTTTAAAATTGAACATTGGCCTCAACCTAGTCAAAGTGCGGATCGAAAAATTACACTTTTGCTTTCAGCATGTTTTATACAAGGAGCCCAACTTTCACAAGTTGCAACGCAATTAAAAATCCCAATTCAAACGGTTCAACAATTTATTGCTGCCTGCATCATTTCAAATAATGGAGACATTATTCCAGCAACAGAAAGTCATTATTTGAAATCAGAAGCAACCGAACAGCCTGTTGAACAACACAACTTTTTTAATAAATTTTTCGGCAAAATTAGACGCCGATTTGGGCTTTAAGGAATTATATGATTTTACAACAATATAAGATTGTATTTGCTGGAAGTATGGGTGCTGGAAAAACTGAAGCGATAAGATCACTTTCTGAAGTTCCAGTACTCGCAACTGAAGCATTCAATACAGATAGTCAGGCTCATAATAAAATGCAAACTACGGTTGGCATTGATTATGGTGAAATTACCTTAGATGATGGTGTCAAAATCGGACTATATGGCACACCTGGTCAAGCCCGTTTTGATTTTATATGGCCAGTTATTTGCCAAGGTGCTCTTGGTGTTATTATTTTAGTAGATCATAATAGTAAACTCCCACTTGATGAACTTGAGGGATATTTAGATACATTTAAAGACTATACAAAAAATATATCAATTGGTATTACTCATATTGATGAGAACAAAGGTCAAACAACTTCAATTTATAGAGATTGGTTGATTCAAAATGAATATCAATACCCTTTGTTTTTTATCGATGCCCGAAAACAAGAACACATATTGCTGATGGTTGAATCCTTAATTGCAGCATTGGAAGTCAATCTCAAAGCAACGAACTAAATGACTTAATAACTTTAATAAAGAGAAAAATTATGTTCAGTATCCCAAGCCAACAACGCACTGCGCCAAAAGAACTCATTCAATTAGCAAAAACACAGGCGAATGACATTTTAACGAATATCCGTGGTATTGATTACATTATGCTTTGTTCTACGGATGGCTTTGAATTGGCATCAATCTATAAAAAGAATCCTTATAACAGCACCAAGTTAGCTGCTGTAAGTAGTTCAATTTTAGCAATGGTTAGTGCATTTTTAAATGAAATTCAATTGAATGGATGTCAGAGTATCACGCTTGATGCTGAAAATGGTAAAGCAATCCTGACTTCGATTCCTGCACCACACCATCCAATGGTGATGGTGACATTAAGTAATAAAGATGTTCTTTTAGGACAGTTACTTTATAGCTTAAAGCAGGCTAGTGCAGCAATTATGGATGCAGATCAAGCTTAATTTTTCTTCTAAAAAATCTGAAAGTGAGATGCACTTTCAGATTTTTATTTTCAAAATCGAAAATACTTGCCTCACTCGCCTACTCTATCCATATGATTAAAAAATACCATTGATAAATTTATGCATTCACTTGCTTAATTTTTAATTATATATTTTTATAAAAATTTTTTTCATAGAGATAAAAAATACTATTTTTTCAATAAATAAAAAAATAGCACCAAAATAAATCATTTTTTTAAGCGCTTATTTGATAAAAATCACATTTATATAATTTAAAATGAATCAATTATCAATAAGTTCAGATAAATGGTTGGTTTTTTACATGCGTTGGCAATATATTTTCATTATTATAAATTTCGAACAAATAACAATCATTAAATTTTCGAAAATGAATGTTTTATAATTATTGATTGTCCTTTGTTCATTTATCATTATGCACTATGGAGAGATGTATTATGGGGCTGAGAAGCTTAAAGTTTGGCGCAGGGTTTGCACTACTTTTAGGAGGTCTTGCTTCGCAAGATGCAGTTGCTGATTCTTATGTATTTGTAACCAATACCACACCACAAACTGTTTCTGTTCAAATTAATCAAACAGGGACACATATTTTACAACAAGGAAATGAATGGGCACAGGAAGCAACACAAATTGCCCCATACGAAACTAAACGCGTACTTCGTATCAATCGCTATACGGGTCTAAAATCAGGAAAAACCTATAATTTCGATACAGTTGTAAGTACAGGTAATTCACAAGTCACGTTGAAACAAACAATGACGGGAACTTGGTCAGGTAGTACGATTAAGCATGGTATTCAAACGGCGACCACCACATCTCCTTGGTATTCAGACCGTGATATTCATCGAATCAATACAACTTACGCTGGTTTATCTGCACAAGCCGCAGTAAAAGCTGAATATACTGGAGGCTATGATGATTTCCATTACACCATTCATCAAAATACAGTACAAGAACCTGTTTCAAGCAACGCCAATGAACTAAAAGTACTGACTTATAATGTATATGCTCTGCCAATGGTTGCAAGCAAGATCAGTGAACGTTTGGCTGAGTTACCAAATCATTTAAATGGCTATGATGTGATTATGATGCAAGAAGCTTTTGCTTCTTCTCGTACAGGTATGCTGAATCAATTAGCACAACAATATCCATATCAAACTCATATCCCTGTTGGTTCAGGTTATAACTTATTTGATAGTGGTCTCGTCATCGTCAGTCGTTATCCAATCGTCAAAACTGCACAATTGATCTATCCAGATTGTACAGGAACGGATTGTTTTGCTGATAAAGGCGTGTTGTATGCTGAAATCATTAAAAATGGTAAAGCCTATCATGTGACTTCAACACACACTGCATCATTTGATACCGATGAAGCACGTGCCCTTCGCCAAGTCCAATTCAAGCAAATTCGCCAGTTAGTCAATCAACAAAATATTCCAAGTTTTGATGCAGTGTTGATGGGCGGTGATTTCAATGTCAATAAACTGTTATGGCCTCAAGATTACCAAAATATGCTGACTAATCTCAACGCAACAGCAGCTCCAAGTACAGGTTATACCGCATCGACATTTGATCCACGTGTCAATAAATTAGCAGGTGCGGCTGGTTCAGGTGGCACTGCCGTTGAATATTTAGATTATGTGGTGGCTTCAAATACACATCGCCAACCTACACAATCTCGTAACGATGTGCGTATTTTACGTACCACAGCAGATCCTTTGTATATGACTTGGGATCTCTCAGACCATTTCCCTGTGATGGGACAATTTAATTACAGTCCATAACAACGGAACACTGTATGAACAAAAGACTATTGCTGACAATTATTATTGTTTTAGTGGTCTTGGTCGGAATTGTAGTTTGGAAGAGCACCGCCTCTTCCGCTGCAATTCAGCAAACCAAATCCACCTCATCATCTGAAAATTCATCTATACAGATGAACGATGCAAATATCTCAAATAAAAATAAGGATGAATTGCTGCAAGACGCTTTATTAAAGCAACTGAAAGTATTACAGCAGCAGCCTGGCAATATCACAGAATTCCTTAATAATTTTAAGGCGAATTGTACAGTGACTGATTGTAATGCAGCTTTAGCAAAAGCCTTAGCCAATTACCCTGATCAGAAATTTGCGCATTTGGTTGAAAATTTACTTAAGCGTATGCCGCAATATGAGCAACAAATGCAGAGTACGGTCTTATCGACTTCTTTATCGCCTAAACAACGTTTCGAAGCATTGTGGAAACTCAGAGAACAGACTTTAGGGCAAGCCGAAGCGATGCTTGGTTTTGGGCAAGAACGTAATTATGCAGACTATCGTTTTGCCTATAATGATTTAGCTCAGAATCAAAGATTAAGTGCGGAACAGCGTCTAAAAGCTTTTGAGGAATTACGGCGTCAATATCCTGATGCAACGAAACAGGAAAGCAAAATGGGGCTTTATGAACAAGCGATTCAATTACTGAATCAAAGTTCAAATAATCCTGCCGAGATTGTAAGTTTGAAACAAAAATTGCAGCAGCAGTATTTAACCGAACAAGAACGACAAGATATTCAACTTCGTGATCAACGTGAAGTTCAACAGCAGCAGCAGGTCAATCAATATCAGCAAGCCGTGCAACAGCTCCAACAAGAAATGCAGCCATTAAAATTGCAGCTTTCAGATGCAGAATGGCAAAAACAATATGAAACCCGTTTGCAAGATTTACGTCTCAAAATGTTTTCTTAATCATCATTTTTAAAACCATCTGTATCATGAACACGGATGGTTGAATATACGTTTTAATCAAATATTGTGGTATTTATAAAAATGAAAATGAAGATTATTGATGGAAATCAAAGGAATGAACTATCCAAAATTTCAACATGACTTAAATATTGCATTGGAATCAGAAATATTAGGAGAATTAATTTTTCTGAATGCTGCTCAACATGCTCGTTCCATGGAACAACAGCAAAAATGGAAAACATTGGCACAACTGGAAACTCAAACACTTCAACGGTTAGAAGATTTCTTAGCGCAACAGGGTCACACTGCCTTAATTCGACCACACATTAAGTTGCAAGCGAAAGCATCAGGTATTGTGATGGCAAAGCTTCCGTGGAAAGTTGCGATGCATTTACTCAAACAAGGTACAAAACCTTTTATGGAAACGTTTGAGCGAATGCATCAACATGCTGACGCAACGACTCAAGAATTTCTTCGATACTTATGGGTACATGAACAAGCATTAGCTGAATTTGCAACCCAAGAATTAAAGGGAAATTCCTCACACTCACTCGTCGCGGTTGAAAAGCTATTAAAAAGCTAGGCGTAGATCCTAGCTTTTTAATTTACACATTTTTATGCAATCGCGACATTTAACAGTAATTGTCGTTTTTTCACTTGTTGACCGACTTGACCAATCAGCTCATCAACGACACCATCTACATCAGATTTAATCTGTTGCTGGATTTTCATCGCCTCCAAGATCAATAAGGTTTGTCCCTTAACAACTGTGTCTCCAGCATTAACCAATAGATTCACAATCGCCCCATCCATCGGCGCACGGATTTTACCATCCCCTACCACTTCAGCAACTTCAGGTGCGGCATAGGTGATATTTTCAATCACTAAATTACCATTCGCTGTATCTAAATAGAGTTGATTTTTATCAAGTACATAACTCAACTTTCGACGCACACCATCAACGTTATAAATGATCTGAGTATCAGTTATTTCTACAACCTGAATCGTACAGTGTTGATCACATAATCGCACGGTGACTTGCTGTTGATCCATTTCGACTTGTAGTGACAGTTGTTGATCTGCACATTTCAATTTTAATGGTAGTGGCGTTGCAATACCTGTTTGCCATGCCGTTTTTGAAGCCTTGTATTGCGCAAATAGTGTTGCTGCAATCGCTAGACTTTCAAGAGTTGGAACTTGTTGATGTAGGCTGACGTCATCCTGAAAATGCTGCTGGATAAATGCAGTATTGGTATCACCCGCCACAATAATCGGATGACGCAATAAATTCACCAAAAATTGTTTATTGCTATTTACACCAAGCAATACACAATCATCAACAGCACGCGCCAATAGACGAATGGCATCTTCACGGGTTTTACCATAGGCAATCACCTTCGCCACCATTGGATCGTAGAATGGGCTAATTTCGCCCGCCTCTAACATACCATGATCAATACGGACATTCGGCAACGCCGCAGGCTGCCAACGTAATACTTTTCCCGTTTGTGGTAAGAAATCCTGACGTGGATCTTCTGCGTATAACCGTACTTCGATCGCATGTCCATTTAAACTAAGTTCATGCTGCTGCAAAGGTAAAGTTTCACCATTGGCGACACGGAGTTGCCACTCGACCAAATCTAGTCCAGTAATCATTTCTGTCACAGGATGCTCAACTTGTAAACGAGTATTCATTTCAAGGAAATAAAACTCACCAGACTGATCCAGTAAAAATTCAACTGTACCTGCGCCGATATAATCACAGGATTTTGCCGCTGCAACGGCTGCTTCTCCCATTTTTTGGCGTAATTCAGGTGTCATCACTGGACAAGGTGCTTCTTCCACCACTTTTTGATGACGGCGTTGAATTGAACAATCTCGTTCAAATAGATAAACATAGTTACCATGCGTATCACCAAAGACTTGGATTTCCACATGACGAGGAGCAATTACCGCTTTTTCAATGATCAGCTCACCTGAACCGAAGGCATTTTCAGCCTCTGAGCGTGCGGTTTTTAAAGCTTCCAACAAATCAACAGACTGGTCCACCAAACGCATACCACGCCCACCACCACCTGCTGAAGCTTTGACCATCAAAGGAAAACCAATTTTTTCTGCTTGCTCAGCCAAGTATTCAATATCTTGTTGATCACCCTCATAACCAGGTACACAC
Source organism: Acinetobacter sp. TR3 (assembly GCF_027105055.1). Lineage (NCBI taxonomy): Bacteria > Pseudomonadati > Pseudomonadota > Gammaproteobacteria > Moraxellales > Moraxellaceae > Acinetobacter > Acinetobacter sp. TR3. Next base: position 2,656,591 of record NZ_CP114264.1, read on the forward strand.
GGTACACCTGCCTCAATCATGGCAATTTTGGATAAGCGCTTGCTGCCCATTAAATGAATTGCAGCGGCGTTTGGCCCAATGAAGGTGATACCGTTGTCGCTACAAGCTTGGGCAAAATCGGTATTTTCAGACAAGAAACCATAACCAGGATGGACCGCATCTGCGCCTGTCTTTTTGCAGGCTTCAATAATATTGGTGATCGACAAATAAGATTGTGAAACTTTAGATGCGCCAATGTAAACCGCCTCATCAGCAACTTGAACATGGCGTGCATTGGCATCTGCATCTGAATATACCGCTACCGTCTGATAACCCATCGCTTTGGCCGTTTGCATCACACGCACGGCGATTTCACCACGATTTGCGACTAAAACTTTTGAAAATTTCATTGAGTTTTTTCCTTGCTAATTTTGGTCTCTAATTCGATGATGGCACTAACTTTTTGGTTAATATTTAACGTCTGATATTCATCACTACCAACAGCTTCGGCAACCCAATCATTTTGTTCTGTACTAAATCGGCAAATCCATAATTTAGGTTCTACAAGTGCATTCATTACAACTGCAAGACGGTAATCTAAGTCTTGTTGTAAAAATGCTGAATATTCATTAGGTGTCAGCCCGATTGTAAAATGTGTACCTGAAAGTCCTTTAACTTCTATTCTTAATTTTAACTTCCCCGCAATAGCTTCAATATCCCAACCTGAGTTATCCTTCTCAACGCTTATAACTTCATATCCAAGACTCTCAAAATACTGACAACTTGTCTCAATCGCCGCTTTCTCAACTTGAACCTTTTTCTCTTGGTCATAACTACGATTAAATGTATTCTTAGCTTTAATAACACCATCTTTACTCTCTATAAATTGATAAACCCCTCTAATAAGTGCTGTATTTTTCTCCCCCTTACCATACCAAATAGGTTCTTGTCCCATACCAAAACCACTTTGTCCTGCTCTAGGAATAGGATAGATACGTTCATCAGTAGATAATAACCTTACATCTACTTGTAAGGCTTTAATTCGATAACAATCAATACCATTTTTTCGTTGTACTTTTGGAGTGATTTCAAATTTTTGATAATGTCTAAATACTGTTGCATTCTTATACCAACCAATAATATAAGTCCCTTTAGTTTTTGGATTTGTTGCAGTCCACACAACAGTTACACCATTTATAAATTCATCTGTTTTACTTGCACCAAGATTATCAATATTAATTTGACCTCTTGTTTGGACAAAACCATACAACATATCTTTATCAGGACTAAAATTACAGACTTCTCCGCCACTACCTTCTATCTCAACAAAAGAACCACCTCCCTGAATTTGGTCAGATGTACTATTACCTTGATATTTTTCCATCCATCCAATGTTACAAAATAAAATAGCCATTCTTAGTTCCTTTATTCCGTCCAAGTTGGTAAACGTTTTTGAATAAATGCCATCGTGCCTTCTTGACCTTCTACGCCGCCAACCGCTTGAGCAAACAGCTGTGCAGCATCGTCAAGTAAAGAATCTAGAGGCTCATTTAAAGTTCGATGTAGTAATGCTTTGGTATTTCGAGATGCCAACGGCGCAGCACGTTTGATCTGTTGAATAGTATCCGTAAGCAATTGCTCAAGCTCAGCGTCATCACGTACAACTTCGTGTATCACACCTAACTTCTGTGCAGCCTCACCATTAAAACGTGAACCTAACAGCGCCAAACGACGGGCTTGAGTCAGTCCAATCCGTTTCACCACGAACGGTGCAATTTGAGCAGGTAATACCCCAAGACCTGTTTCAGGTAAACCAAACTGAGCATTGTCACGACTAATCGCTATATCAGAGACACAAGCTAAGCCAAAACCACCGCCGAGCACTGCACCTTCTAAAATTGCAACAACCGTTTGCGGAGTTTGATCAACTTGTTCAATCATGGCACCAAAACGACGGTTAAAATCAACATAGGGCTGTAAACTTCCCACATTCGCCGCTTCAACACGCAAAGCAGCCATATCTTTGATATCACCACCAGCACAGAAATGACCACCTTTACCACGCAAAATTACCGCACGAATAGACACATCATCAGCAATATGAGCAAAGACTTGTTGAATGGCATTAACCATGTTCAGACTCATAGCATTACGGCTTTCAGGTCGATTCAGCCACAGGGTTAAGATACTGCCTTGTTGTTCAAGTTGGATACTTTCATCTATTTGTAAATCAATAAGAGAAGTTGAAAGTGTCATTTTTCTTCTCCTATCTTATTTCTGTTTCTTCGGCAGAATATCCATGAGCTTACAGATGATCCCAAGCATAATTTCATCTGCACCACCGCCAATCGAACCTAAACGTCCATCACGATACAACTGTGATGCAGGGTTCTCCCACATAAAGCCATTTCCACCCCAATATTGTAGGCAGCTATCTGCGACTTCTCGAGTTAAGCGCCCTGCTTTGAGCTTTGCCATCGAAGCCATCATCGTTACATTTTCACCAGCAATATGTTGTTCACAGGCTTGATAAGTGAGTGCTTTTAGCGCTTCAACTTCAGTCATCAATTCAGCAAAACGGAAATGCACATATTGATTATTGATGAGTGGCTGACCAAATGTCGTCCGTTCTTTCGTATAATCAATGGTTTGTTGAATCACATTTTCCAAACCACCAACAGCATTTGCACATGCCCACATACGTTCTTCCTGAAACTGCATCATCTGCATCATGAAGCCCATACCCTCAGCACCCACCAGATTGCGCTGTGGTACACGAACGTTATCGAAATAAACTTGAGCCGTTGTGGTTGAACGCATTCCTAGCTTATTCAGTGGTTCTGAGAAACTAATACCTGCAGTCTTCGCAGGAACAATAATCATTGATTTATTAACATGCGGTTTGTCGTCAGAAGTATTGGCAAGTAAGCAGAAGAAGTCCGCTTGCAGTGAATTAGTAATCCACATTTTGCTGCCATTAATCACATAATCATCACCATCTTTTTTTGCGGTGGTTTTAACCGCTGCAACATCTGAACCTGCATGCACTTCTGAAACTGCAATTGATGCCACATATTCACCACGAATCGCTGGATTCAAAAACTCTTCCCTCAGTTCTTTACTACCAAAACGAGCAAGTGCAGGTGTTGCCATATCGGTTTGCACACCAATCGCTAGAGGCACACCACCACATGCTGCACGTCCTAATTCTTCTGCTACCACAAGGTTATACGAATAATCTAAACCCAAGCCGCCATTTTCTTCGGGCTTACAAATACCTAGCAAACCTAAATCTGCCATTTTCTTAAACACTTCATGGATCGGAAAACGTCCCGCGGCTTCCCACTCAGGAATAAATGGATTGAGTTCGTTTTCTACAAACTGACGTGCGGTACGGCGTAAGGCTTCATGCTCTGCGGTAAATTTCATTATTTTTTTCCTTAAAAATTGTTTTCCCCCTCTCCCTAACCCTCTCCCCAAAGGGGTGAAGGAATCCCTTCTCCCTCAGGGAGAAGGCTAGGATGAGGGTGCTAAAAATTAAAATCTAGACACACCAAAACGAGTTGGATTTAACTCACGTTGCTGTGCTTCATAAATGGTCTGTAACAAGAAGATCAATACTTTACGCGTGTCTCGTGGGTCAATGATGCCATCGTCATGCAACATCGCTGTATTAAATAAAGCGGTCGATTGCTGTTCCAATTTCATCGAAGTACTTTGTTCTAGAAAATCCAACATCTGTGGATTCGGTTCCATACCTGAAGCTTTCTGTTTACCCTCAGCTACGATACGTAACACTTTTCCTGCCTGTGCTGAACCCATCACCGCCACATGTGAATTTGGCCATGCAAAAATAAAGTTAGGCGACAAACTACGGCCACACATGGCGTAGTTACCTGCTCCATAAGAACCAGCAACAATAATCGAGATTTTAGGTACAGTCGCGTTGGCAACTGCTTGGATCAGCTTAGAACCATGTTTAATAATGCCGTTTTGTTCAGCATCCGTTCCGACCATAAAACCCGTGGTGTTATGCAAGAATAAAAGTGGTCGTTGGGTTTGTTCACAAAGATGAATAAACTGTGCGGCTTTCACTGCACCTTGTGGTGTGATTGGTCCATTATTGGTGATAATTCCAATATGTACCCCACCCATTTTTGCCCAACCGCAAACAGTAAGCGCATCATATTCTTGTTTAAATTCTAAAAAATCTGAATCATCAATAATCCGCGCCACGATTTCTTTCATATCCAAAGGTTGCTTCGGATCTTGCGGAATAATACCTAACAATTCCTCGGCTGAGTAACGAGGTTCTTTATAATCCTGATCGAGACTTTTGGTTTGTTCTTTCCAGTTCAAATGCTCAAAAATTTCACGAGCAATACGAATGCCATCAGCATCATTTTCAGCTAAATATTCAGCTACACCAGAAACCTGAGTATGCATTTCTGCACCACCGAGTTCCTCAGCGGTTGCCACTTCACCTGTTGCTGCTAACAATAATGGTGGACCAGCCAATAACATTTCTGTTTGCTTACGGACGGCAATCACATAGTCAGATAAACCTGGTTGATATGCCCCACCTGCGGTGGCATTACCATGCACCACCGATATCTGCGGAATCCCTGCCGCAGACATTCGTGCCTGATTGGCAAAAGTCATACCGCCATAAGTAAACACTTCGGCTGCATAATTTAGATTTGCACCACCACTTTCGGTCAAGGTCACAATCGGTAACTTTTGCTCAAGCGCAATCTTTTGTAATCGTAAGGTTTTCTGTACCCCCATCGGTGACATGGTGCCGCCTTTGATTGCACTATTACTGGCAGTGACCAAAGCACGAACACCACTGACAAAACCAATTCCAGCGATAATACCTCCACCCGCTTCAGAACCATCTTTATCATCATGCATGTTGTAGCCAACGAGACCACATAACTCCACAAAAGGTGAATCAGCATCGAGTAGTAACCGCACACGTTCGTGTGGAAGAATTTTGCCTTTCTTATCAAACTTCGGTTTTGCTGCATAAGACTTATCAATGCCTTTTTGCTGTACGGCACGCACCTCTGCAATTTGGCTTAATAAAGCATCTCTATTTTGTTGATATTGTTCACTACCGACTGCAATTTCAGATTGAAGAATAGTCATGATTTAATCCTTATTTGCATCTTGCGCTTGGGCAGATTGTTGCTCTGCTTTTTCAATCTGATCTTTAAGTACATCAGGAATAAATGCACGATGGAAGCCATTAAAAGACTGGCTATTCGTTGCATCTGCTAGCGGATACATTCGTGTTCCTTGAGAAGCAGCGCCATCAACTCTTAATGTCACTCCAGAAACAAATGCAGCAGCATCAGAGAGTAAATAACAAATCGCTGAAGAAATTTCCGACTCTGTCCCCATCCGTTTTAAGGGCACATTACCTGCCAAACTTGGAATAATAAATTTGGCAAAGTCACCACTGTAGTTATCCATACCAGAAGAAATAATCCAACCCGGTGCGACACAATTGACCCGAACGCCTGAACGCCCCCACTCGACTGAAGCGGTTTTAGTCAGGTTATCCACACCTGAACGTGCTGCACCAGAATGCCCCATTCCTGGCATACCGCCCCACATATCGGCAGCCATATTGACAATACTACCGCCGTGTTTTGCCATCCATTGATTATAGGCTTCACGCATCAGGTAAAAAGTTGAATGCAGGTTATTACGTACTACGGCATCAAAGCCATTGGCAGAAATACTTTCAAGTGCAGATGGAAATTGCCCCCCTGCGTTATTCACTAAACCATCCAGTTTGCTGAACTTTTCAATCACTTCAGCAATCATGTTTTTGACTTGTTCTTCATCACGGTTATCACAGACGATGAAATGGACTTTGCCACCATCTTCTAAAATTTCTTGGCTAACTTTTTCTAACTTTTCAATTTTGCGGCCAGTGATCACCACCTGAGCGCCTAAAGAAGCCAATTCGTGTGCAGTACAACGGCCAATACCCGAACCTCCGCCTGTCACGATAATTACTTTGTCAGCAAATGCATCTGCCCTGAAAATTGATTGGTAAGCCATGCCTCATATTTCCTTAAATTAATTTTCTTTTATGAATCAAATTCCACAAATCTATTCAACGACGTTGCCATTTACATCGTAGAATTCACCCTCATCCCCTTGAACGTCAGCAGACAATCGTTGAGCGATGCGCCACATTTTCTTTAGTATTTCATGATCTGGATTCTTGACATGAATACAGCCATTACTCCAACTAAACCAAGCCATGTTCGTATTTAGGCCATGTTTGCTATATGCAATCCAAACTGCTAAGCCTTCACTTTCTAGATGCAATATCTGCCCATTATTCACTTGAACTTCGGCAAAATTATCTAGTCTCATTTCTGAGTCCTGATGAAGGAACTCTTTCCATTCATCTAAAGATATTTCCTCACCCGTTTCGTCAAAGTAAAATGGCTTGCGAGTAATATGAATGTCATACCCCATAAAAAATTCTCAAAAATTAAAGTAACTTCGCTGGCACTTTCACTGGCATATCCAATAATTGCTGTGCAAATGCCTTACCTTGTGGATCAATCCGTAGACTGGCAATCCCACCACCACCTAATGCATTTTCAAGCATAAAGTTCAGTGCATGCATGGCTGGCAGTTCATAACGAATCACTTTTGATTTCTCTGAATCAAGTACATGCTGCATATAATCAGCAACATTTTCCTCAGTTAATGCCGCTCGAATCCAAGGCAAATATTCTGCTTTACGGGCAATAACACCAATATTGCTGTGATTGCCCTTATCGCCACTGCGTGCATGTGCGACTTCAATCAAAGGCACTTCAATTTCATCACCTTGATAAATTGCGACTTCACCAATTAGGTGCGGAACAAAACTCTGTACGGTTAAGCCAGTTGGAATCTCAACAGCATGACGTTGCCCTGCAAAATCCACCTCAACCTTGATTTGATCTTTATCAATTAAGAAAGAGAAAAGCTTCACCACTGCCGAAGCTTTAGGACGACCACCAACAATCCCCGCTAATGCAGGTGCCATACCTGTAGATGCCTGTGCAATTTCCGAAGCAAAAAACATACAGGCTTCTTTAAACATGTGTTTCACAGCAATCTTGACCACCACTTCACGGCTATCTTTGACTCTGGCATGCGAACCATAGGTGCTTTCGATACCCAGAATCTCCACCGATTTTTCACTAAATGGCGGAACTGAACGTAAAGCCAATACACGTTCGCATTTATTTAGAATCGCATCGGCAATGGTTTGCGCTTTTTCAGGTGCTTCACGACCTGCAATTAAGAAGCTCACTAAAACACGATAACCATCCGCATAGGTAGCACTGACTTTATATTGCTGCGTTGGTGCACGACCAGTTGCACCTGTAACTTTTACTCGATCCTCACCGATTTGCTCTAAATGAACTTGGCTAAAATCAGCCGTCACATCAGGAAGTAAATAAGCTTGAGGATTACCAATCTCATAAACAATTTGTTCTGCGACTGTTGCTGTTGAAACCAAGCCACCTGTGCCTTGTGGTTTAGTCACAATAAAGGAAGCATCGGCACTGACTTCTACAATTGGAAAGCCCATATTGTCAAAGCCTTGTACTAAACGCCAATCGGTAAAATTACCACCTGTACATTGAGCACCACATTCAATCACATGCCCTGCCAATGAACCCTGTGCCAACTTGTCATAATCATCCAGTGACCATTGATATTCATGCAGTAATGGTGCAAGTACCACAGCCGAATCGACCACCCGACCTGTAATCACAATATCCGCACCTAAATCCAAGGCATCACGGATCGCAATCGCCCCTAAATAGGCATTACTGCTGGCTACATGATGTGGTAAAGCTTCGCCATTAAACATTTCCTGAACATTTTGTTTCAGTAACTCAGCATGTTTGGGTAATACATCATCCCCAAGTACCACAGCAACTTTTAAATCCAAGCCTTTTTCATCAATTATTTTTTGTAAGGCATCACGACACGCTAAAGGATTAACACCGCCAGCATTACTAATGACTTTGATTTTTTTCTCAGCAATTTTATTAATCAGTGGTGCCATCACTCGGCTAACAAAATCCAATGCATAACCATGATTTGGATCAGTCATCATTGCCTTTGCCATGATCGACATAGTAATTTCTGACAAATAATCAAAGACTAAATAATCAATATCACTTAAATGTACCAACTGAAAAGCGGCTGTGTTGGTATCCCCCCAAAAGCCTGATGCACACCCAATTTTGATTACCTTCTGATCATCCTGCTTGATGCTTGTCATGCGCTTTCTCATTGTTATTTCTAAATTGGCATAACATTACCAAGCAAGTGCTTGGTTTGTAAAGTACATAATGATATGCTGTATTGACAAAAACAGACAAATTCAAGCAAATGCTTGTTATAAAAAGATAAGACAATTCATGAAATGAATTTTGTTACAATGCTCACTAGATTTAATAGGATAGACGGACTGGCATGATCGCAACTTCAATTGAGCAAATACCTAAAATTGTTTGTTTTGACGATAGCCCACGTGGGCGTTTATTGCTTGGCGCTGCTTATCTATTTTATAAACAAGGTTATGACAAAACCACGGTTCGCCAATTGGGTGAATTTATTGGTATCCAGTCAGGTAGTCTTTTCCATCATTTCAAAAGTAAAGATGAAATTTTAGCGACTGTCATGGAACAAACCATTATTTATAACTTTGCACGGCTTAAAGAAGCGGCTGAACGTTCAAATGAGCCAGAACAACAATTACGTGATTTAATCAAAGCTGAACTGATTTCGATTACTGGGGATACAGGTGCAGCAATGGCCGTACTCGTTCATGAATGGTTTGCCCTCTCCAAAGAGAAACAAGACTATCTTCTAAAGATGCGTAATGAATATGAGCAAGTTTGGCTGAATGTGATTGAAAAATTACGTGATCAAGGCAAAGTTAAACATGATGCATTTATTTGGCGTCGATTGATTGGTGGTTCTATTTCTTGGTCGGTGACTTGGTACAGACCTGAAGGTAAAGTCAAAGTGGATGAGCTGACTGAAATGGTTTGGGAAATGGCTTTAAAATAAGTAAGATATGAGACGACATAACTTAACGTTCCACCCAATCATGGTATTTCTATTGTAAAAATTCTTTGTTAATCTGCAAGCAATATAACAGCAGAATAATAATGCCATGAATCCAGTCCAACATGCCAATATTTCAGTAAAACGTCGTGGGGGCGAGCTTGAAGATTATATTGATATTCATGCTTTGATTGACAGCACCAAAATGCTTTGTACCGATAACCGCCATCGTATCCTGCATACCTTTTGGGGGGTTCAGGAAGTGATTATTCCAATCTTTGGACATCACTTTGAAAATAGTGCTGGCAATAGCATTGAAGTTAAAGACCTTTGTGAAAAGGATCATCTGTTAGTGGATTTCCATCACCGCTTTATTCCAACGATAGGAGACTTCGTTGCTGCAATGCAGGATATTCCGACTGATGGACTGGCTAAACGCCTCGAAAAATTCCATTCAGATGTGATTGATGACCCAAAGCTATCAGCAACACTACTCTCTCCATTATCAGTGACAGGACAACTAAAATCTTTACTGATCACTCACAATAGTTGGTTTATCAATACCATTCTTCCCATGATGGGAAAAAGCGAAGCTAAATTTATTGATTTTGATATTAGTCCAGACTTCTTTTTCAATCCAATGCGTTTTGAACTCTGGATGGACAATGGGATAGTCGTCCCGCCAAGTGCAGCCAAACTGCAAGAATTAAAAACTAAAATTGCTTAATTAAAGGGGAAATAAATATGAGCAATATCCAATACGTGATTCGTCAAAACGACTTTGCTTACAATGATGAATGGCATCTGACCAATTGCGTTTCAACTGGGGCGATCAAACAGATTTATACAGATAAGGCTGACGCTGAAAAGGCATACAAATCATTAGTCGTTGAAGGCTTATACTATGATGAATTATGTAACTATGATATTGGCAACGGTGAAGCAGATGATGAAATCTACGAAAAACTTGAAGCTTTAATTTTAGAAAAAACAGGAAAAACTTTTAATATAGATGATGGTGAAATTCCTAAATTAAATGAAGATGATGCTTTTGAATTTGCTAAAATCTCAGGTATTGTCTGGTACCAATTATTGGAAGTTGATGCATCACAGCCCTGCTATGTACTCTGGATCAACTCTGAAGAAGACTATTTTAGTGGTTACGAAACTGGCAGCATTATTTCTAGCCAAGATGAAAATTTTAGTGATGTGTCGTGGGAAGCCAATATTTATGCGATGGACTATGAGTTTGAAGCTTTGATGGACAAACCACTTGCAGAGTTAAGCGATAGCCCGCTGTTATTCAAACAATTTATCGAACAAACTCCAGATATTCGTTACGATGCTGAAAAAGACAGCATCGAGGGTATTGCACTCGACAACATAAAATTTATCGATATAAAAACTTTGAACTCATTTTTGAAACAACCTATATTTGAAATCCGCCAAATCTCTTTAGAAGAATTAGCTGAACTCGAATAAATTTGAAAATAAAAAGTGCGGAAATTAACCGCACTTTTTATTCGCCATGAAGGTATTAATAGCCTAACTGCTTACTAATCAAATCCTTCATGATTTCTTCAGCACCACCGCCAATCATATTCACTTTCACTTCACGATAAATTCGTTCGGACTTGGTTCCACGCATAAAACCCATTCCACCCAAAGTTTGCACAGCAGCATCCGCACAAAATTGCATGGTACGTGTCGCTACATTTTTTGACATCGAAATTTGTGCAATGAGGTCTGCCCCTTGCAGCTCTTTTTGCCCCATTCGATAAGCTGTATCTTCTAATAATGCTCGTGTTGTGTTCAATTGTGTTGCCATATCTACAAATTTGTGGCGAACCACCTGATGATCTACCAAGCGCTTCCCAAAAGTCTGTCGCTGCTTTGCCCAATCCAAGGCTTCCTCATAACAGACCAAGGCATAACCATATGCCATCGCAGCTAGCCAAAAACGCTCCATATTAAAGTTATTCATAATGACTTTAAAACCAGCATTTTCCTCGCCCAACAAATGGCTAACTGGGACTTTGACATTGTCAAAATGCAAATGTGCAGTGTCTGATGCCCACCAACCCATTTTCTTTAATGGTGATTTGGTTATTCCCTTGCTATGCGCATCGACCAATAACATAGAAATCCCTTTGGCACCTTGGGCATTCTGATCCGTCTTTACAGCAACCGTATAATAATCAGCACGAATCCCTGAGGTAATAAAGGTCTTTTCACCATTCAAAATATAATGATCTCCTTCTCGAACTGCTTTGGTTTTAATTGCAGCTACATCAGAACCGCCACTAGGCTCTGTAATTGCCAAGGCTGAGATTTTTTCACCTGCAATAATCCGCGGCATAACTTCATCACGAATCTCAGGTCGAGCAAAATGATGAATGGGTGGTGTTCCAATACTATGAATCATAAGCGAAATATGTACGCCACCAGATCCAGCTTTTGCCATCTCAATTGCTGCCAACATGACATAAAATGCGTCTGCATCAGGAATACCACCATGTTCAGCATCATAACCTAAGCCCATTAAACCGATATTTGCAGCCTTTTGATAAAGTTCTCGTGGAAATGATCCTGCTTCATCCCATTCATTCACATAAGGTGAAATTTCTTTCTCTACAAAACGTTTGACACTGTCTGCAAAAGCCCGATGTTCAGATGTGTAATAAATCGGGTTAAGTGATAAACCATCCATGCTATTTTTCCTAAATTATTATTTAACTAATTGTTCTTTTATAAATACAGCTTTAGACCAATCTCATCATGATCTAAAGCCTTTAAAATTTGGATTAATAGCCCAGTTGGCGGCTGGCAAGGTCTTTCATAATTTCCTCTGCACCACCACCAATCATGTTCACTTTCACTTCACGATAGATACGTTCAGATTTTGTGCCACGCATAAAACCCATTCCCCCTAAAGTCTGAACAGCAGCATCAGCACAGAATTGCATGGTTTGTGTTGCTACATTTTTAAGCATGCAAATTTGTGCAATCAGTTCATTACCCTGCAATTCTGGTTTTCCTAAACGATAGGCTGTATCTTCCAATAACGCACGAGTTGAAGTTAAACGTGTCGCCATATCTACTAGCTTATGACGAACAACTTGATGATCAATCAAACGCTTACCAAATGTTTGTCTCTGCTTTGCCCAATCCAAAGCCTCCTCATAGCAAACCAACGCATAACCATAGCTACTGGCTGCAAGAAAAAATCGCTCCATGTTAAAGTTGTTCATAATGACAAAGAAGCCCATATTTTCGGCACCCAGTAAATTTTTGGCTGGCACTCGTACATCATCAAAGTGCAAATGCGCTGTATCCGATGCCCACCAACCCATTTTATCTAGCTTTGATTTTGTAATGCCTTCACTATGCGCATCAATCAACAGCATTGAAATACCATTAGCTCCCTTAGCATTAGGATCAGTTCTCACCGCAACAGAATAATAATCCGCACGAATACCCGATGTAATAAAGGTCTTTTCACCACTGACAATATAATCGTCACCATCTCGAACCGCTTTGGTTTTTAAAGCCGCAACATCAGAACCACCGCTAGGTTCAGTAATTGCCAATGCAGAGATTTTCTCTCCAGACAAAATTTGTGGTAAGACTTCAGCCTTAACCTCTTCTTGAGCAAAATGCTGAATTGGTGGCGTCCCAATCGTATGTGAAAGCAATGATGCCGCCAATCCACCTGACGCACACTTCGCTAATTCAACAGAGGCAAGTAAAGTATAAAATGCATCCGTGCCCGCAATACCACCATAATTTTCATCGAAGCCAACACCGAGTAAGCCAATATCAGCAGCCTTTTTATAAAGCTCACGCGGAAAGGTTTCCGCTTCATCCCATTCATTGATAAACGGACTAATTTCCTTTTCAGTAAAGCGCCTAACACTCTCAGCAAAGGCTAAATGTTGCTCAGTGTAATATAAAGGATTGAGTAGCATGCTTACTTCCTAGTAATTATTGATCATTGTTTTCGAGTATTTAGTGAGCACTAAGGTATCAAAACCATAAAAACCAAGCAAGCGCTTGGCATAATTTAAAATTAAAAAATTTTAAAAGCTTGATATAAAATACAAAATTATATTTTTAGTCGGCCACGAAAACCATGAGTCGTATAATAAGATTGTGCACCATTGCGGTAAGTAAAAACTTGTCCATAACAACAATCACAAAAAATAGCACCACCTTTTTCCCGAATATCATCTGGCGTTTTCACCCAACTCGAAGTCTTTAAATCAAAATATTCAACAGACTGTAATTGTTTATATTGTTCTTCTGTGAGCAATTCAATACCTATTGCCTCTGCAACTTCAAGCGCATTATTTTCGGGCTTATGTTCTTTACGTGCATCTAAAACAACGCGATCATAACAAAGACTTCTACGCCCTTTTGGCGTTTCTATAGCACAATCATAAAAGACAATTTCTGATAATTTTGAGTCAAATGAAACGATATCTAGCTCTCTGCCTGTCTCTTCCATTTGATTCAACCCCCATAGCTTTTGAGGTTTCTGTTTCAACTGATCTTCAATATCCACCCAATTTAAAGCTTGATGCCGATACATATTTTCTTCAAAACGTTTTTTAGGATCTCGAACAACACCATCATCTGTTCAGCATTTAATTGCTTTTTCTTGGTCATTTTTATTCTCTAAATTTAAGCGTTAAACCGAACGACCATCAAAATGATTAATTTTAATACTTTCTAAATCTTTGATACATCTGATATTAATGGCATACATCTAATTGGCTTTGGATCAATACCAGTTGCATAAGGATGGATACTGTAGATCTTACAAAAATGATGATTGATTACATGCTTATTAAATTTATATCATTAAAGTATTCTACTGAAGAAAGATTTCAAGCTAACTCATCCCAAGCCACAATAATTAAAGAAGTTAGCTTTTTCTAATTGAGTATTTACAAAATACTCCTCCGGTAAGTATCTAAAAAAGAGATTTCCACAATATTCCATTTTTGGGCTTTTATTCAATCACGCCTAAAACTTCAAATAATTTTCTTTTTATAAACTTTAATTTATATATCTTTAAAAAGAATCTTCAATATACTTTTTGAAAATAATAATTTTTAACTTAATTCTATGAACACTATTAATAATAGATGAGAGTATTCATAGGAAATTCAAATTTTAAGTAAAATTATCCTCTGAACTGCAATGTTAATTTTTCACCATAAATTATCGCAATTTCTTCAAGAACTTAATAAAAACGTAAATTTGAATTTTTTAATGTATCTAAAAATCCGGCCTCTTCTACAAAATAAGTTATGTTTCCATCACAAAGCAAGCCTATTCCACAAATTTCACCATGATCATCTTCCCCTTCAAATGAAATAAAACCCACCTGTAATTGACCAAAAATATCAGGAATTGGCTCAATCTCATGCTGATCACAGAATTGTATTAAATATTCCATCAGTTCATTGGTTATAGCATTTATAAGAGGCAACTTTTCCTGATATTAATGATAATCACTATCATAGCGACTAAAACCAAGATGAAAATTAATCTCATCTAATCGTAGATTGTCTAAATCATCATAAAATTCACCTAATGAATCGTAATGAAGCTCAATTTCATCATACTCTTGTTCATCCTCCATAAAGGGATAATTCCAAACCTCCACAGGTAAATCCAAAGAAATAAGATTTAATTCGACTAAACGTTCAATCAGTTTTTTGTTTTGCCTATATCCCTAAATGCTTGTTTGCTAATAGGCATTAGTAAATGATAAGAAAGTGACATTTTTTTCCCCTTTTAAATTTATAGCTATATTAGAGGATTCTTTTTCAATAAGGAATTCTTGAAATTCTTTAAGCGACTTATATTGTCGTGTATATTTGCCTTATCTAAATATACCAATAAAAAAACACCCCTAACCGTTAGGTTAGGGGTGTTTATAATTTAAAAGCTGGCGATGACTTACTCTCACATGGCAAACGCCACACTACCATCAGCGCTAAGAGGTTTCACTTCTGAGTTCGGGAAGGGATCAGGTGGTTCACTCTTGCTATTGTCGCCAGCAAACTGTTTATGGATACTTGCTTTGGTCTTATCTATGCCAAGGCTTTTTCCAAATGAGTTATTAACGGATTAGATATTGAGTCTAACTTTGTGTTCAGCATTTTAACTAGTTTTCACACTAAATCAAGTTATGTATTGAATTTATCTTGAATACAACAACTGTTTGGGTGTTGTATAGTCAAGCCTCACGAGCAATTAGTATTGGTCAGCTTCACACGTCACCGTGCTTCCACACCCAACCTATCAACGTCCTAGTCTCGAACGGCTCTTTAGAGGAATAAATTCCTAGGGAAATCTTATCTTGAGGTAGGCTTCCCGCTTAGATGCTTTCAGCGGTTATCCCTTCCGAACATAGCTACCCGGCGATGCGACTGGCGTCACAACCGGTACACCAGAGGTTCGTCCACTCTGGTCCTCTCGTACTAGGAGCAGATCCTCTCAAATTTCCAGCGCCCACGGTAGATAGGGACCGAACTGTCTCACGACGTTCTAAACCCAGCTCGCGTACCTCTTTAAATGGCGAACAGCCATACCCTTGGGACCTGCTTCAGCCCCAGGATGAGATGAGCCGACATCGAGGTGCCAAACACCGCCGTCGATATGAACTCTTGGGCGGTATCAGCCTGTTATCCCCAGAGTACCTTTTATCCGTTGAGCGATGGCCCTTCCATACAGAACCACCGGATCACTAAGACCTACTTTCGTACCTGCTCGACTTGTGGGTCTCGCAGTTAAGCGCGCTTTTGCCTTTATACTCTACGCGTGATTTCCGACCACGCTGAGCGCACCTTCGTACTCCTCCGTTACTCTTTAGGAGGAGACCGCCCCAGTCAAACTACCCACCAGACATGGTCCTCGCCCCGGATTACGGGGCAGAGTTAGAACCTCAACATTACCAGGGTGGTATTTCAAGGACGGCTCCATTGGAACTAGCGTTCCAACTTCAAAGCCTCCCACCTATCCTACACAAGTAAGGTCAAAGTTCAATGTCAAGCTGCAGTAAAGGTTCACGGGGTCTTTCCGTCTAGCCGCGGGTACACTGCATCTTCACAGCGATTTCGATTTCACTGAGCCTCTGCTGGAGACAGCGCCGCCATCATTATGCCATTCGTGCAGGTCGGAACTTACCCGACAAGGAATTTCGCTACCTTAGGACCGTTATAGTTACGGCCGCCGTTTACTGGGGCTTCGATCAAGAGCTTCGCTTACGCTAACCCCATCAATTAACCTTCCAGCACCGGGCAGGCATCACACCCTATACGTCCACTTTCGTGTTTGCAGAGTGCTATGTTTTTAATAAACAGTTGCAGCGGCCTGGTTTCTGTGGCTGCCAATAGCTCAGGGAGCAAGTCCCATCACCGTCAGCAGCGTACCTTCTCCCGAAGTTACGGTACCATTTTGCCTAGTTCCTTCAGCAGAGTTCTCTCAAGCGCTTTGGTCTACTCGACCTGACCACCTGTGTCGGTTTCGGGTACGATTCCTGTGTAACTGAAGCTTAGAGACTTTTCCTGGAAGCATGGTATCAGCCACTTCACTGTACAAGTACAGCTTGCTATCAGTTCTCAGCATAGAGTACCCCGGATTTGCCTAAGATACATGCCTACAACCTTCCACCTGGACAACCAACGCCAGGCTGACTTAACCTTCTCCGTCCTCTCATCGCATTACACAGAAGTATTGGAATATTAACCAATTTCCCATCGACTACGCCTCTCGGCCTCGCCTTAGGGGTCGACTCACCCAGCCCCGATTAACGTTGGACTGGAACCCTTGGTCTTTCAGCGAACGGGTTTTTCACCCGTTTTGTCGTTACTCACGTCAGCATTCGCACTTCTGATACCTCCAGCATACTTCTCAATACACCTTCATCGGCTTACAGAACGCTCCCCTACCACTTGACTATTGTCAAATCCGCAGCTTCGGCACATAGTTTTAGCCCCGTTACATCTTCCGCGCAGGCCGACTCGACTAGTGAGCTATTACGCTTTCTTTAAAGGGTGGCTGCTTCTAAGCCAACCTCCTAGCTGTCTATGCCTTCCCACATCGTTTCCCACTTAACTATGATTTTGGGGCCTTAGCTGGCGGTCTGGATTGTTTTCCTCTTGACTACGGACGTTAGCACCCGCAGTCTGTCTCCCGGATAGTACTCATTGGTATTCGGAGTTTGCATCGGTTTGGTAAGTCGGGATGACCCCCTAGCCGAAACAGTGCTCTACCCCCAATGGTATTCGTCCGAGGCGCTACCTAAATAGCTTTCGGGGAGAACCAGCTATCACCAGGCTTGATTAGCCTTTCACCCCTATCCACAAGTCATCCCCTGGCTTTTCAACGACAGTGGGTTCGGTCCTCCAGTTAGTGTTACCCAACCTTCAACCTGCTCATGGATAGATCGCCTGGTTTCGGGTCTATACCCAGCAACTAAACGCCCTATTAAGACTCGATTTCTCTACGGCTCCCCTATACGGTTAACCTCGCTACTGAATATAAGTCGCTGACCCATTATACAAAAGGTACGCAGTCACCGAACAAGTCGGCTCCCACTGCTTGTATGCATGCGGTTTCAGGATCTATTTCACTCCCCTCACAGGGGTTCTTTTCGCCTTTCCCTCACGGTACTGGTTCACTATCGGTCAGTCAGGAGTATTTAGCCTTGGAGGATGGTCCCCCCATATTCAGACAAGGTTTCACGTGCCTCGCCCTACTCGTCATCATTGTGTGTGCCCTTTCGTGTACGGGAATATCACCCTCTACGTTCGCACTTCCCAGAGCGTTCCACTAGAACACACACAACTTAATGGGCTGCTCCCCGTTCGCTCGCCGCTACTAAGGGAATCTCAATTGATTTCTTTTCCTAAGGGTACTGAGATGTTTCACTTCCCCTCGTTCGCTTCATAAGCCTATGTATTCAGCTTATGATACCCGCCTTATAGCGGGTGGGTTCCCCCATTCAGAAATCTCCGGATCAAAGGATATTTGCCGCCTCCCCGGAGCTTATCGCAGGCTATTACGTCTTTCATCGCCTCTGACTGCCAAGGCATCCACCACATGCACTTAATTACTTGACTATACAACCCCAAACAGTCGTTAACACATACAAGTCAGTGTTAGCGTTGCAAACTTAATTGCTACTATTCGTTGTCTGTGAACTTAATCACCATACAGCTTCAATCTAAATTCATATACCAAAACGCTTGATTCAGTGTTTTTGCTAGTTCTCAGATTAAATATTAATTTAACAATTACTTGTTATCTTCCTATTTAATCGAGTTTGAACAATTTATTTCAGACTCAAATTCTAATCTGTTAATGATTAACTACAGCCTCGTCAGCTTGCAGTAAACTGTGATAAATCACAGAGATTAATAAACCAGTCAAATTAGACTGTATTCACTAAACTCTATAATCTTCTTAGCTTGTACTCTGTAAAGTACATGGTGGAGACTAGGAGAGTCGAACTCCTGACCTCCTGCGTGCAAAGCAGGCGCTCTACCAACTAAGCTAAGTCCCCAGCTTATCACTTAATGAACGATATATCTTTCAGATTTGGTGGGTCTGACAAGACTTGAACTTGTGACCCCACGCTTATCAAGCGTGTGCTCTAACCAACTGAGCTACAGACCCTCAGATACATCTTCGAAGAACAACTTGTTGTGGATTCTTACCGATCGTCAATCTTTCGTTAAGGAGGTGATCCAGCCGCAGGTTCCCCTACGGCTACCTTGTTACGACTTCACCCCAGTCATCGGCCACACCGTGGTAAGCGTCCTCCTTGCGGTTAGACTACCTACTTCTGGTGCAACAAACTCCCATGGTGTGACGGGCGGTGTGTACAAGGCCCGGGAACGTATTCACCGCGGCATTCTGATCCGCGATTACTAGCGATTCCGACTTCATGGAGTCGAGTTGCAGACTCCAATCCGGACTACGATCGGCTTTTTGAGATTAGCATCCTATCGCTAGGTAGCAACCCTTTGTACCGACCATTGTAGCACGTGTGTAGCCCTGGCCGTAAGGGCCATGATGACTTGACGTCGTCCCCGCCTTCCTCCAGTTTGTCACTGGCAGTATCCTTAAAGTTCCCGACATTACTCGCTGGCAAATAAGGAAAAGGGTTGCGCTCGTTGCGGGACTTAACCCAACATCTCACGACACGAGCTGACGACAGCCATGCAGCACCTGTATCTAGATTCCCTAAGGCACCAATCCATCTCTGGAAAGTTTCTAGTATGTCAAGGCCAGGTAAGGTTCTTCGCGTTGCATCGAATTAAACCACATGCTCCACCGCTTGTGCGGGCCCCCGTCAATTCATTTGAGTTTTAGTCTTGCGACCGTACTCCCCAGGCGGTCTACTTATCGCGTTAGCTGCGCCACTAAAGCCTCAAAGGCCCCAACGGCTAGTAGACATCGTTTACGGCATGGACTACCAGGGTATCTAATCCTGTTTGCTCCCCATGCTTTCGTACCTCAGCGTCAGTATTAGGCCAGATGGCTGCCTTCGCCATCGGTATTCCTCCAGATCTCTACGCATTTCACCGCTACACCTGGAATTCTACCATCCTCTCCCATACTCTAGCTGACCAGTATCGAATGCAATTCCTAAGTTAAGCTCAGGGATTTCACATCCGACTTAATCAGCCGCCTACGCACGCTTTACGCCCAGTAAATCCGATTAACGCTCGCACCCTCTGTATTACCGCGGCTGCTGGCACAGAGTTAGCCGGTGCTTATTCTGCGAGTAACGTCCACTATCCAGTAGTATTAATACTAGTAGCCTCCTCCTCGCTTAAAGTGCTTTACAACCAAAAGGCCTTCTTCACACACGCGGCATGGCTGGATCAGGCTTCCGCCCATTGTCCAATATTCCCCACTGCTGCCTCCCGTAGGAGTCTGGGCCGTGTCTCAGTCCCAGTGTGGCGGATCATCCTCTCAGACCCGCTACAGATCGTCGCCTTGGTAGGCCTTTACCCCACCAACTAGCTAATCCGACTTAGGCTCATCATTTAGCGCAAGGTCCGAAGATCCCCTGCTTTCTCCCGTAGGACGTATGCGGTATTAGCATTCCTTTCGGAATGTTGTCCCCCACTAAATGGCAGATTCCTAAGCATTACTCACCCGTCCGCCGCTAAGATAAGGTGCAAGCACCTCATCTCCGCTCGACTTGCATGTGTTAAGCCTGCCGCCAGCGTTCAATCTGAGCCATGATCAAACTCTTCAGTTTAAAATCATTAGTAGCTTATGGCTACAAATCTTGGCTCATCAATTTTCTGACTAAAAATTCGCTCAAATAAACTTCGAGAAATTTCTACCATTCAATCAATGAAATATTTTCGATCGATCAACCAGTAAAAATCCACACAAGTTGTTCTTCTATTCTCTTAATGATCTTCTCGATGATTCGTCATCATCAAGCTAGGTCGGCTATGTTACTCTAATCTAAACTAAAGTCAACAGGTAATTTCGATATTTTTTAAACCTACCAATCAACCCAAGAATCTAACCTTTCTAGCCAAATCCTTGTTTCTCAACAAGTTTTTATCTGCATCACCGCCGATGGATGTGCATTCTACAGTATTCCCTACCCAATACAACCCCCTTTCCTAATCTTTTTATTTAAGTGAACGTTTTTAAACCAAAATCACAATTTTTCTTATATTTTTCGACCGAATTTGTTTTAATAATAAGAGAACAACTAAACTGTATACCTCATATCTATGTTTTGCGTCATGCAGCGCAATCATTCTAATGACTGTATTTCGCTCTAATGGCGATGAAGGACTTATATGCATTACTCAAATTATATCTTGCTTGGGCTGTTAACCGCTGGGGCATGCTCACCTGTATTAGCACAAGAAGTTCAAAACGAGCCATCTATTCAAAAAAGCTCAGTGGCAAATACCAACAATCAACAATCGACATCGACTATTCAAGCCATAAAAGATTTAAAACATATCACTAGAAATGATTTAAAGGTCAATGCAAACGCTGCTCAACCTGATGCTGTAAAAGATCCTTTACAACCATTAAATAGACAGATCTTTGCTTTAAATGATGCTTTGGATCGTAATTTATTAAAACCTATTGCAATACAATATGTAGCAAAAGTTCCAGAAGAAGTCCGTACCCCTTATCGCCAATTTAGAAAAAATCTAGGTGAACCTTGGAATGCAGTCAACCAATTAATCCAAGGACGACCAACTCGCGCTGCCAAGACATTAGGTCGCTTCACGATTAATACACTTACAACACTAGGTTTTTCTGATCCTGCTCGTCGTTTAGGCCTAACCACTGAAGAGGAAAGTTTTGGCGTCACTTTAGGTTACTACGGTGTACCATCAGGTCCTTATGTGATGCTGCCATTTTTTGGTCCAAGCACATTCCGTGACGGTTTTGGTTTAGCAACAGATCGTTTTGGTCGCCCACAAAAATATTTATTAGATGATCAAGAAGGTATTTATTGGTCTACTAATTTATTACAAGCAATTGATGCTCGCTCACAAATTTTGGATATTGAAGAAAGCTTAAAAGGTGATAAATATTCAATGATCCGTGATTTTTACTTACAACGTAAAGCCTTCCAAATTGCTGAAAAGCATGGAGATTCGGCAGATGTTTCATTTGTAAGTGACGAAAATGACAATAACGATCAATCAGGTGATGACAAATAATCTCTGAGGAACTTTAAATGATAGACTTATGTATTAATTTAAAGTTTTAGCAATACTATGTTTTTCATCATATTTCATCTATGATGAATTAAAAAATGATCATACAAATACAAAAGGTCGGCTACTTATCTATGTATTTTATTCAACCCACACGCTCAATATCTTATTTAGACCAAGCACTAAATGAGTTACCGAGTTTACAAATCATTCATATTGATGATTTAGATTTGTATGATCAAACGATAATTGCTATTGCCGATGTACAAGATTTTTTAAAATACCAATGGAAATTGCCTACAATTGTTCTTGCTTTTGAACATGAAGGAACTGCATTAGCTCAAGCATGGGAAATGGGTGCGTTGGCAGGATGGATTTGGAGTGAATTACCCAAAAATCCTGTTCATTCATTATTTAAGATTGATGCACAGTATAAGCGTAATCAAGATAGTAGAGATTTACCTTCTGCCGCAGAACTACAAAAAAGATTATTACCAAACCCGATCGAATTACCAAACTATCAATTTGAATCATTTTTTCAGCCTTCAGCTTATCTGTCAGGAGATTGGTATGATTACTGGAGATTAAATGATGATGAAGTCTTGTTTTATTTAGCAGATGTTTCAGGTCATGGGGTAACAAGTAGTTTACTGACATCTTGGATGGCGGCATTTCATGGCCGATCAAAAACACCTAGTCAATTGATTCAAAAACTAAATGCAATGTTAGTACAAGAAAATATTGAAAAGCATATTACTATGGTGGCGGGAATATTAAACTTAGCAACTCATGAAGTATGTTGGTCTAGCGCTGGTCACTACCCTCCTCCAATTATTTTTGAGCCCAACCAACCTCCACAAATCCTTACAACAAGTAGCTTTCCATTAGGTCTTACTGAAGAGCTAGAAGTTGAAGAACATTGTTGTACATTGAGTCGTAATGCTCGTTTTATATTATGTTCTGATGGTGCACTTGAACCATTTGATGGCGGTTTGAATGATCAATTTAATCAATTGGTCGAACATCTTCAGCATGACGCTTTCAAAGCACCAGATCATGTTGCTGATGACATTGCTATTTTAAGCATACGCCGAATGAATTAACCCTAAAATCAATATTTTAATTAGATCACAGCATCCAACCACTTGTGTCTAGAATATCACTATGGGATAATTTTATATCCTTTCTCTGAAAATGGCATTTATATGTCAACAGGTCATGTTGAATATGCAAGTTTGAACGGAACGCATATTTTCAAGCTTATTGGCGAAGTGCGCGCTCACTCTTGTATAAGTTTAGACAAGTTACTCAACAAAATTGAACAGCAACAGAATGTTGTCGGTGCAATTGTTGATTTAACTGAAACTACATTTATTGACAGCACGGTCTTGGGTGTACTTGCAAAACTAGGTCTTAAGCTTAAACAAGTTCATCATATTCAAGCTGTTATGCTTTCGACAAATCCAGATATCACCACCTTAGCCAATAGTATGGGGCTAGGTCAGGTATTTGTAATTTTAAATTACTGCGGTGATCCAAGTGTATGCACTTTAGAACTGACTGAAGAGCATGTAACACATAGTGCAATGCTCAATACTGTACTTGATGCACACAAAACATTGATGCGTTTAAATGAAAACAACCAAAATATGTTTGAGCCTCTTGTGAAGCAATTGCAAAAAGAACAAGAGTGCTTATCTCTTGATTCACAAAAACAAAATGCATAATTGTTGAAAACCCAATCTTGATGCCGATATGACCTTACTTTCTGTTGTACAAATGAATTCTCAAAATGACATTGAAGCAAATTTCCTTGTCATTGAATCATTGATTCAGCAAAGTAAGGCTCAAGCGGCGGAGTTAATTGTTTTCCCAGAAAATTTTGTTTGTTTTGCAGCAGGAAAACAGCGTGAAACTGCTGCGCAATTCGAGAGCATTCAACAGCGTTTAGAACAACTCGCTCATCGTTATCAAATTTGGATTATCGCGGGTACTCTCCCTTGCCCGTTTCGTCCTGATGGTTCAATCATTGATGATGGTCGAGTTCGAACCGTCAGTTTATGCATTAGCCCTGAAAGAACTGAAGCACGTTATGACAAAATCCATTTGTTTGATGTACAAGTCGGTGACGCTGTTGGCGGTTACCAAGAATCAAAGTTCTTTGAAGCAGGCGATCAAGTGGTGGTTGCCAAAACACCGTTTGGCAATATTGGTCTGATGGTGTGTTATGACTTGCGCTTCCCTGAACTTGCTCTAATGTTACGTCAGCAAGGGGCAAATATTTTAACTGCACCTGCTGCATTTACTTACACAACAGGGCAACTTCACTGGCAACTGCTCTTACAAGCACGTGCGCTGGATAGCCAATGTTATGTGCTTGGTGCAGCTCAGCAAGGCTGGCATGGTGAACAACGCCAAACTTGGGGGCATGCAGGAATTACAAATAGCCGAGGGCAACTATTAGAAATAATTACAGCCGAAGGACATGGTTTAATTACATCTTCATTTGACCTAGCAGAACAAAATAATATTCGACTAGCAATGCCATTGATGCAGCATCGTAAACTTATCAATTATTAAAAATAATCGTTTTATCTGAGCACACTTTTGTTCAATTTATCCTCATATGGCATCACTTTGACTGTTATAGTCAATTTTCATAAATGTATGTTTTGTAGGATCATGATTTAATAGGCTTTATTTATCATGGTAGAACAAGATCAAATGGTCATATTCTATACGTGATGTAATATCCTCAATTAATTCGTATTAAGTTTGATTTATGTTTAAAGTAATTTTCATTTTTTTATTTTTTATAGGGGCAATTGCACAACTTCATGCAGCCGTAGTTGAAACCAATACCAGTTCACAAAGTACCTTGTCCACGCCACAAAATTTATCGCTAAATTCTTTTGGGCAATGGGTGATTGGTTGGGGTACTGGGGCTGAAGGTGCGAGACAACGATTAGATAATATTCAGCGAGAGGATGTCATCATTATCAAACAAAAAGGTGCAACCTTAGACATGATTGTTGCATGGCAACAATATTATGAACAAGAAGCGCTCAATAATCCCAATAATCCAACGGCACGTTATAGAGCGCGTTTGATGAAAAAAATCGCTGAGCTTTGGTAATTATTGATGTAAAATCTGCGTAACTAATCATAAGCAGATCACGATATACTGATCAGATGAATATACTGTTTGAGAAGCGCATGGGTGATGAACATCAGCAATTACGATTAGATAATCAGCTTTGTTTTCTGATTTATTCAACCAACCTTGCCTTAAATCAAGTCTACCGTCAATTGCTCTCTCCTCTCGGATTAACTTACCCTCAATATCTGGTAATGTTAGTGCTTTGGGAAAGGGATCAACTCAGTGTTTCTAAGATCGGTGAAAGATTATTTTTAGAATCTTCCACACTCACTCCATTATTAAAAAAACTTGAAGCCTCACAACTAATTTCACGCAAACGCTCAGTCGAAGATGAAAGACAGGTTATTATTTCTCTTACACCACAAGGTCATACTTTAAAATTAGAAGCAGTCGATATTCCATCCAAAATTTCAGAAGCAGCGGCCTGTTCAACCACATCACTTAAAGAGCTTAAAGATCAGCTTGCGACATTACGTCACCATCTCACGCAATAGAACCTAAGTTTACAAATCGATAACTTGCATTCCCAAATATATCGTGTACGATTTAATTGTACACAATATTTATTCGGGAATAAAAATCATGTCTCTAGAACAAGTCGTTTATCGCGCAAAAGCAAAAGCTACAGGTGGTCGTGATGGTCGTGCAACTTCATCAGACGGTGTCTTAGATGTAAAATTAGGTGTGCCAAAAGAAATGGGCGGTGCTGGTGGTGAAGTTACCAATCCTGAACAGCTTTTTGCGGCGGGTTATTCAGCATGTTTCTTAGGTGCAATGAAATTTGTTGCAAATCGAGATAAATTCAAAATTACGAAAGATGCTTATGTTGAAGGTGAAGTGGGAATTGGTCCAATTCCAAATGGCTTTGGTATCGAAGTCACTTTAAATGTTTATCTAATTGGTATGGAACAAGCAGAAGCTGAACAACTGGTTGCCGCTGCACACATTGTTTGTCCATATTCAAACGCAACTCGTGGCAATATTGATGTGAATTTTAATATCGTAACCACTGAATAAATATTTCAGATTTTATAAAAAAAACAGCATGGTGATCCATGCTGTTTTTTACTTATATCATCTTTACACTTCCGCAGCTTCATTCGTCACACGCAATACTTCTTCTAATGTGGTTTTTCCAGCTAACACTTTCAATAAACCATCATCACGAATCGAAGCAGCATGACGACGCGCATGATTTTCTAATTCAAACTCAGCTGCATTACCATGAATCAAACGGCGCATCGACTCATCTACTGGCACAATTTCATAAATTGCAGTTCGTCCGCTAAAGCCAACATGTGAACATTTTTCACAACCATGCGGTTCAGGCAACTGCATATATTCATCAACTTTGAGATGCTGAAACACTTGTCGCTCAAAATCATCAGCTTTTCGCCAAGTCACGCAATGTGGACACAAGGTCCGAACAAGACGTTGCGCAATAACACCTATCAAAGAACTTGCCAACAAGAATGGTTCGATCCCCATGTCTTTTAAACGTGTTACCGCACCAATTGCCGTATTGGTATGCAGTGTTGATAGCACTAAGTGACCCGTTAAAGAGGCTTGTACCGCAATTTCAGCAGTTTCAAGATCACGAATCTCACCCACCATCACCACATCTGGATCTTGGCGTAGCATCGCTTTTAATGCACGTGCAAAGGTCATATCGACTTTAGTATTGACCTGCGTTTGACCAATCCCCTCCAATTGATATTCAATCGGATCTTCGGCAGTCAAAATATTACGTGTATTGTCATTAAGATCAGACAATGCAGCATACAAGGTTGTGGTTTTACCCGAACCTGTTGGGCCTGTCACCAAGATAATGCCATGTGGGCGATGTACCAATTGCGTTAAACGCTCATAGTCATTTTTCATTAAACCAAGATGAGTCATGTTTAAACGCCCAGCTTGCTTGTCTAGTAAACGCATGACCACTCGTTCACCATGCGAAGAAGGTAAAGTCGATACACGTACATCCACTTCACGTCCCGCTAAACGTAATGAAATACGTCCATCTTGTGGAACTCGCTTTTCAGCAATATCCAGTTTCGCCATGACTTTAATACGTGATACCAATAATGGCGCAAGTTCACGGCGTGGCTGTACAATTTCACGCAGTTGACCATCGACACGTAAACGTACCGAAAGTTTTTTCTCAAAGGCTTCAATATGAATATCAGATGCGCTGACACGAATCGCTTCAGACAATAAGGCATTAATTAGGCGAACAATTGGTGCATCATCTTCTTGATCCATCAAGTCTTCAGCTTCAGGCACTTGGTCTGCCAAACTTAATAAATCTGGATGATCTTCTAGACCCGCAGCCACTTGTTGTGACTCACCTGTATCCCCTGCATAACTCGAACTCAATAGAGCATGGAACTCTTGATCAGTACATAATTGATCGTGAGCCGATTTCCCCAAAATTCGACGTGCTTCCTGCAAAGCAATACGCGCGGTGTCCTTCCGTCGCACAATAAAAATTTGGTCACCTTCATAACGTAATAAAACGCCATGTCGTTTAGCAAAACTATAAGGAATTTGTATTTGTTTAAGTATTTGCATCACACAAATAATGATAAGAGAAAGTATTGAGTGTACTCTAAGCAGATTACAGCGTGAAGTCTGTTTAGCATACTCACACAGGAATTTTGCATCTTGTCTCAAAATAATCAATATCAAGCTCCCCATTCTGACACTTTGAAATGGTGGGGCGAACAACAATTCGAAATTCAACAGGCCAAAGCGTGGCAATTCGGTTCATTGCTCTTTCGTCTCACTCGCGGCATCAAAGAGTGGCGTTTGGAATATCATCGCCCTCAATTTCAGTATGACTACGAGCAGCAGTGGCGAATATTGAATGATATTGAATTTGCCATGCCACCTCCTGCAAAAATTGAACGTTATATGTTTCACAA
This sequence comes from Acinetobacter sp. TR3, assembly GCF_027105055.1. Taxonomy (NCBI): domain Bacteria; kingdom Pseudomonadati; phylum Pseudomonadota; class Gammaproteobacteria; order Moraxellales; family Moraxellaceae; genus Acinetobacter; species Acinetobacter sp. TR3. The sequence continues at coordinate 2,684,496 of NZ_CP114264.1, forward strand.
AACCAATGGCATCTTTCATTTGATGCCTCGCTTGGCGGATCGCTCAGTGGTGATTCGACCTGTTGACCCGATTTATATTCCTGCCGGCCAGCGTGGAACCTTATATATCAGTACACCCTTGTGGATTGCGGGTTTGGTTGACGGTCTTTCTGAGCCCTTATTTGATATTCCCGTGATTCAACCGAAAGACACTTGGTTTGGTAAAGACCCACAAAATGGTGAGATCTGCTACGCAACTTCTGTAGATGGTCGTATTGATTTGAATCTACTCAAACCGCGTGCTTTTCGCGCAGTCACTCCAATTGAGTTCCACAATACCAGTCATCACCAATTGCGTTTTGACCGTATGAATGTCCCCGTCCCTGCGTTGCCTTTATTTTATAGTGAAAGTACAGGTCGTTTATGGACTTCACAAATCAAAGTCTATTATGAAGGTACGGATCATCCAGCACGTATTCGGATTGAGAATAAAACCCCAACTCAAGCAGGTGAAGTGATTTATGTACATCCTCCTCGTGCGCCTGGCAGTACCTTATTCAATATGTTTGATTCATTCTTTTAAGAGGTTGCTATGCCCGACTCAAATATTCCAAAGGATGTTGCTAGTAGCCTCACCAGTATTTTCACCAATATTAACTTCGAACGTTTAAGTGAAATCGTTGTTGCGATTATTTTAGCGTTTATTGGTTTTGTAATCGCAAGACTGGTATCGAATGCCTTCATTCGTACAATTGGAAATCGTTTTAATGCCCATCAACGCTTGCTATGGCGTAGAGGGATTTTTTATTTTATTTTCCTGTTATTTATTATGACCAGCTTAAGAGAGGCTGGATTTAAACTCAGCGTGTTCTTGGGTGCAGCAGGAATTCTGACCGTTGCTTTGGGTTTTGCATCACAAACATCGGCAACCAATTTGATCAGTGGTTTATTTTTGATCGGAGAAGGTTCATTTGAAGTTGGTGATACGATTCAAATTACCTTAATTCGCGGACAAACGATTGAAGGACAAGTCATTTCAATTGACCTCCTCTCAGTTAAATTGCTAACACTAGATAATGTGTATATTCGTCTACCAAACGAACAATTGATTCGAACACCCGTCATGAATTTATCAAAATACCCAATACGGCGTATTCCAATTACATTGGCGATCAATTTCCATGAAGACATTATCAAAGTACGACAAGTACTTTTAGATGTTGCTGCTAAATATCCTTTGGTCATGGATGATCCGAAAGCAACCGTTACCGTAACAGCATTTAGGGAGTCATCGATTGAACTCCTTTTTGCGGTATGGTGTAGACAGGAAAATGCATTGAAAGTTCGCGATGAAATGCAAGAACGTGTCCGTAATGGTTTCTTAGAAAATCAAATTGAAATTCCTGTACCTAAAATGGGCTTAATTGATCGCCCTTTACCATTAGAGGATGACGAAGTTGATCAATATGCAAATCAAAAAGAACTGAAAAAAGCGGAGAAAGAGAAATAATCAACTCTCTTTCTCAGATTCCTCAAGTGCTGGTGGTAACGGTGCAAGATAAGCAATCACAAGCATGATTGCACCTGAACCAATAAATGAAATGACACGAGTCAATGTACCACTTTGCGATAGATCAAGCAGCAATAATTTAGCGACGACAATTGCCAATAATGCAGCTCCAACAAACCAGATTTGTCGAATATGACGGCGACTTGAAAATGTCATCAGAACAAAAGCCAAAATCACCCACAACAAAGTCAAACTCAACTGCACATCGCCATCCGACCAAATCTCGATACCCCATAGTGGCGTCCCAAGATAATGATGCATCGCACGTACAACAATACTACTCAAAACCAATAAGCCAACTAAAATAGTGGTGACTTTAAAGCCCCATTCTATTGAATGCTCATCACTCAACTTATAATGGTAGATTGTCCAAATCAGTCCGATGAAGATCAATAAGGAGAAAATATCAGTAAGATTTAATAAAGGTAAGAAATAATATTGTTCAGCAGAATGTATATCTAAACTAATCAGAATTAACCAAACTAGACTTAAACTAAGCACGGGTATTTGTTGTAGAAGTTGGGTATTTTTAGTGGTTATTAAAAATATTCCATACAACACTGGAATGAGGGCTAATCCAATCAATGGCATAATTGGGAAAACCGCCAAACCAATACTCGCCAAACTTAACCACAATAAGCTTGACCATATAATAAGTTTTTCCTTTGAAATAGTACTCTTCAAAGTGATTAACATTAGAGCCAATACAACCGAAGCAACCGCAAAGCTGACTTGATTTAACTTACTCGACCAATGCAACACGGAATACACATTCTCTGCAAAACTTTCACCATAAAGCAGAAATAATAAACTCCCCAATAAGATCAGCTGTACATTGTCCCACTGTAATCTTGATGTGAAGTGAACGACTAGACTGAAAGAAGCCAATAATAAAACTGCTATTGCTAAATATGGGCTCAGTCCATATTGTTGCCACTGTATCAATTCAACGCCTGCAATCGCTCCTGCATACATCCCCAATGCTAAAAAAATTCCACTGAGCATTCGAGCACTAAAATATTTTTCAACTTGTTGATAATTTAATAAATAGTAAGCTGAAATAAACTGAGCGATTGCATAGATGACTGTACTGAGTATCGGAAAGTGGTCATTTGACCAAACTTGAAAAATGAGTGCCACTGAACTTAACAGCACCAATACAACACCCACATAACGACTTAAACGATAACGTTCAGTTACTCCCCAGACAATTAATGCTGTACCTTGAATCACCCAACCCGTTGAAGTCCAATGTGCCCCTTTAGCCAATGGGAAAATTAATGCCGTAAAAACCACTGCAAGAATAAAGAAACTTTTTGCCAAGATAGATAATTGCGGATGTTGACGTTTAATCCATAGATTTAATGCGATGTACACAATGGCTAATGCAACAGCTCCCCAAGTTAATGCTTGAGTCGAGTTATGCATTAAATATGCATGCAAGGAAAAACCAAGTACGGGAACACTAAAAATAAGCCCAACATCTAAGATAGGCTGTAAACGTTGATGACTTTGAGGAACTGTCTGATCAATGCTTGTATCTTGAGTTTGTGTCCGTAACATTAGTTGGCTATAGCGAATGCTTAACCAAATGAATAAAGCAATATGCAGCCATAAAATCATATCCAAGGTGTCAAACTGATATGTTTTTGCATAGATCCCAATCGTTGCGCCACCGATAAACATGGTGGCAAAAAATGCGATTTGATGCAAAATTTTCCACGGCTGAATAAAATTAACCGCAGCAACAGCTAAATTAATTAAAAAGTAATAGCCAAATAAGAAAATCACATCAGGATGATTTTGTGGAATCACCAGTGGTGCAAGATATGCCATGCTCAAAGCTAACATCGCTAAATACAAGGCTTGCTGTTTTAAACTGAGATAGACCGTCGCTAATAATAGAATTACAAATAAAATACTCGCTGTACTTAAGCTAGCAATCACGGCGAAGTGATGCGAGAAAATCAAGGTCAAAAAAACGACTGCCAAACCCACGCCTTGTAAAGCTACAGCAAATAATTGGTTTTTCTTTTGTAGTAAATAACCTGCAATGGTCGTAATAACACCAGCAACAGCAATAAAACTCAGTTTCACACCCAAGCTTAATTGCCAATGCTCGCTAGCAAAGCGTAACAGTAACACCACGCCAACCATTAATATTGCAACTGCAACGCGTAAAATTGGATTGCCATGCATCATCCAATCAAGTGCAGGTTGCCACCATGATACTGTTTGAGTTGTTGCTTGATGCTCAAAATCAACAGGTGACTGACTATTTTGATTTGGTATCGCCTGATAATCAGCTTTCATCCACGCAGGATGTTGTTCAAAAACTGGTGTCTGAGTTTCTGTCTTCTTGGCTTCATCAAGATACTGCTCAATATTTTGGGCGTTGATCCTTTGCTGAGCTAAAGCCTTTATGTCAGGCTCTACATTTGCATATTGTTCCAAATGAATCAGTCGAGTTTGAAATGCGCTGATCGTTTGGATTAAACATAGCATTAATACCAATAATGCACCGCCAGCTAACCACATCCACGTATTGGCGTAAGCAAAAAGTGCCACGAGTGCCGCAGCATAAATGATAATTTTTTGCCCATTTATATTCGCTGATTGTGCAAAAAAACTTGGCGCGACCTGCTCTAGCTGGCGTAAGCGCTGATGAATTTCTGAAATAACGTGCACAATAACAACAGTTAATCCAATTGTTGCAGCAACAATCGCTCCATGCCATTGAAATGCAATTGCGCAAGCAAGCAGCACCGTCAAAGCAACTAAAACGATAATAATTCCCTGTTTATTTTTTTTATACATAGACTTAGATCAATTATGACACCTTCATTTAAGTTATCTTACTTGATCACTTGATAAGCAGCCATTTTTACATACAAAATACTGCAATTATTTAACGCGACACAGTTTGCCACTGCTCTAGAAGACAACAAGGACAGCCACTACTTTTTCACGTAAAATGGCATTTAGTTCATAATAAGGATTTGCATAATGCCACCTTTTGTCTTGGTTGACGGGTCTTATTTTTTATTTCGTGCTTTTCACGCTTTACCGCCATTAACAACCTCTACAGGTTTACACACCAACGCAATCCGTGGCGCAATTTCAGCAATCCAAAAGTTAATGCGTCGTACTCAGCCTACTCATATGGCTGTGATTTTTGATACACCAGAACCAACTTTCCGCCACAAATTATCACCTATTTATAAAGGTGATCGCCCAAGCATGCCTGAGGAATTATCTCAACAAATTCCCTATTTACATGCATTGATCAAAGCTCAAGGAATTCCTCTGTATAGTCTTCCGGGTGCAGAAGCCGATGATATTATTGGCACACTCACTAAACGTGCATTGGCTGAAGGTCACCATGTCTTAATCTCAACAGGTGACAAAGACATGGCACAATTGGTTAATGAACACGTTAAACTTGAAGATAGTTTTAAAGAACGTGTGTTAGATGAGGCGGGGGTATTAGAAAAATTTGGCGTACATCCTCATCAAATTATTGATTATCTCACCCTAATGGGAGATGCTTCTGACGGTATTATGGGAGTGCCAGGTGTAGGCGCAAAAACTGCCGCAAAACTACTGACTGAATATGGTTCATTAAATAATATTATTGCCAATGTTGATCAACTAAAAGGCAAAATCAGCCAAAATATTAAAGACAATTTAGAGAATATTAAGATTGACCATCAACTGGCCAGTATTGTCTGTGATCTAGATTTAGCTTTAGATTGGCATGATTTAAAACTAAGCAATCCAAATGTAGATCAATTACGTGACCTCTATACAGAACTAGAATTCCGTAACCAATTACAATCTTTAGACCATCCCAACAATCCAAATAATTCAGCTTACCAACAAACCTCTCAAAGTATTGTCAAAGCCGAACAGAAAATTGAGCAAGTGATTGCCGAAGATCATGCCAGCCTTTCCAGTCAAGATGATCAACTCGGAACTGCAACCTATCACACTGTATTAACCCAAGATGCTTGGGATGCTTTATTTCAACGTATGCAGCATGCTGATCATTTTGCAATTGATACTGAAACGACTAATCTAGATTATCGTGTTGCTGAGTTAGTCGGCTTCTCAATCGCATTCGATGCTCATGATGCTTACTATATACCTGTTGCACATGACTATGAAGGTGCACCTGCTCAACTCAACCGTGAAACATTATTAGCTCAGATCAAACCAATTTTAGAAAATGAGCAAATCAAAAAAATTGGTCATCATTTAAAATATGATGCGCATATTTTTGCTAATCACGGTATCACGATTCAAGGCTGGTATTTCGATACCATGCTTGCCTCGTATGTACTCAATGCAGCGGCAACTCGTCATGGGATGGATGATGTAGCACGTGTTTATCTCAGCCATTTGACCACTACTTTTGAACAAATCGCAGGTAAAGGTGTAAAGCAAAAAACCTTTAATCAAATTGAATTAGAAATAGCGGCACATTATGCTGCTGAAGATGCATATGTCACTTATCGTCTTTATGAGGTCTTAAAAGCAAAACTGCAAAGCCATCCTGAACTGGTCAATATTTTGCATAACATCGAAATGCCTGTTGCTCGTGTCCTCACAGGTATGGAAGAAGATGGAATTAAACTGGATCATCAATTTTTGGATCAACTCAGTGTTGAGTTCTCTGAAACGATTCAAACTTTAGAAAACCAAGCAACGGAATTAGCAGGTGAAGCATTTAATATCGCATCACCTAAACAAGTGGGTGAAGTCCTATTTGATAAGCTTGGACTTAAAGGTGGTAAGAAAACTGCCACGGGTCAATACAGTACCAGTGAAAGTATTTTAGAGAAAATTGAACATCCCTTAGCTGAAGTTATTTTAGAACATCGCGGATTAGCAAAACTCAAAAATACTTATACTGATCGCTTGATCGAGCAATCACATGATGCAACGCATCGTGTACATACTAGTTATCACCAAGCACTCACGGCAACTGGGCGTTTATCTTCCACTGATCCAAATTTGCAAAATATTCCAATTCGTACACCAATTGGTCGTCAGATTCGTAAAGCATTTATTGCGCCTGAAGGTCGTGTATTACTCGCAGCCGATTATTCACAAATTGAGCTACGCTTAATGGCACATTTCTCTCAGGATGATGCCTTAGTCCACGCCTTCCAACAAGGTCAAGACGTACACCGTCGTACCGCATCAGAAGTATTGGGAATTGCAATTGAAGATGTCACCCATGATCAACGTCGACAAGCCAAAGCCGTTAACTTTGGTTTACTCTACGGAATGTCTGAGTTTGGTCTTACACGTCAACTGGGTTTTACACGCGAAGAATCTCGTAGCTATATTGCACGTTATTTCCAACGCTATCCGGGTGTACTTGACTATATGGAACGTACTCGCCAGATCGCACGTGAACAAGGCTTTGTTGAAACCATTTTAGGTCGTCGTTTATATACGCCCGACATTATGGCAACCAATAAAATGATCAAACAGGCAGCTGAACGTGCAGCAATCAATGCACCATTGCAAGGAAGTGCTGCTGATATCATTAAACTTGCCATGATTGCAGTTGATAAAGTCCTACCAAAAGATCAGGCTAAGCTGTTATTACAAGTTCACGATGAATTGGTGTTTGAAGCAGATGTCGCAATTGCAGATGAACTTTCAAAACAGATTACTAAAGTGATGCAGTCTGTATTGGAAATTTCAGTGCCATTTGTGGTTGAAGTTGGACAAGGTCTTAACTGGGATGCTGCTCACTAATACGTGAGCAATAAAAAAAGGATTGTGTTTTACACAATCCTTTTTTTTATTTTTGAAGCAGATTAAAGACCTGTTAAAAGAACTTTAGCTGCTTCATTCATTAAGATCTCAGCAATATATAAAGCTAAGAAAGCCAAAATTGGAGATAAATCAATCATCCCCATATTCGGTAACAGACGACGAAATGGCGCAAGTAAAGGTTCTGCAAGCTCTTGAATCACTTCAATATAAGGTGACCGTGACTGCGTAAACATCACCACCCAACTCAAAATGATGGTTGCAAAAATCAAATAACGACAGAAACGAATTAAATCTTGGATCATCGTCACAAATGTCGTGATTACAAGATACACTGCGCTATGTGGCATTTGTCCTGACAAATACATCAACCCAAAAATTTTCAGTAAGTACAATACCACCAACAAAGCAACTGCGGCTAAATTAACACGCCCCTTGCCTAGAGTGGGAAAAATACGGCTAAAAACATCCACAATCTTGGTCGCTTTCACGGTTGAAAGGACCACAGGATTGTATGGACTGACTGCCGCTAATTGCATTAAAAAACGGAAAAAGACCAATAAAATTGCAACATTGATCAAAACACCAAAAATTAGCGCAGAACTTGCACCCATAATTGTCTTATCCTACTTAAACCGATTTAGTCTTGTCACTCAACTCTTGTGCAAGCTCTTGGCTACGCTTCTGAGCTGCTGCAAGCGCTGCTTGAATATTTTGTGAAATCTGCGCACGATCAAACACTTCTAGAGCTGCTTGCGTTGTACCATTTGGAGAAGTCACATTTTTACGTAATTCTGTTGGAGAATTTGAGCTAGTAATCGCCATTTGTGCCGCACCCAACGCTGTTTGCAGGGTCAATGCTGTCGCAATTTTCTCATCTAAGCCCAAGTTTTTACCTGCACGAATCATACTTTCCATCAAGTAAAAGAAATAGGCTGGACCAGAACCAGAGACTGCTGTTACTGCATCAATTTGCGCTTCATTGTCTACCCAAATGGTTAAACCTGTCGCAGCCAAAATTTGACTGGTTAATTCACGATCTTGAGCATTTACTGCTTCAGATGCATAAATACCATGTGCACCCGTTTGTACCAATGCTGGCGTGTTGGGCATTACACGAACAATACGCTGACTACCACCAATTAAATCTGAAATCGTTTGAATTTCAGCACCTGCAATAATTGAAATCACGAGTTTATCTGACAATAAGTCTTTTAATGGTTGTAATACCGTTGCCAAAACTTGGGGTTTAACCGCCAATACCACAACGTCCGCATTTTTAATTGCGTCCACATTGTCTGTTGTGGTTTGAATATTTTTTTCTTCTAAGATGTGACGAATTTGCTCGACTGGATCAGAAACGGTAATGCGGGTCGTCGGTAAACCACGAGAAAGTAGCCCACCAATCAAGGCTTGCGCCATGTTACCACCACCAATAAAACAAATATTTTGATTCAATGTTGTCGCCATGTCCTACTCATCATATGAAAAAGACTGCTGAAAAAAGTCATTGCAGTCAGAAATTAAACTTGGTTGCCAACCGCCCTGTTCTAAATAATCAGATTGCGCCAACCAAAAACCCTTTGGGCTAAAAACCCCAAGCATAACATTATCTACGACTAATATTTGAATTGTATGACGTAACCAAGGCAAAATCTGTGCATCTTGAATGGCTTTTTTCAGTGGCCAATGTCCAACACGACCATAGAGATGAATTTTTTCCCCCCCTAGGCGTTTCAGCAGCTTTAACTCTCGCCCTAAAAGCTGGGATGAAAACCCAATCACTTGAGATTCGATTTTAAACGTTCCAGCCGCAACTTTGATCGTTTCACCCATTTCATATCGCTCTAATAATGCAGGGAGAATGGTAGATTGTTTTTCTGCATATAATTGGTTGTGAGTTAAACGATATAATTTTTTCTGATAGCGAACAAAATAGTGTTGATTGATATGTAAAATTGCCTGGGCATCTGGCTTTGCCAGAATAACCTCTTGTTGTAAGCGTTGTACCATATCGTAGCTTGGGCGATATTGATCCTTACCTTTTACCCAAGCGGACAGTAATTGACGTTGTCGTGCATCCGATAATTCCAACAGACAAGTTAAATCCAGCTCATTCTCAGTTGCACATAATTTCCAATCACTTTGCAGCACATCATCTAAAATTTCTGCGGCATCTTGCATCAGATAACTCGTTCGTGACATAGCTGATTGCATTTTAGGGAAGCGATTTTCTAATACAGGCCATAACTCTTCTCGACACCATGCCCGATCATAGTACGTATCGTAATTAGTGAGATCAGTCACATAATCAAAACCCAGTTGCTGTGACCATTGCTCAATTTTCTCACGACTGATATCTAAAAATGGTCGCCAAATGGTCATATCTTGCCGAACATCAATTTGCTGCATCGCGGCCAAACCATTGACACCTGCACCAGAAAATAATCGTAATAACAGCGTTTCCGCTTGATCTTGCTGATGATGCCCGAGTACTAAAATGTCATTCTCAGTTAAATGTCTACAATAAGCCTGATAGCGCGCATTTCGTGCTTGTTGCTCTAAATTACCTGACTCGACTGAGACTTTTTGCAAAATACAAGGAATCTTTAGCGCATCAGCGTGCTTTTGTACTAAATTGCCCCATTCTTCACTCATCGATTGAAGTTGATGATCAATATATATCGCGCGGGTTCGGGTGGGGAAAAGTTCAGACATCAGATACAGCAACAGCATGGAATCCATGCCGCCGCTGCACCCAATTAAGAATTGAGTTTGTTCAGAAAAATGCTGAGTTTGTGCTAAGACGCGATGCCTAAATTGCTGCTGCCAAACTTCATTAAACGTTGATAACGTGCATCGCATCGTTCTTGTGCATCCATCGGTTGCAATTCATTTAAGGCTAGTTTTAACACATCTTTCAAATCATGCATGACTTTTTCAGGCTGTAAGTGAGCACCCTCACCCTCATCCACCACATACTCAACAATACCTAAAGCTTTCAGCTTGTCGGCAGTTAATGCAAGCGCTTCACTGGCTTGTGCAGCTTTGTCCGCAGTTTTCCATAAAATCGAAGCACAGCCTTCAGGTGAAATGACTGAGTAAATACTATGCGATAGCATAATCACGCGGTCAGCGACACCAATACCAAGTGCCCCGCCAGAACCGCCTTCGCCAAGCACAGTCGCAATCACAGGTACTTTTAAACTAGAAAGCTGCGCTAAACTTGTTGCAATCGCTTCTGCTTGACCACGCTCTTCGGCACCTACACCAGGATAAGCACCCATGGTATCGACAAAAGTAAATACTGGGAGATTAAAACGTTCAGCCATATCAAGTAAACGCTGTGATTTACGATAACCTTCTGGATTACACATACCGAAGTTATGTTGTAATTTTTCACGCGTACTGCGACCACGATGTTGACCAACCACCATCACTGGCTGCCCATCGAAACGGGCTAAACCACCAATCATAGCACCATCGTCACCATATAAACGGTCGCCATGAAGAGCATCAAATTCAGTAAAGATTTCACTGACATAATCTAGAAATTGCGGACGTTCAGGATGTCGTGCAATTTGAACCGTAGCCCAAGCCTTGGACTGAGTCGCTTTATTTTTCATAAGTCGTAGATAATCCCTAACAAGGATATATTGTTAATCAACAAAATTGTCTGACTGAATATTTAACTCAATGTCCCAATGTTTAAATTGCACTTGCTCATCATGCAAGTCTGCAACCAATAAAGGCCATTGTTTAGCATCACCAGAAACGCTGAGTTGCCATTGTTGATCATTTCCAACGCTCAGTTCAATGGCAGGAAGCATCTGATCACTACGACTATGGTTCAGCAAAACAGCGAGACGAAGCAACAAGCACAGATACAATAAATGACTACCACCAACTTTTAGAACGTCATTTTTTGCATCAGCACGTAACTTACGACGATGATGTGAAACTAAATGAGACAGATGATTTTGATCAATTTGTGAAAAACCCGGAATATCGGAGTGCTGTAATAAATATGCGCCATGACGATGGTATCCACCATGACTAATTGCTAATCCGATCTCATGCAAATAGGCCGCACGACGCAGTAAGTCACTGTCTTCAGTCGTTAAATTTAAAGCATCCGCCACACCATCAAATAACTGTTGTGCTGTATTTACGACACGTTCCGCTTGCTTGGGGTCAGCATTATAACGTCCCATTAAAGCTTGCACACTTCGGTCACGAATATCTTCATGTTTAAAGCGACCAAGTAAGTCATACATTACGCCTTCACGTAAAGCACCATCAGAATATGCCAATTTATCCAGCTCTAAAACTTCAAAAATGGCATATAAAATCGCAAGACCTGCTGGCAAAACTGCTCGTCGATCTTCACGTAGACCTTCAAAATCAATTTCAGAAATATGTTTAAATTTGAGCAAACGATCTTTTAACTTATATAAACCTTCACGAGTTAAATTTTCTTGTTCATCGCTCAAACCAAGATTTACAGTAATTTGACGACAAGCTTTGATTGTTCCACTTGAGCCAACAACAGTATCCCAACCTTCTGCTTTATAGGTATTTGCAATCGCAGAGAGTTCTTTACGCGCTGCGACAACAGCTTTATCAAAAGCCTTGCTTGAAATCTCACCATCAGCAAAATAAGCTTTACTGTAAGCGACACAACCCATTTGCAAAGATTCAGTGTGTAGCGGTTCAAACTCTTCGCCGATAATGAACTCTGTTGAACCACCACCAATATCAATTACTAAACGTCGACCACCATTCGCCATCGTGTGTGAAACGCCTAAATAAATTAGACGCGCTTCTTCACGTCCAGCAATAATTTCAATTGGTTTTGGTAAAATTTCAGCTGCTTTTTGAATAAATTCATGACCATTTTTTGCTTGTCTTAAAGCATTCGTCGCCACAATTCTTAGACGATTTGCTTGAACAGAGCTTAAACGACCTACAAAACGAGCCAAACACGCAAGTCCACGCTGTTGCGCAGCTTCAGTTAAATTTTTATTTTCATCCAGTCCAGCCGCTAATTGTACTTTTTCTGACATTGAAGCAACTTTTTTCACTTCACCGTGATCAACACGAGCAATCGCCAAGTGGAAACTATTTGATCCCATATCAATTGCAGCAAGTAATTCTTCATCAATCAGAAAATCAGACATTATTCATATAAACCTATGCTCAATTCACGCATTAGAGTAATTCACACGCCAATAATTTTAAAGTCATTTTAAGCAATAATAGGTGCGTATTTTCGCTTTTAAGCTATAAATGATTGTAGAAGCCGATAATCAACATCGTGAGCATCCATTAGACTTTTCATTTTGAAACTTGAATAATCAGAACAAACCCTTACATTGAGTAAAGTAGCAATGTAATATTCATGCTGATGATGAACGAATTTGCACTTTATTTATTAAATTTGGAGTAACCTTATGTCTGCGACTATTGTTAATACAACTGATGAAAACTTCCAAGCAGATGTTTTAGATGCTGAAACTCCTGTACTTGTTGACTTCTGGGCTGGCTGGTGTGCACCATGTAAAGCCATTGCACCAGTGCTAGAAGACCTTTCAAATGAATATGCAGGAAAAGTCAAAATCGTTAAAGTTGACGTGACTGCATGTGAAGACACTGCTGTGAAGTACAACATTCGTAACATTCCAGCATTATTAATGTTTAAAAATGGCGAAGTTGTTGCTCAACAAGTCGGTGCAGCACCTCGTTCTAAACTTGCAGCATTTATTGATCAAAATATCTAATGAGATTTTGACCGTATAAATAAGAGAAATACGTCTAAATTAAGCGACGTATTTCTCAGTAAAAATTGACAAATTTCTTAGTTTCGCTTATATTCTTGGATCAAGAAGCTTTGAATGGAATCTACTTCATCGCGTTTCTTGCAAGACACAAACATAAGATCGCCGCTCGGCAATAATAATTGTTTTCACATTTCTCTCTGAAACAATGAACCAGACTACTGAATTGTGGTTGTGTAACTATGCAATTACATCAGCATGTATGTATGCGGTCGATTTTTTATTCTTTCCAAACACTCCTCCACTTATTCCATTCTGTCTGACCACTTATGAACTTAACTGAACTCAAGAAAAAACCCATTGGCGAACTCATTAAAATTGCGGAGTTTATGGGCCTTGAAGGCATGGCACGTAACCGTAAACAAGATATTATTTTTGCCATTTTAAAACGCCATGCCATGAATGGCGAAGAAATTTTTGGTGATGGTGTTCTCGAAATTCTTTCAGATGGTTTTGGCTTTTTACGCTCTGCTGCTGGTTCATATTTAGCAGGACCAGATGATATCTATGTCAGCCCATCTCAAATTCGCCGTTTTAACTTACGCACAGGCGATACTATTACAGGTACTATTCGTCCACCAAAAGAAGGCGAACGTTACTTTGCATTACTAAAAGTTAATCAAATTAACTATGACACACCTGAGAACTCGCGTAATAAAATTTTATTCGAGAACTTAACCCCTCTCTTCCCAACAGAACAACTGATTATGGAATTGGGCAACGGTACAACTGAAGATCTCACAGCTCGTGTGGTCGATTTGGTTGCTCCGATTGGTAAAGGTCAACGTTCTATTATTGTTGCACCGCCTAAAGCGGGTAAAACAATGCTATTACAAAACATTGCTCAATCCATTGTGCGTAATAATCCCGAAGTGTTCTTAATCGTACTTTTGATTGATGAACGCCCTGAAGAAGTTACAGAAATGGAACGTACTGTTCGCGGTGAAGTTGTGGCATCCACATTTGATGAAGCACCTGCTCGCCATGTTCAGGTTGCAGAAATGGTGATTGAGAAAGCAAAACGTTTAGTTGAGCATAAAAAAGACGTTGTGATTTTACTTGACTCAATTACTCGTCTTGCGCGTGCCTACAACACTGTGATCCCATCATCAGGTAAGGTATTAACCGGTGGTGTGGATGCTCATGCATTAGAACGCCCTAAACGTTTCTTCGGTGCTGCACGTAACATCGAAGAAGGTGGTTCTCTAACCATTATTTCAACTGCTTTGATCGAAACAGGCAGTAAAATGGATGACGTGATTTACGAAGAATTTAAAGGTACAGGTAACCAAGAAATTACACTTGATCGCCGTATTGCAGAGAAACGTGTATTCCCTGCAATGAATATCAAAAAATCTGGAACTCGTCGTGAAGAGCGCCTAATGGGTGAAGAAAATTTACGCAAAGTTTGGATTTTACGCAAATTGCTTCACCCTATGGATGAACTTGCTGCAATGGAATTCTTATTAGATCGTATGAAGGAAACCAAAACTAATGATGACTTCTTTGATCAAATGAAACGTAAAGCATCTACATAAGATTAGTGGATTAAAAAGGCTACTTTTATGGTAGCCTTTTTTATTTGGTTGACAAACTTACATAATATTTACAGATTATTTTAAAATTCCAATAAAACAATAAACCATTGTTTTTAATAAATTTAAAATTAATTCCAATGATAAAAACCATAAAATACCGATTTTAATCTTAATTTCCATAGTTTTTTTCTATCAAAAAATAGCCAAATTCTGCCCATTTTTGTTGTTTTGTTGGACAGAACAGTAGTAATTCATGATCTGCTTTGATAGGATAGCGACAGACCAGTTAGGCTGCTCCCTGCGTTGTTACCTAAAGCGTTTAGGAATAATAAAAGCACAAACAGACTAACTCTAGGTTTTTTTTAATCTCACAATTTTATGAGAGTGATGCCATGTTATTCAAAAAATTCGCTGTTGCTGCTGCTATTGCTACTACTTTAGCTTTCGTTGGTTGCTCTAAGAAAGAAGAAGCTCCTGCTGCTGATGCTAACGCTGCTGCTTCTGAAGCTGTAGCTGCTGCTTCTGAAGCTACTACTGCTGTTGAAGCTGCTGCTTCTGACGTTGCTGCTGCTGCTTCTGACGTTGCTGCTGCTGCTTCTGACGTTGCTGCTTCTGAAGCTGCTCCAGCTTCTGCTGCTCAATAATCTAATATTTTTAGATTATCAAAAAGAGAACCTTTATAGGTTCTCTTTTTTACGCCTAGATTTTTAATCAAATAAAAATATCACTATAAAAAAGCAGATCAATCGATCTGCTCATTTCCAACGCGCTGTCTAAATTTTTGACCTGCTCTAAACGTAACCACTCGGCGGGCAGAAATCGGAATTTCTTCACCCGTTTTTGGATTGCGTCCTGGACGCTCACGTTTATCACGTAATTCAAAATTACCGAAACCAGAAAGTTTGACTTGTTCACCCGCAATTAATGCTTGGCTAATTTCATCAAAAAATAGCTCGACCATCTGTTTTGCTTCACGGCGATTTAAGCTAGTAAGCTCACTTAAATGGTCCGCCATCTCTGCTTTTGTTAATGCTGTCATGAGGCCCTCAATGTCGCTTGGTAAGTGTCTTCCAACACTTGAATAATGTTATCCATACCAGATTTAATTTCAGCATCTTCAAGCGTACGAGTTGGGTGTTGCCACAACACTGCAAAAGCTAAAGAGCGTTTGCCTTGTTCAACCCCTTGCCCCGTATACACATCGAACAACCATGTAGAGTCGAGTAACTCTCCACCAGTTTGCTCAATTAACCGCTGAATATCTCTTACCTCAATATTATCAGAGATTAAAAGCGCAATATCACGTCTAACCGATGGAAAACGTGATAATTCTGTAAAATTAGATACATAAGATTGCAAAACCGCCTGTTGATCTAGCTCAGCAACCCAAGTTATGCCTAAATCAAGTTCATTTTCCAAAGATGGATGTAAGCGACCGAGATAACCAATCGATTGTCCATTGACTAGAATTTCAGCTGATTGACCTGGATGTAGCCACGCACGTTCAGTACGAACAAATTCAACATTCACACGACCCGCAGCTAAAACCTCCTCAATCTCACCTTTGAAATCAAAGAAATCCATTGCTTGAGGTTTCACATGCCAAGATTCTGGTGTACGAGAACCAACGGCAATCAGTGCCAAAGTTGGAATTTGCTGAAGATCATGAATACTTTGCGCATTCTGATAATCAAAACGCAAGCCCAACTCAAAGAAACGTACACGCTGCTGTTGACGATTGAGATTGTACTGTACACAAGGAATCAAACTCGATAACAAGGTACTACGCATTGCTGCCAAATCACTTGAAATTGGATTGGCAAGCATTAATGGTTGTACATTTGGATTCAACTGCTTTTCAAGTTTTGCATCAGCAAAGCTAAAGCTGATTGCTTCTTGATAACCCAATGTCGCAACAGTTTGACGTAATTGTGCAACTTCAAAACGGTCTTGATACTTTTCTAATTGCACATCAATTTTTGGCAAACTGATTTGAATATTGTCATAGCCGTGAATACGTGCAACTTCTTCAATCAGGTCTTGATAGATTGCCATATCATAACGATGTGATGGTGGGACAACACTCCACTCTCCTTCAGCTTTGGTTTCCACCACACAGCCCAACCGTGTTAACGCATCCGCAATAAAATCACCAGCAACTGGATAGCCCAACAATTGGTCTACTTGTGCTTGTTTTAATGCAATCGCTTCACGCTTCGGCAATAAAGCCTCTTGCTCAGCAACCGTAATTGGACCAAACTCACCACCAGCAAAGGCTTGAATCAGCTCAGAAGCACGGTGCATGGCGATCATTGGCAATTCAAAGTCTACACCACGTTCGTAGCGCTGTGATGAGTCAGTATGCAAACCAAAACGACGAGCACGTCCTGCAATAGCTAAAGGTGCAAAGAATGCGCTTTCAAGGAAGATATCTTGAGTTTCATCCGTTACCGATGAATCCAACCCACCCATAATCCCTGCAATCGCCAATAGTTTTTGATCATCGGCAATAACCATGATGTCATCTTGCAATTCAACTTCTTGATCGTTGAGCAAAGTCAGTTTTTCTTGTGGCTGCGCTTGACGGACTTGAATCGAACCTTCGATTTTTGCCAAATCAAAGGCATGCATCGGTTGACCAAGCTCGAGTAATACATAGTTGGTAATATCCACCAAAATACTATGCGTACGGATGCCTGAGCGTGCCAATGCCTGTTCCATCCATTCAGGTGTCGGCGCTTTCACATTGACATGTTTAACGATACGACCTAAATAACGTGGTGTACCTTCTGTGCTGATGTTGACCACTTTCTCATCAGAAATATTGGCTGCAATGGGCTGAATCTTCGGCTCATTCACTTCAAGCTGGTTAATCACTGCGATTTCACGCGCAATCCCGCGGATACTAAAGCAGTCACCACGGTTTGGCGTGATACTGATGTCAATCACATTGTCATCAAGTTTTAAATATTCACGAATATTCATTCCCACTGGTGCATCAGCAGGCAACTCTAACAAACCATCAATTTTGTCTTCTAAATCAATTTCAGAAGCACCGCAGAGCATACCTTGTGATTCAACACCACGGAGCTTGCCTTTTTTAATTTTGAAATCGCCTGGCAATACTGCACCGATCGTTGCAACAGGAGCTTTCATGCCCACACGAACATTTGGCGCACCACATACAATCTGTAAGGGTTCACCTGAACCAATATTAATCGTGGTCACACGTAAACGATCTGCATCTGGGTGTTGTTCAACTGTGAGCACTTCACCGACAACTACACCTGTAAATGGTTTTGCAACAGGTGCTAACTCATCAACTTCCAAACCCAACATGGTTAATTGATCAGACAATGTATCGCTATCAATGGCTGGGTTTACCCAGCTGCGCAACCAATTTTCACTAATTTTCATGTGTATAAACCTTCTTTAATCCTGAAAAACTGTTTAGGCAAACTGGCGTAAGAAACGCACATCATTTTGGTAGAACATACGTAAATCATTGATGCCATAACGCAACATTGCAAAACGCTCTACCCCTAAACCAAAGGCAAAGCCTTTGTATTTATCAGGATCAATTCCTGCAGCACGCAGTACATTTGGATGTACCATGCCACAGCCTAAAACTTCTAACCAACGACCACGTTCATCCATGATATCCACTTCAGCGCTTGGCTCAGTGAATGGGAAGTAAGATGGACGGAAACGTACTTTTAAATCTTTTTCAAAGAACTCATTGAGTAGGTTAATCAATAAACCTTTTAACTCAGCAAAGCTGGTATTTTCAGCAACGTACAAACCTTCGATCTGATGGAACATTGGCGAATGGGTTTGATCCGAGTCACAACGATAAACACGGCCAGGACACACGATACGAATTGGCGGCTGACTGGTTTCCATGGTTCGAATTTGCACACCCGAAGTATGGGTACGAAGCAAATGCGTTGCATCAAAGTAGAAAGTGTCATGCATCGCACGGGCTGGGTGATGTCCCGGAATATTTAAGGCTTCAAAGTTGTGATAATCATCTTCAACTTCTGGACCATGAGCAATTTGGAAACCCGCTTTAGTAAAGAATTGGCAAATACGCTCTTGTACTTGAGTAACAGGATGAATACTTCCCATGCGCTGACCGCGGCCCGGTAAAGTAATATCAATGGTTTCACTTGCTAATTTTTTTGCAAGTTCAGCTTGTTGTAATGTCTGTTGACGCTCAGTCAAAGCCGTATTGATTGCTTCACGCACAGCGTGAATCGCAGCACCTTGTACTTTTCGCTCTTCAGGATCCATTTTTCCAAGCGCTTTCGACTGCTCTGCAAGCTGGCTTTTTTTCCCTGTAAATTGCACACGGACTTGATCGAGTGCAGCAAGGTCTTGAGCCGCTGCAATGGCAGCAAGCGCTTCAGTGGTCAGGGCTTCCAGTGACATAGTAACTCTCAAAGCAACAAAATATAGAAATATAATAAAACGCTATAGTTTATCAGCTTTTTACCAGTTTGATGAAAATAAACAGCGGTTTAAATAGCGTACTTTTGAAAATATAGATGCAAAAATAAAACAACAAGATACCTAAGCAGATCAACTAAAATTTCTGAAAATTACTCAACAATTGAATAAAATGTATAAGATACCGATATCGTCAATGAGAAAGAATAACGATGGCGCTTGATCAAATCTGGAAACAACAGCTTACATTAGTGACTTATGGCAATGAGTTTCTTGCAGGTGAACTCAATTTTAGCCGCTGGATTGAACATCCAATTTTCAATCAAAATCGACTGATTTTTAGAGACTTACTGTCTCAACATCTATTGGCACAACATTTCCAGATTTGGCTTGAAGGCCTAAAAAAACAAGGCGTTAAAAAACTCAGCCTGCATTTATCTAGCGTACTTAATGATGAGCAAAATCCAAATGCTAACGTAGAGCTGCTTCCTTTTGCGCATTTTATTGTGAGCCATCAAGGCAATAAAAAAACCGCATGGATTTGTGGACTTGAACTTGCAGAGTGGTACAACAGTGATAATGAGTTTGAAGCTCCACTTTCTCAATGCACAACGCTCCGCGAAGAAAGCTTTTGGCGTTATGAGTTGAATGATAAATTCGCTAAAAAAATTGATGCTGACTTACAGAAGGTAAATTGGAATCAGGTTGCCATTTTCTTGGAGAAAGAACTGTTCGATAGTAAATATGCTGAACATTTTCCAGAGCCAGAACAACAAGATTTGCCTTTTTATGGTTATGAAGCTGATCTTACACATCTTTCTAGCCAACAATTAGCATTGATTCCAACAGATTATCCAGCAGATTGTGCACATCGATTATTACATCGCACACAAGCATTAACTGATTATTTAGAACAACAAAGAAAGCATCCTTATACGGCTACAGGTGAGTTAATTAGCCCTGAAGAACAGATCAATCTCCGTAATTTTTCACAAAAAACTGATGACTTATTTGCAAAGCTGATTGTAAAAACCGCAAATCACTACCAAACGGCTCAACTTACGGCAGAAGAACCTGAAATCATTGACCGAACCATGGAAATTCCACATCAGATTGATAAGTCCCCCCATCATATAGTAGGTGCGTCTGGCGTAATTAAATTGATTATATTAACCGTGATTATTTGTTTGGTTGCTTATTATTTTGGGCTATAACGCTTCATAAATTAAATACTCTATTCGTCATCCAAAACTTTTGTCTATATTATAAAGTTTATTTTACGCTATGATTTACTTGACTAAAAATAAAATGAGAGGAAAAATACGAATGGAGTTTTCGATTTTTAAGCGTAATAAAATAATTGGTGCACCTAGTTTAGCTATACTTATCTACATCGTATTTACACTTTTTATTTTCCCATTTTTCACTTGGTTTACAAAAAGCCATCTCCCCTTAAGCATTCATACAATATGGCAATATATCGCTTATACTTTACAGCACTTTCCGATAAATAAAAAACAGGAAAATGATATTCAATTTATTGCGATCTTATTGATGTTATACTTCATGTTTTTGCTCATTTTTCCTTATATCAAGTTAGTCGTTACGCCTGAAAAAATATTTTATCGTTTATTTAAGATACCCATCATAACCCTTATTAAGAGAGAACATGTAGAATATACTCAAATCGCGAAAATCACACTAGACTTGAGTAAAACTAGAAAGTTTTTATTTAAAAATCAAATACCCAAACAACCAGAACTGTATTTTTTTCCATTGAGAAATTTGCAAAATGTTCTTGACCTCAAGCTATTCAATCAAGAACAGCAACAAGATTTTTTGATGCTACTCAAGCAATTTTATAATTTCAAATCAGAACCAGTAGAAATTCAGCTTACACTGAAGGAATTACAAAAACTGACTTCACAACAATATCAAACCAATATTAGCCCTCGTATTGCTTATATACTTATTAGTTGCATTCCAATTGGAGCAATTGGAATGTATTTGACTGCAAATTCACCTTTTTTCTTTATTAACAATTACCCGAACGTATTACTTCTAACTACTATTTTTATTCCCCTTTTCATTTTTAGCTTTATTTGGATTTATCAAGATATTAAGACCCTTGCTTTCTTTGGTGCATTGTTATCAAGTTTTATTGTTACAATCGCAAGTTATTTTTTCTTACTTCCTGTTCTCCATGGCTATTACACTCAAAACTTTGGAAAATCTATTGAATTTAAAGCAAAGTTAATTGAAATCAATCCTAGAGAACAAGTTTGGCAGCCCTTAAATGGTAAAGATAAATTTTATATCAGCAAAAAACATCCCTATTATAATAATCAACTTGAATTAAATCAGGATTACAATTTTCCTGCTCATTATCATTGGCATACTTATACCATTAATGAAAAGGTCTTTTTAACACTCTTACCCATTCAAAATAAAAAAGACCGCTAAAAAGCGGCCTTCTTTGAATCTCTAAGCTTATGCAGCTAATGCGCCTTTAGCTTTTTCAGCTAAAGCAGCAAATGCAACTGCATCATGCATAGCGATATCAGCTAATACGCGACGGTCGATGATCACTTGAGCTTTTTTCAAGCCATCGATCATACGGCTGTAAGACAAACCGTTAAGACGAGCACCAGCATTGATACGCGCAATCCATAAAGCACGGAATTGACGTTTCTTTTGACGGCGGTCACGGTAAGCGTATTGACCAGCTTTGATTACCGCTTGGAACGCTACGCGGTAAACGCGTGAACGAGCACCATAGTAACCTTTAGCGCGAGCAAGAATTTTTTTGTGACGGCGATGAGCCACTACACCACGTTTTACACGAGCCATTTATAATCTCCTTAGATGTATGGGCACATAGCACGAACTGATGCAACGTCACTTACGTGAACCATTACACAACCGCGCAATTGACGGATACGCTTAGCAGATTTTTTGGTCAAAATGTGGCGCTTGAATGCTTGTTTGCGCTTGAAACCGTTTGCAGTCGCTTTAAAGCGTTTAGCTGCACCACGGCGAGTTTTTAACTTAGCCATAGTAACCTCTTTTGGGCACCTGTTCGGCTCGTTTGCACTATTGCAAATCGACCTGCAGGTAAGGAAGGCAGTATCATATAGCATCTGCCTTTAAAACGAAAGTAAAATGCTCATTTTTTAACAGCAACTACTTTATTTTTCTCAAACGTTATTTTCCATAACTAATTCTCAAATTATGAGAAAAATCCACAAAATCAGCGCCTACAATAGAATCAAATTATTAAATCTTTATTCTTATGAATATTCAGAATGATGCATTCGCCGCGTTACGGTATCGAGATTTCTCTATTGTGACCTTGAATCAATTTTGCTTAACACTGGCAATTTTAATTCAGGAAATTATTGTTGCTTATTCACTCTATCAAATCACTCGTGCCCCCTAACCTTAGGTTTTATTGGTCTGGCTGAAGCAATCCCATTTATCACGCTTTCTTTATGGGGTGGCTATTTTGCAGATAAACTGAATAAACAAAGCATTATGAAGGTCTGTTTATTCTTTTCCATTCCTTTACCTTTGGTTCTTTGGGCATTGTTCCATTTGCATGGCTTAGAAAAAATTGGTATTAGCACACTTTCTTGGGACATTTATGCTGTCATATTTGCCTTGGGTACTATTCGAGGTTTTTACAATCCATCAGCAACCTCACTCAAACCGTTTTTAATTCCACGCGAACTGTATGCCAATGGTGCCACTTGGACCACGATCGGCTGGCAAAGTGGTGTCATTATCGGGCCAATGTTGGGTGGCTTTATGTTGGCATTTTTGGGACGTGAAACGAGTCTTTTTGCAGTATCAGCATTATTGGCGATCTGCTTTATTTTGATTAATTGCTTACAGAAACGTACATTCCCAAAAATGGAAGCTGAGAATGTCTTACAAAGCCTGACCGATGGTTTTCGCTTTATTTGGAAAACCAAAATTGTTTTATGGGCAATCTCACTAGACTTGGTATCGGTACTCTTTGGTGGTGTAATTGCTCTGTTGCCCATTTTTGCCGAAGAAATCTTAAAGGTTGGCCCTGAAGGTTTAGGTTATCTACGCGCCGCCCCTTCGATCGGCGCACTCGTCACCATGATTGTCCTGACCAAGTTCCCGCCTATGCACCACGCTTGGCGAAATATGCTCTTGGCAGTGGCTGGTTTTGGTATTTTTACAATTTTATTCGCTTTTTCAAACAATATATGGCTGTCACTGTTTGCACTAATGATGACTGGTGCATGTGACAGTGTTTCAGTGGTAATTCGCCAAACTGTATTGCAAATTTTCCCGCCTGAAAATATTCGAGGTCGAGTTGCAGCAGTGAATGGTATGTTCGTTTCATCGAGTAATGAACTCGGCGCGTTTGAATCTGGTCTTGCAGCTAAATATCTTGGGACAATCACCGCAACTATATTTGGTGGTTGTATGACGCTTGCAGTTGTAAGTTACTGTTGGTTTAAAACCAGCAATTTATTTAAAGTCGATATTACTAAAGGTACTGATCATTAAGTATTTTGGGAAAGGCTAAATCTTTCCCTTATTTTTAAAAAATTCCTAGATATAAAGCATATAAAGTGAGATAACGACCACCTTTGGCGATGGTGACAACCAATAAGAATCGCCAAAAATTTTCCTTCATCAAACCTGCGATCAGAGTAATTGGATCACCAATCACAGGTGTCCAACTCAGTAGAAGTGAATAAAAACCATATTTATGATAAATCTGTTGAGCCTGCTCTAAACGCCGTCCAGAAACAGGAAACCATTTTTTATCTTTAAAATGTTCAATTTTCATTCCTAACCACCAGTTCACACATGAACCCAATACATTACCAATGGTTGCAACCAAGATCAGATAAAGAGGGTTGGAAAGCCCTTGTATCAATAAGGTTATTAATACTGCTTCCGACTGTAACGGTAATAACGTCGCAGCCCCAAAGGCAGAGAGAAATAATAGAAAATAAGACATTACTGAATCATGTTAGTTAACTTATTATGTTAAAACTTTGAAAAAGTATTGCACACATTCTCATTACAAAACCTTACACACATTTAGGATAACCATATGCATGATTTTGACTCTTATCAAGAAAAAATGAAATTAAGATACCCAAAAATCTTAGAAAATGCATCTAAAGTTAACAATTTATTTGGTGAAAGCGACAGAGGAGCTACATTGATCGCAGCGGCCATTTTGGAATATCAATTAGAGGAAATTCTATTTTCTTTTTTTAGAGATATAAAGTCAGCTACAGAGCTACTTAATGGCTTTAATGCACCGTTAGGAACGTTTTCATCTAAAATAAAAATTTCTCATGCATTGGGTCTTATTGAGGACGATGAGTACAACCAAATTGAAATTTTTAGAAAAATTAGAAATCAATTTGCACATGAATTTAATTCATTATCATTCGAATCTAAAGGCGTTAAAGAACGAATAATTAATTTATCAAAACCAATCGATAAGACATACAGCATGCGAGAATGTTTTGATAGCTGGTTTCTTACACTTAATTCATCCTTACTATTTAGGGCAGAAATAATAAGAAAAGAAAAACGTGAAACAAGGATCTTTCCCAATAAACCTATTCGATGCAATATTGTAGAACTCAAAGATAAGCCTATTAAAAAATAGGCTTATAATTACAGCTTGATCGACAAAGCTTTTTGTATCGCAGAGCGCGCCGTTAAGCGTTCAATATAGTCTTGCACATATGGATAATCTTCAAGTTGAATGCCTTGCCATTCATAACGCAATGCCCAAGGCAAGATTGCCATATCCGCAATTGAATACTCACCCGCCACAAACTTCTGACCAATCAATTGTTTATTTAAAACAGTGTAAAGGCGTTTAGTTTCATTGATATAACGTTCAATCGCATACGGAATTCGTTCAGGTGCAAATTTATTAAAATGGTGATTCTGACCAAGCATTGGACCAAACCCACCCATTTGCCACATTAACCATTGTTCAACTTCTACTCGCTCTTGTTCATCCGTAGGATAGAATAATCCAGTCTTCCGACCTAAATATTGTAGGATCGCACCTGATTCAAATACAGAAATCGGTTCACCTCGTGGTCCATTTTGATCAACAATCGCTGGAATTTTATTATTAGGAGAGATTCTTAAGAAGTCTGGTTGGAACTGATCATTTTCTAAAATATTAATAGGAAAAATCTGATATTCGAGTCCCATTTCCTCCAAGGCAATTGTTATTTTATGGCCGTTAGGTGTACCCCAATAATATAAGTCAATCATTTATTACCCTATTCATCTTTCTCATGATGGTTGCCTCGTTATAGCATATTTATTCCCTACTAATCAGCAACTCAACACAAAAACAAACAATAAAACTATGTTTTAAAATAAAATATTTTGAAAATCACACTTATTTTCCTAAAAAATTCTTTCCGTTTTTATCCAAATAACCTATGTCCTATATATTATGACTAAATAAAACATGCTAACTACAAGCACAACTTACAGTTATGAATTTACTTAATTAGTCATGGTTTAACATGTTTTATTTTAAGTAGCTGTCGTTGAGACTTATAAGCTTCTGAGTAGGTCAATCCATAATTTTTTGACATAAAAAAGCACCGCCTATTGCGGTGCTTTTTCTAAGAAAAAATTACTTTTTCTTTTTCGGGCCAATTAACATGCCCATTTGACGACCTTCCATCTTTGGCGCTTGTTCAATAACGCCAAATTCAGCAACGTCTGCTTCAATTTTTTGCAATTGAGCCAAACCAAGCTGTTGATGTGCCATCTCACGACCACGGAATCGTAAAGTGATTTTCACCTTATTTCCCTCTTCAAGGAAACGTAAAATTGCACGCAATTTAATTTGGTAATCGCCTACATCCGTTGCAGGACGTAACTTGATTTCTTTCACTTGCACTTGATGCTGTTTTTTCTTCGCATCTTTTTGCTTTTGCTTTAAGTCAAATAAGTGCTTGTTGTAGTCCATGATTTTACAAACAGGCGGTTCTGCATTAGCAACAATCTCAACAAGGTCAAGATTAACTTCTTCAGCAGCACGTAATGCTTCAGTTAATGAAACAACACCTTTTTGCTCACCATCTGCAGCGACGAGGCGTACTTCTTTCGCACGGATCTCTTCGTTAATTGCAGGACGGTTACTTTTAGCACCTTGTTGCTGGTTACGGTCAGGCTGTTTAATCTTTATTACTCCACAATGTACCGGCCGCGTTCGGCAACGGCAGATTTCACTAGGTCAATAAATGCATCTACTGACATAGTACCTAAATTTTTTCCTGAGCGAGTACGCACATTAACAGTACCTTCTTCAACTTCTCGATCACCAAGAACCAGAAGGTAAGGAATACGCTCTAGGGTACGCTCACGAATCTTAAATCCGATCTTTTCATTTCTCAAGTCAGAAATAGCACGAAGACCATTTTCTTTGAGTTTTGCAACCACTTGTTCACATGCTTCTGCTTGTGAATCAGTAATATTCATAACACACGCTTGAATTGGTGTTAACCAAGGCGGCATAAAGCCCGCATAGTGTTCAATTAGTATACCAATAAAACGCTCAAAACTACCAAGAATTGCACGATGCAGCATGACTGGTTGATCACGATCGTTGTCTTCAGTGACATAAGACGCATCTAAGCGAATTGGTAAGTTGAAATCACATTGAATCGTACCGCACTGCCATACACGGCCTAAGCAATCTTTCAATGAAAATTCAATTTTCGGACCATAGAATGCACCTTCACCAGGTTGCAAATCCCAAGCCAAGCCTGCATTATCTAAAGCATCTGCCAAAGATTTTTCAGCCAAATCCCAAAGTGCATCATCACCGACACGTTTTTCAGGACGTGTAGACAATTTCATTTGTACTTCTTCAAAGCCGAAGTCTTTATAAACATCTAAAGTCAGCTTAATAAAGTCAGCAACTTCTTTACCAATTTGTTCTTTGGTACAGAAAATATGTGCATCATCTTGCGTAAATCCACGAACACGCATAATCCCGTGTAAAGAACCTGATGGCTCATTACGGTGACAAGAACCAAATTCAGCCAAACGAATTGGTAAATCACGGTAAGATTTCAAGCCTTGATTAAACACTTGTACGTGACAAGGGCAGTTCATTGGCTTAACAGCATAGTTACGACTCTCTGAATGAGTTGTAAACATGTTGTCTGCGTAGTTGGCTGCATGACCAGATTTTTCCCAAAGCGTAAAATCGACGATTTGCGGCGTTTTAATCTCTAGGTAGCCATTGTCTTGCTGAACTTTACGCATGTATTGCTCAAGCACTTGGTAGATGGTCCAACCATTTGGATGCCAGAACACCATACCCGGTGCTTCTTCTTGCATATGGAATAAATCTAGAGCTTTACCAATTTTACGATGGTCACGCTTTTCTGCTTCTTCAATACGTTTGATATATGCCGCTAACTGTTTTTTATCAGCCCAAGCTGTACCATAAATACGTTGAAGCTGTTCATTCTTCGCATCACCACGCCAGTAAGCACCAGAGATTTTTGTGAGCTTGAATGATTTTAAGAATTTAGTGTTTGGTACGTGCGGACCACGGCACATATCCAAATAATCTTGATGGTAGTACAAGCCCATTTGTGTTTCATTCGGCATGTCTGCGATCAAGCGCAATTTGTATTCTTCGCCACGTGCTGTGAATTCTGCAATCACCTCATCACGTGGTGTCATTTTTTTGATGACATCATAATCCTGATCAATGAGCTTTTTCATACGCTCTTCAATCGCTGCCATATCATCTAAAGTAAAAGGACGTGGCATCCAGATGTCATAGTAGAAACCTTCTTCAATGACTGGACCAATCACCATTTTTGCTTCTGGAAACAGCTGCTTAACAGCGTGACCAACGAGATGTGCACAAGAGTGACGAATAATTTCTACGCCTTCTTCATCTTTAGGCGTGATAATTTGCACAGTTGCATCTTCGGTAATCAAGTCTGAAGCATCAACTAGACGATCATTGACACGACCTGCTACGGTATTTTTCGCAAGACCAGGACCAATGCTTAATGCAACGTCCATCACAGATACGGCTTGATCAAACTGTTTTTGATCGCCATTTGGCAAAGTGATAATTGGCATAATAAAATCCTTAAGGAGTGATGCCCTATACGAAGGAGCATATCACCGCGAGATTATGTATTGAGGCGAACCTCAAAAGATAAAAAACGGCGGATAAAAAAGTATTCAAGATTTTACACAGGTTTAGTTGAGTATGAAACCTTTGAATCATAAAAACCTAGATTGATTAGGTTTCATCTCCGACTAAAGCCTAAATGATTTAGACTGAATGACACACTATGTTGATATAGATATAAATGAAAAAAACACAAATGGAGCAAACACATGGTTAGTGCATATGATGAATTACCGAGAACCCCTGCAAATTTTGTTGCCTTATCGCCTTTACGTTATTTAGAACGTGCTGCTTATATTTATCCACACCAAGCCGCAATTATTCATGGGGAACGTCAAATCACATGGCAACAAAGCTATCAACGTTGCCGCCAGTTTGCACATCAGCTCACTCAGTTAGGAATTCAAAAGAATGATACCGTTTCGGTACTCTTGCCGAATGTACCTGCAATGATTGAAGCACATTTTGCTGTACCAATGGCAGGTGCAGTACTCAATACGCTGAATACTCGTCTCGATGCCAAAACCATTGCTTTTATGCTGGCTCATGCCGAGTCCAAAGTCCTTTTGGTCGATCCTGAATTTCGACAACTTGCAGCAGAAGCCTTAACGCTGATCTCTCAAGACATTATTGTAATTGATGTATTTGATCAGGAATACGAAGGTGAGCAAATTGCACTTGGGCAATATGAATATGAATCGTGGTTAGCTAAAGGTAATCCTGAATTTGAATGGCTACTTCCACAAGATGAATGGGATGCGATTAGTCTAAATTATACCTCAGGAACCACAGGCAATCCAAAAGGTGTGGTTTATCACCATCGCGGCGCTTATCTGAATGCAGCCAGTAACATCTTGGCATGCGGTATGAAACCTCGTGCAGTTTATCTATGGACGCTGCCACTATTTCACTGTAATGGTTGGTGTTTTGCATGGTCAATTGCAGCCAGTGGCGGCACCAATATTTGCTTACGTCGAGTTGATCCAGTTTTAATCTTTAAATATATCGCTGAACACAAAGTCGATTATTTCTGTGGCGCACCAATTGTCTTATCCATGTTAATTAACACGCCACCAGAACAAAAGACAGCTTTTGAGCACCATGTTGAAGTGATGGTTGCAGGTGCTGCCCCACCCGTTGCGATTATTGAAGGTATGCGCCATATTGGAATTAATGTTAATCATGTCTATGGTTTGACAGAAACGTATGGTCCATCGGCATTATGTGCTTCGCAAGCAGGATGGAGTGACTTATCTATTCAAGAACAGGCACAACTGCATTCACGTCAAGGTGTTCCTTATCCACTCCAAGACAGTATGCGAGTACTTGATCCTGAAACAATGCAACCCGTACCGAATGATGGGCAAACCATGGGCGAAATTATGTTCCGTGGCAATATTGTGATGAAAGGTTATCTCAAAAATCCACAAGCGACTGAAGAAGCTTTTAAAGGTGGTTGGTTTCATACAGGAGATCTAGCCGTTTGCCATCCTGATGGTTATGCCAAAATTACTGATCGCTCTAAAGATATTATCATTTCAGGTGGCGAAAATATTTCATCGCTCGAAGTCGAAGATGTACTTTACCGCCACCCTGCTGTACTCACCGCCGCAGTGGTCGCAAAACCTGATGAACGTTGGCAAGAAGTGCCTTGTGCTTTTATTGAACTCAAACAAGGTGCATCTGCATCGGCCGAAGACATCATTGCACATTGCCAAAAAGAACTGGCTCGCTTTAAAGTTCCCAAAGATGTCGTCATTACTGAGATTCCAAAAACATCAACAGGGAAATTACAGAAATTTATTTTAAGAGAATGGGCAAAACAACGAGCAGATGGCTCATTTGAAAGTTAATACCCCAAAATAAAAAGAAGTTTCCGAGGAAACTTCTTTTTGGCTTTAGCCTTGATCAGATAACAAGGCGACTTGCTGTACATAGTTCACAAATTTAAGCTTGGATGCTGCAAGATCTTCTTCACTCACCTGCTGTTTGATATCTCGATGAATGCGCAAAACATGCTGACGTAAAGTATGGCGTTCAGAAGCATTAAAAACTTTACTAAACTCATTAATGATTGGGTCACCTTGATCAATCATCCGATCTACCCAACGCATCAATTGCATTTGTTTTTTAGCACCTTGTTGCGGTGTCAAATAAGATAAAATCGTGGTTTCATTTTCATTACGCAATAACTTACCAACACGTTGAAACTGACGACGACGTGCTTCAAATGAACTGATTTTTTGCACTTCAAGTAATGCATCAATCAAACGCTCATCGACAGGAAGCTTTTGAATTTGTTTTGGATTGAGTTGAGCCAATTGCTCACCTAAAGCAGCCATACGTTGCACAGCTTTTTTTTGCTCGGTTCTACTCGCACGCCCTTCTAATGACTCAAAATCTTCATCTGTATAACGTTGTTGGGTACCACGTGCCACTATTACTCTGCCTCATAAAATTTTGCTGCGAACAGCGTTTGAATTTCTTCCAGTGCTTTTTCTTCATCAGCACCATCAATCACCAATCTTAATGTTGTGCCTTTACCAGCACCTAACATCAACAAAGACATAATATTTTTTGCATCAACCAATTTATCACCCTTGCCGATTTGTATCGAAGAGCTAAACTTGGTTGTCACTTCAATCAGTTTACCAGATGCGCGCGCATGTAAGCCGAGTTTATTAATTACATCAATTGTTGTGTCTATCATGACCAGTGCTTCATTTCTCTATGTAAGATTTGGACAGTCCATTTTGCCTTAAGAGCTCGTTTGAGTCTATCCACGATATAAACTGAACGATGTTGCCCACCTGTGCACCCGACTGAAATGGTCATGTAGTGGCGATGTCCTTCTGCAAAAGCAGGCAACCATTTTTCCAAGAAGTTATAAATATCGGTAAACATTTCATTGGTTTGTTGATTGCTTTCTAAAAACTGACATACAGGATCATCCAACCCTGAAAGACGACGCAACTCTAAATCCCAATGTGGATTCGGTAAATGACGCACATCAAACACATAATCAGCATCAAGCGGAATGCCATGTTTATAGCCAAATGATTGTAGAATCACAATCAACTTATCAGACTGCCCCAATCGAGACAGCAAGATATGTTTGAGATCATGGACGCTTTTACCTGTCGTATCAATATGCACCGTAGAGCGGAATTGTATCGGAATCAGCAGTTGCTTTTCTTCCTGTATACATTGCAACAGGCTATTAAAACGATTTGCCAACGGGTGTGGTCTACGCGAAGAGCTAAACCGTGCAACCAAATCTTGATCTTGCGTGGTTAAGTAAATGATATCCACAGTACCATGCTTTTTTAATTGCTCAAAAACATGGTCAAACTCCTGCATATCCGCACGAGTACTTCGAATATCCACACCTAATGCCAACTGCTCTAAGTTATTTTCATGATCCAGTTTAGCTACAATTTCAGGCAACAATGCCAAAGGTAAATTATCTATACAATAATAGCCCAAATCTTCAAGCACCTGTAATGCAGATGATTTTCCTGAACCTGATTGTCCTGTAACGATAAGAATACGCTTCATCGCATATCGCCCTTTAATTTATTTTATGTTTTAAAGTTAATTTGTAAATTATCAATCAAACGTGTCGAGCCCAATTTAGCCGCAACAAACAAAACTAAATCGCGATCAAACTCTTCAATTGGTTGCAAGTTAGGCTGACGTGCTTCTACATAATCCACAACAAATCCAGCTTGTGTCAATTCCGTTGAGATATTTGCTAACACTTGCGAAAGTGATTGCCCCTCTCCCAATGCAACTTCTGCTTGTTTTAACAACTGATAAATTGTTGGCGCAATACTTCGTTGCTCTTCTGACAAATAACCATTGCGTGAACTTAAAGCCAAACCATCTGCTGCTCGTACAATTGGTACGCCGATGACTTCTAATGGAATATTTAAATCCTGCACCAACTGACGAATTACAGCCAATTGTTGATAATCTTTTTGCCCAAAAAAAGCATAGTCTGGTTGTACAATATTGAATAATTTGGTTACAACAACTGCAACACCATCAAAATGACCAGGTCGTGATTGACCACATAAATCATTGGTAATTTGACTAACACGAATATTGGTTAAACGAGGCTGTTTACCATACATTTGATCGACAGAAGGGGCAAAAATAATATCGCAACCTACATCTGCTAACAAACGACTATCTTGTTCTAAAGTACGTGGATAACTATCAAAATCCTCGCCTGCACCAAACTGAATTGGGTTGACAAAAATACTCACCACAACAACATCACAGATTTTTTTTGCAGCGCGCACCAAAGTCAAATGACCTTCATGCAAATTCCCCATAGTTGGCACAAAACCAATTAATTTTTTTGTTGTTCTTGCTGGTGCTAATGATGCAGTTAAGCCTTGTATTGTTGTTTCTGTTTTCATGAGTTAGAGCTCAACTTGAAAAGTATGTTCTTTCGCTGGAAATGACTGATCTTGAACAGCAGCATGATACGATTTAAACGCATCGATAATTGCTGTTTCCCCCGCTTGTTCTTTCATAAAATTACGCACAAAACGTGCAACGCGACCAAAAGTCAAACCAAGCATGTCTTGTACAACCAAAACCTGTCCATCAGTTTCATTGCCCGCACCAATACCAATCACTGGAGTATTAGGAAATAGTTCAGCAATTTCTTTGCCTAACTGAGCTGGAACACACTCTAATAATAATACCGCAGCACCTGCATCAACCACAGCTTGGCAATCGGCAATCAACTGATCTGCTGCTTCACGTGTGCGCGCTTGAAGTTTATAACCACCAAATACATGTACCGATTGTGGGGTTAAACCTAAATGTACACACACAGGAATACCATTACGGGTCAAGACTTGGACTAATTCACTAAGCCACGCACCGCCTTCAATCTTGACCATTTGTGCGCCTACTTGCATCACGGCTTTGGCATTTTTTAGACCATCTTCAAGCGTCGCATAACTCATAAATGGCAAATCAGTCATAATTAAAGCATGTGAATTGCCACGGCGCACAGCTGCCGTATGGTAAGCCATATCTTCAACTGTCACAGGCAGCGTAGAATCTCGACCTTGAATTGCCATGCCTAGAGAATCACCGATTAAAATCGTATCAATTTCAGCCAATTCCATCGCTTTAGCCATACTTGCATCGTAACAAGTGAGACATGAGAACTTACGTCCTTCGGCTTTAAATTTTCTTAAGTCACTTAGACTAATCATGATGATGTCCTCTACGGCGTTTCTAGAACAAAGCAATCTTAAGCGGTTGCCCAAGACTGGTCTGCGATTACAGTTAAATTTGCCTGCTGTACCAGTTCTAAATCTTTTAATCGACACCCATTCAACTGTAAATGAGCATCTAAATCCAATAAGGGAACAATCACAAAATCACGCTCTAAAATACCCACATGTGGCACGGTTAAGCGTTCATTGCAGATCTGCTCCTGACCATAGATCAACAAATCCAGATCAAGCGTGCGCTCTCCCCAGCGCCGCACACGGATACGTCCTGCATCTTGCTCAAATTGTTGTAATTGATCTAATAGGGCAAGCGGTGCAAGTGTGGTATCGAGTTGAACAACCGCATTTAAATAATTCGGCTGATCTTGCGGCCCCATTGGCGGACTTTGATAAAGTCTTGAAACTTTTACCGAACCTAAACTAGCCAGCTTCACAACAGCCTCGCTAAGAATCTGTTGCGAATCACCTAAATTGCTACCAAGACCAATATAAGCACGAGTCGTCATTGTGTTGGTCCAAAAACAACTTGGGCTAAATCACGCTGTACCCGTTTACGCTTGAGAATCGGATGATCTGTATTGATTTGTCCAGAAACGGCAGTCGCTTTTTCAATAAAACGGCTAGTTGATTCATCGGCTCTCACACGTTCTTTTTTAGCACGACGACTTCTTGGCTCAGGGACATTGACCAAAGGCTCAATCTCAGTGGTCTTTGGCTCATCAACTTCAACTGTCTTACGACGTGTTTTACTACGTTGACGGTTGTATTGACGAATTGCGACTTCTTTCTGATCGATTGACATTTCTTGGTAAGCTTCCCACCAAATCCCCATGCCTTCGGTACTGCTATCACCTGATTTCTCACGTAACAACAAGAAGTCAAAGCCTGCACGGAAACGTGCATGTCCAGCCAAAGCTTCAATTTGCTGTGGCTTTGGATTGAGCAAACGGGTTTGCATTTCCCACACTTCACGAATAAAAGTTTCAGCAAAACGGGGAATAATGGTGCGGGTGGCTTGACGTTTCAATACATCTAAACCAGCTTGGGCACGTGCTTCAGCAGGAACAACACCTTTATTTAAATAAAAATCGCAACGTTCTAAGAAAGGCTTCCACAACAATACTGCATAAAAAAATGCGGGATTAATGGTCTTACCAATTTGAATTCGTTGATCAGTATTTTTAGCTGCACGTTCGATAAAAGCTGTTAGATTTGGAGGAATTTCAGCAAATAATTGCTTCCAAACCCCAAACTCAATCAGCATCGGCAAAACGCGTGCAAGATGTCCCATAGTAAATAATTTTTGAGACTCATCGTATAAACGATGCGGTGAGACATCACGTAACAGTTGCGTCAGCTCAACATTAAAAACATCAATAATCGATTGATCAATTTGAAAGTTAAGTTTCGCAGCAAAACGTAAGGCACGTAACATTCTCACAGGGTCTTCTTCAAACCGCTGTGCAGGCTCACCTAAAAAACGCAAAGTACGGGTTTTAATATCATCAACTGCATGACAAAAATCTAGCACGATCGCTTGGCGCGGTTGATAATACAAAGTATTAATTGAGAAATCTCGACGCGCAAAATCTTGCTCAATTGTTCCCCAATTATTATCTCGCAGGATCATACCGGAAGCACTGGTGACTGCTTTTTTGGGAGGAGCGCGGAAAGTTGCGACTTCAATCAGTTCGCGACCAGAATAAACATGTGCTAATTCGAAACGTCGACCAATAATTCGGCAACGTCGACCAAAAACTTCTTTCACTTGAGCTGGTGTTGCATTTGTAACAGCGTCAAAATCCTTAGGATTAAGACCTAACATCATATCGCGAACACCGCCGCCTACAATATATGCCTCATAGCCAGCTTTCGTCAGGCTATCAATCACATCTAATATTGAAGAAGGGAGTTGGGTTGTGGACAAACCACATTTTGACGCACGCAAAGTTTGCAAAAGACACTGTCTCCTACGTCAGGACGTAAATAACAATTTGTCGCTAATCATAGCTCTAACACACTCAAAGGGCAATTTATTCTGTTGAAGTTTCAACAGATCAGTATGTTTTAATTGCAATATCATCTTTATTTTTATCCTATAATCCTAAGCGTGCTTTATTTTTCTCAAGCAATTTGGGTCCAATTCCTTTTACATTGACCAACTCATCTATCGTTTTAAAACCACCATTCTTTTGGCGATATTCAACAATTGCCTGAGCTTTTTTCTCACCCACGCCATTCAACGTTTGTAGCTGCTGTAAATTTGCTTGGTTCAAACTAATTTTATCTCCTTGAATGTTTACAGAAGATGAAACTTGCTTTGAACCTTGTTGTGCCGTGGGTCTTGATAAATAATAATTATTGTTTGGTTGCTTCGCCAATTGCTGATCACGTGCCTGTTGTTGCGCTTTCCATTTTTCATAGGATTGATCGAATGGCTGCGCATCTACAGATGAAAAACACCCTAAATATATAAAAATGAATAAAAAAAGATTATGTTTGCTGCGTAGCTGCGGCAAATTCATTGGATTTCCCCCTGAAGTTTTAAGTGTCTTTTTGCTTGCTCCCAGAGTTCGTCCATTTCTGCCAAACTCATTTCTTGCAAGTCTTTGTCTTGTCTTTGTGCTTGTTGTTCAATATATGCAAATCGGCTTCTAAATTTATGAATCGTTGCCAGTAATGCAGTCTCACTCGACAGACCAAGTTTACGTCCTACATTGATTAAAGAAAATAGACAATCGCCAAACTCTTCTTGTATTTCATCACTTTTTTGATTTTTGATCGCTTGTTGTAATTCCTCTAATTCCTCATTTAACTTCCCATAAGCATCTTCAACTGTTTCAAAATCAAAACCCAACTGCGCTGCTTTTTTTTGAATTTCATGTGCCTGTACCAAAGCTGGCGCATGTTTCACTGCATCTAGTCGAGATTGAGCCTTACCTTGTTTTTCTTGCTGCTTAATTTTTTTCCATAATTCACTGACTTGTTCTGAATCTAAATTTTGATATTTTTCAGCTTGAAATACATGTGGATGACGACGAATTAATTTTTCACTAATCGCATCTACAACATCATGAAAGTTAAATGCGCCTTGCTCACTGTACATTTGGGATTGAAAAACCACTTGTAATAATAAATCACCTAACTCGTTGCGAATTTCATTGAGATCCCCCTTTCGAATCGCTTCTTCAACCTCATAAGCTTCTTCGATCGCATAACGAGTCAAGCTATTAGGCGTTTGTTGTTGATCCCATGGGCATTTTTGTCGCAACTCTTGCATAATTTCTAATAACTTTTCCATGATCCTCTCCAAATACAGCCAAATTGTTGCAGCTTGAACCTGCTTATGCGTAATATACGCCGATTAAAGAAATATGATAAAGCAAGGGAAAGCAATGCAACATAGCGTATTTATTAGTGGAGCGGCACAAGGAATTGGTGCTGAGATTGCGCGCATCTTTCATCGTCACGGTTATAAAGTCGGTATTTATGATATTAATGATGAGCAAGCGCTTCGTTTAGCCAACGAGCTTGGTGAAAATGCTAAAGCGGGTTATTTAGATGTCAGTAACTTTCGCCAGTGGAAAATAGCACTACAAGATTTTAAAAATTGGGCAGGCGAACTGAATATTTTAATTAACAACGCTGGAATCTTATACTCTGGCGCATTTGAAGAGACGTCAATTCAATCCCATCATCGCACTGTGGATATCAATATCAAAGGGGTTCTGAACGGTTGCCATGCTGGGTTACCCCATCTAGAAAAAGCCAGTTTTGCTCGTGTGATTAATTTATCCTCCGCCTCAGCAATTTATGGACAAGCTGATTTAGCATCGTACTCTGCGAGTAAATTTGCGGTTCGAGGCTTAACAGAAGCCTTAGATGTAGAATGGCAAAAATATAATATTCGCGTACTCGATGTAATGCCTCTATTTGTACAAACCAATATGGTAAAGAATATGAATGCAGGCAGTATTCAAAATATTGGTGTGGATTTAACCCCTGCGGATGTTGCGAAACAAGTCTTACAGTTAGCCCAACAAAAAGATCATGCCCTGATTCCAACTCATACTCCTGTAGGCATAAAAACCAAACTGATGTATCAATTGTCGAGCATCAGTCCACAGTTTTTAAATCGATTGACTAATATTTTCCTATCGAAGCGTTAAGCATAAAAAAGCTGCATCTCAATGCAGCTTTTTTATTTTCATGTTCTAACTTCCCTGAACCAAACGTCGTGCGCTGATAATCCCGGGTTGCTGCTCTAAACGAGCCAATAAACGAGACAGTTGTGCCAAACCTTTGACTTCAATCAATAATTTCATATTGGCAATACCATCTGCCTCAGAAATGGTATTGACCTGACGAATATTGATTTGGTCTGAGAAAATCACTTGGGTGAGGTCTTTAAGTAGACCACGGCGATCATAAGCTTCAACCACGATTTGCACGCTCTGGCCACGGGTCGGTTGCATTTCCCAATCCGCTTCAACAGCACGCTCAGGCTCTTGTGTCGTCATGCGTAAATAATCTGGACAAGCGATCTTATGGATACTGACACCACGGTTTAAAGTGATATAACCACCAATCGACTCACCATGCACAGGTTGACAACATTGCGCAATATGCAGCTCAACATTATCCAAACCATCAATCAAAATCCCGTGTGCTGAGAGCGTATGGCTCGCACGAGGATTTAACGCAGGTTTTAAAACCAGTTCAGGCTCATCTTGATCCAAGTGCATCTGACGATTGACTTGATTCATCAAGGCATGAAGGCTGATATCACCACTCACCAAAGCCACTAAAATATCATCACCCGCTTTCAGGTTGAAATGAGATGAATAATCTTTTAAATCAATACTCTTTGGATGAATAGCTAAACGAGATAATTCTTTATTCAGTAACTCACGTCCAACTTCAACGTTTTTACTGCGATCTTGTTGTCTAAACCAATGGCGTAACTTGTCACGCGCACGCGCCGTTTTGATATAGCCTAAAGAATTGACCAACCAATCACGGTTAGGTTCGCGGTCTTTCTTGGTTAAGATTTCAACCTGCTCACCTGTTTTCAAGGTATAGGTTAATGGCACATAGCGCTGATTGACACGTGCTGCATAGCACTTGTTTCCAACTTCAGTATGCACATGATAGGCGAAATCTAAAACGGTTGAACCTCGTGGTAATTCCTTAATATCACCATCACGACTAAATACATAAATCTTTTCAAAATTCTCAAAATCTTGAATTTGATCTATGCCATTTGACTCTTCATCTTCGCCATGTGGTGTCGTTTCAGTACGCTCTTGATAATGCTCAAGTACGGCACGTAAAGAATGCAAACGATGGTTAAATGAATGATCGGTATTTTTTGCGCCTTCTTTATAATTGAAGTGCGAACAAACACCTAACTCAGCCTCATTGTGCATTTCAAAGGTACGAATTTGCACTTCTAAAGATTTATTTTCTGCAATCACAGCAGTATGTAATGAGCGATAACCATTTGCCTTTGGATTGGTGACATAGTCATCAAACTGGTTGGGAATATGCCGCCATAATTGATGCACAATCCCTAAAGCGTGATAACAATCAGGTACACTTTTTACCAATACACGTACCGCACGAATATCGTAAAGCTGATCGAAACTCAGGTTTTTGCTTTTCATTTTTCGATAAATCGAATAAATGTGCTTCACTCGCCCAGTGATTTCAGCTTGGATATGATGCGTACCTAGTTCAGTCTTCAATTTATCAATGACAAATTGAATATACTGCTCACGCTCTAAACGTTTTTCATTCAGTAACGATGCGATTTCTTTATAGCGTTCTGGTGCTAAATAACGGAAAGCAAGATCTTCTAGCTCCCATTTAAGCTGTGCTATACCTAAGCGATGTGCAAGTGGTGAATAGATCGTTAAAATCTCACGTGCAACACGCTCTTGACGTTC
Organism: Acinetobacter sp. TR3; assembly: GCF_027105055.1. NCBI lineage: Bacteria > Pseudomonadati > Pseudomonadota > Gammaproteobacteria > Moraxellales > Moraxellaceae > Acinetobacter > Acinetobacter sp. TR3. The sequence goes on from NZ_CP114264.1 coordinate 2,724,073, forward strand.
TTTACTCGCCGTTGCCAATTCACGCAAGGCATAAGTACGTTCAGCAAGTTTGATTAAAACGACACGTACATCTTCTGTCACCGAAATCAGCATTTTATAAATGCCGTTTAAGTGCTCACGTTGATTATTATTGAAATGATCTTCTAAACGTTTATTTTTTTCAATCAATTCAGAGAGCTTACCCATCGCAAGCGTACCCTGTACAAGACCAAGTACTTGCCCACCAAACTGTTGTTGAATATCCTCTAAGGTAATTAAGCCTTCGCGCACACTGCGATATAACACTGCCGCTGACAATGTGTCTTCATCAACATGTAAATGCGCTAAAATATCAGCCATACCAATACCTGTACTAAAGGTATTGCTACGATGATGAACCGTGGTTTCTAATTCTTTTGCCAAGGTCAGCTCTGCAACTTTTTGAAGTTGCTTTAGCTCTGCCCCATCCAAAATATCACGCACTCGATCTAGCCAAGAGACCAGACCACTTTGCGCTTCAGCGGCATGTTCTACAGTCGTTTCCTCTGACAACTCATGGAGTCGTCCAGGTAACTGCTCACGTACTGTGACCATACCATTCTCCTCTGGATATGTAACTCATTCTCTAATCGTTTATCTCTTGGGTCTTTTCAAATTGCTCAATTTTTTCAAACAAGGCAATTGATTCAACATGCTCAGTATGGGTAAACATGTCCATTACTGCCGCCTTTTTAAGTTGATAACCATATTGTGCCAGTACACCCGCATCCCTTGCCAGTGTTGATGGATTACATGAAACATAAACGATTCTTTTTGCTCCAAAATTAGGTACATATTGCATAACTTCAAACGCACCTGATCGAGGAGGATCAATTAATAATGCATCAAATCCCTGTTTTGCCCAAGAATGATGCGAAAAGTCTTTTGTTAAATCTTGTGAAAAGAACAATGCCTGAGACAATTGATTTGCTTTTGCATTTTCAGTTGCCCGTTGTACCATCTCATCACTTGCTTCAACACCAACGACCTGACCTGTCTCACCAACACAACGTGCTAAAGGTAAGGAAAAATTACCCAGTCCACAAAATAGGTCGAGTACTCTCTCCCCTTTCTGTAAATCTAGCAATTCACATGCCAAGTGAATCATCTTTGCATTTACACCACTATTTACTTGAGTAAAGTCTAAAGGCGAAAATGCAAATTTAACCGCAAACTCATCCAGACTGTAGTGCAAACGCATCGGTGCTTGAGCATCATCAACACGATGTAAACTATCTGCGCCTTTAGGTTGCAAATACAACTGCCAATCCTTTAGTAACGCAAATTGACGTAATTGGTTGACATCCGACACATTTAATTCATCCAAGTGGCGAATCAATAACGCTGTCTCGGTATCACCCATTGCTAATTCTATATGACCAATGTGGGCTTTGCCTGTTAGACTTTCGAGTAGTTTTCTCAACTCTACCAAACTTTCGGACAAACGCTGATCAAGTACGTGACACTGCTGAATCGGTGTTAAATGATTACTGTGATGTTCACGAAAGCCCATCACCAAACGATTTTGTTTCGCAATATAGCGAACGCCCACTCGAGCACGACGACGATAATCTATTTTTTCAGATCGGATTGGATCTAACCATTGTTCTGGTTGTAAACCAGCAAAATGTTGTAAATGTGACTTCAATACATTCTGTTTTAATAAAATCTGTTCATCTGGATGAATATGTTGCAAGCTACAGCCACCACAGACCCCAAAATGCGGACAAATCGGATCGACTCGTCCCACAGCCGCATCACTTTCTAGCTTAACCATATCCGCTTCTTCTAAACGCGAAGTTTGATTAGTGATCTTGGCTTGTACCGTTTCACCCACGAGCGCATAACGAATAAAAACCTTCTTACCGTGCTTTTCTTTTGGATGATCAGGATGCGTTCCATAATGCGCAATCCCTCGCCCCTCATGAGAAAAAGCTTCGATTTGAAAGGTATATGTTGGATATTGAGCTGGGCGCTGTTTCGCTTTATGTTTCAAAAGATCAACCTAATTTTTTGGCGCAAACGTATTTGCGGTAAATACAGTATATTGCGATGTTTGTTGCCATACCTGTAAGAATTCTGTTTGTTGCGTTTGAGTTTGTAAATAATCGATCGTGGTTTGAAGCCAATACTGATGATCATGTTGATTAAGCTGCCCTTTGAGCAACAACCAACGTAAATAGATCAACCATGTATTTAAAACATCACCTTCACAATAACTGGTCAGTTTTAACCATTGTTCAGTACGCACATACTCTGGCACATGATAACCAGTCTCACCACGTTTCCCAGGGAATCCTAAAAGGCAAGCAACATCATCAAGTTTTTGAAAATTTCGACCATTAAACATTGCCATCACATCCATCAAATCGACATGACGATGGTGATAACGGTTTTGATAGTTATTGAAACGCTTTTGGTTATCAATTTCACCTTGATCAAATAAACTTGACGCAGACAAACCATGATACATGGCGCGAAATAAAATCACTGGCAGATCAAATTGCGAACCATTCCAACTGATTAATGTGGGTTGCTTCTTATCAAAAATAGATAAAAATTTGGTCAACATCTCAGCTTCTGTATTTTGCTCCTGACTAAATGAAAAAAGTCGAACACCTTTTTCATCAATCCACAAACCAGAAATACACACAATTTCATGCAAAGGTAGGCGTTGAAAATCACTACCTGATTCTTGACGGCGAATCTTCGTTAATGCTTGTTCAACATCGGCTTCAGGTAAATCAAGATGATGAAGATGGGCACCAGCCTTTAAATCGGTCAGTGTTTCAATATCAAAAACTAAAGTCGGAAAGCGTAAACTCATCTTGAAATCTCTTCAAATCCCTCCCAACCCACCTTTTATAAAGGGGAGTTCTCCCTCTTTTTAACAGAGAGATTAGGGGAGATTTTAATCTTGAACTGAAAACAGCCCTGTTGACAAATAACGATCACCTCGGTCACAGATAATGCAGACAATCACAGCATCTGGATGTTCTTCAGCAATTTTAATTGACGCCCAAACTGCACCACCAGAAGAAGTACCTGCACTAATACCTTCAGTACGTGCTAACTTACGCATGGTTTTTTCTGCTTCGATTTGTGGAATATCAATAATTCGATCCACACGACGACGATCAAAAATAGTTGGAAGATATTCTTCCGGCCAACGACGAATCCCTGCAATGCTCGAACCATCAGATGGTTGTAAGCCCACAATTTGAATATCAGGGTTCTGTTCTTTTAAATACTTAGAGACCCCCATAATCGTTCCTGTCGTCCCCATCGAACTCACAAAGTGAGTAATTTTTCCGCCCGTTTGCTTCCAGATCTCAGGTCCAGTTGTGAGGTAATGCGCCTCTACATTGTCTGGATTACCAAATTGATTGAGGACAAAACCTTTGCCCTCAGCCTGCATTTGTAAAGCTAAATCGCGTGCGCCTTCCATACCTTGCTGTTGAGTCACTTCGATTAACTCAGCACCATAAGCCAACATTGCATCTTTACGTTCCTGACTCATGTTATTTGGCATGATCAGCTTCATTTTATAACCACGCATGGCTGCAACCATGGCTAAAGCAATGCCAGTGTTACCACTAGTGGCTTCAATTAAAGTATCACCAGGTTGAATTTGTCCACGCTTCTCTGCTTGAACAATCATGTTATAAGCAGGGCGATCTTTGACTGAGCCAGCAGGATTATTACCTTCTAATTTCGCTAATACGGTAGCTTGAGTATGACTTGCTAAACGCTGCAAACGCACTAAAGGGCTTTTACCGACATAATAGTCTAGTAAAAATTCATCTGCTAAAAAATCAGTTTGCGTATTCGTCATGATCGACACCGATATTAAGGTGGCGACTATTGTATGAAAAAATAAGAAATACTGCACCTTTTCACTATGCTTTTTATTGGCTAGCCAATACCTCTGATTTCGGCAAAGCATGATAAGATGTTTCGCAGAATGATAAATCTGACCGCGCTATGTCAAATTTCAATAAAACCCTATCTAAACGCTTACGGCTCAATCATGCTTATGGACAATTGATTGCACTTATTTTAGTGCCGATCGCCGTACTGACAGGTGTTGGTATTTTATGGGTTTTATCTGAAACCACCAGTGCAGCAAAACAACAACAATATTCAGATGCTTCTGCGATTTTAGCTCGCTACCATCAAACCGCAGAAAAATTACTACAACTGGTACAACAACACCCCGATCAATATGATCGCGCTCAAAACATTATGCAAAAAATGTTTGATGAGAAAAACTTACAACGCGCTGTCATTATTGATAATCAAGGGCAAACCTATCTCAGTGTTGGTTATCAAAATAATCGTTTTTGGCCGACTTTTCCGAATAACAGTAATTTTTTTGGTCCAATCGCACATAACCACAATAGCATCTATGGTGCAAAATTGGCTGGTGGTCATAACGAATCGATTTGGCTCATGATTGAACTAGACAATCAGCCACTTGAGTTAGCTCGCTATAAAATTCTATTGGCACTGGTCGTGACTGGACTAATTACCTTATTACTTTTATTACTTTGTTTAAACGTATTTTCAAGAATTTGGCTTGCGCCACTCTATGAAATTCGCATGCAAATGCAACGCTTAAATGCAGATACACTTGATCAGCATATCGTGGTGAACAGTACAGGTGAGTTACGCTTACTCCAGCGTGATATTGCGAATGTAGTCAAACGTTTACATTTTAGCTTCTTGGAGTTGAAAGAGCATACTGAACAAACCGAAGAGGATTTACGTCGTACTTTAGATACACTCGAAGTCCAAAATATTACTTATCGTCAAGCACGTGACCAAGCGATTTCATCGAATCAATCTAAATCAGTCTTTTTAGCCAATATCAGCCATGAACTTAGAACACCTCTCAACAGTATTGACGGTTTTATTCACCTCTTACTGCGTCAGCAGAACTTAAGTAATGAACAGAACCTGTATCTTCAAACTATTCGTAAATCTTCAGCTCACCTTTTAGCACTGATTAATGATGTCCTCGATTTCTCTAAAATTGATGCGGGTAAATTAGAGCTCGAAACAGCGCCATTTGATTTGGAAGAAGCTATTTTTGATGTGATGGATATGCTTTCCCCTCTCGCGGCACAAAAGTATATCAATATGGCATTTTACTATGCCGAAAATATTCCCCAACATGTGATTGGTGATGCATTACGCTTTAAACAAATTCTGACCAACCTCATTTCCAATGCCATCAAATTTACCCCAGATGGTGAAATCATTGTTCGTGTACGTATGGAAGATGATGAAATTGGACAATGTCTCTTACATTTCAGCGTCCAAGATAGTGGTATTGGTCTCAGTGGTACCGACCGTAAAAAACTTTTTGAATCATTCTCTCAAGGCGATGCTTCCGTTACTCGTCAATTTGGTGGTACGGGATTAGGCTTAGCGATTTCCAAACAACTTGTTCATTTGATGCATGGTCAAATTGGCTTTGAAGACAACCAAGAACGTGCCCCGACAGAAAAAGGTTCAACCTTTTGGTTTACGGCTTCATTCAAAGTAGATGAACAAGATGAATTTGTTGAGCACCCACATTTCGATCATTTACAAGTGGTGTCTTACCTCGCTCACCCTGCCACAGCGAGCGTGCTTCGTTCATATTTAGAAAACTACCGTGTCTCACATATCGAAACACAATCAATTTTGGATTTATTTAGTCGTCTGAATCATTTAAATCAGCAAGAAAACACATGGCTCATTGTTGACCATAGTGGTGATACAGAAGCACTACTCAAAGAAATTCGTCAGCGTTACCAAGGAAACTTAGCCGTTTACGGTTATCAAATGAGCCTTGAGCCGAACATGCTGAATGAATATCGTGCGCGCCCACTCTATCAACCATTGAGTCGCCGAGAACTGGTGCAACTGTTAGGGAATCAACCGATTTTTGAGCCAGAACCAGAAAACTTTAATGGTCAAGGATTACATATACTTGCTGTAGACGATCATTTACCTAACTTGATTGTACTAGAAGCATTACTCGGTGAATTGAACGTCACCACTACAAAAGCGCTCAGTGGGCAGAAAGCGATTGATATCATTCAAGCACGCATACAACAAAAATTACCGCCATTTGACTTAGTCTTTATGGACATCCAAATGCCAGTGATGTCAGGAATCGATACCACACGAGCAATTCGTTCCTTAGAGTCAACATTAGATACAGGCATGCAACTTCCGATTATTGCGCTCACGGCACATGCTCTAGCAGACGAGAAGCAAAAATTACTCAAAGTTGGTATGAATGATTACGTAACCAAACCGATTCAAATGGAACAAATCATTCAAATCTTAACGCACTGGACGAACAACAATTTCTCTTCTCAAGCAGCAAATACAGAACAAAAACGTTCGACTGAAACGATTGATCCTCAAATTTTGAATTGGCAACAAAGCGTTCAACTAGCAGCGAATAAAGAAGATCTAGCACAAGACCTATTGAATATGTTGGTAGATAGTTTCGATACAGAACTTGCTGAAATGCAACAATTGATTGAAATGGAAGACTTCCCTCAACTGGAACATGTATTGCACCGTCTATATGGCGCTACTCGATACGTAGGAACACCGAATTTGCAACAGGTTTCTGGCGAATTTGAACAATTCGTTTCAACCCTGCGTAAAGAACGACGTAAAGCAGACGATGGCTTTATTCGGGAAACAAATTATCGCTTTAACGAATTAAATACAGCCATTGAACAGGTGCGACAAGCCGCAAATCTCATCTTACACACCCATGACATTTAATGTGACTGCGGTGTCATGTTTCAGGTTAAAGACTCATGTTATGCTGCCCCAATCAAACACAATAAGAGTATGGTAAATGGCACTTTTACGCGTTGAAAAGAACAATGGGATTGCAACAGTTTCCTTAAATCGACCAGATAAACGCAATGCAATGAGTTTTGCATTATTAAAAGAATTGGTTGCAACAGCTAAAAAAATTGAGAAAGATCGTTCAATTCGTTGTGTCATCCTCACAGGTGAAGCACAAGTGTTTAGTGCTGGTATCGACTTATCAGATCTAAATAATCCAAAAAATACAGCATTTGCGGCATGGGAACTGATCAAACCTGGACAAAGCTTATTTCAAAAAGCTTTTTTAATTTGGCAAAATTTGCCTATTCCAGTTATTGCAGCGATCGAAGGTTTTTGCTTTGGTGCAGGCATGCAACTTGCGCTAGCAGCAGACATTCGTATTGCAACACCAAACACTCAAATGTCAATTATGGAAAGCCGTTGGGGCTTAGTTCCAGATATGGGCTTAACACGTTCATTAAAAGGACTCATCGGTGTTGATTTAGCCAAAGAATTAACGCTGACTGCGCGTATCTTTGACGCAGAATACGCTAAAGAAATTGGTCTAGTGACACATTTAGATCAAGATCCATTAGCCAAAGCAAACGTGATCGCCCAAGAAATCTTACAGCGCTCACCTGATGCGATTATGGCAGCGAAACGAGTATTGGATGCAATGGAACATCAACCTGAAAAGGCTTTACGTTTAGAAAAACTGTGGCAGCTTAAATTACTTTTAGGTAAAAACAGTAGCCTTGCACGTAAAAAAGATAAGAATCCAGAAATTCAATTCTTGCCGCGCCAATATAAATAAGCACGAGGATAAATTCACATGCATGCGAATCAACAAACACCTATCGCGTTCTTAGGTATGGGGTTAATGGGTACACGTATGGCCTCTCGACTTCTTCAAGCTGGTTATACTGTAGCTGTATGGAATCGAAGCCAACATGCATGTGAAGCACTTATTCAACAAGGTGCAACTCAATTAGAATTAAACAAGATTGCGGAATACCCTGTTATTTTAATATGTTTAGCGGATGATCAAGCTGTTCAAAGCGTTTTCGATCAAATCCAGCCCTATTTAAAAGCAGAGCAAGTGATTGTTGATTTTTCTAGCTTGTCGGTAACCGTGACACAACAATTGGCGCAATCTGCCCAACAGCAACAAGTGACTTGGATTGACTCGCCTGTTTCAGGTGGGACTATCGGAGCAGAACAAGGTACATTGGTCATTTTTGCTGGTGGCGATGAACACACCATCCAAGCACTCGAGCCTATTTATAAAGTCTTATCCCAACGTGTCACCCGTATGGGTGAAACAGGGACTGGACAAGCCACCAAAATTTGTAATCAATTAATTGTTGCAGCAAATAGCACTTTGATCGCAGAAGCTGTTGCATTAGCAAGCCAAGCAGGCGTAGATACTCGCTTACTTGCCCCTGCACTCGCGGGCGGTTTTGCAGACTCTAAACCTTTCCAAATTCTTGCTCCCCGTATGGCAACACACACTTTTGAGCCAGTACAATGGAAAGTGCAAACCTTATCAAAAGACCTTAATAATGCATTAAAACTTGCGCAGAGTTTTAATTTAAAGATACCTGTCGCACAAAAAGCTCTATTACAGTTACAAGCTCACCAAGAAAATGGCTTTTCTGAGAATGATTTAGCAACTATCATTCAATATATAGAGCAATAATAATTGATTCGAGGAGTTTGAATATGAGCCATCTTGCAGTCAATTTATCGATGATTTTTACAGAAGTTCCTTTGATTGAGCGTTTTGCTTTAGCTCATGCACATGGCTTCCAACATATTGAAATTCAGTTTCCATATGAATTAGATGTTATCGATATTCAAACTCAACTTGAACAATATGATCTTTCCCTTTGCCTCATTAATGCGCCTGCTGGCGATTTAATGCAGGGCGGTAATGGCCTAGCAGGTATTCCTGGAAAAGAAATTGAATTTCATCATGCCCTTATGCTTGCAATTCGTTATGCAAAGGCACTGAATGTTCCTCGAGTCAATATTTTAGCGGGTAAACAGCCTCAAGATGCTGACCTCTTACCCTGTTTAAATACCTTAGCAAGCAATTTGAAACTTGCTTGCCACATGCTCACTGAACAAGGTATTGAACCCGTTTTTGAAATGATTAATGGCACAGATATGCCACGTTTTCTAGTTCAGAATATCGCTCAAGCCCAAGAAATGCTGGAAGTCGTCAACCATCCTGCTTTAAAAATGCAGTACGATTGTTACCATATGGCAATGATGGGCGAAGAGATTCTGGCTGGATTACAGGAAAATTTACATCAAATTGGACATATCCAATTCGCCGATTATCCAAATCGACATGAACCTGACACAGGAAATATTCCCTATAAGCAAATTTTTGACTGGTTACGTCAAAGTGACTATCAAGGTTATATTGGTGCAGAATACCGACCAAAAACTCAATCAGATCAATCTTTTGCATGGAAAAAAAAGTACTTTTCCAATGACGTGAATACATAAACTGTTACTGCTGAAATTTGAATTTTATAGAGAAAAACGGTATATTTGACGATGAGTAATTGTCAGGAAAATATACCCTCTATGAATTTAGAACCATCGCCCAGCGCTTCTAATTCTCACGACCTAAAAATCAAAACAGCAAACAAAGATGTACATGCTTGTTTAAAAGTTGTACATGAAGCCCTTACTGATGTAAAAGCCAAAGATATTCTAGAACTTGATGTAAGTTCTATTAGCAATGTTGCCGATGCAATTGTGATTGCAAGCGGAACATCTACTCGTCATGTCAAAGCACTTGCTGACAATGTTGCTGATGAAGCACGTAAAGCAGGTTTTCGCCCAATTGGTGTTGAGGGTGAACGAGATGCTGAATGGATCCTAATTGATCTAGGGTTCGTTGTTGTACACGTTATGCTACCTACCGCCCGTAAGTTCTATGACTTAGAAAGTTTATGGCGTGCACCAGAATCAGTAGCGTAATGCTCAAAAAAGCGACCCAAATTGGTCGCTTTTTTTATATTCATAATAACTGTTTTAAATCAATTTCAGGATGTTGTTGCTTCACTGTATTCTTAATCTGCGCATAAAGCTGATCAGCTTTATTTGGCCCATAAAAATCACAATAAATAGCATAAAAAATTGTAATCAATTCCGCATAGAGTGCTTGAGGTATTTGCTTAAGACAATTTTTTTCTGAACCATCAATAAATCGATAAGCAGCCAATAAGCGATGCTTTTTCATTTTTACCCCCAGTTCATCTACGAACTCTAAATAATCATTCCGATGAACTGATTTTAAAATTGTGATAATAAAATCATAAAAAGCTTGAAATAAATCTACAGGCTGCTCTTCTTCCGCAATCACCACCTCTAGATCTTCTTTAACCTCAAGATGTTGCTGCTTTTCAACAATCGATATTTCATGCAAGACCTGACGCAACATGTCTTTGCGGAGCAACCGCAACTCATGTGTTGTACAAATTTCACTTAAAAAACGGTTTAATACAAAAGAAGGCTGATGTCCATATTCACTTTCCCAATACTGTAAAACACGTTGCAAAACGGTATCTGGCAAAAATTGGGATAATCCTTTTGTGACTGCCTGCTTCTTTTGTTCAATTGTTAGCTCAACCATAGCGATCACCCCTTAATGCCGATGAGTGATATTTTCAGTCTCAAAAGTTACATCTCTTTGAAACTCAGGATAAGATAATTCCGCATGTTCTGTGTAGTCTAAACCACGTTGTTCATGTTGTTGTGAAACTCGCAAACCACCTAAGAGCTTATCAAGTAATTTAAACATAATAAAAGATGCACCAAATCCCCAAATTAATGCAGCCCCCACACCTAAGGCTTGAACAAGAATAATATCTAAATTAAATAGTGATTTTTCAAAGAAAATACCTGCAGCTAATGTCCCCCATGCACCACAAACACCATGAACAGTCACTGCATCCACAACATCATCTAATTGCATCTTTTCTATAAATTGTGGAACAAAGGTAATTAATAATCCCGCGATTGCTCCTGTGATAATCGCAAACGGCGGTGACATTGTGGCACATCCTGCCGTAATTGCGACTAGGCCCGCTAATGATGCATTAATCGTATGACGCATCAAGACTGCTTTTGATTGAAGCAGTGCAAGAATCATGTAAGTTGAAGCCGCAGCACACGCAGCAAGATGTGTATTCAGTACAATACGCCCAATACTAACACTGGCTGCAACGGTTGAAGCGGCATTAAAACCGAACCAAGCAAACCACAAAATAAAGCCGCCTAATGCAACGAGAGGTAAGTTATGTCCTGCTAAAAAATGACTTTGCCCTTTGCGACCAAAACGACCTAAACGTGGTCCTAACACGATAATGCCTGCCAGTGCCACCCAACCACCAATTGAATGCACGACGGTTGAACCTGCAAAATCAATAAAACCCAGAGCTTTTAACCAACCATCTCCACCAAACAATCCCCCCCAAGCCCAACTTCCAAATATCGGATAAATCACACCACTGACAAAGATGGCACTCACCACATAAGCCACAAAATGTATTCGCTCCGCCATCGCACCACTTGCAATCGTGGTTGCTGTTGCTGCAAACATCATTTGGAAAAACAATAAATTCCAATGCCAGTCATCTAATTGACTCGGCATAAAATATCCCCACCCTATCCAGCCTGTTTGATTTAAACCGAACATCAAACCAAAACCAAATAGCCAGAAAATGATACCGCCTATACAGGTGTCCATATAATTTTTCATAAGAACATTAACGGTATTCTTACTACGAACAGATCCACTTTCAATTAAAGCAAATCCTGCTTGCATAAAGAAAACTAAAATTCCACCAACAACCACCCACACGCTATCCAAGGAAAGGCGAATTTCTTGAATATTAGGTGCAGTTTCAGCAAAAGAAGCGGAAGAGAGAAACAATAAAAATGGCAAAATCAATACGATATTTTTCATATAATTCCCCTAAAAAGAACAAGAAATTAAATGCAAAGAGAATGCCAAAACAAACTTTATTTATTCAAAAAATTTATTGGTTTATATTTATCTATCATAAAAAAGCGATTTAACATTCATATTGATGATTAAAGTTTTTTACTCAAAGTACAAAGATGAGCTATTGGTAATTTTAAAAAATTGACATGACAAATTGTCAAATTTAACGCACTATAACACCACCTTAGAACTCGGTTAATAAAAAGTATCACAGGAGTAACACATGAAGGTCTTGATTACAGGTGCAAATACAGGAATTGGCTTTGCTACAGCGGAGCAATTGGTCAAACAAGGACAGCATGTCATTCTTGCCTGCCGCAATCCTCAAAAAGCACAAGCTGCACAAGAAAAATTACGTAAACTTGATCAAGCACAAGTAGACTTAGTTTCACTTGATTTAAATAGTCTTGAACAAACCCGAAAAGCGGCAGATCAAATCGCTGATCAATATGGCAATCTAGATGTTTTAATTAACAATGCTGGTCTTTTTGCCAAAACCAAGCAACTCACCGCTGATGGATTTGAACAACAATTTGGAGTGAATTATTTAGGACATTTTCTTTTAACTCAAAAATTACTCCCAGTTCTAGAAAAAGCACCTAAAGCCCGAATCGTACACCTTGCTTCAATTGCGCATTGGGCGGGTTCAATCAAACCAAATAAATTTCGTGCTGAGGGTTTTTATAATCCACTGTTTTATTATGGTCAATCTAAATTAGCGAATCTATTATTCAGCAATGCTTTAGCTGGACGTATGGCGAATAGCACCATTACCAACAATGCTTTGCATCCAGGGGGTGTTGCATCAGACATTTATCGCGAACTGCCAAAGCCGGTTTATGAAGTGATGAAAATTGGTTTAGTACCCACCTCGGTTCCTGCAAAGTTAATTACAGATATGGCTATTGCAGATCATTGGGCAAACCGCAATGGCGAATATGTCAGTGCTCATATGCCAGATTGGAAATCACCACATGCTAAAAATCAACAACTTGCACGCGATCTTTATGCTCAATCTATGGATTTGGTAGAAAAATATCTTTAATTAAATCGCAAATAAAAAAGCCACCCGAGGGTGGCTTTTACAATCTTGAGCGAGGTCAGCTTAGTGACCACCACCATTGATGGCTTTCGTCATATCTTCCACAACTTTCTTGGCATCACCGAAGATCATCATGGTTTTTTCATTGTAGAACAAGTCATTGTCTAAGCCAGCATAACCTGTCGCCATAGAACGCTTGATCACCATGATGGTACGTGCTTTATGTGCTTCAAGAATCGGCATACCATAAATTGGTGATGTCGGATCATCTTTCGCCGCAGGGTTCACTACGTCATTCGCACCAATCACAAGTACTACGTCTGTTGCAGGGAAGTCTGAGTTAATCTCATCCATTTCCAAGATGTCTTCATACGCAACATCAGCTTCAGCAAGTAATACGTTCATGTGACCAGGCATACGACCAGCAACTGGGTGAATCGCAAAGCGAACTTTTACGCCCTGCTCTTTCAAGATTTCACACAACTCTTTAACCGCATTCTGTGCACGACCTTGTGCCATACCATAACCTGGTACAATCACAACGCTGTCTGCATTTGACATCAGGAAGCCTGCGTCATCTGCTGAACCAGAACGGTGGTTACGTTGAACTTGCTCACCTTTATCTGCTGATGCAACTGCTGCACCACCCATCGCACCACCAAACAAGACGTTGATGATCGAACGGTTCATCGCCTTACACATGATGTAAGAGAGAATCGCACCAGAAGAACCTACAAGTGAACCTGCAACGATCAACATATTGTTTTCAAGGGTGAAACCAATACCTGCTGCAGCCCAACCAGAGAATGAGTTCAAGAGTGATACCACAACTGGCATATCACCACCACCGACTGGCGCAATCCACACCCAGCCAAATGCAAGTGCAAGTGCTGTCATTGCCCAGAATGCAGTCATGTTACCCGTAGTGAAGAAGTAGAAACCACATGCAAGCATCGCAATAAAGATTGCTGCTTGAACTGGTTTAACCCATGCACCAGAAATTGTTTTTGCCCATTTCTTCGCAGCTAATTTACCGTAAGCAAACACAGACGCAGTAAATGTAATCGCACCAACGAAACAGCCAACAAACAATTCAAATAAATGAACTGGACTCATATGTGCGTGTTGAACACCAGCAGCAGTTAAAGCAGCTTCATTTTGTTCAAACAATACATTGAGTTGGTTGTTGTGTAGAATCGCAGCAATCGCAATCAATACCGCAGCCAAACCAACCAATGAGTGCATCAATGCAACTGTTTCAGGCATTTGCGTCATTGGAACTGTTTTCGCACGTGCGATACCAACAACAGCACCCAATACCATTGCACCGCCAATCATCCAAACTACTGGATGCTCAGCAACAAAGAAGGTTGTTACTACAGCAATCGCCATTGCGATCATACCGTAGCGGTTACCTGCAATTGCAGTCTTAGGGCCAGACAAGCCACGTAAAGTTAAGATAAAGAGGACAGCACCAATCAGGTAGAACCAATCCGCATAGTCTCGAATAAATTCCATTGCTTAGCCCTCTTTTTTCTTTTGCTTCGGCTTGAACATTTCAAGCATACGAGCAGTTACAGCAAAGCCACCAAAAATGTTGATACTTGCCAAGAACACAGCAACAGCACCTAAGATGCTTACAACATTTACACTTTGGAATGCTACATTGGCATCAACACCAATTGCAGGCATACCTACAGTCTGGATCATCGCTCCAACCACAATAATTGAAGACAACGCATTCGTTACTGCCATTAATGGTGTATGTAACGCTGGCGTTACACCCCACACCACATAATAACCTACAAAGATGGCAAGGACGAAAATTGTAATCGTTTCAACCATGAGAACTCTCCTTAACCGCGCTTGAGCAGTACTTGACCGCCATGAGTCACGAGTAACGCTTTTTGGATTTCTTCTTCTGGATTAATCGCAAAGTTTTTGTCTTTGTCGAATAATGTTTCAAGGAAGTTAAAAACGTTACGTGCATACAATGCAGATGCTTCAGTTGCAACTGTGCCTGGAATGTTTGGAATACCCAAAATTTTCACACCATTTTCAGTAACAACTGTTTCGCCTTCTTTAGAACCTTCAACGTTACCACCCGTTTCAACTGCCATATCTAAAATGACAGAGCCCGGCTTCATTTTGGCAACAGTTTCAGCTTTGATCAGACGCGGAGCATTACGACCCGGAATCAATGCAGTCGTGATTACGATGTCAGCATTTGATACCGCTTTATCTACAATCGCAGCTTGATCTTTGATGTATTGCTCACCCGGCTGCCAACCATAACCGCTTTTCGCAGCTTCAGCAGCACGTTGTTTTTCTTCGTCTGACATTGGTACGTCTAACCATTTACCACCTAAAGACTCAACTTGTTCTTTAGCAGTTGGACGTAAGTCAGTTGCTTCTACAACTGCACCTAAACGTTTTGCAGTCGCAATCGCTTGAAGACCAGCAACACCAACACCCATGATCACGACACGCGCAGGTTTTACGGTACCCGCAGCAGTCATTAACATTGGGAACATACGTTGATATTCAGCCGCAGCTAACAATACAGATTTATAACCCGCTAAGTTTGCTTGAGAAGAAAGTACGTCCATGTTTTGTGCGCGTGAAAGCGTACGAGGAAGTAACTCTAAAGCAAAAGCAGACACTTGCTGAGTAGCAAACTGGTCTAATTCTGGATTGCGGTAAGGGTCAAACATAGCTATTACAGTTGTATTCGCCGCAAGTTTTTGAATTTCGTCACCGCTAGGAGCACGTACCTTCAAAATAATTTGGCTGCCTGTATAAGCATCGTCCGTAATAGTTGCGCCAACTTGTTCATAAGCACTGTCAATATAGGCTGCTTTAACACCAGCGCCACGTTGAATGACAATGCTATGACCTGCGTTAATCAACTTCTTAACTGTTTCTGGTGTTGCCGCTACACGACTTTCACCTGCAACAGTTTCGGTTGGGATTCCGATCTGCATGAGCGTTCCTCAAGCTAGTTTTTCTTAAGTAAACATCGCGAGTCGCAATGTTTCCCCCAGGAGTATTCTTTGTTGAATTTTGGATTCTAATGGAACTTTTTTAAAATTCCACCCAATATTTATTTAATAAATACCTATATTTTGAACTGATGATTCAGATTAATGTTTACAACTTGTATAATCAGCATGTTTGCCTGCTTATAAGTAAAAACACTTTATCTTTATATACTATATGAGTAAGTCTGATTATTTAGACAAACTCACCAGCTCACTGTCTTTTTCAGTCATCAACAACAGATAAAAAAGTAAGGTATAAATAACAAATCAGGGCTTTGTTGGATCAATGACTCATAATCAATACAAATTACTTATCTGGTTTAGATATTGAACGTATTGTGATTTATAAATCATCCGAATCTGCATCATAATCATGCAATTAATCGGTGGGATTGGCTTCTTAGAACATTTATAGCGTTTTTAGAGCGACTTCGATCAAATTTTTACAGATAAAATCATCGATTAGTAAAGACTAAGCAAATCATTCAAAATGATCCAAAGATGCGAATAGCGATCAATGAAGATAATTATCAAAAATAAATGTAAAAATTTTAAATGGCATTTTTTCAAGTGATATTTGTATGATTTTGTCTAATCAAACCCCAAAAATTGCACAAAATTAGTGCAATAAAATCATCTTTTAAATTTCTGCCTCATTTTTTTGATTCAACAAAAATAAAATTTCTTGAAAATGTGCACCCATAGCATCCTCAGCAAGACAATCTTCAGGATTTCGCAAAGGACATTGCTCCAAAGACAAACAACCACAACCGATACATTGATCCAATTGTTGGCGTAACTGCAACAACATCATGATTTGCTGATCTAATTGCCCCTGCCACTCTTGTGACATGATTTGCCAATCTTTTTTCGTAGCCACTTGTTGCTTTGGTAAGATACTCAGCGTTTGTTTTATTTGTTTTAAACTGATCCCAACCTGTTGAGCTGCTTTTATAATTGCAATTCGCCTAAGCATCGCACGCTGATACCTACGCTGATTCCCCTCCGTTCTAGTACTCCAAATCAGATCTTTTTCCTCATAAAAACGAATCGTTGGAACACTTACGCCGCTACGTTTTGCAAGTTCTCCGATGCTAAGCCATGTTTCTGGGGAATATTGTTTCAAAATTTCCTTGACCTCTAGTTAACTTGAGCTTTGATACTAGCACATATCAGATTTTATGAAGATGTACCGTAATGAATAAAATAAATACTCAAGCCTTTCAAATAATTAATCCTGAAGCGCTCTATCATCCTAAAAGGAATGGATATAGTCATATTGCTGTTGTAAAACCGAATATGCGAGCTATTCATCTCGCGGGGCAAGGTGGAGAAAATAAAAATGGTGATCTTTCACCTTTTTTTGACCAACAGGTACAACAAGTCTTCTATAATATTCAACAGGCTTTAGCCTCAGTTCAAGCAACGCTTTCAGATATTGCTGTGTTACGTGTTCTGATTGTTGATCATGACGCTCAGAAACATCAGCTGGTGATTAAAACAATAGTGGATCTTTGGAAAACTCATGAATTCCCTGTTTGTACACTTATTCCAGTCACAGGCTTAGCATTACCAGAAATGCAAATTGAAATCGAAGCGACTGCGTATACTGCCTAAGAACCAGAGAAGAGAATATTATGTCAAACACCCAAAATATTAGTCAAAATAAAGCCTTACTCTGGTTTATGGCAGCAGCATGTGGTTTATGTGCAGGTGCAAACTATTATAGTCAACCCTTAATTCACTCCATTCAGCAATTTTTTGCGGTTACAGAGGGGCAAGCAGCTCTGACTGTAACTTTTGCTCAGGTTTCTTACGCGCTCGGCTTGCTCTTTATTGTTCCAATGGGCGATGTCGTTAATAAGACAAAATTTATTCCGCTCTTAATGGCATTATGTGCGGTAGGCCTATTTATTTGTGCTTTCTCTGTGAATCTATCAATGCTTTGGATTGGTACAATTCTAGTTGGACTATTTTCTGTCGCTGCTCAAGTTTTAATTCCACTCGCAACCATGACTGTTGAACCAGAAAAAACAGGTGAAGTTGTTGGCTTTCTCATGAGTGGTTTATTGGTTGGTATTTTACTTTCCACAAGTCTTGCAGGGCTCTTTTCAAATTTGTTTCATTGGAAAGTCATTTATGTCGTGAGTGGTATTTTAATGTTGATTTTGGCTTATGCACTCAAAAGTCGACTCCCATATGTTATGCGAATCAAAATGGATTACAGACAAATTTTTGTCTCTATGGCTGAATTATTAAAACAAGAAAAACGTTTGCTATTACGTGCATTGACAGGTGCTTTTGCATTTGCAGCAGTCAGTATTTTGTATTCAACGATTGCGTTATTGCTCACAGCAGCACATCACCTTCCTGACCTTGTGATTGGAATGGTTAGCCTTGTCGGTATTTTCGGCGCATTATCAACTCAATATATAGGTCGCTACGCTGACCAAGGTTATACAAAACAATTAACTTGGATCGGCTGTGGCTTGTTCATCCTCAGTTGGATTTGTTTCTATTTTGGACAAACTTTTCTATTCAGCTACATTCTTGGATTTGCCGTTATCCAATTGGCTTTAGCACTTGTCCATACCAGTAATCAAAGTATTATTTTCCGTTTACGACCTGATGCAAAATCTCGAATTAATGCCATATATATGACGGCGTATTTTACAGGCGGTGCTTGTGGCTCTGCACTTGGGATTTTTTCATGGAATCATGGTGGTTGGACAATGACGTGCATCGCTGGAATGAGTCTTGTTTTTGCCTGTATGCTTTTTAGTTTATTGGATAATTACTTAATTTATAAAAATGAAAATACTGCAAATAATTGCTAGGCTTCCAACTAAAATCACTTATCAATCAATGCATACTAACAATATCTTTGAGCATCAAAAACTCACCCCAAAACAATCAGTTTAATGCTCATTATTTTGGGGTTACCATTTTATTAGCCAATATCACAGCTAACTACTTTTGAGAATCAATGACTTTTAATGATTCATAATAAAAAAGTATTCACGGTAATATTTTAATTCGGCAATCGAGTCACGAATGTCATCCATTGCCAGATGTGAAGCATTTTTCTTTAAACCACTCATAATTTCAGGTCTCCAGCGTTTCGCTAACTCTTTCACAGAAGACACGTCTAAATTACGGTAATGGAAAAATTGTTCCAACTCAGGCATCAAGCGATGTAAGAACCGGCGGTCTTGGCAAATTGAGTTACCACACATTGGTGATGATTTTGGATTGACCCACTTTTTTAAGAACTCAAGTGTTTGCTGCTCTACATCCTGTGCATTGAGTTTACTACGGCGTACACGCTCAATCAGACCAGATTGACCATGTTGCTTGGTATTCCACTCATCCATTGCATTCAAAATGATATCTGATTGATGGACAGCTAAAACAGGTCCTTCAGCTAAAATATTAAGGTTGTCGTCTGTAATAATTGTTGCAATTTCAATAATCTTGTCGTTATCAGTATCAAGACCCGTCATTTCAAGGTCAATCCAAATTAATCGTGTATCTGGGGTGCTGCTCATAAATAGCGATTCTAAAGGGCTTAAAAACATCAATAGTAGCAAATTAATTACATCTTGGCTGTAATTCTATAGTGGCTTCATGCTATTTTTGCGGTCTTCAAAGTGTGGATTTTTTGGGACATGAATGGCTTTAATTCGTAAGCGTCGTTTAACTGAACAACAACAGCGTCGTATTGAGAAACAACACAAATCACGTCAAGACGACATTGATACATCGCAAGATTTAGATGGACTGGTTGTTCAGCATTATGGTCGCCAACTCGAAGTACAAGCTTTATCTGTGCCTGAACAGCATCCTGAAAAACCACAGGTCGCTGAAGGTGAGCCAGAACCGTTCTGGAAACCAATCGAATTAGACAGCATTTGGCGCTGTCATACTCGTACTAATTTAGAACTCTTGGTGACAGGTGATCGAGTCAAGTGGCAAGCAGATCCGAATACGGGCTTGGGTATTATTACTGCGATTTATCCAAGACAATCATTGCTCACTCGACCAGATCGTTATCATAAAGTTAAACCGGTTGCGGCAAATATTAGTCTGATTGTGATTGTTTTTGCGCCGTTACCAGAACCCGCTCCAACATTGATTGACCGTTATCTAGTGGCCTGTGCCGATGCCAACATTCCCGCGTTATTGGTACTCAACAAATCAGATTTACTGACTGACAATGATCCTATTCTGACGATGCTCAGTGAGTATGAAACTTTGGGTTATGAAACCCTGATTTGTCATTCTCGTGGTGATCTATCTGAGTTATCTACACGTTTGGATAATGAGACTGTGGCTTTCGTTGGACAGTCTGGTGTCGGTAAAAGCTCGCTCATCAACACCATCGTTCCAGATGCTGCACAGAAAACCAATGTGATTTCCGAAAATTCAGCACTTGGTCAGCACACCACCACGTCAACGCGTTTGATTAAATTTGGAACAAACGGTGCGTTAATTGATTCTCCTGGAATTCGAGAATTTGGGCTATGGCATCTCAGTTTAGAAAAGGTACGTACAGGTTTTCCAGACATCGAAGCCCATTTAGGGCTGTGTCAGTTCCGTAACTGCACCCATACTCATGAGAAAAATTGTGCCCTAAAACAAGCGGTTGATACTGGCGAAATTTTGCCGCGTCGTTTAGACAGTTACCTACGCCTCATTGATGAGATTCAAGAAGCGCAGCAAAAAAGTTAGTTTTCTTCAAGTTTTACCCTTGAACTAACATTTTTGATCACCATAGAGATAAGTTATACTCAGGGTCAATTTTGATTTTAACTTTAGGTGACTTGTGGAACGCTGGTTAGAGTTTATGGGGAATCACCCCTTCTTGTTTGGTGCGCTCGGCGTGTTAATTGTGTTGTTCTTTATTTTAGAAGGACAACGTAATGGTCGTAAAATTTCACCACAATCACTTGGTATTTTGGTCAAGGCAAAAAATGCCATGTTGATCGACTTACGTGATGCGAAAGATTTCCGTGATGGCCATATCAGTGGTAGTCAAAATATTCCATATAGCCAAATCACTAGTCACATTGATGAGTTAAAAGCAAGTGATCGTCCATTGGTATTTATTTGTAACTTAGGGCAAGTTGCAGGCTCTGCATTGCAAAAAGTTGCTCATACGGATAGCTATCGTTTAGATGGTGGTATTAGCAACTGGAAAGCTCAAGGCTTACCTTTAGTAAAAAGTAAAACCAAAGCTTAAGGAGAGATGAAATGACAACCTCAAACGTCACAATTTATTCAACGCTTTCTTGTCCATATTGCGTACGCGCAAAACAATTATTGGAGCGTAAAGGCGTTGCTTATAAAGAAATTAATCTTTCCAACGAAGCCCCTGAAGTTCGTATTGAGTTAATGCAACGTACCAATCATCGTACTGTGCCTCAAATTTTTATTAAAGATCAATTTATCGGTGGTTTTGATCAACTTTATGCCTTAGAGCGTGAAGGTAAACTTGACCAATTATTAGCTTAACAACACTCCAAGATTTAAGGAAAAACAATGAGCGAAGAACAAGTTCAACCACAACTCGCGTTAGAACGTATTTATACAAAAGACATTTCTTTTGAGGTTCCTGGTGCGCAAGTATTTACCAAACAATGGCAACCAGAACTCAATATCAATTTATCTTCTTCAGCAGAAAAAATTGATCCAACACACTACGAAGTGTCTTTAAAAGTTGTGGTTCAAGCAAATAATGAAAATGAAACTGCGTTCATCGTTGATGTAACTCAATCAGGTATTTTCCTTATTGATGGTGTAGAAGAAGATCGCCTTCCTTACATCTTAGGTGCATACTGCCCAAATATTCTATTCCCATTCTTACGTGAGTCTGTAAATGACTTAGTCACTAAGGGTAGCTTCCCACAATTGTTACTTACACCAATTAACTTTGATGCTGAGTTCGAAGCAAACATGCAACGTTTACAAGCGGATGCTGATGCACAGGGTCAAGCATAATCAAGCTGATCATTGTATTAAAAAAGGACTGATTTTCAGTCCTTTTTTATTGTCAAATAATCAATCGATAATTGTTCTGAAAGTCAAATTAACTCTAGGTGTGGTCACTTTCTTAGTTGGTGGTAAACGATGTAGCCAGTAGCTTTGTGTTGTATCTTTCATGACCAATAAACTGCCATGCTCTAAGTACAACTCGATTTTTTCTTTGCTATGTTTATGTTTAAATGCAAATTTTCTTTCTGCACCAAAACTGAGTGAAGCGATGGCACCATCTCTTTTAAGATCTGTTTCATCATCACTATGCCAAGCCATGCCTTCTTCACCTGTGTGATAAAGATTGAGCAGGCATGAGTTGAATAATTCACCTGTTAAACTTTCGACAAGTACCTTTAATTCGAGTAATTCTTTTGTCCAAGGCAACGCGTATTTATTGATATTTGAATAGGTATATTCAAATGCCTGATCACCATACCAAGCCACTTTTCTTTTGGTGATGATTTTTCGCCCAAAAATGATTGCTTGATCATTTTCCCATTCAATATTTTGCATGAGCTTGTCAAAATAATCATCTGCTCTCAAATTTGGAATTACTTTTCCATAATATTGAACAGTGCCTTGATAGGGTAAATAGTTATGACTTGGATCCGCATCAATATCAAATAGCTGCATGACTATGAACACCCTCCCATGCAATCATTGCCGTTTTCCTCACTTGTCCCCACTCATATCCACCCAATGCACCTGTAGCTTGAATCACACGATGGCATGGGATCAAGAAAGCAATCGGATTACTACCAATTGCGGTACCCACCGCACGTGAAGCTTTAGGATGATCAATCGATTTTGCAAGCTCTCCATAAGTCGTGAGTTGACCCATTGGAATTTTGAGTAAAGATTGCCAAACCTTCAACTGGAATACAGTTCCTTTTAAATGTAATTTAATTTTGGCCAATTGGTTTTGATCTATTTGGAACAGTGCCAAAGCACTTTGCTGAAGTGAATCTGATTGAGCGACAAACTTTGCTTTAGGAAATTGCGCTTTTAAATGCTGCAAAGCTTCTGTTGGATTTTCCACAAATGTTAAAGCACAAATTCCCTTGGATGTTGAAGCGACCAAGACTTCACCAAACAAAGTTTCTGCAAATTGATAAGAAATTGTTAAAGCTGCACCACCATTTTTATATTCAGCAGGCGTCATTCCTTCAATCTGAAGGAAAAGATCGTGTAATCGACTGGTACTCGATAAACCTGTGGCAAAAGTCGCATCAAAGATACTGCCCTGTTGCTGCTTCAGAATCTGTTTTGCATATTCAATACTGGTATATTGTAAAAATTTCTTAGGGCTCGTCCCCACCCATTCCGTAAATAGACGCTGGAAATGAGCTGGACTCAAATGAATATGAGCTGCCACCTCTTCAAGTTGTGGCTGCTGCTGAAAATTTTGTTGAATATAAGCAATTGCTTGAGCAACTTTTTGATAATGTTGTTGTGAGGACATAGACCACCTCTCATCATTCACATTTTCACTGTATCAATTTTAAAATGCAGTGAAAATCTGAATCATGCTAAGTTTAAGTTTTTGTTTATCCTTCTCTCTGTACAAATAAAAAACTGCGCTCATTCAAGCACAGCTTTTAAAAGATAGAACATAAAATACTTTAGCTCATTACAAGGGATGACTCATCAATCATCTCGATGAGATTAGTGTGTATAGTATTTATGTCCCTGATCACGTAACTCGGCAATTTTTTTGCCTTGTTTTTTTGCTTCAGCTAATTTACCTGCTTGCACAAGTACTTTAGCCTTATCAATCTCAACAATAATTTGATCAAATAAAACGCCTGAAGTTGCGACTTTATCCGTCGTATTCGCTGCCAATTTATATTGTTTTGAATGCACTGCGGCAGTACGCATATTATTTAAAGCCGTTGTCGCTGCTTGTGGATTTTTAGCTTGGTTAAACGCTTTATAGTTTTTACCTAAAGCTTTCATATCATCATGTAAACCCGCAGCCATAACGGTGCTGCTAAAGGCAAGAGAAGAAAACATAATCACGGTGGCTAAAGTTTTTTTAATCATCAAGATATCCTATCGAAAACTGTGGCTGTAGATGGCTGATCAGAAGCAAAACTTATTGAACTCTGATTTGGCTGCATATATTGCTGCGCTGTTTTAGCATACATAAAAAATGCAACGATTTCGTTGTATTTTAATAAAAGGATATGTGTGCATTTATAGAATGTAGACATTTTAATCACACACGCCATGATCTGTTCTATAGAAGATGTTATCCATAACGTTACTGTCCTACTTTATGATGGCAGATCCAGATAAAGAACCATAATAAGAGCGAATGAAATGCCGATCACACCTTTACACTTAGGAATTGGCTGTTGTTGTAAAGCAATTGGTCAACAACGATTTAGCATGATGATTTTTGCAGGTACACAGGTTTTAATGGATATTGAACCTTTATTGGGTTTGATTTACGGTTGGCAATATTTACACCTATATACACATAATTTAATGGGTGCGACTCTCATAGGTAGTATTGCTCTCCTGATCGGTAAACCCATCAGTGAATGGGGGTTATCAATTATAAGTCATAGAAAATGGTGTATCTCATGGAAAACTGCTGCGATCAGTGCGTATATCGGTAGTTTTAGTCATATTCTCTTAGATGCCTTCATGCATCATGATGTTTATTTGTTTTATCCGTGGATATTACAAAAACCATTATTAGGCTTAATTCCTTATTCAATTATTTTTTATGGCTGCCTATTCAGTGCCATTTTAGGCAGTTTATGCTGGTTGATTATTTTGAAACTTAAAAAGAAGGGAGTGTAAAACACTCCCTTGATCCATTCTATAAACGGCGCCGTAATGCATCCGCAATTGACTCCACCAATTGTTGTGAAATCTCTTGTTTTGAAGCTTTCTCTAATTCGCGTTTTTGCATATGGTAAGACTGCGCAAAGAAAACCGTCATCGCATTTTCATCTGAAGCAAAACCAATATCTGGACGTGATACATCATTACACGCAATCATATCGAGTTTTTTAGCAACCAATTTTCCTGCTGCATATTGCTCAACATTTTGGGTTTCTGCCGCAAAACCAACCATAAATGGACGTTGTTGTTGCTCTGCAATGGTCGCCACGATATCTGGGTTCTTCACTAAAGCGACTGCAAGTTCATCACCTGCTTTTTTAATCTTATGTTCTGCGACTTGAGCAACGCGATAATCGGCGACCGCCGCAGTTGCAATAAAGATGTCACAGCCCTCTTTGAGCTGATTCATACTGACATCGAGCATTTGCATAGCAGAGCTGACATTAATTCGTTGCACACCATTCGGTGTATCCAAACTGACTGGACCTGCAACCAAGGTCACTTTGGCACCTGCTGCATAACAAGCGGCTGCCAGTGAAAAGCCCATTTTACCTGTACTATGATTTGAAATATAACGAACAGGATCGATTGCTTCTCGGGTTGGCCCCGCAGTGATCGTGACTCGTTTACCTGCCAACAAACCAAACTTTTCAGCAATCGCACGTTGTGCTTTATGAAAATATGCAGCAACTTGACGCGCCAAATCTTCAGGTTCAGGCATACGTCCTAAGCCGACATCACCACATGCTTGCTCGCCCGCATCAGGCATAATCACATGCACACCATCTTCAACTAAGGTTTGCAGATTACGCTGAGTGGCTTTGGCTGCCCACATTTGCTGATTCATGGCTGGTGCAACCCAAACAGGTGCTTTGGTTGCTAAATATAAAGTGCTTAATAGATCATCAGCCAAACCATTGGCAAATTTTGCAATGCTGTCACAACTTGCAGGTGCAACCAAGACGAGATCAGCCCAACGTGCCAATTCGATATGTCCCATGCCTGCTTCTGCTTCAGGATTAAGCAATTCGGTATGTACAGGATTTCCTGAAAGTGCTTGAAAAGTCAGCGGGGTAATAAATGCTTGTGCGCCATGCGTCATCACGACACGAACATCAAAACCAAAGTCTTTTAAACGACGGACTAAAATCGCACTTTTATAGGCAGCAATACCGCCTGTAACCGCTAATATAATGTTTTTATGTGGAATAACACTTAGATCAAAGCTCACAAACAGGATACCTTACTGTTGCAGTGGCGCTCACAATAGCATTAAATACGATCATACCCAAGTGATGTACTTGGAAAAATCATCATCATAAAAAAATTACGTGAATAAAAATGAATCAATCAATAAGACAATCTATCAAAGCATGGCCTGAACAAGAACGCCCACGCGAACGTTTATTATTACAAGGCGCACAAAGCCTATCTGATGCAGAACTATTGGCTATTTTTCTACGCTCAGGCTCAAAGCAACACTCCGCGGTGGAACTTTCTCGGATTTTGATTCAACATTTTGGTGGATTGAATCCAATTTTTGATGCATCACTTGAAGACTTATCCCAATTTAATGGAATTGCGTCTACCAAATATGCCCAACTCATGGCGGTTAAAGAACTTGGACGGCGTTATCTACATAACTATTTTCATCAACAACGTTTATGCCTAGATACTTCAACACTGGTATTGGATTATTTGCGCTACGAACTGCAAGGTGAAAAGCAGGAAGTTTTTGCTGTACTGTGTTTAGATGCTGAACTCAGAAAGCTCCATTTCAAAAAACTATTCTATGGTTCACACCATTCATGTAGTGTTTCACTGAATCAAACCTTACGTTATGCCTTACAACAACAAGCCTGCCAAATTGTGGTTGCACATAACCATCCTTATGGCATTGCTCAACCCTCAGCAGAAGATATTTATCTGACGCAGCAACTCAAACAAGCTTGTAAACTATTGGAAATTAATCTGATTGATCATTTTATTATTTCAGCAGAGGATCATTTTTCATTTTCTGAACAACAACTCCTCAACCCCACTAAAATCAAGTAATCTCATCTTGACAAAGCCCAAATCTAACCCGAACATCAACATATAAAATTAATGATTCAAATAACATGATTGTCCGTGATCAACCGAATATCTTTAAAGTTTTATTCTCATGGCGTGGAACGATTTTACCTAAAATTTTACCCTCTCTCGGTTTCGTCATGCTCATCTCCGCCATTATTGGGGGTATTGAATATGTAGAATTATACCGTTTTCCAGAAATTCCTTTGGTTGGCTTTACACTGATCGGGGTAGTGCTTTCGATCTTCTTAGGTTTTAAGAATACCGCTTGTTATGATCGTTGGTGGGAAGCACGTAAGCTTTGGGGGGTTTTGATCGCAACGTCACGTCATTTTGATCGCGACTGTCGTGTATTAACTCAGGCTCGCCGTGAACGTATTATTCAAAATGTGATTGTATTTGCGAATGTGTTGCGTGATCGTTTGCGTCATCAAACAGCCAATCCAACTGAACTCACAGAAACCAGTGGCTTGAGCCAACAAGCACTCACTCAACTTTATCAGCAACATAATGCACCGCAATACACTTTAAGCCTGATTCAATGGGAACTATTACAAGCCATGAAAGAAGGTGAAATATCAGATATTATCTATACTCAAATGAACCGCCATGTCGCGGCCTTAAGTGAAATGCAAACAGGCTGTGATCGTATTGCCAATACCCCGATTCCATTTGCATACTCTGTTTTACTGAATCGCACCGTATATTTTTTCTGTTTTATGCTGCCATTTAGTTTAGGATCTTTATTAGGTCTAGTAACCCCACTTTTAGTTGGAATTTTGGCTTATACATTTTTGGGATTAGATGCTTTAAGTACAGAAATTGAAGAGCCTTTTGGAACACAAAGCAATGACTTGCCTTTAGATGCGATGGTGCGTTCAATTGAAATTGAGTTACTCGGAACTTTAGGTCGCCCAACCCCTCCACCGATTCAAGCACATGATCATAATTTATTGTAGATAATAATTTTGAACTTAGAGAACAGAGCATACTCTAATACATAAAGATCATATGCTCTGATCTAAAACTTATGATCAGATAGCCTAAAATAAACCAAACACCCCTTAAAATATTTCTCGATTAAAAGTTCCTCCCACTCTTTAATGTTTATACATGAACTATCAATATGAATATCGACATACGCTTTTTGAGCTTGAAGATGCTTCATAAAAACTACAGGAAATTTTTCTTTTTCATATATATGAGTTGCTATTGTTCTTCCTAAGCCATCATCATCGAACTCATGCAATGTCAGCTTATTTATCTCAGCAAAATCAATCAAATTAAAGTCTACACTTAAGATGATTTTGTCATCTCCACTCGGCCAAATACATGCCATACAAACCTCTATATTAAAAAACCTTCAAATATTTTTGAAATTTTACCTAAAACTTTCCCAAATACCTATCTGCCCTTCTTTAACTCTAGGTGTATTACCCAGTTTAATCCACGGCATATTTTCACCATGAAAATCACTACCGATTGAAACAGCCAAATCAAACTGCTCAATCATTCGATCGACCATTTGACGTGTTGAAGCGGGTTCTACACTCGGAGGAAGCTCAACAGCATCTCCACCCGATTCAGCAAATAACTCAATCAAATAACGAATATTAGTGGCAGATAAATCATAACGTGTTGGATGTGCTAAAACAGCGAAGCCTTGACTCGCATGAATCACATCAATGGTTTCTTTGAGTCCAATGCCATCAAATTTCACAAAAGCCTTTTTACCCTCTTTAAGAAAACGGTCAAATGCTTGTTGCGGACGACTGACAATATTTTTCTCTACCAATACTTTGGCGATATGCGTTCGTGTTACACGGTCTGCTTGCCCATCGACTTTGGCAACCACATCAGGATAAATATCAAAATCAATACATTTCTGTAATAAGCTACAGATGACTTTGGCACGCTCAGCACGGACTTTTTTCTGATTTTCAAGCATCTCTCGTATTGGTGCTTCATCTTGCATATTCAGTGCCACAATATGTACACCATAACTCTTTTTGGTATTCGGTCGTGACCATTGGCTAGATATTTCTGTACCAGAAATTATTTGAATATCATAATCTTGAGCATAGTTTTTGGCACGACTTAAACCGTCCATCGTGTCATGATCAGTGACCGCAAGTGTATGTATTTTTAAGTCAACAGCCGCCTCTACCAATTGTTCTGGAGAGTATGTACCATCTGAAATGTGGGTATGTGTATGTAAATCGACACCGAACATGGTTTGTATTATGCTATCTGACCTATTTCATCATCGTACTGTAACATGAAAGCGTTGCTCGACTATCTGCCGATTATTATCTTCTTTTATTTTTATAAAACCACTGATCCCAAAGATAGTCACCATCCTTTATTAGAGCTTGTTGGTAGTGCTGGAAATACCGATCAAAATCATATTCTTGTTGCAACCTGTGCGCTTTTAATTTCAACGCTTGTTGTTTACGGTTGTTTGTTCTTTTTCCAGAAATTTAAACTGGAAAAAATGCAATGGTTTATTGTTGTAATGTCGGTGATTTTTGGTGGAATCACACTCGTATTCAGTGATGTGACCTACAT
This sequence comes from Acinetobacter sp. TR3, assembly GCF_027105055.1. Classification (NCBI taxonomy): domain Bacteria; kingdom Pseudomonadati; phylum Pseudomonadota; class Gammaproteobacteria; order Moraxellales; family Moraxellaceae; genus Acinetobacter; species Acinetobacter sp. TR3. The sequence continues at coordinate 2,753,579 of NZ_CP114264.1, forward strand.
TAAAATGAAAGCGATCATCATCAATGTCGGTATCGGAATAGGTTTTTTAGTTACCCCATTATTCAATAAAGAACGTACCCCGATTATTAAAAAGCTTCTTGGTTCATTACTCGAGTTAAGTCATCAAGGCTGGATGAAGTTGAACTTAGCGTGGTGTGGACAATTCTTTTTGCTTGCCGCTTTACATTTTTTCTTTGGATTCGTCTATATGCAAGGCAAATATTGGGGCGAATTCACGGCTTTCGGCGATATTATCGTTTCTATCAGTTACCTTGCTGCTATACTATTTTTCTTAAGAAAGCATTTTAAAACCACCGACTGAATTTTGAATCATTGAGCGACTGCCATGCCTTATTTTGTCCTAACTTGTACTGATCATGAAGGTACCTTAGAAAAACGTTTAGCAACTCGTCCACAACATATTGAACGATTGCAAAAGCTAGATGATGAAGGACGTTTAATTGCTGCTGGCGCTCATCCTAAAGATCCAAATGACCCACAAGCAGGTTTTTTAGGTAGTACGATTATTGTTGAATTTGACACGCGTGAAGCACTAGATAGCTGGATTCAGGAAGAGCCTTTTTTAAAAGAAGGAATTTACTCAAATATTGACGTAAAACCTTTCAACAAAGCTTTTCCAAAAGGGTAAATCATGCACTTTGCAGCCAAAAGCTTTTTCGCCTTATGCTTAATAAGTTCATCAGTCTGGGCTGTTGAACCAACACCAGCTGTCGCACCGACAACAACTGTTCAAGCTAAACCAAACTCAACAACAGCTCCCAGCACTGTTGCTACGGCAACTGCTAAGCCCTTAACTGCTGAACAAATTGCAAAGGCTAAACAGCAACAAGAAGCCAAAGTCAAAGCATTGGTTCAAGATCAAGCCAATCGCTTAAAACAACTTGAAAATGCCAATCTTGAAGCGCTCTCGCAAAATCAAGAATTACAACTCAAAAATGACAATCTTACTGTTCAGATTCAAGTTTTACAAAGTGAGCGCAGTGCTCAAATGTTCTTGTATGGTGCTATGACGATTGCAGTTGGTGTCATTCTAGGTTTCTTTATTGCGAGCTATGTCTACACCAAACGTCGTCGCCAGTGGTAAAAATATAATTTTTATTTATGTCTCACTCATCAAAATTACAAACTGCTGAATTAGATTGGGAAATAGTCGATGGCATCGAAATTCCTATTTCTAAACAATTCGGTGATGTTTACTTTTCTAAAGACAATGGTTTGCTTGAAACTCGACATGTATTTTTAAATGGCAATGATTTAACCGAACGCCTCTCTCAACTGCACGATTATCAATATTTCTGTGTAGGTGAAACTGGTTTTGGTACAGGACTCAATATTTTGACCTTGTGGCAACTCTGGCAACAAGTTCGCTTAGATAATCACAGCCATTTACATGTTGTCAGCGTTGAAAAATTTCCATTAAATAAAGCTGATTTGATCCGTGCACTCAATGTTTGGACAGAACTCAAACCTTTAGCAGAAAAATTGATTCAGCAATATCCCTTGCCAATCGCAGGTTGTCATCGCTTAAGTTTTCCTGAAGAACGTTTTAGTATTGATTTATGGCTAGGTGATGCTCAGGATATTTTTCCAACGATTCCCAAAACCCAAGCAGTTAACGCATGGTTCTTGGACGGTTTTGCCCCGTCTTGTAACCCAGATATGTGGCAAGCAAATGTCTTAGATCATATGGTGCGTTTATCTGATTTTGGAACAACTTTCGCATCCTTTAGTGTCGCAGGCATATTAAAACGTGGGCTTAAACAACACGGCATCCAAATCAGCCGTCCACGAGGTTTTGGTCATAAACGAGAAATGCTCAAAGCTATTTGGCTAAATGCTTCACAAGAAGAAACAGACACCGCCGATTCGAAACAAGACATAACGATTCAAAATGAATCTGAAATAACAAGCTCAGCATCTGTACAGCGACATATTGCGATTATTGGTGCAGGAATCGCAGGTTTAAGCTCAGCATGGGCATTTGCTCAACGAGGACATCAAGTTGCGATCTACGAGCAAAATGAGCCGCTTTCAGGAGCATCTGGCAATCCCTTGGCGTTGCTCAATCCAAAACTATGCCCAATTGAACAGGCGCATGAACACTTGATGACCTTGAGTTGGCAACATGCGTTGAATTTTTATCCTCGTTTTAAGGCATTTAGACCGATTCAAGTAGAGCAGATTGCATTAAAAAATGCAGATGAACTGCTAGGGCTGGTTGAGCAATATCCTGAAAATGTTTTAACTGCAAATACAACGCTTGAATGCCTTCCCCAAACAGAGCTTCCAAGTCTGACCTTACATGAAGCTGGCGCAGTTTCACCTCATCAATTACGTGATGAGATTTTACAACATCCTAATATTCGAATAGAAAAAGTAAAAATTTCTCGATTAGAGTCGAATGGTAGTCAAGTTACACTCTGGCATGACCAACAAAAAATTGCCATAACGGATCATGCGATTGTCTGTTGTGCTAAACAAAGTGCTGAACTCATCGAAAACTATCCAGTCTTAAAGCCAATTCGAGGACAAGTCAGCTGGGTTGAGAATAGCCAGCGGCCTTTAGCACTGGATCAAGCTTATAGTTATGGCGGCTATTGCATACAACTGGATGCTTCAAAGTTAATTCTCGGTGCATCTTTTTATCCCAATCGGGATGATGCAGAAGTGCTAACTGAAGATCATGTGCATAACTACGAACTTATCCACAGTGTCTTCCCTCAATATGCCGAACAACTTCCAAAGCTGGAGACTTGGCAAGGAAGAGCATCCGTTCGCGCACAAAGTTTAGATTATTTCCCCTTAGTTGGGAAAATACAAAATCTTGATCAAATCTATACTTTTGCTGGTTTAGGATCGAAAGGTTTTTTATTTGCGCCATTATGTAGTGAAATCTTAGCGGCACTAATTTTAGGTGAACTCTGCCCAGTTCCTCAAAGTTTATTGGATAAATTAAATCCTCAAAGATTTCAAAAGAAATTAAAAGCTAAAAAACCTTATTATTCTGGGTAAATTATTATTTTAGTTGTTCATTCTTTAAATTTGCCAAAATACCCAAGTATTTTGGCAAATTTAACTGATCTATGCGCCTTGTTCTAAAGCTAAGCCAGCATCACGTGCTGCACGTGTGCCGCCCATCAATACAACATATTCACGAGAATCATCTAAACCGTCTAAAAGCTCTGCTGCGCGTGGTGCTTTACTACCACCACCACATAAAATATAAATCGGCTGATCCGCTGCAACCTGAGTCAAACTATCCGCATTAATTTCAGCAATTGGACGATTTAACGCCCCTTTGACGTGTGCCTCTGCATAAGCTTTGGCATCTCGGACATCCCAAATGACAGCGCCTTCTGGGAACTCAAATGTTGTAATTTCTTGTTTACGGATCATTGTGCACTCCTTTGATGTAAACAACACTTGGCAAATGAAGAAAACACCCTTAGCATCTCAAATATTCTTTCCCTTTGTAAAGGTCTAACCATGCCTTCTTTTGATATTGTTTCTGAATTAGAGTTATTTGAAGTCAATCATGCTGTACAAAATACAGAAAAAGAGATTGCAACACGTTTTGACTTCCGTGGACAAGACGTTTCAATTGAGTTAAATGAAAAAAATAAAGAAATCAAAATCTCAACTGAAAGTGACTTCCAATGCGAACAAGTCTATACCATGCTTGAAAATCACTTCTATAAACGTAAGATTGATGTACAAGCTTTAGATCCACAAAAAGCCACTGCTTCTGGTAAAAATGTGGTCCAAGTGATCAAGCTGAAAGATGGACTTGACTCAGATACCGCAAAAAAAATTAATAAAGCCATTAAAGAAAGTGGTATCAAAGCGCAATCTTCTATCCAAGGAGACAAAATCCGTGTCACAGATAAAAAGCGCGATACATTGCAACAGGTCATGAACTTTTTACGTGAACAACAATTTGGTCTACCACTTCAATTTAATAATTTCAAAGACTAAGCATTAGGTTCACTATGGCAAAAGATAACCGTCTTTATACGCTGGTTAAAACCACTTCTAAATTTCCAAAAAGTATCCGTAGTACGCTATGGAGTAAAGCTTTTGGTCGTGTTGTTCCTATGGTGGGAACAGCAAATATTCGTTATTTAGAAGTTGATAAAGACCATGTCACTGTGCGCATTGAAAACCAACGTAATATGCAAAATCATATTAAAGGGGTTCACGCAGCAGCAATGGCTTTATTAGCAGAAACTGCAACGGGCTTTTTAACGGGCTTACATATTCCTGATGATCGGATCTTGTTGATTAAATCATTGCATGTCGATTATTTAAAAGTTGCGCAAGGTGGTTTAACTGCTACAGCAAGCTTGTCAGCAGACCAAAAAAAGTTTATTGCTGAACATGACAAAGGCGAGTTATTGATTCCTGTGACCGTAATTGACGATTCTGGTAACGAACCAATTCAATGTCAAATGCTTTGGGCTTGGCTGCCAAAACGTAAAAAATAGTCTTAGATTTAAAATAAAGCCCAATTAAATTTGGGCTTTATTGTTTTATCAGCTTGCTAAAAAATCTTGCTTAATTTGTTCTGAGATTTGTCTTTTATTACCATTCACATCAACAGCAACAAATGTAAAAACACCTTGAGTAATTCGAATCGGATCACGCGAATTGTCGTGACTATTCCATACCTCGATTTGCACCTGTACGGAAGTATTACCGACTTTCAAAATTTTAGTATAGCAACTAATCACATTTCCAACCTTAACAGGCACAAGGAACGTCATTTCATTAATCGCAATTGTTGCACATCGCCCCTTACTCAAACGCTCAACATGAATCGCTCCTGCAAGATCCATCTGTGAAACAATCCACCCTCCAAATACATCACCACTCCAGTTTGTATCTGCTGGCATCGCAATATTCTGCAAGGATAAAACTCCTTCTGGATGATTTGAACGTTCAGTCATGTTAATGTCCTTGATGTTGCTGTAATTGCTGATTTAACCATTGCTGTAGCTCTGGTGTACGTAATGCACCACTTATTCTGGCCAATTCAGTCGTCTTATCCATTAAGACCAAAGTCGGAATACTGCGGACATTAAATGCAGCACTTAAACGGGGATTTGCTTCAGTATCAATTTTAGCAAACACGACGTGAGGATTATGTTTGGCAACCTCAGCAAAATGAGGTGCCATCATTTTACAAGGATTACACCATTCTGCCCAAAGATCGATGAGTACAGGTAGATCTGAATGACTAATGAAATGGCTAAAATTTTGTTCATTTAATTCAATTGGCGCTAACGTTAATAATGGTTGATGGCATTGCCCACAGTTTGGATGAACTGCTAATTTTTCTTCAGGTACACGATTTTTTGCACCACAGGATGCACAGACAATGATCATTTACATCACTCCGATATGTTGATGTAAAAATTCTAATTGGGTTGTGACTGCTTTTTCAAACCAAGAACCGTGATAAATATCGAAATGTTTCATTTCCCACTCATGATAGCTTACAAATGGTGCAATATTTGTAGCGGCTTCACGACTAGATTCAATTGGAATCAAAGAATCATGTTTCGCAGCAATAAACAAAACAGGGATATTAATTTTGCGTACAAATTGAATCGGACGATAACGCATTAAATTAAAAAATACACGTGCAGGAACTTCACCACTCCAATAATAGTCAGGATTTACAATCGAATGATAACCATAATAACTATCAGAGGTCGGTAAAAAGCATAGTTTATGCTGATCTACAACTGGCAAAGTTTTAGGTACTAAACCCATCTTAGACCCCATGTAATCCTGACTAGAACGCTTCAAAGCCTCTGGATAACGCTGTAATGGGTATAATTTTGCTGTTTCAGCACCATCAACATAAGGCACTTGTACCATCACGGCCTGAATATTTTTAAGGTCAGTGGCTAAACTAAGCGCATATCCACCGCTTAGAGAAGTTCCCCATAAAATAATACGTCGACTATCAATTAATTTACAATTCGAAGCATATTGAACAATGGTTTTCCAATCATCTAGTTGAGCACCGAGTGAAACCAATTCACGTGGTTTTCCTGTGCTGCCCCCCCAATAGCGATAATCAAATAAAATGACAGCATAGCCAGCTTTAGCGAAACGTTGTGCATACTGAACTAATTTAAATTGGCGTAATCCAGCAAATCCATGTGCCATAAGAATTACAGCAGGTTTAATATTGGTCTTTGGTAGGTAGAAATCTGCTGCTATGGTTTCTTCGCCACTAGGAACATACAACGGCTCAACTGTATAGGTGTGCATGCGCGCTCCAATGCTTTATCTTATTACTTATCATCATTTATTTGCTACAGACATTTAAACTCAAGATCAAGCTTAATGCTATGATAGAGCATAAAATGTTTTGTTTATTTTTGGAGTGACAAGATGTCAGAAAATTTTGGTTTTGCAGGTCAAATCGGCCCTGAGCATGTAGATCAAGTTGTCGAAAAAGGCTTCAAATCTATTATTAATAATCGTCCCGATATGGAAGGTGGTTCTGAACAACCAACAAGTGCTCAAATTGAAGAATCAGCACGTAATGCTGGTCTAGATTATGTTTACCAACCAGTTGTTGCAGGTCAGATCACAGAGTTAGATGTTCGTACATTTGCAAATCATTATAACGAATTGCCAAAACCTATTTTAATGTTTTGTCGCACAGGTAATCGCTCTAATAACCTATACCAATTAGCAAAGCAGATGGATTTATTGGATGATTGAACTCATTATATTTCCTCACCTGATCAAAATAGTGAAATCCGTCTGTCTATAAGATATATGGTTCTTTTACACTAAATAAAGAACCATAACAAAACTCTCTATTTTTTATGTCTCATATCTTCTTTCAGCCTGTAACTCTTTTCAAATTAGTCCAACTGTATCTGCCAGTGAATAACTACACTATAAAAAAACAGCACTGGAGTGCTGTTTTTTTAAATATAAAAACTATTTTTATTGATAAGCAACAAAGATCGTTGAAACGTGACCATCAGGAGCTGCTACTGATACTTTGAAAGTATCACCTACTGCACATTCTTTCAAACGGTAACCATAAAAAACTTGCGTACTATTTTTGAAAGTTGTTGGCGTTGTAAGGTCGAATACACTAGCAACAGGTGAGCTCCCTTGTACTAACTCAGCAGAGCAAGATAAATCATTAGTTTTAGTATTATCTTCAGCGGTAACACTTATCGTAGAACCTGTTGGCATTGGAACACTTTGCATTGTATTTCCATACAAACGGAAAGATAACAAACCATTACTTGCATTAACATTCGTAAATGTTGCCCTATTTTCTGCAAAAGCAAATAATAATTGCTGGCGAAGAATAGCATCTAGATTAGTATCACAGGTTTTTGCAATATTAGGTTGGAGTACCGTAGATGGTACACAAGACTCTGTTCCTGCACTGCGTCTATATAAATATTCACCTAAGTTATTATTATAAATATTGTCTTCATTATCATCTCTGAAAAAGTCACCAATATTTGTATTATTACCCAATATATCTGTCAGTGCATCTACACCTGCCGTATACAAATTATCACCATCTTTATCTATGTATGATTTATCACCTTCAACATAAGCTAGAACGGTTATACGATTATCTAAAGGACGTGGGTTTTGAGTACTTATAGTTACCGAGCATATCCCATTCACAGATGAACAATTTGGGTCAACTTTACCACCTTCAGAGACAAAGCTAATGACTGTACCATTTGGGACTGGATTTCCAGTACGATCCACCATTCGTGCAGTAATCGTAGCAGTATCCCCATCAATAGTATTTTGTAATGAGTTTTTTGATACAGATAAACTTAAACCATTTTGAGTTACACGGCCAGTGGATACAGATACATCTTTAGATACAGCTGAAACATTTGTGTCTGAAACTAAAGTCGCTCTTATTTCAACAGGTCCAGGTTTATCTCCTGGATAGAGGTTTACAATCACTTTACCACTCGAATCACTTTTTATAGTTTTGTTACTACGATTGCCAAATGATACAAACGATAAATCTTCTGGTGTCTGCACTTTCTCAATTAAAATATCTTGATCTGCTACAGGTACACCATTTGCGTACAAACTAAATTCAATTTGACCCGATGATGCTGAGCCACTTTTTTTAATGCCTAAATTAACTTTATTAGATGTATAAACCAATGAATTGGCTTGCAGTGCTTTGATACTAACATTAAGTGTAACTTCTGGGATATTTAAACCTTTTGCTGAAATTTTCTGTGTGCCTGTACAGAGCTTCCCATCAGAACCTATCGCTTTATAAGACGTTGTAACACTTCCTTGATTTGATGAAACAACTGTTGCTGGTTCAAATTTACCACATGTTGCAGTGAACTCTACATTGACATTATTTTGATTAATTTTCGTATTTGCATCTTGAGTTTTTAACGTGATATTTGTTGAGCCACCTGATTCCAGTTGAGTACTAGCTGCTATCAAATCTACTAAAATAATATTGGTTGCTTGTAGAGAAAAATTAAGCGCTTTTGTTGATGCGATAGTACCACCAAAATCTGCAATTGCAGAAATTTGATAAGCACCATTTGTATTAATATTTTCAGGTTTAACAGAAATACTCGCTTCACCATCCGTGTTAGTTAATACCGCACCATTAGAACTGCCTAAAACAACACCGCCAGTCACTGTAAATGTAACTAATGCTCCACTAATACCTTTACCTGTTTGATCAGTTACTTTTACTTTAGCAATCACTCCTTCTGCTGCAATCGCTTGAGTTGAGTTACCATTCCGATCAATCAATTGAACCGCACTAATATTTACAGCTTTTACAGCCTCTCCAGTACTCGGGTTTGTTGTCCCAGTCCCTGAGCCACTACTACTTGAAGACGAACCATAATATCCATCACCGCCGCCCCCACAACTTGCCAATAAAATTGACACAGTAATAGCTGACAGCTTCAAAGTCAGTTGTTTTTTATTCATCATCATTGCTTTTTATCCCCAATCAAGCTCACAAAATGGAGCTAGATTATTCATTATAAAAATATAACCAATGTAATCACAATATAGTTTTCATGTAAATATACATTAACTCGAAGTAAAAAATATTAAAGTGAATTCAATCAAATTATTCAAATAAAACGAGACTACTATTTAAAAAATTTTAATAAATTCAAATTATGAATAGTAATGCAAATTAAAATTTAATAACTTAGTTTTGACAAGATAATTACCTCTTTCCCCCGAATAAAAAACACCCCCAACTGTTAGGTTGGGGGTGTTTATAATTTAAAAGCTGGCGATGACTTACTCTCACATGGCAAACGCCACACTACCATCAGCGCTAAGAGGTTTCACTTCTGAGTTCGGGAAGGGATCAGGTGGTTCACTCTTGCTATTGTCGCCAGCAAACTGTTTATGGATACTTGCTTTGGTCTTATCTATGCCAAGGCTTTTTCCAAATGAGTTATTAACGGATTAGATATTGAGTCTAACTTTGTGTTCAGCATTTTAACTAGTTTTCACACTAAATCAAGTTATGTATTGAATTTATCTTGAATACAACAACTGTTTGGGTGTTGTATAGTCAAGCCTCACGAGCAATTAGTATTGGTCAGCTTCACACGTCACCGTGCTTCCACACCCAACCTATCAACGTCCTAGTCTCGAACGGCTCTTTAGAGGAATAAATTCCTAGGGAAATCTTATCTTGAGGTAGGCTTCCCGCTTAGATGCTTTCAGCGGTTATCCCTTCCGAACATAGCTACCCGGCGATGCGACTGGCGTCACAACCGGTACACCAGAGGTTCGTCCACTCTGGTCCTCTCGTACTAGGAGCAGATCCTCTCAAATTTCCAGCGCCCACGGTAGATAGGGACCGAACTGTCTCACGACGTTCTAAACCCAGCTCGCGTACCTCTTTAAATGGCGAACAGCCATACCCTTGGGACCTGCTTCAGCCCCAGGATGAGATGAGCCGACATCGAGGTGCCAAACACCGCCGTCGATATGAACTCTTGGGCGGTATCAGCCTGTTATCCCCAGAGTACCTTTTATCCGTTGAGCGATGGCCCTTCCATACAGAACCACCGGATCACTAAGACCTACTTTCGTACCTGCTCGACTTGTGGGTCTCGCAGTTAAGCGCGCTTTTGCCTTTATACTCTACGCGTGATTTCCGACCACGCTGAGCGCACCTTCGTACTCCTCCGTTACTCTTTAGGAGGAGACCGCCCCAGTCAAACTACCCACCAGACATGGTCCTCGCCCCGGATTACGGGGCAGAGTTAGAACCTCAACATTACCAGGGTGGTATTTCAAGGACGGCTCCATTGGAACTAGCGTTCCAACTTCAAAGCCTCCCACCTATCCTACACAAGTAAGGTCAAAGTTCAATGTCAAGCTGCAGTAAAGGTTCACGGGGTCTTTCCGTCTAGCCGCGGGTACACTGCATCTTCACAGCGATTTCGATTTCACTGAGCCTCTGCTGGAGACAGCGCCGCCATCATTATGCCATTCGTGCAGGTCGGAACTTACCCGACAAGGAATTTCGCTACCTTAGGACCGTTATAGTTACGGCCGCCGTTTACTGGGGCTTCGATCAAGAGCTTCGCTTACGCTAACCCCATCAATTAACCTTCCAGCACCGGGCAGGCATCACACCCTATACGTCCACTTTCGTGTTTGCAGAGTGCTATGTTTTTAATAAACAGTTGCAGCGGCCTGGTTTCTGTGGCTGCCAATAGCTCAGGGAGCAAGTCCCATCACCGTCAGCAGCGTACCTTCTCCCGAAGTTACGGTACCATTTTGCCTAGTTCCTTCAGCAGAGTTCTCTCAAGCGCTTTGGTCTACTCGACCTGACCACCTGTGTCGGTTTCGGGTACGATTCCTGTGTAACTGAAGCTTAGAGACTTTTCCTGGAAGCATGGTATCAGCCACTTCACTGTACAAGTACAGCTTGCTATCAGTTCTCAGCATAGAGTACCCCGGATTTGCCTAAGATACATGCCTACAACCTTCCACCTGGACAACCAACGCCAGGCTGACTTAACCTTCTCCGTCCTCTCATCGCATTACACAGAAGTATTGGAATATTAACCAATTTCCCATCGACTACGCCTCTCGGCCTCGCCTTAGGGGTCGACTCACCCAGCCCCGATTAACGTTGGACTGGAACCCTTGGTCTTTCAGCGAACGGGTTTTTCACCCGTTTTGTCGTTACTCACGTCAGCATTCGCACTTCTGATACCTCCAGCATACTTCTCAATACACCTTCATCGGCTTACAGAACGCTCCCCTACCACTTGACTATTGTCAAATCCGCAGCTTCGGCACATAGTTTTAGCCCCGTTACATCTTCCGCGCAGGCCGACTCGACTAGTGAGCTATTACGCTTTCTTTAAAGGGTGGCTGCTTCTAAGCCAACCTCCTAGCTGTCTATGCCTTCCCACATCGTTTCCCACTTAACTATGATTTTGGGGCCTTAGCTGGCGGTCTGGATTGTTTTCCTCTTGACTACGGACGTTAGCACCCGCAGTCTGTCTCCCGGATAGTACTCATTGGTATTCGGAGTTTGCATCGGTTTGGTAAGTCGGGATGACCCCCTAGCCGAAACAGTGCTCTACCCCCAATGGTATTCGTCCGAGGCGCTACCTAAATAGCTTTCGGGGAGAACCAGCTATCACCAGGCTTGATTAGCCTTTCACCCCTATCCACAAGTCATCCCCTGGCTTTTCAACGACAGTGGGTTCGGTCCTCCAGTTAGTGTTACCCAACCTTCAACCTGCTCATGGATAGATCGCCTGGTTTCGGGTCTATACCCAGCAACTAAACGCCCTATTAAGACTCGATTTCTCTACGGCTCCCCTATACGGTTAACCTCGCTACTGAATATAAGTCGCTGACCCATTATACAAAAGGTACGCAGTCACCGAACAAGTCGGCTCCCACTGCTTGTATGCATGCGGTTTCAGGATCTATTTCACTCCCCTCACAGGGGTTCTTTTCGCCTTTCCCTCACGGTACTGGTTCACTATCGGTCAGTCAGGAGTATTTAGCCTTGGAGGATGGTCCCCCCATATTCAGACAAGGTTTCACGTGCCTCGCCCTACTCGTCATCATTGTGTGTGCCCTTTCGTGTACGGGAATATCACCCTCTACGTTCGCACTTCCCAGAGCGTTCCACTAGAACACACACAACTTAATGGGCTGCTCCCCGTTCGCTCGCCGCTACTAAGGGAATCTCAATTGATTTCTTTTCCTAAGGGTACTGAGATGTTTCACTTCCCCTCGTTCGCTTCATAAGCCTATGTATTCAGCTTATGATACCCGCCTTATAGCGGGTGGGTTCCCCCATTCAGAAATCTCCGGATCAAAGGATATTTGCCGCCTCCCCGGAGCTTATCGCAGGCTATTACGTCTTTCATCGCCTCTGACTGCCAAGGCATCCACCACATGCACTTAATTACTTGACTATACAACCCCAAACAGTCGTTAACACATACAAGTCAGTGTTAGCGTTGCAAACTTAATTGCTACTATTCGTTGTCTGTGAACTTAATCACCATACAGCTTCAATCTAAATTCATATACCAAAACGCTTGATTCAGTGTTTTTGCTAGTTCTCAGATTAAATATTAATTTAACAATTACTTGTTATCTTCCTATTTAATCGAGTTTGAACAATTTATTTCAGACTCAAATTCTAATCTGTTAATGATTAACTACAGCCTCGTCAGCTTGCAGTAAACTGTGATAAATCACAGAGATTAATAAACCAGTCAAATTAGACTGTATTCACTAAACTCTATAATCTTCTTAGCTTGTACTCTGTAAAGTACATGGTGGAGACTAGGAGAGTCGAACTCCTGACCTCCTGCGTGCAAAGCAGGCGCTCTACCAACTAAGCTAAGTCCCCAGCTTATCACTTAATGAACGATATATCTTTCAGATTTGGTGGGTCTGACAAGACTTGAACTTGTGACCCCACGCTTATCAAGCGTGTGCTCTAACCAACTGAGCTACAGACCCTCAGATACATCTTCGAAGAACAACTTGTTGTGGATTCTTACCGATCGTCAATCTTTCGTTAAGGAGGTGATCCAGCCGCAGGTTCCCCTACGGCTACCTTGTTACGACTTCACCCCAGTCATCGGCCACACCGTGGTAAGCGTCCTCCTTGCGGTTAGACTACCTACTTCTGGTGCAACAAACTCCCATGGTGTGACGGGCGGTGTGTACAAGGCCCGGGAACGTATTCACCGCGGCATTCTGATCCGCGATTACTAGCGATTCCGACTTCATGGAGTCGAGTTGCAGACTCCAATCCGGACTACGATCGGCTTTTTGAGATTAGCATCCTATCGCTAGGTAGCAACCCTTTGTACCGACCATTGTAGCACGTGTGTAGCCCTGGCCGTAAGGGCCATGATGACTTGACGTCGTCCCCGCCTTCCTCCAGTTTGTCACTGGCAGTATCCTTAAAGTTCCCGACATTACTCGCTGGCAAATAAGGAAAAGGGTTGCGCTCGTTGCGGGACTTAACCCAACATCTCACGACACGAGCTGACGACAGCCATGCAGCACCTGTATCTAGATTCCCTAAGGCACCAATCCATCTCTGGAAAGTTTCTAGTATGTCAAGGCCAGGTAAGGTTCTTCGCGTTGCATCGAATTAAACCACATGCTCCACCGCTTGTGCGGGCCCCCGTCAATTCATTTGAGTTTTAGTCTTGCGACCGTACTCCCCAGGCGGTCTACTTATCGCGTTAGCTGCGCCACTAAAGCCTCAAAGGCCCCAACGGCTAGTAGACATCGTTTACGGCATGGACTACCAGGGTATCTAATCCTGTTTGCTCCCCATGCTTTCGTACCTCAGCGTCAGTATTAGGCCAGATGGCTGCCTTCGCCATCGGTATTCCTCCAGATCTCTACGCATTTCACCGCTACACCTGGAATTCTACCATCCTCTCCCATACTCTAGCTGACCAGTATCGAATGCAATTCCTAAGTTAAGCTCAGGGATTTCACATCCGACTTAATCAGCCGCCTACGCACGCTTTACGCCCAGTAAATCCGATTAACGCTCGCACCCTCTGTATTACCGCGGCTGCTGGCACAGAGTTAGCCGGTGCTTATTCTGCGAGTAACGTCCACTATCCAGTAGTATTAATACTAGTAGCCTCCTCCTCGCTTAAAGTGCTTTACAACCAAAAGGCCTTCTTCACACACGCGGCATGGCTGGATCAGGCTTCCGCCCATTGTCCAATATTCCCCACTGCTGCCTCCCGTAGGAGTCTGGGCCGTGTCTCAGTCCCAGTGTGGCGGATCATCCTCTCAGACCCGCTACAGATCGTCGCCTTGGTAGGCCTTTACCCCACCAACTAGCTAATCCGACTTAGGCTCATCATTTAGCGCAAGGTCCGAAGATCCCCTGCTTTCTCCCGTAGGACGTATGCGGTATTAGCATTCCTTTCGGAATGTTGTCCCCCACTAAATGGCAGATTCCTAAGCATTACTCACCCGTCCGCCGCTAAGATAAGGTGCAAGCACCTCATCTCCGCTCGACTTGCATGTGTTAAGCCTGCCGCCAGCGTTCAATCTGAGCCATGATCAAACTCTTCAGTTTAAAATCATTAGTAGCTTATGGCTACAAATCTTGGCTCATCAATTTTCTGACTAAAAATTCGCTCAAATAAACTTCGAGAAATTTCTACCATTCAATCAATGAAATATTTTCGATCGATCAACCAGTAAAAATCCACACAAGTTGTTCTTCTATTCTCTTAATGATCTTCTCGATGATTCGTCATCATCAAGCTAGGTCGGCTATGTTACTCTAATCTAAACTAAAGTCAACAGGTAATTTCGATATTTTTTAAACCTACCAATCAACCCAAGAATCTAACCTTTCTAGCCAAATCCTTGTTTCTCAACAAGTTTTTATCTGCATCACCGCCGATGGATGTGCATTCTACAGTATTCCCTACCCAATACAACCCCCTTTCCTAATCTTTTTATTTAAGTGAACGTTTTTTAGGCTAATCAGTTACTTTTTGTCTACTTTCTTTGTCGATAAGAACTTTTTTTAAACAATTAAGTTAAGTAGAATGTATCTCTTGCTTCAAATTTTTTGGCATTTTTGATTGGAAATACGGTTTATTAATAAAAAAGTACAATTACTGTTGCTTTTAGCGTCGATCGCTACGAGTCAGATTTGTTACGCCATTTCAAATCATAATTTTTATGAATTAGCATTAACCATATTGAGTTATAGCAAGTGGTCGAATACATCTCGCCCAATTATTTGTGTAATAGATAATGCTGAGGCTTCGAATCAATTTCAATCCAATATTAAACAACTTGGGTATGATTATCAGGTACAAGCTGTTAATTCAAAAGATTTTCAAAAAACAGAATGTCATGTTGTGTATTTCTCAACAACAACACCGCAACAACAACAAAACTTGATTCAAGCTTATCCATCGCGTTCATTACTGTCATTAAGTATTAATAATCCAGCATGTGAAATCGGCAGTATTTTCTGCTTATACAACAAAAAGACCTCTTCTACATTTAAAGTAAATCTAGATGCTTTGAGTTACTCCAAAGTTCATATCGACCCCCGAGTCTTAATCTTGGCGAAGAATACGGAGTAATTAAAGTGATTTCGAATTTATATCAGTCCACTTCATTACGGGCGTTATTTCGTAAGTCTCAGTTCTCGATTTTTGCGCTTACCGTTGTCATTTGTTCCTTTACCTTTGCAACTATTTCCATATTCACAATGGAAACGTACGCCAAACAAAATTTGCAACTATTAAGTCAAACGCTACTTGAACGAATCCAGCCCGCTGTTGTCTTCAAGGACAAAGGAGCAATTGATCAAATTTTAGCGGACTACACAACAGAACATGCGATTCGTAGTATTCATGTTTATGATCCAGAGCATCAATTATTAGCAGAAAGTACCAAGCAAATCGACCACACATCATTTTTACAAAGCGTTTTGGATAAATGGTTTCTACATGATCCAATCAAACTAACGGTTATTCATCATAAGAAACAAGTCGGCGAATTAGTTTTATATGGCAGCTCAGAAAATATTTTACATTTTTTAAAAACCATCATTATTGGCTTAGCCATATCAATGTTTTTTATTGTGATTGCACTGTTATGGTCCGTTAATCTTACCTATCGCCAAATCATGCAAGCGATCAAACCATTAACCCATATTGCTCAATTAGTGAGTGACCAAAAAGCTTACAACTTACGTTTTCCAAATAACCATATTAAAGAGTTTCAAAATCTTAATACGGTATTTAATGAGCTCTTAGAAGAAATACAAGTTTGGCATACTCATTTACAGAAAGAGAATCTCCAACTTTCATTTCAAGCTCACCATGACCAGCTCACAGGTTTACCTAATCGACACTATTTTTATGAAGAATTGCTCAATATTTTTAAAAATAATAAATTTCGTCACAATTCAGCGCTGATTTTCATAGATAATAATAAGTTTAAAGCAATTAATGATCATTATGGTCATCTTGCTGGCGATGCGGTATTAAGAGAAATGGCAAATCGATTAATGCAGTCTGTCAGACAAGAAGACTTTATTGCTCGTTTGGGTGGTGATGAATTCGCAATCATTTTGCATACCATCCATCATTCTGATCATTTACAAACAATCGCTGAAGGTTTACTAGCAAGTTGTGATGAGCCTTTGGATTTTAACGGTCAACTTATCCATTTTAGCTTTAGTTTAGGGATTGCATTTTCACAGTTTGCAGACAATCCAGATAATTTAGTCATGCAAGCAGATCAAGCAATGTATAAAGCTAAAAATTTAAATCCACATTGGTTTCTTTATAAACCAGAAATTTAGGACATGTTATGCGCGCTCACACTTTTAAGATATCCTTTGTAGCATTACTCTGCCTAACATTGACTGGCTGTTTAAGTTTTGGTCCTTTGAAATATCGTCAAGTCAAAATGCTAAAAAAAGAAGGTTTCGTTTTAACAGAAGAAGGTTGGAGTCTTGGTCTGCCTGAACGTTTACTTTTTGACTTTAATAAAGCAGATATTAAACTTGAAAATCAAAGAGAAATCGTTCGTCTTGCCAATCAATTGAACAAGTATGATCTGCAAAAATTAAAAGTTGTGGGTCACACTGATGATATTGGTAATCCTGAATATAACCAGAAATTGTCTGAAGAACGCGCTCAAAGCGTTTCTTCGATTTTTATTCATCAGGGTTTCAAACCCAATAATGTCACTGTGATTGGTCGTGGTGCAAGCCAACCTTTCGTGCCCAATACTTCTGATGAGAACCGCGCGAATAATCGCAGAGTTACGATTATTATTATTTCTTAACTTGCAATTTTTGTTAAAAGCCAACTATTTAAAGTTGGCTTTTTTAATTTATATGAGTTGAATAATATCAATCGTCGGTGGAACCCTAAATCGAAATGGAACGCCAACCATACCTGTTCCAACCGTTACAAATACATCAGCGTGTTCATGTGTATAAAAACCTTTTTTGTGCCCCAAGATAGACACTTTTTTCATAATATACGTTGTAATCCAAGGAAGTTCTATTTGTCCACCATGGGTATGACCAGCAAGCATTAATGGCCGTGTAGGTAATGCCGGCACCATATCTACTGTATCAGGGTTATGAGATAAAATGAGCCATGGTTTATCTTGTGGTAAGTCTGGCATAAATCGCATATTTGCCTTCCCTGCCCACAGATCACCAATGCCAATTAAGCGAAACTCATCAAAATCGATAATCTGCCCTTCTATATCAATCACATTATTTTGTTCTAATGCCGCTTTGAGCAATGATTGTATTGGAGGACCTGGATATTGCTCATCATGATTCCCTGGCACAGAATAAACGGGTGCTTGGATTTCCTTTAAAACAGAGAGCTCCTGAATCAAACGATTTTCAGGTTCATAAGTCCAATCACCTGCAACCACCACAATATCTGGTTTAGCTTCATTTAACTTTTTAACAATGCTTTTTAATTGACGTTCATGACCAGAAAACAATCCCACATGCATATCTGCAATTAAGGCCACTTTAACGGGTTGAATAAAATCACGATCCGAATTTAAACGGTATTGATGATGTTTAATATGAACCATATGTGGCTCAATAAATCGTGCATAAATCAATATGCTCGTTAAAAGGAAAACAAAAATACTTTCATGTAAACTGTAAAACTCAGACCAACCTGCATACAAGGTAAAAAACCAGAGAGGAACTAACAAATAAGAAAGATAAAATGCAGCTAGATGTACAAAAGCTTTGAAAGGATGAATCGTTTCAGTTCTTGCTTGATGAATCCATGCCTGAGCGAATGCCCATAAGGCTAAAACAATAAAAATAGTATAGAAAATTAATATAACTGTGTCTGAATTCGACATTACCACTCTCATTAATCTGACATTAGGGCATACATCGCATCTCATATTTATAATTTTTGATGAAATGCTATACTCAAGTCCAACTTTTAATCAGTAAAGATTATGACGCAATTTTCTCATCTAAATCGTAAACATACAAAAATAAGTACAACTACTTACAATAAAAGTATGCTTGCGATTTATTGCAGTATTGCGATCACAATCACAGGATGCAGCACACTACCTAAACATAAAATAGAGCCAATACAACAATCTAACATTCAACAATTAGAAATAAACCAGACAACTTTGGCTCAGATCATTCAACCTTTAGAACAACAAAATCCTGGATTGACGGGTTATCACGTTTTATTTGAACCCCTAGAAGCGTTAGCAGCACGACTACGTTTAATTGATAAGGCAGAGAAAACCTTAGATTTGCAATATTATATTTGGGACAATGACAAAGTAGGTGCTCTTGCTTTGCATGCGCTGATTCGCGCAGCAGATCGTGGTGTCAAAGTGCGATTACTTATTGATGATAATAACGCAAAAAAAACTGAAGGAATCTTCTTAGCTCTGGCACAGCATCCAAATATTGACGTTAAATTATTCAATCCCTATCGTTTTCGCAAATACCGTGCGCTTGATATGGTTTTAGACTTAAAACGTATCAACCGCAGAATGCACAATAAGAGCTTTATTGCAGACCATCAAGTTGCTCTAATTGGTGGCAGAAACATGACTAATCAATATTATAATGTCAGTGATAACTACCAGTTTTCTGATGTTGATGTGATGCTCGTGGGTACAGCAGTCACTGATATTTCACAGTCTTTTGATGAATACTGGAATCATAGTTACGCTTACGATGTAAGGGAAATTGTCAATCAAAATGCTCATCGCTTAAGCTATGAGAGCCTAAAACAGCAACTTGATGAACATTCTAAGCGAGCAACGGTACAGAATTATCTTGATTTGACTGGTAACTCACAGGCAATTGATTCAATTATCAGTCGGGATATTCCTTTAAACTGGGTAAAAGCTGAAGTTGTAAAAGACTCTCCTGACAAAATTAAATCAAAAGCCAAAAAACAAGAACACCTTAATTTCCAATTGATTAACCATTTAGAACAACCTGAAAAAAATATTGACCTCATCTCAGCTTACTTTGTCCCTGAAAAAAAGGGGGCTAAAATTCTCAATGATCTTGCAAAAGATGGAATCGAGGTTCGAGTGCTCACAAACTCATTTCAGGCAAACGATGTCGCTGTTGTTCATGCATTTTATGGAAAATATCGTCAGGATTTACTGGAACATGGTGTACAGCTATATGAGTTTCTCCCCGCATTAAATAAAAATGATCTCGATAAACATACCGAAGAACTCGCGAAGAAAGCAAAAGTAAATATCAAAGGACTAAGCCGTTCCAGTTTACATGCCAAACTGATGGCGCTAGATGAAAAGCAAGTTTTTATTGGTTCATTTAATTTTGATCCACGCTCTGCATACCTGAACACTGAAATTGGCGTGCTTTTAGATAGCCCACCTTTAGCGCAGGCTGTTCATGCGACTATGGATCAAAATCTACGTAAATATGCCTATAAATTAGTGTTAGATGCCAATAAAAAAATTACATGGCGACGTGAAACACCACAAGGCCCTGTCATCTACACCAAAGAACCTCGAATGAAATGGTGGCAAAAGGCAGGAATGAAAATTATTTCATGGCTGCCAATTGAAGGCTTTATGTAATTTAAAGCGAGTATTGTTATGGCAGCGTATTTAAAACTTTGCTTTGTAACTCAAGCAGCCCTGCTCGCATTTGACGATCAACTTCTTTAGTTAAGCTATCTACCGTATGGTCTGTTACAGGAATTGCAGGTAGGGTCAATAAATGTGCGGTAACTTTTGGCATTTCTAAAACACGTTGTACATGTTCTGCAAAAGACATTTCACCAATAAATGGTGCGACCAAATCTAATTCACCTTGCTGATTGACATAGCAAATCACACAAATTTGAACTGGACGTTGCGCATCAATGGCAGCACCCAATAAGCGCCCATGTACTTTTTTGACCTGACGACCATCTGTGGTTGTGGCTTCTGGAAAGAACAAAACGGGAATATCTTGTTTTAAAAACGCTGTAATTTGTTCTTTTATTCGGATTGAGTCACCAGAACCTCGCTTAATAAATAAGGTTCCACCGCCTTTTGCTAGATTACCCAAAATAGGCCATTTTTCGACCTCTGCTTTTGCTAAGAAGAAGATACGTGCTCCAGAGCCAAGTACAGCAACATCTAACCAAGAAATATGATTACTCACCCAAAGCGCTGGTTCTCGTGGAATAGTGCCATGAATCTGCACTTCGATATTAAAAACTTCGCATAAACGGCGGCAAAAATACTGAACATAACGCGTATTCGTTGGATTATTCGGATCCTTGTATAAACCGTGTCGATAAATGAGATAAAAACCTTCACCAATTGTTTCTAGACCTGAGGCTAATTTTTTACTATACAAGCTCAATTTAGAGATTAAATTTAATGGTGTGTTATTTGCTGCTGTTGCTTCTTGAGTCATAAATCATTAAAACCGTACGCATGTATGCACATTGCATTGAACTAGCTCACTTATATCATGCCCGTATCTATTTATAAAAGTTACCACCATGAGAAAAAACGAATGTGAATATAATTATTTTCAATTTTAAAAGGTTTTTTAAATTAAATATCATAAATAAATCGAATTAACAAATTAAGAGGTCATGTGATGAATCCTCAACACACAACATCTCATAATCAAGTGAATATTCCTTATGGCTATGCTTTAAGAATATTTTTTGGCTGGTCAATTTTATATATCGGCACACTCGTTGGTTTTATCAAACTTCTTCATCATCATGTCATATAAATCCATGAAGCCTTTGCCCTTTGCTTGAAGTTTATTCTAGAATAAGGCTTCTATACTCAGGATATGATAACAGCGTGGAATTTTTTGAGCGGCAACAAGGTGGTGAACGAGCAATTTTAGTCAGTGTTTCTGTGCAGTTACTCGATGACCTTGATGCTGAAGAGTTTCGATTGCTCGCTCAATCCGCTGGTGCTGAAATTCTTGAACATATTTCTGTACAAAGAAATAAGCCAGACCCTAAATTTTTTATTGGCTCAGGCAAAGTGGATGAAATCGCAGAATTAGTTCAGCAGCTAGAAGCTGAATTAGTCATCTTTGATCACTCTCTTTCACCAGCCCAAGAACGTAATTTAGAAAGAATCTTAAAATGCCGTGTGATTGATCGCACAGGGCTTATTTTAGATATCTTCGCATTACGAGCGCGTACACACGAAGGAAAATTACAAGTTGAACTTGCCCAACTTAAGCATTTATCAACGCGCTTAATTCGAGGCTTCACAGGTAATTTAGAACAACAAAAAGGTGGGATTGGTCTACGTGGTCCTGGTGAATCACAACTTGAAACTGACCGCCGACTCATTAAAGTACGTATTACCCAACTGAAAGACAAATTGGTTAAAGTTCAACAGACCCGGTTACAAGGTCGTGCCGCACGCCAAAAAGCAGCAATTCCAACGATTTCTTTGGTTGGTTATACCAATGCAGGTAAATCGACACTGTTTAATATTTTAGCCCAAAGTGATGTCTATGCAGCAGACCAACTTTTTGCAACGCTCGATCCAACCTTACGTCGTCTAGAATGGGATGGTATCGGTACTGTCGTACTCGCAGATACAGTTGGATTTGTGAGAAATTTACAGCATGATTTGGTTGAATCTTTCAAAGCGACTTTGGAAGAAACGCTAGAAGCGACCTTACTTTTGCATGTAATTGACAGCAGTAGCCCTAACATGCCTGAACAAATCGAAGCAGTGGAATCTGTGCTGAAAGAAATTGGAGCCGATGCACCGATTCTTCATGTTTACAATAAAATTGATCTCAGCGGTGATACGGCAAAAATCATTTATAAAGCAGCAGATTTACCTGATCGCGTTTATGTTTCTGCGCATTCTGGGCAGGGATTAGATTTATTAAGCCAAGCTGTTCAACAATGCCTGATGGGACAGTTACAACATTTCGACTTAGTTCTCAAACCTGCTTACGGTAAACTACGCACACAACTTTATACACTCAATGTCATTCAAACTGAACAATATGATGAGCAAGGTGATTTGCATTTATCAGTTTGTATTGCTCCACAAAAATTGCATCAACTGATCAAACAAGCACATCTACCATTAGATGAAATTCTTGGAAACCAAGCAGCCTTATTTCACAGGCCTTTGGAAGAATTTGAAAAGTAAGCATCAATGTAATAATCGTTCATAAGTGAGAGTTAGAAAAAAGATGAAAGAAATTGATTGGACAGCTTGGTTTTGCACGATTATATTAATTATTGTATTTCGCGAAGGCGCTGTTGCTATTACCACGGTCTTTCATCATCCAGAATTAGGTAATCTCGTCGGGCTGATCAGCTTACTTGCAACTTTATTAATTTGGAGAAGATTTAGAAAAATATCCAATCGTCTTATAGATACCAACAACAAAATCATGAAAGAAAGTGCTTTTGCATTTTTGCCAATCTGTGCTGGCTCTTTGATCATGTTGGTACATTTAGGCAAAGAAATTCCAATCTTTTTATTTGTCTTAACCCTGAGTACTTTATTGCCATTGTGGATTTACGCCAAAATGGCAAAACGCTGGTTATAGGAGTTCATGAATATGTTGATGGTTATATATGGATTCGTGATTACCTTAATCAGTTATCTCATCGCAAAACCTTTAAATAAAAAAATTCCACAGATTCCATTAATTGTTTTTGCGATGTTTATCGTGATCGGGCTACTCGCAATTTTGGGTATTCCTTATGAACATTACATGAATAATGTGAATAGTATATTTAATCATTTACTTGGCTACGTTACTGTAGCTTTAGCCATCCCTCTAGCTGCGATGCGTTATGATGATTTGCCAATTAAATCGATGATTGGCATTTTGTGTTTTGCAAGTATCAGTGCAGTTGCATTGCCGATGGGACTTGCATATTTATTACATATGTCAGAACCAACAATTATGGCTTTTGCGACCCGAGCTGTAACGACGCCAATTGCTCTGAATATTGCCACACTATTACACGCTCCTCTGATGATGGTGTCACTGATTGTGATTTTATCTGGAGTCATTGGTGCCGCATTTTCTCCGTGGATTTTAAAACATATCCATGATGAACGGGCTTCAGGCTTAGCTCTAGGTTTGGCTGCTCATGCAATTGGTACAGCACAAGCATGGCAGCGAGGCCCTGTTACAGGTCGTTACGCTGCTTTTGGGATGGCTGTGAATGGTGTATTTACTGCTATATGGCTACCCACTTTTATTTTGTCTCTTACTTAATTTGTCACACAGATGTCAATTAATATTGAACTAGTTGTCAAAAATCCTACATAATGAAAGTTCAAACGTTAAAAGGATTTTTAATGATGGGCAAACAATTATTAGGCGCGTTGATTCTCTCTGCGATAAGCAGTTTTAGCTTTGCAGAAGATATTACAGGTATGTGGCAAAGTATCGATGACAAAACTGGCGCACCAAAAGCTTTGGTTGAAATTCGTCAAGAAGCGAACGGTACTTATGCGGGTAAGGTTGTAAAGATTACTCCACGAGCAGGCTACACACCTAAAGAAATATGTGTGGGCTGTCCGGCGCCATATACCAACAAACCAATTTTAGGTTTAGACGTTATGACAGGCTTAAAACATGGTGAAGGAATTAACTACGTTAATGGACGTATCCTAGATCCGAATACAGGTAAAGTTTATAGTATGAAAGCGAAATTAAGTTCAAATGGTAAACGTTTACACTTACGTGGCTATCTTGGAGTATCTGCGTTAGGTCGTAATCAGATCTGGATTCGCGATGAATAATTTTTAAAACGATATCATCGCGCCAACCATTTCCGTATTTGATCAAATTGATCACGGTTTAGCACTATAAAACACCTTTTTTTCGTTCTGAATGAAAGGTGTTTTTTCTTAAACATTAAAAAAATTCATTGAAATTTCAATTATTAAAAAAAATACACAAATGTAAAATAATGATTGAATGTGTTGTTAGAAATCCGAAATAATAGAGAGACAATAATAGTGGCTGAGTAGCTTAACATGTACACAAAACTAATTACGTTTTTCTTCTTATTTAGTCTTAGCCATTTGACTTTTGCACAGGATATTATAGGTACTTGGCAAAGTGTTGATGATCTAACTGGAGCACCCAAAGGGCAAGTTGAAATCACCCAAGAAGCCGATGGAACATATATTGGTAAAATCACTAAAATCACGCCACGCACAGGTTATATACCAAAAGAATTTTGTACGGGCTGCCCAACTCCTTACACCAACAAACCTATCCTCGGTTTGACTGTTATCACCAAGTTAAAGCATAAAAAAGACTTATCTTATTCTGGTGGCAAAATCTTAGATCCAAACAGTGGTCGTATTTATAGTCTTGCAGCAAAAGTAAGTAATAATGGACAGCGTTTACACTTACGAGGATATGTAGGCGTATCAGTATTAGGTCGTAGTCAAATTTGGATTCGTGTGAATAACTAAAAATCTAATCAATAAAAAAGCCCTCAATTTGAGGGCTTTTTTATATTTCTATAACTGTAGTTTAATGGCTTTGCAACTTTGCGTAGTCAATCAAGACATTTGCAGCTTCTGTAATAAAAGTTTCTTCTTCAGGCAATGCTGGTCGTGCATAAGCTTTCATTTTGGCACGTGACTCAATTAATGCATCAATCGAAGCCTGATAGCTTTCCCAGTTGGCATAAGGTGCCTGACCTGTCGCTATACGACGCTGATTTTCAGCATTGAGTGTTTGCTTTTCTAAATCAATTAGCTCAGCCCGACGTTGAGCAATATCTAACTCAACTTTCTTCTGATCAGAACTTTTTTGTGCGATCAGTTTTCGAGCTTCTAAATAATTAAATTGTGAATCAGCTTTCACCCGCTGTTCAGAAGATTGGGTAAGCTTAGCAATATACGGTTGCACAGAACCTTCGCGCTTGAAAGGAGCTGTTGGAATGGTATCCCATTTCAATGCATTTTTAGCTTTACGCTCACCAAACTCCTCATTGTAAATATCAACAAGTTTGATATCAGGAATTACGCCTTTGTTCTGCGTACTTCCACCCGTGACACGATAGAATTTGCGTTGCGTTAATGTTGCTTGTCCATGTGCTAAGGAATCTAATTGAACCTGAGCGGTGCCTTTTCCTGTCGTAGTACTACCAATAATAATACCGCGTTCATAATCTTGGATTGCAGCAGAATATATCTCACTCGCAGACGCAGATGCTAAATTAACGAGCACAGCCATTGGTCCAGCATAAATTTGCTCTCCGCCATCAGTGTCTTCAAAAACATTCACATTGCCATTGCCATCCCGAATTTGTACGACTGGACCAGACTTAATCACCTGACCCAGCATACGAGCAACCTCTTCTAATGAACCACCTGGGTCATTACGTAAATCAACCAGAACACCTTCTACTTTCTGTGCTTTGAGCGATTCAAATGCTTTTGCTGTATCTTCAGAAACTGAACGATATTCTGTACCAGCTCGACGTGAACGATAATCGAAATAGAATGATGGAATTTCAATTACACCGAAAAGATGTTTTTTTCCATCACGTGTAATCTCAACCGTACGAGAGCGAACCCCAGCATCTTCTTCCTGAATCACATCTCGGACCAAGCTGACATTACGTGCTTGGCTCATGGAAGCGCCCGCACCGAGTAAGCGAACAGTTACTTTAGTTCCACGCTTACCACGAATCAATCCAACAATTTCTGAACTCGACCAACCAATGACATCAATCATTTTTTCGCCGTCTTGGGCAACGCCAATGATTCGATCTCCTGATTTGATTTGACCAGATTTACTCGCTGGCCCACCTTCAACAATGGTTTCAATCTTGGTGTAATCCTCATTGCCTCGCTCTGGACGAATGGATACCCCAATACCTTCAAGTTGTAGGGTGGTTTGACGGTTTAGTTCCATTGCATCGATAGGAGGATAATAATTACTGTGTGGATCATACGTTGCAAGCATGGCATTGAGTGTTTTATCTAACACATCATCACTCTTGACACGTCCCATACGTTCTAACTGGCGTGTATAACGTTTCGTGAGCGTCTGAACTGGTGTTAAGTCTTCAGGTCCAGTTAAGTCCTGACCATTGGCAAGCGATGGATCTGCTTTCAAAGCTTTTTGTTTCGCCTGCTCTTCTTCTTTGCTAATCGTTAAATTAATTAATTGAGACACCAACATTCTCTGCCAATGTGCTTGTTGCTCGGCAGAAGTCTGAAAATAAGGCGCTTTTTCGCGATCTATATCAAGGTAAACACCCTTTTGCTGTAAATTTTGCGGCTTCTTCAATTCAGCCAACATAAATTCGTAGAACTGTTTCAAGCGTTCACGATATTGGGCATGAATCGCAAAAGGTCCAGTTAGGTTTCCTGCTTTTAATGAGCTACCAAAATTTGAACCATATTTATTTTTATATTCTGAAACTTCACTGCTCAGAAATAATGAATGATCTGGATCTAAGCTATCCAAATACATATCTAGAATACGATTTGATGTCGCAGCATCTAAACGCATATTTAGATAATGCTGACGATCAACTAATGTTGCCAACTGACGTGCGACCAATGCTTGTTCTTGTGATGGCTTGATCACGGTTGAAACAACAGGAGCTTCCGTTGCCGCAAATGCCTCATTCATTGTATGAGAAAAAAATAAACCACCAGTCGCGATTGCAACTGCACACGCTATCATTTGAAGTTTCATAAAATTTTGGTACTTCCTTGGATATGGCAATTATTACATGCTAGTACAATCAATATGAACATATTTCATTCAATATTTTTACCAAACTGTAGTACGCGTTAATCATTGTAAATAAATGACCAACAAGCACTTATCATCAATATCATGTAGTTTTATCATATTCTGTACTGACAAAATGTAGCAAATCATTGCACAATTTAGCTATCGCTTTTTTACATCAAAATTCAAATGGAATCTATATGATCGGCGCATTGATGCTAGACGTTGCTGGCACAGAACTTACTCAAGAAGATATTGAACTATTACAAGCTCCGCAAGTCGGTGGCATGATTTTATTTGCACGAAATATTGAGTCTCCTCAACAAGTTCGCGCTTTAACTGATCATATGCGCCAAGTCCGTCCAGATATTCTGATTGCTGTCGATCAAGAAGGTGGGCGTGTTCAACGTTTAAGACAAGGCTTCACCTTGTTACCTGCAATGGGGCGACTTGGTGAACATTATGCACATCATCCCGAACAAGCAATTGAGTTAGCCCAACAGTGTGGTTGGTTAATGGCAACTGAGGTTCTCGCTGTAGGTATCGATTTTAGTTTTGCTCCAGTCTTAGACCTGAATGACATTAGTGATGTGATTGGTGATCGAGGCTTTGCTAAAAATATGCAAGACATCGTGCCGCTCGCTGATGCCTTTATGCGTGGAATGAAACAAGCAGGTATGGCAACGACTGGAAAACACTTTCCTGGACACGGTTCTGTGAAAGCCGATTCGCACGTTGCAGCGGCGATTGACAGCCGTTCATATCAAGAAATTTATGACAAAGACATGCAAAGTTTTATCAAGTTGATGCCTCAGCTCGATGCACTGATGCCAGCGCATGTGATTTATGATCAAGTCGATCCAAACCCTGCTGGCTTTTCTTCATTCTGGCTGCAGAATATCTTACGCCAGCAGTTAAAATTTGACGGCGTTTTGTTCTCTGATGATCTCAGTATGCAAGCCGCATGTGTTGCTGGTGGTGCTGATGCACGTATTCAAGCGGCATTAAATGCGGGTTGTGATATGGGATTAGTGTGTAATGATCGAACAGCAGCATGTACAGCCTTAGATGGTATCGGGAAGCTTGCTTTACCAAATCAACAACGTCTAGAGCGTATGCGCGGTAAAATCCCAAACATCCAAGTAGGCTCAACACTAAATTTAGATGAAAGTTGGCAGAACGTAAAAAAAGTCATTGAAGACTTTAAGAATTCGTTTTAACTTGCCAATAAGCAAAAGATGATTTAACACGCCATCTCCAATTGATCTATTTAAAAATGAATAGGTCAATTTCCTCGCGCAAATGGGTTGTGCATGGGAACAGAATAAAATGAAAAAATTGAGTCTAGGACAGATGACACAACAACTTTCGAAACACCGCCATATTTCATTTACTGCACACTATACCGGCTATATTTGGTATCAAATGGGCATTTCCCATCCTGCATTAGCGACAACTAAAGGAAAAACACTAGCAGCCTTAGTCCATCCGATTGAAAGTTGGGCAGAAAAGTATGTTGGTGGAAGTATGCGAACAACCTTGAAACAACGTCATACCATGCTTGATACGCATTTAGAGCAATTGATTCAGCGACATCCAAACCTACAAGTACTTGAAATTGCATGTGGCTTATCGCCACGAGGTTGGTGGTTTAGACAGCATCACTCAGACATTTGCTATCGTGAACTTGACTTACCTGATATGGCCGCAACAAAACAAGCAGCATTACAACAAATTGAACCACATGTTGATGATGTCCTATCCGTTGATTTATTTACAGAAGCATTTGCAAACGTATTTAAAGTCTTTGACCCTAAACGACCTTTGGTGATTATTAGTGAAGGCTTAATTAACTACTTTGAAAAGCCGTTACTTAAGCAACTTATTCAAGCAATTGCGATCTATGGCCGTGACTTCAAAGAACTTCATTATTTAACCGATCTTTATCCAGAACCCACTCAAAATAAATTAGCAACCATTATCTGGAATAGTAGTCGTTTATTGAAATTAATGTCACGCAGCGCTTTTAGCTTCCACTTTAAGACACCAGCAGAGGTAGAGAATTTTTTTCATGAAGCCGGTTTTAAGCAAGTTGAAGTGCTTCAACCTAAAGAATTTTTTGAACAAACACGTTTAGAAAACAAGGAACAGCATCTCGGTGATCTTGTTTGGATGATTCAAGCCACCAATAAATAAAAGTCAAAAAAAAGAGAAGTGAATTCAAAACACTTCTCTTTTAAACTTTATTAAAAAATAATTAAATTTGTTTCTGACGCTCAATAAAACGAGATAAACGATCCGCAACGTCGAAACTACCGTGTTTAAACAAGATACGTAAACCTTGTTCAGTTGCCTCAAATGTTAAACATTCTATTTTAAACTCACCTTCTTCATCAGCTAAATGTAAGGCTAAATCTCGTGGATGCTGGCTAACAAAACCAAGCTGATCCAAATGATCAAGTTTTAGGTACACACCAAAGAACGTAATATCTACAATCTTTACTGCTACTTCGGTATCTGAATGTCGATGTGATAATTTAGTGTCTGGTTTTAAAACAGGGATACGTTCTTCACCACGACGCTCAATATTTTTCATCTGTTCACGGTTCATTGGAATAATACCATCAAGATTGTCGATGGATTCTCCCTTTAAAAACGTAGTAAAAAGCGTCATCGTTTCTTTGCGGCGTTGTAATTGTGGAACATGGTCTGCATTGGCAATCAACGCAAATTCCATATTATTACATTGCAAAGCAAAGTCAGCATTTTCATGTGGCAAAGTAAAGCTATCATATTGCCCTGCTGCAACAAGAGTTTTACATTGCGCGACAGGTACATTGCGTAAACGGAGTAGTCGATTGCAATTAATCTCGTAACGCTCACGTTCAGTTGCAGTAAACTCTGCCATCTGTCTAAAGAATAAACGTTTTGCCGTTGGAGACATCCGCGTTTTATCAAGCTTGGCATGATTCACAAGATACAAAATAACTGCTTGCCCAAACTCCTCCATACGATCTTCACGCATCAAGTGTAAAGATTCCTCGAGCAGCATACGCCAGCTTTTACGGGTCTTTTGCATCACACCCATCAAGACCATGCGATCAATCAGTTCGGGACGTTGGTGTGCAAATGAAGATGCAACGACTGAACCCAACGACATGCCCATAACAGATACTTTATCAATCCCAACAATATCAAGCCATTGACCCAACATTTTTGATAAATCTGGTAATTCAAGAATTCCAGCTGACTCGCCTGTGTCCACATTTCGAATCTGCTGATTTGCGCCCATTGATGGTAAATCAATCAATATGACAGGCCCACTCTCAAACAGTTGCTCGACACAATACTTATAAGAGTTAAAATTTTGAAATGCGCCCCCGACAATTACAATTGGCGTGTTATAGATCGTCTTAGGATCTGCAATTGCCATATATTCAATTTTCCAACCATCTATCCATGTAGTACGCGCTGGTTGTTTAAAACTGTTTTTATTGTATATGTCGAAAAAACCAAACCCTGTGTAGGTATGGTTTAAATCCGAGTCCATTTGGATTATGGAATTCATATCCTTCCTCCATCCTTGTTTATTTTTTTGCTGTAATTAGTCTCATTTTTAGTGAGTTCTAGTTACAAGTTAACAAATTTATAAAATTTGTATTACATTTATCCTATACATTTTTCATTCTATACAAATGCATGATTTATACGCAATCATTTCCTTAACCACTTATCTTGTTTAGATCAATAATATTTTTCAAAATATGTAATCAGCTTGTAAATTCAATTTTAAATCAAAAGAACTGCTCAAAATTTACAATCTATAATTTTTTGAATTATCAGTTCAGCCTATTCATTGTTCAGCATTTGACTGTTACTATCATTATAAATATATGCAATCGTCAAAATGCTATGCAAGATTCTATTCAAAACTATATGCAACAGGTTGGTACTCAGGCACGTCAAGCGTCTCGTATCTTAATGAGCGCATCAACGCATCTAAAGAACCATGCTCTGTCTGCAATTTATACTGCTTTAGAAAATAATCAAGCACAAATTTTGGCAGCCAATCAAATTGATATGCAAAATGGTCACCAACGTCAATTAGATTCTGCCCTCCTTGATCGTCTTGAACTCACTCCTGCTCGCTTTAAAGGCATGCTACAAGGGTTAAAAGATGTTATTGCACTTGTTGACCCAATTGGGGAAATTACGGATTTAGCTTACCGTCCATCGGGTATTCAACTGGGTAAAATGCGGGTTCCTTTAGGTGTAATCGGCATGATTTACGAATCGAGGCCGAATGTTACCCTTGAAGCCGCATCATTAGCACTAAAGTCAGGAAATGCCATTATTCTACGCGGCGGTTCAGAAGCGATTGAATCGAATAAAGCAATTGCAATCGCAATTCAACACGGTTTACAAATTGCAGGCTTACCTGAACATGCTGTTCAAGTGATTGACACACCTGACCGCGCAGCAGTAGGTCATTTAATCACTATGACTGAATTTGTAGACGTGATTGTCCCTCGTGGCGGTAAAAGCTTGATTGAACGTGTAACGAATGAAGCACGTATTCCTGTGATTAAGCATTTAGATGGCAATTGCCATGTTTTTGTTGAAGCACAAGCAGATTTACAAAAAGCATTACCAATTGCGCTCAACTCAAAAACACATCGTTATGGCGTATGCAATGCGATGGAAACATTACTTGTTGATGAAGAAATTGCAGAAGATTTCCTACCAAGTATTGCTGAACTATATGCAGATAAACAAGTTGAACTAAGAGGTTGTGCGGAAACACGACGTATCTTAGGTGAGTCTGTTAAAACAGCCACCGAAGAAGATTGGTACACTGAATATTTAGGTCCTATCCTTGCAATCAAAGTCGTTACAGGTATGGATGAAGCAATCGAACATATTAATAAATATGGTTCTCATCATACCGATGCAATTATTACTGAAAACTTTAGTCTAGCACGTGAGTTTCTCGCACGAGTTGATTCAAGCTCAGTCATGATCAATGCTTCAACCCGCTTTGCTGATGGCTTTGAGTATGGTCTAGGTGCTGAAATAGGGATTTCAACAGACAAAATCCATGCACGTGGTCCAGTTGGTCTCGAAGGTCTAACTTCTCAGAAATGGATCGTATTTGGTGATGGTCAAATACGCCAATAAGGCATTTAGATCCAAGTAAAACGCTGCACGATAAAGCTCATTTATTTGATCTTTATCGTGTTTTTACATATTTTCATACAAAAACCCTGATCAAAATAAACAGATTCATCCTAAGAAGTTGCTATTTACACTCTATAATCATTAGATTCAATTATAAATCAGTTGTATAGGCTAAAGTCTATCTTCGCCAATATGACAACCCATGTTAAAACATTGTGCTTGATTACCCTGCTTATGCGTTGCAGCAAGATCAAAGTGTTCGTCATAAAATTTAAAATTTGTTAGGTGTTCAAACGTGGCTAAATCTGTACTTGTAATTAACTGTGGTTCATCTTCAATCAAATACGCGCTTATCTCAGAACGCCGTGAAGATCGTATTTATGGATTAGCAGAAAACTTAGGTTCTGCTGAAGCGCGTATCAAAGGCGTTACGATTGGTGGTGAACCACTTGAACTTTCGATTCCACATGCAGATCACGCCAAAGCACTTGAGACTCTTCTTGCACGTTTAGCGAACTACAATCCACAAGCGATTGGTCATCGTGTTGTTCATGGTGGCAATTTAACCAAAGCAGAACTATTAACACCTGAAATTGTAAGCCGCATCGAAGCTGCAACACCACTTGCACCCTTACACAATCCTGCACATTTGATTGGGATTGAAGCAACCATGCGTTTGTTCCCTGAATTGCCTCAAGTTGCTGTATTTGACACTGCATTCCATCAAACCATGCCTGAACACGCGTATCGTTATGCTCTACCACAAAATTTATATACTGAACACCATGTCCGTCGCTATGGTTTTCATGGAACAAGCCACGCTTATGTGACTGAACGTGCAAGTGAACTCGCAGGTGCAAAAAATCAAGGGGGCTGGCTCAGTGCTCACTTAGGCAATGGTAGTTCAACTTGTGCGGTTTGGAATGGTCAAAGTCTTGATACTTCTATGGGCATGACTCCATTAGAAGGTGTCGTGATGGGTACACGTAGTGGTGATGTTGACCCAAGCCTACATTTATTCCTTGCAAGTAATTTAGGCTGGAGTATCCAGAAAATTGACAGTATGTTGAATAAAGAAAGTGGCTTGCTTGGCTTATCTGGCCTGTCAAACGACATGCGTACTTTAGTTGAAGCTTCGGGTAATGGCCATGAAGGGGCAACACTGGCGATTGAAGTATTCTGTTATCGTTTGGCTAAATCTTTATCGGCTTTAAGCTGTGGTTTGCCGCGTTTAGATGGTTTAGTTTTCACGGGTGGAATCGGTGAAAACTCAGCTTATGTTCGTGAAAAAACCTTGGCTTATCTACCACACTTTGGTTTGCAGTTTAGTGCAGAAAAAAATAATGCGTTAGCACGCGGCACTGAAGGCCAAATCGACAATGGCACAGGTCCACAGATTTGGGTTGTACCTACAGACGAAGAAGGACGCATTGCGAAAGAAACGCGTCAAGTCGTTGAACAGCTCGCTTAATTCACAAAAATTTAGACAAATTTTAAGGTTCTTATGAATACGATTTTACTGATTCCAACAGGTGAAGGGGTTGGTCTTACATCTGCCTGTTTAGGAATGATCTACGCTTTAGACTGTAAAGGGATTAATGCTGGTTTTCTTAAACCATTTTCTCAATTAGCAGATTCAACCGTTGATCGCACTGCAACACTTTATCGTCATTTATTTCAACATCAATCTGTTGAACCGATTGCTTATGAAAAACTGACGCAACTCCTTGGATCAGGCGAAACAGATGAGCTTCTCGAAGAAGCCGTTGCGCTACATCGTAAAATTTCAGCTCATCATGATGTGATTATTGTTGAAGGTCTTGTACCCAATGGGCAAGATCATTTTGCTGGCGAAATTAATGCGGCACTGGCACAGGCACTTGATGCTCAAGTCGTTTTGGTCAGTACAGCAGATTTAGCTGACCCACGTAAAACAGCCGAAAAAGTCGATGCACATTTGCGTCAATTCGGAGGTGCTGCATCAGCGCGCACCACAGGCGTTTTATTTATGCGAACCAAAGGTCTTCCCGATGGTACAGCAGCAATTCCTGTCACACTTGATCCAAGTTTGCGTTTAGATAAGCAAATAGCTGAATTTTCAATACAATTACAACGTTACAATCGTTTTATTGGAACAAGTGAATTACCTATCATTGGTTTAGTGCCATTCAGTAATATTCTCAGCGTACCGCGTAGCTTAGATATTGCTACTGTTGTTAATGGAATTTGGTTAAATGAAGGTGAAGCAAAACAACGCCGTATTTTACATACCAGTTTAATCGCATCTGATATTGAAGCCGAATTACATAAATTTGTTGCTGGCGAACTTATCATTAGCGCATCTCAACGTACAGATGCTCTACTTGCAGCAAGTCTTGCAAGTAGTAATGGAATTCCTTTGGCGGGTTTAGTTTTAACTGAACAGGCTGCTCCAGCCGCGAATATTTTAGAATTCTGCCAAGGTGCTATTAAACAAGGCCTACCGATTTTACACACTTCGCTAGACACATTAGAAACAGCACAACGCCTATATCATTTTGGCAATGAAATTCCTGTAGATGATATTGAACGTGCTGAACAAGTGACGCGTTTTGTTTCAAGCCATCTTGATAATAGTTGGCTCGATCAACATACCCAGAACAACCTGAATCCACGATTATCTCCATCTGCATTCCGCTACGAGCTGGTACAAAAATCGATTGCTGCGAAAAAACGCATTGTACTACCTGAAGGTGATGAACCTCGTACTGTACAAGCCGCAGCGATTTGCCAATCACGCGGTATTGCTGAATGCATTTTATTAGCGAAACCTGAAGCTGTTGCTGAAGTTGCTAAAGCGCGTGGTATTCAGCTTCCAGCTGATCTGCAAATTATTGATCCCGATAGTATTCGTGACCAATATATTGAACCTATGGTTGAATTACGCAAAGGTAAGTTAGATGCATTACAAGCAAAAGCACAGCTACAAGATACTGTAGTCCTTGGTACGATGATGTTGGCACTTGATCAAGTCGATGGCTTAGTATCTGGCGCAATTCATACCACTGCCAATACCGTTCGGCCTGCATTTCAATTGATTAAAACTTCCCCGAACTATTCACTAGTTTCATCAATCTTCTTTATGTTGTTACCTGATGAAGTTTATGTCTACGGCGATTGTGCAATTAATCCAGATCCAAATGCTGAACAACTTGCTGAAATTGCGATTCAATCTGCAGACTCTGCTAAAGCCTTTGGTCTTGATCCACGTATTGCCATGATCAGTTATTCCACAGGTACGTCAGGCGCAGGGGCCGATGTTGAAAAAGTGGCTGAAGCAACCAAGATCGCCCAACAACGTCGTCCTGATTTACTGATTGATGGGCCTCTACAATACGATGCAGCTTCAGTTGAAAGCGTTGGACGTCAAAAAGCACCTGAATCTAAAGTTGCAGGTCGTGCCAATGTATTTATTTTCCCTGATCTCAATACTGGTAACACCACCTATAAAGCAGTACAACGTGCAGCGAATGTGGTGAGTGTTGGCCCAATGCTGCAAGGTCTAAACAAACCTGTGAATGACTTATCTCGCGGTGCTTTGGTTGATGATATTGTATTTACCATTGCCTTAACGGCGATTCAGGCAAAACAACAAGACTAAACTCATATCATTATATTAAAGCCATTAACTCGTTCAAAAGTTAATGGCTTTTTTATTTATCCAACAATCAAGCATTTTTTGAAGAATCTATACGCTTTAACTGCGGAATTTTCACAAAGAAAATTGCATTACCACATAAGATTAAGATCACTCCGATCACTGCATTCATTTGCCAATGATAATCTTCCCAAACTGTCGAGATCATCAAGGCCACTAAAGGAAATAACTTCGCTTTAAGAAACAGTTTGGCTATAGTCCATCTCAACTGAGAAAAAACTAAAATCCAAAGCGCACCTTTGGTTGATGCAATTTAGATCAAAGGCTTACTTTAGACCTTTAGCCAAATCTAAGCTAAAACTCCCACATTCATTGCTTTTTGTCATATAATTTAGCCCGCCAGCTAATCGCCCGCTCAAGAGAAATTTGATATGACAACGATCATCAAACAAGATGACTTGATTACATCAATCAAGGATGCCCTGCAGTTTATTTCTTACTATCACCCACAAGACTTCATCCAAGCGATGAGCCGTGCTTACGATCGTGAAGAAAACAAAGCTGCAAAAGATGCTATTGCCCAAATCCTGATCAACTCACGTATGTGTGCTGAAGGTCACCGACCAATCTGTCAGGATACAGGGATCGTTAACGTTTTCCTTGAAGTCGGCTTAGATGTTAAATTTGATTTAACCATGAGCTTGGATGATGCTGTAAACGAAGGTGTACGCCAAGGTTACCTAGAGAACTCAAACGTACTCCGTGCTTCTGTTTTAGCAGATCCAGCTTTTGGTCGTAAAAATACCAAAGACAATACCCCTGCCGTGATTCACTACAAACTCGTTCCTGGTAATAAAGTTGATATTACCGTTGCAGCGAAGGGTGGCGGTTCAGAAAATAAATCTAAACTTGCGATGCTCAACCCATCTGATTCAATCGTGGATTGGGTGCTTAAAACTGTTCCAACGATGGGTGCAGGTTGGTGTCCACCAGGTATGCTCGGTATTGGTATCGGTGGTACTGCTGAAAAAGCCATGATGCTTGCAAAAGAAGCACTTATGGAAGAAATCAACATGGACGAATTACTTCGTCGTGGCCCACAAAGCAAAATGGAAGAACTCCGTATCGAGATCTTCGAGAAAGTGAATGCACTCGGTATTGGCGCACAAGGTCTTGGTGGTTTAACCACAGTACTTGATATTAAAATCAAGGATTACCCATGTCATGCGGCAGGTAAGCCAGTCGGTATGATTCCAAACTGTGCTGCAACTCGTCACGCACACTTCCAGTTAGATGGTACAGGTGTTGCACATATCCAAGCACCAAAACTTGAAGACTATCCTGCTGTAACATGGGATTCATCTCAATCGAAGCGTGTCAACCTTGATACCATTACTCAAGAAGAAATGAATGCTTGGAAGCCTGGTGATACATTACTCCTCAACGGTACTATTTATACAGGTCGTGATGCTGCACACAAGCGTATGGTCGACATGTTAAATAATGGTGAAGAGCTTCCAGTCGACTTAAAAGGTAAATTCATTTACTACGTGGGTCCAGTCGATCCAGTTGGCGATGAAGTCGTTGGTCCTGCAGGCCCAACAACCGCAACACGTATGGACAAATTTACCCGTCAAGTCCTAGAGGCAACTGGCTTATTTGGCATGATTGGTAAAGCAGATCGTGGTCCTGCTGCAATTGAAGCAATCAAAGACAATCAAGCAACATACTTGATGGCTGTTGGCGGTGCTGCGTACCTCGTGTCTAAAGCAGTTCGTGAAGCTGAAGTCGTTGCTTTTGCAGACTTAGGTATGGAAGCAATCTACAAATTCGTGGTTGAAGATATGCCTGTTTCTGTTGCAGTTGATGTCAATGGTACTTCAATCCATGCCACTGCACCAAAAATCTGGC
Source organism: Acinetobacter sp. TR3 (assembly GCF_027105055.1). Taxonomy (NCBI): domain Bacteria; kingdom Pseudomonadati; phylum Pseudomonadota; class Gammaproteobacteria; order Moraxellales; family Moraxellaceae; genus Acinetobacter; species Acinetobacter sp. TR3. The sequence continues at coordinate 2,791,642 of NZ_CP114264.1, forward strand.
AAGCTAAGATTGGTAAAATCCCAGTTGTTGATGCTGCTGGTTAAAATTTTGCTTTAGTGCGAAAAAGCACTTAAAAAGTGGAGGTTAAATACTTCCACTTTTTTATTAAATAATATATTAAGCACCCAATAATCAATAAAAAATGAGTCCATAGTTAATGTCAGGTATATTTTTTAATTACAAAAATGGTTCCATCCAAGTTGAATTTAGTCATGGCGATTGGGATTATATTAGTATTAATATCCACTTATATGGCGATACAGTGGTTACCACGTCATGTGATGAACATTGGAACAAAGGGGAATCCATACAACACACCACTGATAATCTTGATATTCATATGTGGACATCCTCTACACTTAGTCATTTCTTTCTTTCAATGGTGCATTGGCTAGAAGCTATCATCTGTAAAGTTGATGAATGCGCATTTAATTGGGAAGCTGAAGGTCCTGATGGTGAATTACGATGGTTTAATCAAGGTAAAAATGAAGGGCTATTGCATTTATATTGGACAGGAACACACCATAATCCCGAAATTAACCACAAAATTCGACTCAATACCACACAGATGATTAGTGTATTTTACGAGGCTTTACGAAATTTTGTAGCATCTGACGACTATAACCCATTTGCTTATGAGAATATGAACAATAATGATGTATTCTCTTTAATTTTAAATGATATTACGCTTGATACACTGACGGATCTACTTATTCAACAAGATGCTCGTTCTGCTGATGCCATATTAGAAGTGCTATGCGAGCTTTCTCATCAATATAGCGAGATTAAAGATAAATCACAGCGTGTTACAACATTAGAATATTTGCAATCACAGGCAGCTAAATACCTAACTAAACAAATATTTGAACCAAAAGATGAAGATGATTTCTGGCTTGAACTCAATTGGGATCAGCAGTCAGAGGCTGAACGACGTAGTATTCTAACTAAAATATATCAGCGCTCTTGTGCAAGTTGCTGGAATGGTGAGAACCTACGTGAGCTATGCTCTCCAATGATTGAACAATATTTGAAAGACTACCCGTTATTTTCGTGATCTATGAACAGCCCCCTATACAATTTAAATCGCCGAATCATCGTATTCGGCTATTTTTTTGCCTTAAGCTTCTGCTAAATTATTCACAGAACGATAAGGATAAAAACATGCATAAAACAATATCGAAACTACTCATAAGCTTTTGCATCGTCATAGCTGTACAAAATACTGAGGCAAGCCCTGCTCAAGTCAAATCAGTAAAGGAGCTGATTAAACTCAGTGAATTAGAAAATGTTTTACATACGTCTTTAGATGAGATGCAGCCAACATTAGATGCTGAGGCAGAAAATATTCTATTACGCATTTTAGGCAAACAGCGACTAACAACAACAGAAGAATATTTAGCCGTTATAGAACTGGGACAGCTTTTAAAACAGACAAGTTCAAAAATGTTTGCTCGCCCTGAGACATTACAAGCCATTGAACAAATTTATACAGAAACACTCAGTGAAGAAGAAGTACAAGCCTATTTAAAGTTTTTAAGAACACCAGAAGGAAAATCAATTAATCAAAAAAACTTAAAGATTAATACCAATGTTTTTCAATACATGAATAATTTAAGTCAAAAAACGTTGGCTGACCCTGAGCAGAGTTTACAGCTTAAAGAGCAGCTTTTAAGCATCATCAAACCTTTAATTCAAGATGAGTAAGCCCTGCTCTTTATCCATTACCAAGTCAAAGGATTCCAAAGCTTAAATGGTTTAACCAATAGTACTTCAGATTTTTCATCATATTTCAGAGGTTTCAATTCTTGTGGTTTTGAACGAACTTTACCTGAGGCATCTTGTGCTACAAAGTTATAGCTCGATGATTTTAACCGTGTAAATGCGATTTCCTGATGTGCAACTTTATCAGGCATAATCATAAATGGTCCCGTATGTTCACTACGAGAAATCTTATTTTCTTCATCGTATTTAATAAAATACGTTTGTGACGCATCAACCGTAAAATCTACATATTTTGGTTTTTGAAAATGTAGCCCTGCCAATGGACGGCTGACACTCAAACGATATGTCCCAGCTGGTAATTCTAACCAATAATAATGATTATGTAACAGGCTTGGAATTCGATGACCATTGATAAATAAATTTGCAGCAGCAATTTCTTGGCGATTCCAGCGCGTATCTGGGCGATATAAATAGACCACTGCCGCTTGCTCATTCTGTGGTTTGATCGGTGTGTAATATTGACCTAATTTTTGATTGACCCATCCACCTATGGTAAAACCACCAACATGATACTGATCAGATAGCCCCGGTTCTTTTGCTGTATCAACTGGAGGTAAAGTCGCTGTGAGTACTGTCGAATTTTCTTCAACCGCCTTATGACTTTGACAGCCAGCTAACACCCCTGCACAACATAATGACAATATTAAATAACGCATGATATCCCTCAAGGCGTTTTCTTGGATTTATTTTTAACAGCGCAAAACTATGCGGATTTTCCGATTTTTAAGATTAACACCTCATTAATTAATTGCAAATAAAAAAAGCATGAAAAGCCGAGGCTTTCATGCTTTTTTAGATGAATGTGAATCAAGCTGACTTTGAGTCAATCACTTTCAGATCTTTCTTTTCCACCAACTCTGGTGTTGCAACTTGAGGTAAACGTTCAGCTTTAAATGTCGGCTTAGCTGTACCATTAATCACAGCTTCATCCACAATAACCGTCCCCACATCACTACGACTTGGTAAGTCATACATGGTTTCAAGCAATACATTTTCCAAAATAGAACGTAAACCACGTGCGCCCGTATTACGTTCAAGTGCTTTTTTCGCTACAGCACGCAATGCAGATTCATCAAAGACAAGATCAACATTTTCCATCGTGAAAAGATACTGATACTGGCGAGTTAATGCATTTTTAGGCTCTGTCAGAATTTGCATTAATGCTTCTTCATCCAGTTCTTCTAAAGTTGCAATCACAGGCAAACGACCAATAAACTCAGGAATCAAACCAAATTTGACTAAATCAGTTGCTTCAACTTGACGGAACAACTCAGAGACTTTTTTACTGTCATCCTTATTCTTCACATCAGCCGTGAATCCAATACCGCCTTTCTCTTGACGTTGCTGTACAATTTTCTCTAAACCAGAGAATGCACCACCGCAAATAAATAAAATATTTGAGGTATCAATTTGAATGAATTCTTGTTGCGGATGCTTACGACCACCTTGTGGCGGAATAGAAGCAACGGTGCCTTCAATCATTTTTAATAATGCTTGTTGTACACCTTCACCCGAGACATCACGCGTAATCGAAGGATTTTCAGATTTACGGGTAATCTTATCAATCTCATCAATATAGATAATACCTTTCTGCGCTTTTTCTACATCGTAGTCCGCTTTCTGCAATAACTTTTGTACGATATTTTCAACATCTTCACCCACATAACCCGCTTCTGTGAGTGTCGTTGCATCTGCCATGGCAAAAGGAACATCCAATAAGCGTGCAAGAGTTTGCGCAAGTAAGGTCTTACCTGAACCAGTTGGTCCAATCAACAAGATATTACTTTTCGCAATCTCGATATCCTGATGTGCATGATGCGACTGACCAACTTTCAAGCGCTTATAATGGTTATAGACCGCAACAGATAATGTTTTCTTTGCAACATCTTGTCCAATGACATATTGATCCAACGCAGCACGTATCTCATGTGGTTTAGGCAAAGCTTTAGTCGCCCAGTCACCTGCTTCAACTTGTTGACTGGTTTGCACTAAATCTAAGCAGACATCCACACACTCATTACAAATATATGCGTCCTCACCTGCAATCAATTTTCCAACTTCAGATTGTGTCTTACCACAAAATGAACAATGCTTTTGTCCTTGAGGATGTTCGGACATATTTACTCCACAACTTAAATCTTAAAAACTAGGGACGTTTGCTTAATACTTGGTCAACTAAACCATATTCTTTGGCTGCTTGTGCAGTCATAAAATTGTCACGATCTGTGTCACGTGCAATTCTTTCATAATCTTGACCACTATGCTCAGCCATCAGACGGTTTAGACGCTCTTTGATATAAAGAATTTCACGTGCATGAATTTCGATATCAGACGCTTGACCACGGAAACCACCGAGTGGTTGGTGAATCATCACGCGTGCATTTTCAAGACAGTAACGTTTTCCTTTAGCACCTGCATTCAATAAGAATGCACCCATTGAAGCCGCTTGTCCCATGCAATATGTAACAACATCTGGCTTAATAAACTGCATAGTGTCATAAATTGCCATACCAGCAGTTACTGAGCCTCCCGGTGAGTTGATATAAAGATGGATATCTTTCTCTGGATTCTCAGCTTCTAAAAATAACATCTGCGCAACGATAAGATTTGCCATGTTATCTTCAACTTCACCTGTCAAGAAGATGACACGCTCACGTAACAAACGTGAGAAAATATCAAATGAACGCTCACCACGTGATGACTGTTCAACGACTACAGGAACTAAAGCATTTTCAATTGTTGGAACATACATATGTTTATTTATTCCTAAATTATTCTGACTCGATCATGCCAACAATATGAGGGATAATCGCTGAAATTGCAAAAGGTTCAACCCTAAATATTCGACTATTTAGACTAAAAGCTGGCAATTTTTCGATAAATTAACACTTTCATAACACGGATAAAAAAAGGCGCATTAAGCGCCTTTCTTCTGAACTTTTAAAAGATTAGCCACGACGAGCTTGTTGTTCTTTCAATAAGTCTTCGTAACTTACTGGAACATCATTTACTTTAGCAGCAGCTAAAATGTGGTCAACAACTTGGTCTTCTAACACAACTGCTTCAATTTGAGCACGTTGTTGTTTATCATTTTTGAAGTATTCAACCACCTCTGTTGGATCTTCATAAGAAGAAGCCATGTCATCAATGTAAGCTTCAACACGTGCTTGATCAACTTCAAGTTTAGCATCAGCCAATACTTTGCTGACCAATACACCAAGCTTCACTGATTTTTCAGCTTGCTCTTTGAACAATTCATCTGGAAGCATGCTGCTATCAAATGCACCTGCACCTTGAGCACCAAACTGTTGAGTGAACTGTTGAATCATTTGTTGACGTTGACGGTCAATTTCTTGAGCAACCATAGAAGCTGGAACTTCAATTTCGTTTGCAGCGACAAGTGCGTCAAATGCAGCTTGTTTAACTTGGTTACGAAGACCGTTGCGAACTTCACGTTCCATATTTTTACGAACGTCAGCTTTTAACTTGTCTACGCCTTCTTCTTCAGTTAAACCAAAGATTTTTAAAAATTCAGCATCAATCTCTGGAAGTTTTTGTTTTTCAACAAGTTTCACAGTGATTTTGAATTGAGCTGCTTTACCCGCTAAGTTTTCAGCTTGGTAATCTTCAGGGAAAGTAACATCAATCACTTTCTCTTCGCCTTTCTTCATCCCGATGATGCCATCTTCAAAGCCTGGAATCATACGACCAGAACCAAGAACAAGTTTAAAGTCTTCAGCAGCGCCGCCTTCAAACTTCTCACCATCAACTGTACCTTCAAAATCGAAAGTCACTTGCATGTCTTTTTTCGCCATGCCTTTAGTTTCAGTCCAAGAAGCACGTTGTTTTTGCAAGTTTTCAATCATGACATCAACATCGGCATCGTTGATTTCTGATGATTTACGTTCAACTTCTAAGTCAGCAAAAGCTTTCACTTCTACTTCTGGATAAACTTCTACAGTCGCTTCAAAAACTAAAGCATCATCTTTGTTTTCAACTTTTTCAATGTTCGGCATGCCGACCGCATTGATTTTTTCTTGTTGAATTGCTTCGAATACTGTGTCACGAATGATGTCATTCACAACTTCTTGATAAATGCTCGCACCATATTCACGGCGAACAACATTTAAAGGCACTTTACCTGGACGGAAGCCGTTGATCTTCACAGTTTTGGCAGTGCGTTTTAAGCGAGCTTCAAATTGCTCGTTAACACGGCTCGTCGGTACAGAAACATTTAAACGACGGGCAACGCCCGAAACCGCTTCAGTCGTTACTTGCATGGCTTCCTCGATATATAGTTAGTAGTAACATTTTTAAAAGTGCCACATTATATGACAACTTTCAGGATATACAAAATTAGATGATCAAAATTCCCTATTTTTCGTATAAATCAAAAAAATTATATTTAAGCTCTCATCACTTATGGATAAAAATACAATTTAACAAATCCAACATTTACAATTTATTCATTTAAAAAACAAAGATTTATTTAAATCAATCATTATTATTAATTTACATCTAAATAAAAATCGTTAATACCAATTACATTTTTAGATATTATATATCAACAACTTAGATGTATACAATTCATTCTACAATAAATAAAGCCATTGATAACGATAATAATTATCATTAGACTTCGCACAAATTGTTACATAGCTTAACAATCTATCCACTTTTACTGCTTTTTTGTAAAAATATTTACAAAATCGAAAGTTCAGTCATTCATCACTTCAATTCAGGGGTTCTCTCAATGGCAAAGATTAAAAGTCGTAAACATATTGGTACGACACAGTTAGTTGCACTTGCTGCAAGTTTACCTTTTGCTGGTCATGCTGCGACTAAAGAAGAAAATATTGCTAAACTTCCAACGATTGAAGTGAATGCAGAAAATACTTATAAAGCGGATAAAGTAAGTTCACCAAAGTACACACAACCTTTGGTTGATACACCTCAAACGATTAGTGTCATCAAAAAAGAAATTTTAAAAGAACAAGGTGCAACTTCACTGACAGATGCCTTGCGTAACACACCAGGCATTACCCTACAGTTAGGTGAAAATGGTAATACCAGCGCGGGAGATTCTTTCCAAATGCGTGGTTTTGATACCAAAAACTCGATTTATGTCGATGGTATCCGTGACATTGGTGCAATTAGCCGTGATGTTTATAACCTTGAACAAATTGAAGTGGTCAAAGGCCCGTCTGGTGCAGAAGCAGGTCGTGGCGGTGCTGGTGGTTATATCAATTTATCAACCAAGTTACCACATGCGGACAATAGCAGCGAAGTTTCAGCAACATACAACACAGCAGAACATAGTCGTTTGGCTGCCGATATTAACCAAGCAATCAATGAAAGTACGGCTGTACGTTTGAATGTTATGGGGCAACAAGGTGGTGTTGAAGGTCGTGACTATATTGAACAAAATGGTTGGGCAATCGCACCTTCTATTGCTTTCGGTTTAGATTCTGACACACGTTTCTATCTATATTCACAACATATCAAACAAAATAATATCCCTGATGGTGGTATTCCAACCATTGGTATGGATGGTTTCTATTATGGCTATTCATCTAATTATGAATATGATAGCAAGTATCCTTTTGACTCTAATGACAAAACATTAAGAGATACAATTCGAGCAGATATTAACAACTCAGCGGATGCAAAGAAAATTAATGCGGCTTTAGCAAAAGCATCTGCAGTTGACCGTACCAATTTTTACGGCAATGTTAATGATCATGAAGATATTACAGCCAATATGGTCTCTGCAAAAATTGAAAGTGATCTCTCTGAAAATATCAAATTCACCAATATTTCACGTTTTGGTAAAACTGAAATGGAGCGTGTATTGACTGGAGTCAATGCGATTACCGTTCCATCTGTAGATGTCACAGTGAATGCGGATAAAACTTATAGCTATAAATTTAATTATAAGACCCTTGATTTATCTAACCCAGATACTTTTACAGTTGCTCGCACCCGCCAAGGCTTAGATCAAACCAATAAAATACTTGCGAACCAAAGCACATTGAATATCAATGTAAAAACAGGTGACATTGAGCATAATATTGTTGCTGGTTTAGAGCTATTACAAGAACAGCAGTACAACAAGACCCGTAATGTACAAATACCAGGTCAGGTAGCCCCAACCATTCCAGCTGCCAATATATACAACCCAAACCGAGATACAGTATTACCTGATTTGGTTTACACAGGCGGATATACAGACGCACAAACGGATACAGCGGCACTTTATTTGTTTGACACACTCAAATTTGGTGAACGTTTTCAGTTAAATGGTGGTGTCCGCGTCGATTATTTTGATACTCAATATGATGCACTCGAAGTAAATACGGATTCAAAGATATCTAAAATTACAGAAGTAAAAACAAATTTAAAAGTACATGATACCTTGGTTAGCTGGAAACTCGGTGGTGTATTTAAACCAACAACCGAAAGTAGTGTTTATGCATCTTATGCTAAATCATTAACCCCTCCAGGAACGGGCTTTGTATTAAGTAGTGCTTCAAATTCAGTCAATGCTGTAACCAACAACCCATCAACCAAACCTCAAGAAACACATCATTATGAGATTGGAACCAAATGGGTTTTAAATGACGATAAAATCATTTTAACTGCTGCGGCTTACCACACAGAGAATGAAAACCAAATCACTCAAGATCCAATCACTTTGGCGTACATTCCTGAAGGAAAAATAACAGTTAAAGGCTTAGAGCTTGGTGCTGTTGGGCAAATTACACGTGCATGGAACGTCTCTGCAGGTGTTGCTTATATGAACACTGAACAGGAAAATCAACAAGCGTATAATGCAACAACCAAAACATGGACATATACCGATGGCGTTCGTTGGTCGCCAGATTGGACTGCTTCGTTATGGACAACATATAGCGTTTCTGGTTTTAAAGCTGGTATTGGCGCACGTTATGTAGACGAACAAAAACGTTTAATTACCAATAGTGCAACACCTGTAGCGATGCCAATTATTCCATCTTATGTGGTATTTGATGCAATGGCTGCCTATACCTTTAACAAAAATGCATCCATGACTTTAAACGTCTATAACCTTGCAGATAAAGACTATATCAGTACATTAAATGGTGGCGGTAGCCGTCTCGTTCTTGGTCAACCACGTTCAGCGTCTCTCAGCTTCAACTATAAGTTCTAAATCATTCTGTTAAATCATTAATGATTTAACACATGAACACAGCCTGTCAGAAAAGTTATACTTTCGACAGGCTGTATTTTTTTGGAAGATTTTAAATATGATGTTGCATATCCCCGAAGTCCTAAATAAACAAAAAGTTGCTGAACTACGCCAACAAATACAACAAGCATCAGTCTGGGTTAATGGTATCCAAAGTGCGGGACAACAAGCTCAACAAATTAAAAACAACTTACAAATTGATGTGCATAGTGATGTATATCCTTCAATCAGCCATCATGTTTTAAATGCCTTACAACAAAACTTACTGCTTCGCTCAGCGGCTCTCCCACAGCATATTTTATCGCCCATGTTTAACTGTTACCAAAGTCAAGGTAACTATGGCAATCATGTTGATAATGCAATTCAATATTCAACCAAAACTGGGCAAATGATTCGTACAGATGTCTCTATTACCGTTTTCTTATCTGAACCTGATGAATATGAAGGTGGTGAATTAGTCATCGAAGATACCTATGGCAGCCATGAAGTTAAGCTTGATGCGGGAGATGCAATTGTCTATCCAGCAACCAGTTTACATCGCGTTGAGCCAGTGACTCAAGGCAGCCGAATTGCGGCTTTTACTTGGATTCAAAGTATGGTGAAAGATGACTGGCAACGAACCATGCTCTTTAATCTCGATATGACCATTATCAAACTTAGACAACAATTGGGAGACACCGAAGAAGTTGTGAGCTTGACCAGTCATTATCATAATTTATTAAGACAATGGGGCAATTTATAATGTCTCAGCACAGACCATTAGCGCCATTAGATGCGATTCCTGCATATATTCAAACCATTCACGACTATCAACAACAAGCTCAGCGACATGTTCCTGAAGATGTTTGGGGATATTTAAATGGTGGTGCAATGCATGAACTTAGTGTGCAAAATAATTGCCAGCAATTTCAAAATATTCAACTAATTCCGAGACATTTAAATGATTTAACACAGGGAAATACCCGTTTTCAGTTATTTGGGATGGAATATCCACATCCTATTTTTTTAGCACCGATTGGTCATCAAGCACTTTTTCACCCACAAGCAGAGGCGGCTTCTGCCCTTGCTGCCGAAGTGATGCAGAGTAATATCATTCTCAGTACTTTTAGTAATACCGCAATGGATGAACTCACGCACCATAATCCATATAAATGGTTTCAGCTTTATTGGCAGGGTTCTCGAGAAAAATCTTTAACCTTAATCAAACAAGCTGAACAATCAGGTTATCGCGCACTGGTTATCACCGTCGATGCTCCGCATGTTGGTATTCGAGATCGAGAACGCAAATTATTCTTCCAATTACCTAAAGATATGCAGCACCCACATACGCCTACACACCTGAGTTTTCCTGATGTATCTCCATCCGAAAGTCAGTTGTTTCAAGGTTTAATGCAAATCGCGCCAAAGTGGTCTGATATTGCTTGGGTGATTGCAAATACACATCTGCCTGTAATCTTAAAAGGAATATTACATCCTGCCGATGCTCAGAAAGCCCTCGATCATGGGGTGTCTGGGATTATTGTTTCTAATCATGGTGGGCGCATTATAGATACGACTATTCCACCTTTAGTTGCGTTACAAAAAATTCGTGCAATTGTTCCTGCTGATTACCCTGTATTATTCGATGGTGGTATTCGACGTGGAACGGATGTGTTCAAAGCAATTGCATTAGGTGCAAACGCCGTATTGATTGGACGCCCTTATATTTATGGTTTAGCAACAGCAGGCGCTTTAGGTGTTGCTCATGTCATCCGCATGTTAAAAGAAGAATTTGAAATTACGATGGCACTTATGGGAACTGCTACCATAAAGGACATTAATCAAGACTATATTTATCAGTCTTAAGCATATTAATGGGAAATATTTTCTTTAAATTTTATTTTTATGCAAAAAATAGGAAAATATTTCCCATCCATTCGAATTAAAATAAATTATAGACCACTGCAGTCGCTTGTATTTTCACCTAGACTGATTCAAATTAGGTGATTAAGATAACTGCAAAACCCAATACTTTTGCTTTGAACGGTAGATGATGAAAACGAGTGATGATTTTAGCCATCCGTCTGATATAAAACTACTCACTGCTCTCCTGATGCTGCGCCTCGCGCGCGTATAAATTTTTACCTAGATTTTAGGTACTCAATACATATTCTCTTTAAATTGATTCTTATAGACACCATATATATTCGTAGCACGTTGCATTTATTTTGAAGCAGCAACCATGCTACAACAAGGAGTTATCTCATGATGTTGGCTGACCCAAGCAAAAAATACCGCCGTATGTATCAACGAGTGGATTTACCAGATCGTCAATGGCCAAATAACGAAATTAACCAAGCACCGATTTGGATGAGCACCGATCTTCGTGATGGTAACCAAGCGATTTTTGAGCCAATGGATATGGATCAAAAATTAAAAATGTTCCACATGTTGGTTAAAATCGGCTTCAAACATATTGAAATTGGTTTCCCTTCAGCATCTCAAATTGACTTTGACTTTACTCGTAAGTTAATTGAAGAAGATTTGATTCCAGAAGATGTGTACATCGAAGTTTTGGTTCAAGCTCGAGATCATTTAATTGCGCGTACTTTTGAAGCTTTAGTTGATGCTAAACGTGCGATCGTGCATATCTACAATTCAAACTCACCAACATTCCGTCAAAAAGTGTTGAATGTAGATGCAAACGGCGCAAAGCAACTTGCCATTAATGCAGCAAATAAAGTTAAAGAATACGCAGCGCAATACCCTGCAACCGACTGGATTTTCCAGTACAGTCCAGAGTGTTTTTCTGCAACAGAATTAGAAGTTGCCAAAGATGTCTGTGATGCGGTCACGGAAATTTGGGAAGCATCTCCAACCAATAAGGTGATCTTAAACTTGCCTGCAACGGTTGAGGTTTCAACGCCAAATGTCTATGCCGATCAAATCGAATGGATGCACCGTAACTTGGCACGTCGTGATGGCGTGATTATCTCAGTTCACTGTCACAATGACCGTGGTTGTGGTATCGCAGCCTCTGAATTAGCAATCATGGCAGGTGCAGACCGTGTTGAGGGTTGTGTGTTTGGTAATGGTGAACGTACAGGTAACGTCGACGTTGCGGCAATTGCCTTGAATATGTATACCCAAGGTGTCGCGCCAAACTTAGACTTCTCCAATATCAATGAAATCATTGCAACTGTTGAAGAATGTACAGGTTTACCAGTTCACCCTCGTCATCCATACGCAGGTGATTTAGTCTTTACCGCATTCTCTGGTTCACACCAAGATGCGATTAAAAAAGGCTTCGAATTCCAGAAAAATGAAGAGATCTGGGATATGCCGTACTTACCAATCGACCCTAAAGATTTAGGTCGTGACTATGATGCAGTGATTCGGGTCAACAGCCAATCTGGTAAAGGTGGTATTGCATACTTATTAGAATCGAATTACAACGTTGCTTTACCACGCCGAGTACAAATCGAGTTCAGCCAAATCGTACAGCAACATACTGATGAAAACGGTACAGAAATCAGTGCACATGAAATCTGGACCTTATTCCAAAATACCTATGTGGATGTGAAAAATAGCCATTATCAAACCAAGCATTATCAATTATCCGATATTAATGGCACACAAATCATTGAATTAGACATTGAAATTGATGGTGAAGTACAACGTTTACGCGGTGAAGGTAACGGTCCAATTTCGGCGATGCTCGATGCGTTACAATTGCCAATTGATGTTGTAAATTATGAAGAACGTAGTATCAGTTCTGGTGCAAATGCTAAAGCACTTGCGTTGATTGAGCTTCAAGTTAAAGGCACAGGTAAGAGCGCATTTGGTGCAGGGATTCATGACAACATTGTCACCTCATCCATTGAAGCGATTATTGCATGTACCAATCGTTTAATAGAGCAAGGTGTACTGACAACTGAGCAAGTTGCTGCTGCGGCAGTTTAAGCAAAGCTGAGTTGTAATATCAGAAAAAATGACTTTTGAAAGGATACCTGAATTGGTATCCTTTTATTATTGATCAAAGATTTATACAAGGCGAATCATTCCAGTGTCTTTTCCATCGGATTCAGTGGGTTTAGTCACACCACAAAAATTTCAATTTGAGCAACCATTAGAGCTTGAATGTGGGCGTATCCTGCCACGTTTTGATTTGATGGTTGAAACCTATGGAACACTTAATGCAGATAAATCCAATGCAATCTTAATTTGCCATGCATTATCTGGGCATCATCATGCTGCGGGTTATCATCATGCAGATGATAAAAAAGCAGGTTGGTGGGATAGCTGTATTGGTCCAGGAAAAGCCATTGACACCAATCACTTCTTTATTGTTTCTTTAAATAATATTGGTGGCTGTAATGGTTCAACAGGCCCAACATCGCCAAACCCTGAAAATGAAAACCGACCGTATGGCCCAGATTTTCCATTAGTCACAGTTCGTGACTGGGTCAAAACCCAAGCCATGTTATCTGATCGTCTTGGAATTGATGCTTGGTTTGCCGTGATTGGTGGTTCTTTAGGTGGCATGCAAGCACTACAATGGTCATTGGACTATGCTGATCGTTTAAAAAAATGTGTCATTATCGCCAGTGCACCAAAATTATCAGCTCAAAATATTGCCTTTAATGAAGTTGCTCGCCAATCCATTTTGTCTGACCCTGATTTTCATCATGGGCGTTATTTAGAAAATGACAGTTATCCAAAACGTGGGTTAATTTTGGCACGTATGGTCGGTCATATTACGTATTTGTCTGAAGAAGCTATGAAACAGAAATTTGGTCGCGATTTAAAATCGGGCAAATTTATGTATGGTTTTGATGTCGAATTCCAAGTGGAAAGCTATTTGCGTTACCAAGGCGAACAATTTAGCCGCAATTTCGATGCGAATACCTACTTGATTATGACCAAGGCATTGGATTACTTTGATCCCTCTCGTGAATATGAACATTCTCTGACGAAGGCAATGAGTCAACCGAAGTGCCAATTTTTGGTGGTTTCATTTACCACTGACTGGCGTTTTAGCCCAAGTCGTTCACAAGAATTAGTTGATGCTTTAATTGATAATCATAAGCCCGTCAGTTACTTAGATATTGATGCGGAACAAGGTCATGATTCGTTCTTATTCCCTATCCCACTCTATGTGAAAACATTAAGAGCATTTTTAGGTGGAGAACAACAGTTGCAAGCTACACCGCAGGAGCAGCACTAATGCGAATAGATCAACGACTCGCTGAAAAATGGATCAGCCCGAACTCTAGCGTATTGGACTTAGGCTGTGGTGATGGCGAATTGCTTGCTCATATGAGCAAACAGCACAATATTCGTGCTTATGGCTTAGAAATCGATCAAGAAAAGATTGCAATTGCCATCAGTCGGGGGTTAAATATTATTCAACAAGACTTAAACCTTGGTTTAAGCCGTTTTGCCGACCAATCTTTTGATTCTGTGGTCATGGCACAAGCTTTGCAAGCAGTAGATGCACCCGATGTATTATTACGGGATATGGTGCGTGTTGGTAAACAGGCAATTATTACCTTTCCAAACTTTGCGTATTGGAAGACTCGTTCTTTTCTTGCATTAAAAGGTAAAATGCCTGTTTCGGAAGCTTTACCCTATATGTGGTATAACACCCCGAATATTCATTTATGTACTTTCCGTGACTTTGAAGCCTTATGTGCTGAGAACGGAATTAAAATTATTAATCGACTTGCCGTTAATGGTGACCAACAAGGTAGTGTGCTCAGTAAGCATATGCCGAACCTATTTGGTGAAGTCGCAATTTATCGAGTGAGCGCTCTATGAAAAAGACATTAATCAGCACATTTTTATTTGGTCTGATCAGTATACAAGTGCACGCTGACTATGTTGCTCAACCACAATCTGTGGCAACACAGGCAGCGCGATATTCAATCATGAGTATCAGTGAATTACAAAGCGCAGCGAAGTCTGGTCAAGCTGGGGCACAATTTTATTTAGCAACGCGTTACCAATTTGGTAAAGACGTTGCGAAAGATGAAAAACAAGCTTTTTCTTTATTTAAAGCGGCAGCAGATCAAGGTTTATCTGCTGCACAGTTAAATGTCGGTCGTATGTATGCAGATGGCATCGGTACGAAGAAAGATGAAGTTTTAGCACGCAAATATTTCGAGAAAGCAGCAAGCAATGGTGATAACCGTGCGAGTTTCAATCTTGCGATGATGGAAGAACAGAAGAAAAACTTTGTTGGTGCTTATCAGTGGTATGAGCTTTCAACTCGTGATGGCATGCTTGATACGAAAGTCATTAGTCTTTCTGAAGGTAAGAAAACTGCTTTGGCTGCTAACCTGACTCAAGATCAAATCCGTACCGCACGTGACCGTGCTGATAAATGGATTCAAGCGCAATAATCTTGCTTAGATCTATTGAGTGATTTTAAAAACCGACTTGTAAGAGTCGGTTTTTTATTTAAGGAAATGAGAGTTTGAAAATATTAACATGGAATTGCAACGGGGCGTTTAGAAAGAAAATCGAGTTTCTTCAACAAATTGAAGCAGACATCTACATCATTCAAGAATGTGAAAATCAACAACAGTCCAAAGGTGCTTATGAAGCATGGTTACCAAATTTAATTTGGAAAGGTAATAATAAAAATAAAGGATTAGGAGTCTTTGCTAGAGAAGACTATAAATTAGAGCAATTGTATTGGGAAGATTTCGAGTTAGAATTATTTTTACCAATAAGAGTTAATGATAATTTCCAGCTCTTAGCTGCTTGGACTAAATATGCCAATTCCCCTACATTTCAATATATTGGGCAACTTTGGAAATATTTACAATTACATGAAGAGCTAATAAAAGTACAACCTACCCTTATTTGTGGCGATTTAAATAGTAACGCTCAATGGGATGTATGGGATCGCTGGTGGAATCACAGTGATGTAGTAAATCAATTACGAGCAATGAATATTCATAGCCTTTACCATGAGTTATCAAATGAAGAGCAGGGAAAAGAGACACTTCCTACATTTTACATGAATAGAAATCATGAAAAAAACTATCATATTGACTACTTATTTTGTCATCGTAATTTATTCTCTAAGAACAACTCATCTTTTAAAAGTTTCGATAAATATGAATGGCTTAACTACAGCGATCATATTCCTCTACTTTTTGAAATTAATATCTAGACTTGTTGAACATTTACCGAAAATAAATAGTGACTCTCTACCCTATTCTATAAAAACACCCTAAAATTCTACTCAATCTAAGTTAGTCTAAAATTAATATGTCTACTCCCCTCTGGCTCACCCAAGGCAGCCTTGTGCTTGCAAGTAACAATAAAGGCAAAGTTGTCGAATTTGAACATTTATTTCAGCAACTCAATCTTCCCGTTGAAATCATTCCACAAGGTAAACTTGATATTGAAGATGCGATTGAAGACGGCCTCAGCTTTGTTGAAAATGCCATTATCAAAGCACGCCATGCATCTAAACTTTCTGGTAAACCTGCACTTGCAGATGACTCTGGTTTATGTGTTCCAATCTTAGGTGGTGCGCCAGGGATTTATTCTGCACGCTATGCTGGCGAACATGGCAATGATGCAGCCAACAATCAAAAATTATTGGCGGATCTTGCACCTTTACGTAAAGATGGCGAAACCATTGAAGGTATGTTTGTTTGCGTATTAGCACTTGTCACACATGCAGAAGACCCTCTTCCACAAATCTTTCAAGGTATTTGGAAAGGTGAAATATTAGAATCGGCTCGTGGCGAAAATGGTTTTGGCTATGATCCTTTGTTTTGGCTACCAGAATTGAATGTTTCGAGTGCCGAACTAAGCAAAGCTGACAAAAATAAAATCAGTCATCGTGGTCAAGCAATGCAGCTGTTTAAAGCAAGTTTGATTTAAAGATCATTTGCCCTAGCTAAAACCTAGGGCAAATTATTTAAATCTAGATTGAATAAAAATACTGAATAATGAGTAAAAACCCACCTTAACGAGGCACTGATTACAAACCAAAAAGTAAAAAATTATCTATCAACCTACTTAATCTCATAATTTTTTGTCGCAAAATTGCAATATAAGTGTCACATCTTTGTCATGCCAAACTGTTGAGATATAACCAAAGTTATATAGGAATAGAATTATGGCTGGTTTATCAATTTGGCACGTCGTTATTTTTGCAATTGTGGTGATTTTACTATTCGGTACATCAAAGCTTAAAAATTTAGGCAAAGATGTTGGCGGTGCTGTTAAAGATTTCAAAAAGTCTATTAAAGAAGATGAAGTTGCTGCGCCACTCAATGAGCCTCGTACCATTGATGCTCAAGTTAAAAATGCTGAAAGCTCAGTAAAAAGCTAAGCGAGCGGAATTATGCTGAACTTGGGAATGACTGAGATTTTTTGCTTTGCAGTAATTGCATTATTGGTTCTCGGTCCTGATAAATTACCTGAAGCTGCTCGATTTGTAGCAAAATGGTATGGGAAAATTAAAAAATTTATCAACAATATTCAAAACGAAATTGATCGAGAGCTCCGTCTTTCTGAGTTCCGCGAAGAAATGCAAAAAGAAATTGAAAAAATCACTGAGCTTGAACGTCGACTACAAAAACAATTAGATGAATTGAAAACTCAAAATCATGAGGTAGAGACTGAGCAAGCAGTAACTAAATCTCAAAATTCGATTCGCTATGTGCCATATCACTCAAGTTCTATTATTCCTTTTTGTATTCAATACCAAAAATCGCCTGTGATTGGTATGGAAGCATACCCATCGTTGAATCAGTTTGATAACGAATTAAAGATTGCCGTATGAGCCAATTACCATCAACTTCAGTCAGTACTGAAGAAACCCTACAACAAATGCCGGTCATGCAGCATTTAATCGTACTTCGCCAATATCTTTTTAAGATTGTTGGCGTAACAATTTTTCTGTTTTTTTGTTTATTACCGTTTAGAAATCAAACCTATCAATGGCTGTCTGAACCATTGAGACAACAATTACCCGCAACATCAACCATGATTGCGACGGATGTCACAGCTACCTTTATGGCACCGTTTAAACTCAATTTATTCGTCGCATTTATGCTGGCAATGCCTTATATCATTTATCAAATTTGGTCATTTATAAAACCTGCACTCTATGAAAAAGAGCGCCATTTAGCGATTCCTCTACTTCTCGGTAGTATCATGTTGTTCTATTTAGGTGTGGCCTTTGCCTATTTTATTACCCTACCCGCTATCTTGCATTTCTTTATTAGTGTTTCACCTGAAACTGTTGCTCCAATGACAGATATCAACAGTTATTTAGGCTTTTGTTTAAAGCTATTTTTAGTATTCGGTTTTACCTTTGAGATTCCAATTATCACTTTGGTTTTAATTTTGATTGGTGTTGTGAATACCGAAACTTTAATCGCCAAGCGCCGTTTTATTGTTGTTGGATGCTTTTTCGTGGCTATGTTTGTAACACCACCTGATGCATTATCCATGATTATGTTGGCTGTTCCGATGTGGATGTTATTTGAAATCGGTTTACTTTTTGGAAAAATATTAGAAAAGCGTAAAGCAGTTTCAGAATAATAATATCCCTATTCAATCCCTGAATAAGCTCAGGGATTTTTGTATTTTAAATTTATATTTTTTATATATTTATAAAAATTAAATTGTCTTCAAACTGCCTTAAAAGTGTCAAAAAATTGTCATCTATCAAACATAAAATCAATCTAGATTTATTTACCATTTATTAAAGATACGGATTTATTATGACAGCCAATACAAATCAGCCAAGTCGTCGTGATATTTTAAAGTGGTTCGCGGGTGTTCCGTTTTTACCACTCGGGGCAATGAGCACAGCAGCAGTTTTAGCAGGTTGCAATGATAATAACGATACTAACGTTACGCCAACCGTACCTGCTGCAAAATTTAAAAATGCAAAATTTACACCGATGGCGGCACCTTCAACTGTACCAGAGATGGCTACAACTTCAGTTAAATCTGCTTTGACGATTACGTGGGATGATAATACAACCACAGAGTACAAATTGGGTTATCAGGAGTTTTTCCGTACTGGCATGCAAGTTGATAATATCGATGGTGGAAAAATCATTGCAGGTAGTTATTATGATATTAATAATCAACCCATTAAAGATACTTCTGTAATCGGTCAAGAACGCCAATTCTTCTCTGACTCTCCAGATGGTTCATCACTGATTCATATTAAAGGCGCAAATGTAGCGGGTGTATCAAACCCAGTTTTCCATGTGGTGCAGTTTGAATACACCACCAAAAACTTAGCTAAGCAAAACATGTATGGTAAATTACCGTCACCAATTGCAGTATTAACATTAGATCAAGATCAAAAAACTGGACACTTGGCATTGAAAAAATACTTCAATGTCGATATGTCGAAAGTTCATGGTCTATGGATCACCTGTGGTGCTAGCCTTTCTCCTTGGAATACTCACCTTTCAAGTGAAGAATATGAGCCTGATGCATTTGACCAAATCGGTTCAGATCTCGCAATGCTCAAAGCATATAGTAAAAATCTATATGGCAATGAAAATACTGCAAATGCCTATAACTATGGTCATTTGCCAGAAATTATTCTTGATGGTAAAGGTCGTGCTCAGGCTGTGAAGCATTATTGTCTAGGTCGTATCTCACATGAACTGATTCAAGTCATGCCTGACAACCGCACTGTAATCATGGGTGACGATTACACTAACGGTGGTTTCTTCATGTTTATTGCAGACAAAGAAAAAGACTTATCTGCTGGAACATTATATGTTGCGAAATACACATCAGAATTGAATGAGACCTCAACAGCAGCAATCAAATGGATCAAATTAGGTCATACTGATAGTAAGACCATCGAAGACCTCGTGAATGTTCGAGGAATCAAATCTGAAAACATTATGGAAAGTTTAACGGTAGCTCCTGCTGATTTAACAGGTTATACCAAGATTGTGTTAGATGGAAAGTCGCTTTGGGTTAAACTCAAAGAAGCCAACAATGGCTTTAGCAAAGCTGAGATTGAGCTTGCTGCTGCATTCCTAGAAACACATCGATATGCTGCCCTAAAAGGCGGTAGTATGGCTTTCACAAAGATGGAAGGCACTACCGTAAATATTAAAGATAAAGTTGCTTACTCTGCACTTGCCAATATTCAAGAATCAATGATTGGTGGCAATGCAGCTTGGGTTGAATCACATAATGTTAAGTTTAAGAGCACGCTCAAAGCAGGTGGTGTCCTTGGACATGACCTCAAAGGTAGCCAAGTTGATAATCTTAACAATGTGATCAATAGTGAATGGACACCTTACCAAAGCCATATGGTTCTTATGGGTAAAGATATTACCGTGGATAGCTTAGGTAACACGGCAGATCCAAATAATATTGCAAGCCCAGACAATTTAAAATTCTCTGAAACTTTACGCACATTATTCATCGGTGAAGACAGTGGTAACCATACCAATAACTTCCTCTGGGCATATAATGTTGATACTAAGTCTTTAGATCGTATCCTCTCTACTCCAGCAGGTGCAGAATCAACAGGCTTACATGCAGTTGACTCTGTAAATGGTTGGACATACATCATGAGTAATTTCCAACATCCTGGAGATAGCTCAAAACTTTCCGCTGAATTAAAAGCAAAAGTTTTAGAAAACTATAATGGCGGTTATAGTGCATGTGTTGGTTATATCACAGCTGATGTTTTACCATCGGTTGAGAAAAAAACTGAAACTAAAAAATAAGCAAAATACTCCAATAAAAATACCGACAGCCTTGTCGGTATTTTTATTTCAACAGATCAACTTGCATTTCGATAATACGCCCCTGCTGCTCACCTTGTTGAGACTTCTCTAACCATTGCCAGTGCTCAGATGTCATTCTCAGAAAATTAGAACATCGTGTTCCATAAATTGGGCTTTGAATAAAAGTTGAAGATAATAATTCTTCCATTTCCACACTAATCCCTGTATCTGGCAACAAATCTAGAATAATTTTTCGTTCATCTTCCAAAATATCCCAGACTGAATATTGCAAATCAGATTCTGTAATCGTTGATTGTTGCAACATTGGTAAAAATTCTTGTGTAAAGCGTTTACGTAAATGTTTGGTTTTCTCCCAATCTTCTGACATTAAACCGTTGGAAACAACATAAACACCATTGGCTAAGACTTGTGGTGCTCCCCCCCGATTACTCATATAAACCGCTTGCTCTCGATCACCGACAAACAAATTAAAACCAGCATAGTCTTGTTGTTGCTGTTCTAATTGTTGTGCAAAACGAATGGGGGCTAAATCACTTTCTAAAAAAGACTGGATTAAATGCCCACGTGAAGTTGAGTATTGGTTTTTATCTCTTCCATTTCGAAAATTAGTCACGATTGCCCAACGCCCAGACTCAGTGACTCCCATCCATGCCCCACCTGACTGTAAATCTTGCCCAGCAATTATCGAACTGTCATCCCATCGATGTAAAACAGCACTTGGTCGATGATAAAATTCATCACGATTTGAAATTAAACACAACGGCATATCATCAAGAACATGCCATGCAAAAGCGACAATACACATTAATTCTGTTCTCACATCTTTACACATTGAATGTACAACATTTTTCACATCATTCCGCTACAATCTGCTCAAAACTTAATTTCAAATTCTAAATTGAGGAACAGCAATGCTGACCTATCCAAATATTGATCCAGTTGCGCTGAGCTTGGGACCAGTTAAAGTGCATTGGTACGGACTCATGTATCTCTTGGCATTTTTATGCGCTTGGGGCTTAGCCTCTTATCGTGCTAAACAACGTGATGGTTGGACTGCCGATATGGTCTCCGATCTGGTGTTTTATGGCGCTCTAGGCGTAGTACTTGGTGGTCGTATTGGCTATGTTTTATTTTATGAGTTTGGCAAATTCTTAGAAAACCCACTTTGGTTATTCCAAGTATGGACAGGTGGGATGAGCTTCCACGGCGGTTTCTTGGGTGTCATGATCGCAATGTTATTCTGGTGTAAGAAATATCAGAAAACATGGTTTCAAACCTTGGACTTTATTGCGCCATGTGTACCGACAGGTTTAATGTTTGGTCGTATCGGTAACTTTATTGGTGGTGAATTGTATGGTCGTCAAGTTCAAGACCCTAGCTATCCATTTGGGATGGTTTTTCCAACCGATCCATTGGGCTTAGTTCGCCATCCATCGCAAATTTACCAAGCACTTTGTGAAGGTCTGATTCTATTTATCATACTTTGGTGGTTTAGCGCTAAACCACGTCCTCGTATGGCGGTTTCAGCATTATTCTTGATGGGCTACGGAGTTGCACGTTTCTTCATGGAGTTCTTCCGTCAGCCCGATGCAGATCAAGGTTTTATTCTATTCGGTTGGATGACTAAAGGTCAGATTCTCACTGTACCAATGTTACTGATTGGACTGTGGATGATGTGGTATGCCTATCAGAAAAAAATCTACGATTGGCAAATTAAAAAATAAAACAATGGGAGCAAATGCTCCCATTTTTAGATCTAAACTTTTCCTAACAACGCTTTTACGACATCACCTAAACGTTTACCTTGCGCTTCGCATAATACTTTTTCATCTACACTCAAATTTTGATCATGACGAGGGCCACTGACATGGCTTGTCCCATACGGCGTACCGCCTGTTTTAGTATTCGACAAAGCTGGAATTGAGTTGGGCAATCCCATGATGAACATACCATGATGGAACAATGGCGGTAACATGCTAAGCAAGGTACTTTCCTGCCCGCCATGCATCGAGCCAGAAGAAGTAAAAACACATGCTGGTTTATTATGCAAAGCACCATTCAACCATAAACTCGTCGTTTGATCCCAAAAATATTTCATCTCGCTCGCCATATTACCAAAGCGAGTAGGTGAACCAAGTGCTAAACCTGAGCAATACGTCAAATCATCTAAAGTACAATAAATATCCCCATCTGATGGAATACTTGGCTCTGCTTGCGTCACGACAGTTGAGAGATTAGGAACAGTTCGAATACGAGCTGTCATGCCAGAAGATTCAATTCCATCGGCAATTAAATGTGCCATTTCTCGAGTTGAACCATATTTACTGTAATAAAGAACAAGAACGTAAGGTTGCATCACTTTAATGAATTTTGTTAAAAAGAACACTATACGACATTTTTCATCTTTTGAGCTGTAGTCAATCCTGTGCTTACACAGGATTTTATTAAAAATAACTAGGATAGAACCCATGATCTTAAATCGTTATCTAAGAAAACTGCCTTTTTTAGAAAAAACATGGTTTCAATTTATTGTATTTGTGTTACGACGGTTCGAAGCCGATCGCTGTAGAGAACAAGCAGGTGGTTTGACCTACACTACGCTCTTTGCCGTTGTTCCGATGCTGACTGTTTTCTTAGTCATTATCTCTTCAATTAAAGCTTTAGAGCCTGCTCGACAACAACTACAGCAATTGATTTACAGTAATTTTTTACCAAAAAGTACCATTGCCTTTGACAAAGCATTGAACGCATTTACAGATAAATCCAGTAATCTCACCATTATTGGTGTGCTATTTCTGTTTGTGACCACCGTGCTTATGCTTACTTCAATCGAAAATGTCTTTAATCGTATTTGGCGTGTCAAAGAAACGCGGGCAGGTCTTGTTGGCTTTATGCGTTATTGGACGATTATTTCTCTAGGTCCAATTATTCTAGGCAGTGCTTTTGTCCTCTCGTCCACTGTCGCTTCAATGAATATTCTCAGTAATAACTTTGCGGGTTATCAATTAGATGGCTCTTTCCTTTTATGGCTTATTTCATTTCTACTTACAATTGTTGGCTTTTTCATTCTTTACTGGACCATCCCTAATCGTAGCATCCCTATTCTTTCCGCTGTTATTGCTGCATGTTTTAGCGCAACAGTATTTGAAATACTAAAACGCTTCTTTGGTTGGGTGATGAGTAATTTCACCAGTTATGAAATTGTGTATGGTGCTTTTGCTGCTGTTCCAATTTTCCTCCTTTGGATTTATTTGTCTTGGAACATTATATTATTGGGCGTGGAAGTGAGTTATGCATTGACTGCTTTTCATTCAGATAAGGAGCAAAAGCGTCATCCTATCTTGATGCTATTGGACATATTAGAGTTGTTTTATAAAAAGCAACAAATTGGAGAAAGTGTCAGTGAACAAGAACTACTTGGGATTATTGGACGCGGTGAATTAGGACGCTTACCTGCATATATCCTACATTTAGAAAAACAGAACTTAGTCAAACGTACAGACAATGATGAGTATGTATTGGCTAGAAATCTTGCGCAAGTCGATTTCTGGAGCTTTTTTACAGCTCTTCCTTACCCCTTACCATTACGTCATGATGTGGCCAATATCCATCAAGATGATGAATGGATAGAGCGTTTAGGGCCATCCCTCATCGAGAGTAATGATTATTTAGCTGCAAAACTTTCGATTCCCCTTTCAACGATCTTTGAACAGAAGTAAAAAGAAAGACCTCAACTGAGGTCTTTTCTTTATTTACTATCTCGCTCATACGAAATTAGGTAGAAGCTATTTATTAACAGCACTTGTTCTTAATCATTATGCTTGAACAAACGTATCCCAATCATATTCTCCTGATTGGGTTATTAGTTTCATGGTTAATTGATCATCTGAGTGTAATGCACCGACGCCAGCAGGCGTACCCGTCATAATGACATCACCCGCTTCCAAACTAAATGACTGATTAATTTCAACCAATAATACACCAATATCAAAAATCATGTCTTGGCTAAAACCATGTTGGCGTTCAACGCCATTAATCATTAAAACAAGCTCTAACTCTTGTAAATCGCCAATTTCATCTGCTTCAACCCAGTCTGCCAAGATACATGCACCGTCAAAAGCTTTTGCTCGCTCCCAAGGCTGTCCTTTCGCTTTTAAGTCATTCTGCAAATCACGTAAAGTTAAATCCAACCCTAAAGTCACAGCGCCAATCGCTTCTAAAGCTTTGCTTGGGTCGGTTTCCTGCGATAATGGATGTGCGATTTGCAAACAAATTTCACATTCAAAATGACATTCACCTAAAGCCTGATTCCAATAGATACCTTGAGCTAAGCTACTCAAACTACTCGGTGGCTTGATAAATAAAATTGGGCGATCAGGAATTGCATTACCTAGTTCTTTCGCATGTTCAGCATAATTTCTGCCTACACAAACAATTTTTGACGGACGTGTGCTCATAAAAGCTCCTTGTTCCTTAAATCGCGAATGAAGTTATTTTTTAAAACTGTTTTCAAATTTGGTTTGATCTGCTGGATCAGTGAATGCACGCTTCGGAACAATAATGACGGTATGGTTTTTCAACTCCAACATGTAAGTCAGTTTACCTATTGCAAAAGATTGTACCTCTGCATACTGCGCTGTTTGCTTTTTACCTGTGGCATAAAGTTCAAAATGATCTTGATAAAGGTCAATTCCCTGCTCACTTTTTCCAAATTGGTAGCGGACAAACTGACGTTTAAACAACATCGGTAACAACCAATAGCGCATCAATCCTTGCATAATCAGAAAAAAAGCACCCAATGCAACGTAATAACGCCCTACATCTGAGAAACCTAAATAGATTCCCCAACCAATAATTGCAATACTAATAACAGGTGTTAGAAAACGACTAAAGGTCTTTTTACCAAAAGTGACAAGAGCAAAACCATCTTGTGATTCTTCTAAATTAAGATAATAGCGCACAGATACAGTTGGACGTTGTTCAGACATTTTTGATTTCTAAGATTTGAAAAAACTGATCTATTAGAACATAAATGACTTGAGCGTAAATCAGATTTATAGCGATTTTATACAAAATTCAAATACGGCGTAGCACTACTCTAAGTTGCTTTTTAACAAAGAGATGTAATTTCTAATTCAGTAATAATGAAATTACGCTTAACTGACCAACATTAACCGCTATAAGTATTTACTTGCAGAGATAATCCTTTGTCTAAGATTTCGATGCTCAAGAAAGTTTTACACAATACGACTGTTTTTTAAACAAAAAAACTTTTATTAATAGCAAGGCTCTATCATTTATGCATAGATGCCACTGACTATATCACTAAGAAAAATCAAAGGAATGTGATGTTTTATTTGAATGGATTTATATGTACAGCCGTTTTTTTCAGCATAATGCAAAGCTGTTTTGCACAAATCATCACATGGAATGACAATATACCAAGTGCTTTACAACCTTTTCAAAATAATCCACAACTATTGGCAAGTTATACGCAGAATAATATTTTTATTTACCCACATCCCAATACCAAGACCAATGTGCCTACCCTCAAAAGCAACTCACAACCGAGTGTAAGCTTTACATCTGCTGCACTCATCGTACCTGCCAATGTACAACAAGTTGCCAAGACATTAACCGACTTTAATCAATATGTCGGCTTGTTTCCAACACTCAAATCTGCAAAGACACTGGAACAATCAGGCAATATTATAAAAATGAAATATCAGGTCTCCATTCCAACGCCTATTCCAGTTCTCAACTTTAATGAAGATGTCACTCTACAACATCAGATTAAATCGAATAGTATTGCCAGTTTAGTGATTGATTCTCCTATTCCATACGGTGTAGGAAAATTTGAATGGTTCGCCTTAGATGATCATCGAACCTTAATTACGCTCACCCAATGGGGTGATTTAAACCAACCTAAAGGATTTATTTTTAAGAAGATTCTAAATGCAATTCCTGAAGCCAAATTAGGTATCCCAAGTTCAACCAATGCCTTTATCCTAGAATCACTTCGAACACGCTTTATTAAACCGAATATTGTTGCACTAAATTCAGGACAAATTCCAAGTCCACAATTAAATGAAACTCAACTCGCTAAAATTGCACAACTGAGTCAAAACACTCAACAACCCATCAGCTATCTACATGTCCCGACCAGCATTTTGTATACACATGGGCGGGAAACCATGCGCTTCACCACAACCTATCAATTTTATCAACAGCCACCGCAGCTATTACATAAATGGTTGAGTCCTTTAGCCTATAAAGAATTATTTCCAAGACAAGTCAAGAAAATCATCACCTCTCCAATCCAAAATCAAGGTCAAGATGCAGATATTCAAGTGAATGTGGGTTTAGGTGTGATTAATATTCCTTTTGCATTTAAGCTGCATTTCAACTATCCAAATACTGTTGAAAATAACTTTTATGCCAATGGTGGTGATTTGCGATTTATTAAAGGAAAAATGATTGCCACAGAGCTTAATCAAGGTACTTTATTTAAAATCACTAGTTCAATGAAAATTGATGAAAAAGCACCTTTTTTATTAAGAGCGATGCGAAGCCTGCCCTATCATGATGTACTGCCTGCTGTTGGTGGCAATACTGTATTTGTACAAAAAATTAAAACCAAAATATAAGGCACAAAAAAACCGCATTTAAGCGGTTTCTTTCATTTTATCTTTCGATAAATTCAAATTGGTGCGCTCAGAGAGATTCGAACTCCCGACCCCTTAGTTCGTAGCCAAGTGCTCTATCCAGCTGAGCTATGAGCGCATATTTGATGGAGCGCATTATACGCATTTTTTCCCCATTGATAAGTGTTTTTTAATAAAATAGAAATCAAATGGTGATTGATTGATCGTTATGAATTTAAAGTACAATAGTTATTATCTTTCAAAACAACATAAACAACTGATTTTATTATTAATAAAATGAATGAAGAGCCTTAATTTAAACATCAAACAGATATTTCACAGTTGAACTACTCCAAACTACAGACACAAAAAAACCGCAATTAAGCGGTTTCTTCTATTAAGTTGGTGCGCTCAGAGAGATTCGAACTCCCGACCCCTTAGTTCGTAGCCAAGTGCTCTATCCAGCTGAGCTATGAGCGCATTACTTATGTGCCTATTTAGGCATGTGTTACTTTAAATCTTTACTTGGTGCGCTCAGAGAGATTCGAACTCCCGACCCCTTAGTTCGTAGCCAAGTGCTCTATCCAGCTGAGCTATGAGCGCTTTAAGTAAAGTGGCGGTGAGAGAGGGATTCGAACCCTCGGTACAGTTACCCGTACACTTCCTTAGCAGGGAAGCGGTTTCAGCCACTCACCCATCTCACCGTAACACGAGCGCAATAATACAAACTAAAACCACATTACACAAGAGATGATCCTGTTTTTTTCTCTTTTTTTAAATCAATCAAATGTTTTTTAACCAATTCTTATGTTTTTTCGGCATTTTTTAGCTCAACGCTTGTTAATATAGTGTTCTCTCCTTTATTCAGATTGGACAATAAACAGAATCTTGCAATCTTTGACGTGCAGTTAAAGTTTGAATGACTTATGCTAAACCGATCTGCCAGATGTGAAATGAAACGATATGACTACAAATTGGGTTGATCCCGAAGCAAAAGCAGAAGCGCAACGTTATGATAATCCTATTCCTAGCCGAACTCTTATTCTAACTACATTAGAACAATTAAAAACTGCACAGTCTCATGCAGAACTGGTTGACCACTTTAATATCCCAGATCAAAAAAGTATTGATGCATTGAATCATCGTTTAAGTGCAATGGTTCGCGATGGTCAGTTAATGAAAGATGGTTTTAAATACCAACCTGCAACCGATTTACCAAGCCATGAAGCAACGGTTTATATCAACAGTAAAGGTTTAGGTACGGCCAATATCGCAGGTCAGGATGATGTCCTGTTACCTGAACGTGAATTACGTCTAGTCTTTAATGGTGATCGCGTTAAAGTACGCCAAACTTCTGTGGACCGTAAAGGTAAAGCTTGGGGCTTTATTACCGAAGTCGTACAACGTCGTGTCAAACAAATTATTGGTAAAGTCGCTGAACATGAAGGCGAATACTTTATTCAGCCAAGCAATCCAAATCAGCACCAACCAATTACTTTAGAAAAAGAATTGATTGAACATGCCAATGCCAAAGTTGGCGATATGCTCCGTGTTGCGATTGATGATTACCCGACTCGTGAAGAATTAGCGACAGGTCATATTGTTCAGTCTATGGCAGACAAAGCAGATACTGAAATCATTATTCCGCAAACCATTTTAGAATTTGGTTTGCCTTATGAATTTCCAGAAGCCGTCATTAAAGAAGCTGAAAGTTTTAAAGAACCTTCTGAACAAGATCGCAAAGGTCGTGTTGATTTACGCGATTTACCATTAGTCACTATTGATGGTGAAGATGCACGTGACTTTGACGATGCAGTATTCGCAGAGAAACGCTCAGGTGGTGGTTACCGTGTTGTAGTGGCAATTGCAGACGTGAGCCATTATGTCCGTTTAGATTCGCCTTTAAATGAAGAAGCTGAAGAACGTGGTACATCGGTTTATTTCCCACACTTTGTTTTACCGATGCTACCTGAAGCATTATCAAATGGTTTGTGTTCTTTAAATCCGCATGTTGACCGTCTATGTATGGTCTGCGATTTAAAACTGTCTCGTGCAGGTAAAGTCACAGGTTATGAGTTCTACCCTGCGGTGATGCATTCCAAAGCACGTTTGACCTATAATCAGGTGGCTGCTTATTTTGACGGCGCAACCGATGCCATTCCACAAGATAAAAGCGTTCATAAATCGTTAAATACCCTATTCCAGCTTTATCAGACACTAAAAGAACTACGTGCCAAACGTCATGCGATGGAATTTGAAACCATTGAAACCTATATGACCTTTGATGAGTTAGGCGGTATTAAAGAAATTTTGCCACGTACTCGTAATGACGCGCATAAACTCATTGAAGAGTGTATGTTGCTCGCCAATGTTGCAGCAGCAGAATACGCTTTAGAACATGATATTCCGATGCTTTATCGTGTACATGAAGCGCCAGAATTCTCACGTATTCAAAAAGTCCGTGATTTCGTCAAATTACTCGGTTTGCCATTCCCAGAGCAACCAACCCAAGCTGATTACCAAGCCGTGATTGAAGCGACCAAAGACCGTTTGGATGCACCGAGTATTCATGCAGTGTTATTACGTTCGATGATGCAAGCCTATTATGGCGCAAAAAATTCAGGACACTACGGCTTAGCGTATGAGGCTTATACGCATTTCACTTCGCCAATTCGTCGTTACCCAGATTTATTGTTACATCGTGCGATTAAAGCCTATCTCGATAAGAAAGTTTATCCATTGTCTGGTGCAGCTTTAGATGATGCAGGCGAGCATTTTTCACAAACTGAACGTCGAGCAGATGAAGCTTCACGCAGCGTCACCACATGGTTGAAATGCCATTATATGCAACAGCATTTAGGTGATGAGTTTGTTGGTATCATTAGTGCGGTGACTGAGTTTGGTCTATTCGTGACGCTGAAAGACCTCTATGTCGATGGCATGATTCATGTCAGTCAGCTCGGTGAAGACTTCTTCCTGTATGATCAAGCCAGCCAAAGTTTGATTGGTCAGAATCGTGGACAGTCATTTAGCCTCGGTGATGAAGTTAAAATTCAAGTGGCGGGCGTAAATCTGGAAGAACGTAAGATTGACTTCCAATTGGTTCAACAACTGACGCATTTGGGACGTACAATTCGTCAAAAAGCGCCAAGAACCAATACTTCAAATCGTGCTTCAACCACTGAAGAGGTATTTGGCAAACCACAATCGACAACAGCTAAAGTTAGTGAAGATGGTGAAAAGCCTGTGCGTAAGAAAAAGGATAAGAGCAAATCGAGTTCTAATTCTTATACCAAAAAAACAGGTAAAAAATCTTCTACGAAGCCTGAAAGCAAAGAAAAGCCAAAGAAGAAAGTGAAAAAGAAAAAGTCAAATGCCAAGACCAAGAGTGAATAACATTTAATTAGAGAGCTTCGGCTCTCTTATTTTTTGTTATATAATGAATAGATAAACTATTTCTAAATATAAATAAAATCCGAATGACTCACTATCGTATCACAAAATATTATTATCACCATTACTTTTCTATTCTCTTTTTCTTTCTCACAATCGGTGCTGCTATTTCTGTATTTTGGAGTGATTTTTCACCTAGCTTTACGGTAGAAATTGTCGCCTTGATCATTGCCTGTTTCCTCTATGCCTTACTCCTTGTTTATTTTCTCTATTTGAAAAAAAGACAGGAATGGGTGATTCCCAGACAATGGGAAAAAGCACAAAAACAACCTAAACGTTATGCTTTATTTATTTTCCCTTTATTCATTATTCCCGTACTCTGGCTCAACTTAGCCGGTACGCTTCCAATGATCTGGACGTATATCACTGGAGATTCGGAAATGATAGAGGTATCTGCAATTGCCGAAAAAAAGCACACGAGACATGGGAGTATCTATTTTTTTAAAACAGCTTATTCCGACATACCGATCTTTAGAATGACATTGACTGAATATCAAGTGTATAACAATCATCAACTCAAATTAAAGCTGTCTACCCGTCATAGCACATTCGGTACATATGTAATGTCAATTGATGAAATCCAGGTTGCAATGATCCTAGCCAAAATAATGGACAGCATGTCCCTCTAAAGATAACGTAACTTCAATCTTTGGAGATCCAAGAAATGGCTAAACGTTTTAGTCCGGAATTTAAACAGCAAGCAATTGATCATGCACTTTCAAACTCCCACGAGCCTATAGCTGCAATCGCCCATAAATTAGGTGTGGGTTATTCAACCTTAGATAAATGGATTCGTGAAGCCAATCCAGTAGGTTCAAGCAAACGTCAACTTTCTCCTGAACAACAGCGGATCTTGGAATTAGAAAAAGAAGTCAAACAGCTCAAGGAAGCCAATGACATCTTAAAAAAAGCGCATGTGTACTTTCTGACAGATCATGCCAAGAAAAGTACACGGTAATTCAAGATATGGATATAAATGAAGTCACTGTGTCTTCTGTCTGTAAATGCCTAGATGTCAGCACTTCAGGCTATTATGCCTGGCGAAAACGCCAGACCAATACAGCGCAGAAATACAATGATTTAAAAGTTGTATATTGGCAGCATCATGCGCGCTTGGGTGCACCGTCATTGGTACATGACATGCGTGATTTAGGTTATCGCATGAGCGAACGTACCGTTGGAAGGATGCTAAAAAAGCTTGGTTTACGTAGTAGGATTGCACGTAAATACAAGCATACGACTGATTCAAACCATCGTTTGTCTACAGCATCAAATTTGTTGGATCGCCAATTTACAGTTACTCAGCCTAATAAAGTTTGGACAACGGATATTACCTATATCCGAACTAAAGAAGGCTGGCTGTATTTATGTGTGATGCTAGATCTATTCAGCCGTCGTATTGTGGGTTGGCAAACCAGCCATCGAATAGACCGCCAATTGGTGTGTGATGCGTTTAATTATGCAATGGCTCGTCAGGGTTATCCAACGGGTGTCATGGTGCATTCGGATCAAGGTAGTCAGTACTGTAGTCGTGATTTTAGGGCGCTATTATTGACGAATAACTGTATTCAAAGCATGTCTAGACGAGGAAACTGTTGGGACAATGCAGTGACCGAAAGCTTCTTCCATACCCTGAAGGGGCATGTAGTACATGGCAGTGTATTTTCTACGAGAAAAGAGGCAAATGCTATCTTGTTTGAGTATATTGAAGTTTACTACAATCGAATCAGAAGGCATTCTGCAAATGGCTGGTTAAGTCCAGAAGCCTTTGAACAGAAATATTTCAAGAATTTAGAGGGATCGGTTGTCCACGATACTGTCTAGGATCATGCAACGCAAAACCCAACGAATAAATAATCAATCAACCTTGATTTCTCCCTCGCTAAGCCCTACATCTATAACTATGTTTAAAGATGAATATGGCAAAAATACAATGACACTCCAACAAGCGACACTTCCCCTTCCTCAATTTGATCAAATTCAACTTGCCGATTTAAAACAACAGATTGAACAAACGATTCAAAACGGTCAAAACTTCTTAAATCAACTCAATGAAGTTCCGCAAGGCTCTGAAGTCCAACTGGCAACCTTGGCAGAAGTTGATCAACTTGAAAATAACATGAGTGAATCGTGGGGTATTTTGTCACATCTCAATGCAGTCATGAACAATGCCGAAACTCGTGAGGTTTACCAAGCCCTGTTACCAAGTTTAAGTGAATACTATACGCAGCTTGGACAACACACGGCACTGTATCAAACCTATCAACAGATTCATGACAGTGCAGTCTTACAAACGCTGAGCGAAGCACAACAAAGTGCCATTAAACTCGCGCTACGTGATTTCAAGCTTTCAGGTGTTGCACTTGTAGGTGAAGCGAAACAACGTTATGCGGAAATTTCAGCACGTTTATCACAGCTGTCTTCGGACTTCTCAAACCATGTACTCGATGCAACCCAAGCTTATTTCAAGCCTTTAGCTGAAGTGCAACTCAAGGGCCTTCCACAAAGCAGTGTTGAACTGTTAAAACAATACGGACAACAACATGAGCTTGAGCAAGCCGTTGCCACACTCGACTTCCCTGCTTATTTTGCAATTATGACCTATGCCGATGAGCGTGAATTAAGAGAAGAACTCTACAAAGCTTATGTCACCCGTGCCTCAGAACAATCCCACCACACTGAATTTGACAATACCCCTGTGATGGAAGAAATCCTGAGCTTACGTCAAGAAATGGCGCAACTGCTTGGTTTCAACAACTTCGCTGAATATTCCCTTGCTAGCAAAATGGCACCTGATGTTGAAACTGTTCATCAATTCTTAGTGGATTTGGCAGAGCATGCGCGTACGCCTGCACTTGCTGAAATTGCAGAACTGAAAGCAATTGCACACCAAGATGGTATTGATGAACTCAAACCTTGGGATGCAACTTACTATTCTGAAAAATTGAAACAACAACAGTTCAACCTTTCTCAAGAAGCGCTTAAACCGTATTTCCCTGCGCCAAAAGTAGTGGATGGTTTATTCCAGATCGTACAACGTCTTTACGGTATTCAAATCATCGAACGCCAAGCCCCTGTTTGGCAAAATGATGTACGTTATTTTGAAATTGAAGATCAAGGTCAAGTGGTTGGTGGTTTCTACTTTGATTTATATGCCCGTAACGGCAAACGCGGTGGCGCATGGATGAGTGGTTTCCGTTCTCGTGTGCAAACAGCCAATGGTCTACAAAAACCAATTTGCTATATGGTGTGTAACTTTACCCCACCGATTGGCGATCACCCTGCACTATTAACTCACGATGAAGTCATTACCTTGTTCCATGAATTTGGACATGGCTTACATCATATGCTCACTGAAGTGGATAACATCTCAGTTGCAGGCACACACGGCGTGGCATGGGATGCGGTGGAGTTACCAAGCCAGTTTATGGAATTCTGGGCATGGGACAATGAAAGTTTAGATGCACTCAGTGAACACATCGAAACTAAGCAAACTTTGCCACAAGAATTGCTATCTGCGTTACTCAATGCGCGTTTCTTCCAATCAGGCATGCAAACCTTACGTCAGATAGAATTTGCATTGTTTGACCTAAGCATTCACCGTCAGACACCTGCCTTAAACAGTCAACAAATCCAAGCCACACTGGACGATATTCGCGATAAATTTGCTGTGGTTCCTGCGGTACCTTATAATCGTTTTCAACATAGTTTCAGCCATATTTTTGCAGGCGGTTATGCAGCAGGTTATTACTCTTATAAATGGGCAGAAGTTTTAGCCAGTGATGCCTTCGATCGCTTCGAAAGTGAAGGTATTTTTAACACTGAGACAGGAAAAGAGTTTAGAAAGTTTATTCTAGCAGTTGGCGGAAAAGATACAGCACTTGATGCGTTTCGCAATTTCCGAAAAAGAGAACCAAAAATAGATGCATTATTACGCCATCAAGGTTGGACGAACACCAATAAAACCGCTTAAACTACGTCATTATTGTTCACAGGGTGTAATTAACTGACATGAAAAGACAGTTCATCGCGGGTGCAAAATGCCCTAAATGTGGCGCCTTAGATCGTGTGGTTAAGATCATCACTGTGGATGACGAGTGGATTGAATGTATCGAATGTGCTTATAGCGAAAAACGCCCGACCCACGTGGAAGAGCAACAACCCGCTGAGCCAGATGAGATTGGGGTGATACAATTCAAACCTCGTCATTTTGACTAGAAGGTTAAAAATGATGTCCACATACCAAACTCAAAATTCCAAATTATTATGGATGATAATTGGTGGAATTAGCGTTGTTGTGGTTTTGTTTCTTGCAATTCAATGGTTTTTATCACAAAAAGATCAGCAATCGACAACCACAGCTACACAACCAATTGCCGAAAAAACAATTATATCCAAGGCAGAAACAACTGTTAGTCCAGATATAAATACGGCGAGCAGTGAAGTTGCTGCACCAATACAATTAGTTGAAGAGTCAATTGTCAAATCACCACTTCCGAGCAATGATAGTTTAGCCAAAGAAGAGATTGCAAAGCTAGATGATATTCATCAGCAACTGCAAGAGCAACAGCGTGACTTGAAACAACAAAATAACGATGTTGATACTTTACTTAAGCTCAAAGAAGATCAAATTAAACTTTTGGAGGCTCAAATCTCCGCACAACATAAATCTTAAAACAAAAAAAAGCTTTAATCCGATTTAAAGCTTTTTACTCATTTAAATATCAATCTCATATTTCTAATCGCAATTTTTCATACAGATCCTGATAAGTTTGTATTTACACTGATTGCGGTATGATGGATATAAGTTACTCAACAAATCTAAAATCCAGTTTAAAAGCACATTTCTTTCATCGTTTGACAAGCATACAATAACTTTAGTCTCAAAGTTTCGTGTCTAATATGAATTCACTTCAAACTAATCGCAACCTTTTACTTGCGATTGGTTGCCTGACAACCTCGGCCCTTCTCTTTTCGATCATGGGTATCTGTATTCGTTATGCATCACATACGGTTGATAACTATACAATTGTATTTTTCCGCAACATAGTTGGACTCATCCTATTTCTGCCTTTTATTTTTAAACAAGGTATTGGCTTTGTAAAAACAGAAAAACTATGGATGCATACTTGGCGTAGTATTGTTGGACTTGCAGCCATGTATGGTTTCTTTTACGCAATTGCGCATTTAAAGTTATCAAATGCAATGGTATTTACCTACTCTTCCCCAATTTTTATTCCAGTTATTGCATGGCTATTTCTAAAAGAAAAAATCACCATTGCTATGCTTTGTGCAGCTTTTTTAGGATTTATTGGTGTATTTTGTGTTGCTAAACCCGATCAAGGTCTACTGAACTGGATTTCGGTGATTGGTATTGTCTCAAGCTTACTTGCATCAATGGCTTTTGTAACCGTTCGGGCATTAACTCAAACCGAACCACCTGAACGCATCGTATTTTATTTCTGCTTGATAGGATCAGCACTTTCTGTGATTCCAATGTTTTGGATGTGGCGAACATATCATCTAAAAGAATTATTCTTTTTGATTGGCGCAGGGATACTTGCTAATGTCAGCCAAATTTTTATGTCTCATGCTTATCGACTTGCGCCAGCAGGACAAATTGCACCTGTGAATTATATGGCAATTATTTTTGCAGGTGTATGGGGCTTCTTACTTTGGGATGAAGTACCTGATTTATACAGCGTGATTGGATTTTGTATTATTTTGCTGGCAATTTTATTATGTAGTCCATTGACGCGAAGAGAAAAGAAATGGCGTTTCAAACGTTGATAATATTTCATTATTTTAGATAGACTAGCGACACTACAGAGACAGAAAATTCAAGTTGATGACAATAAAAAATCCTATTTTTGCAAATGAATCCCATGAAATGATCTTAGCCTTCGATAAGGCTCAAGAAACCTTTAAATACTTTTGGCGAGAGCTCTATTGGGAATATCGAAGAATAGTTCCTGCTTTTGATCTTGCTTATGTTAAATGTGCATTTACACAAGAGCATATCGATTCACCAAACTCACCTCTAGTTGAATATATGTGGGTAGAGCAAATTGATTTTGATGGAACAACTATTTATGGTCAGTTAATGAATCAACCAAACTACATCAACAATGTACAAGTAGGTGAAAATATAAAACAACCATTTGAAGCTATCGTTGATTGGATGTTTTTAACTCAAGATCAAATCTATGGAGGCTTCACAATTCAAGAATATCGTAAGCAACTAAATGATTCTGAGCAAAAAGAATATGATGAAGCATGGGGAATAGATTTTGGCGATCCCAATAAGACTTTATTTGTCTATGATCAAGAGGCACATCCAGAGAATCTAATTGAGCATCCTATGTGTGGGAAAATGTTAGATAATTTTTTAAACTTTATCCGAACCAACCCAACTGCACTTCATGAAAGAGATGAACATGGTAATCAACTATTACACCGTGAAGCCATTGCAGGTAATTTTTTATTCGTTCAAGCCTTATTGGAATATAAACTAGATAAATCAATTCTAAATAACCAATCAATGACCGCCTTAGACCTTGCTAGAAAAATGGGATGGGAAAATATTACAACCTTATTATATTAATTTTCAACCACTTATAAAAATTCCCGTTTTATAGACAGCAATAAAAAAGCAGCCGAAGCTGCTTTTTTAAATTTCAACTTTTAGTGTTTATACCAACCAAACATTTGGAAGACATAGGGTGCATAGGTCACCAATACTAAAGATGAGAACAATACGATAATCGGTAATAACCAACGTTCATAACGATAATAGAAACTTGTATATTTCTCTTTCGCTTCCTTATCAGCAGCCGATACTTCTTCATCCCCGACAGAGAGTCGCGTCAGCAAGTGGTTCAATGCAACAGGTGGTGTTACATAACCAAATTCGAATGCAACCAATACGATCATCCAGAAGTGAATCGGATGAATACCATTCTCATAGGCGACTGGCGCTACTGTCGCAGCAACTAAGATTACCGCACCGAATGGATCAGTCGTCATACCAATAATTGCAAGTAACATTGCAATAAAGGCAAGAGAAATGTAGATATTACCCAAGTGTGTTGGTAATAACTCAACCACTTCAGCACGCTCGATTAAACCACCAACGCTCGCAGATAATGCCATCAGTAGAATCAACGCACCGATATGACCAACTGTTTCTGAGGTTGCAAAACGTATAGCCCCACCAAAACCAAAACTCTTAGCACCATGAGGATCATGGCTTTTTAAGAAGTCTGATTTCTGTTCATGTTCACGAACTAATGCCTCATGCTTTGCATCAACAACTGGAGCTGGTGCAAGTTTTGCTGCAAACAATTTGTCAAACAAAATCATTGCAATCAACACCAATGGTAAAATCATTGGCGCGGTAAACTCATTGATCGATGTATCTAAAGCAAATTTATAGAACAACACAACAGCGAAACCAATGATTACATATGGAATCACAGGCACACATGCGCGTAACATTCCAGGTACAGCAACTTTTGGTGAATTTACACGGAATTTTTCTTCAGCAAGAATCAATGAAACGCCAAGGAAAATAAATGCAGTTAACCAGAAAACATAGATACCATGATCAAATAATTCTGTAGACGTTACATGGCGGCTATCTAACATTGAAATCAAAATTACAAGTAAGCATGGACGAATCACCACACCTAAAGAACCCGACATTGCCGATACAGCTAATGCATATTGACGGCGTGCACCAGAGTTCCAAACCTCTTTATAAATGATTGCACCTGCGGCAATAACGAAAATACCAGAAGCGCCTGTATATGCTGTTGGAATTGCCGCTGCAATTAAGATTAACCAAGTTAAAGTTTCAGGTGCTAGATTCCACGGACGCAGGATATTTAAGAATAAATCCATCACACGCGTTTGGGTCAGTAACATACCTGCCCAAATAAACAATGCAAGGTTTAAGAAAATACCAGAGAACTCAACAATAATTCCCAAGTAGATCCCTTGCCCCATTGGATAATCCATGAAGAAAGTAAAGATTATTCCCGTGATCAGTGACATCTGTGCATACAATGGTACGCTCAGCACCGCCAAACCAAAATTACCTTTAGGTTGCGCTGTTTTAGGAATTAAAAATAATTGCACTAAGCTGATTACGGTTAAAGAGACAAAGAGTGCTATCCATAACCATGAAATCGTCAATGTCTTCGCAGTCAATTCTACGCCAGAATTCAGCAACGAGTTATATTGACTAATTGTCGATAAACTCAGTAAGGCATTACCTGCAACCATAAATGCTGAATAGACACGATAGTCCATCTTCGTCTTAGGTGCACGTAAACCAATGTGGTGATAACGTAAAGAAGCTGTGATAGAGGTGAACAACACCATGATCAGTAAAAGTACAGTCTGATTTTCAGAACCTAACTTAAAAATACCAAAGAAAGTGGTTTCAACTTGACGATAAGTACGAATACTTGGATGAGCATCCAAATGTTTCATGGCTTTATCGTAGAATTGATATTTTTCTTCACACTGTTGTTGTGCAGCTAATAAAGAAGCGCGTACATCTGATTCAGATGCTGTACCAAACATACTTGCAAACTCATCAGCAGCATTTGCTTTCATCTGCTCTTGAACTTGTGCTTCAATATTAGGATGTCGATCACAAGATGGTTTTTCAGGTTCAGCTCGTAAAAACGAATACTGCATTCCTATTTTTTCATCACCGTACAAACGCTCCCCCATACGGAGCATTTGACCGTGA
Organism: Acinetobacter sp. TR3; assembly: GCF_027105055.1. Taxonomy (NCBI): domain Bacteria; kingdom Pseudomonadati; phylum Pseudomonadota; class Gammaproteobacteria; order Moraxellales; family Moraxellaceae; genus Acinetobacter; species Acinetobacter sp. TR3. The sequence goes on from NZ_CP114264.1 coordinate 2,831,260, forward strand.
ATCATCTCGCCAGTACCAATAAGCAAAGTCATTAGCAACAAAGCAAGAATGATGAATGTTGATATCCAATCATTCCAGATATAACCCAGTCGGGCTAATCCAGACTTTTTCTCTTGATCATTTTGCATGTCTATTCCAGTTTATTGTTATCAACACCCATCCAAAGATGTTGAATCATGCGATGTCCATGGTTGATAGATAAGTGAATTTACCCTCTTCGTAACCAATCCCTTTTAACCGCCTAAATTTGCAGCAATCTTTTCCAAAAAAGAATGACTACAATCACTTTTTTGTTGGTTTTTTTTATCAACTTATATGTTCTCTCTCTATCCTTCTTAACAATGAATAACCTAACCCACAGAACAAACCACCAATCGCACCAATCAAATGAGCTTCTGTCAAAACAGGACTACCAATTAACTGTGCAGTACCTGTCTGACCAAAAGTATTTTCCCATATTAATTTTGCTGAGATCAGCAACAAGACCAATAAGGCAAATTTTCTTTCTTTAGGATATTTCAGATACACGAGGCCAACAGCAACATATAATCCATGCAACACCCCAGAAAGACCAGCATATGCATCGATATAAGGTAAGTAGAAATAAAAGATAAGACTAATAAACGGAGGAAGGATTAAAAGCAGAACACATAAGTGCCAATTACGAGCATGAGGAAAAATAAAAGGTAAACATGCGAATGCCAACAGATTTAAGAAAAAATGCATCCATCCAACATGAACCCAATGTGCAGTCCATAAACGCCAAAATTCAGCGAGTAAACTAGGTTTCCAATAAATGAAGTGATCTGCAAATACTTGCAAGCACGCTGATATAGAAACACATACAGCGATTAAAATAACTTTCGGTATCCATACGTGATCTTTCATCCATTACCACCCCATGAAAAAACTGACCTTTTACCAGTTTAAATGTTTCACTTGTAAAAGGTCATTTAATTCAAGTTTACTCTGCTGGTGCTGATGCGCCATCTCCACCATCAAATAACGCATCCAATTCAGATGAACTTTCTTTCTTATCGTCCCAGAAAGAAGTCAAACCTTCATCACCAGAGCGTACACCTGTATTTTCAGTCCAATAACGATCAGCTATACCACGGACCATCAAACCAGCCATCTTATCGATCAATCTAAATTGAGGATTGGCTGGTTTGTCTTCACCTGTTGCAGCAGCATAAGAACGGAAAGCGTCACGCAGTTTGGCATCATCACCACTTGCTTGTGCAGCAACTGCATACAATGCATGTGATAAACGAACACCTTTTTTCTCACCAATTTGCATTGATTCTTTCATGGTTGCATAAGGTTCAGGTTTACCGTCACCCGCACCTGGTAATAAAGTCCAAATCACTGCTCGCGTCGCCATCGGCGCGCCCCAGAATTTTTCATTATCCAAACAGGTCATGCCACGCTCAACAATACCCGCAATATCTTTCGGGACATTAATCGCGCCACCAGAGTTAATATCATTGGTCATCGCTTGCAGACCACTTACCATCCCTAAAAGGTAAACTGTCTGATCTAAATCATTGCGCATTGTTGGGCATGAATCACCCAATTTATATTTATATTTTGATTCCCAACGATTTGCAAAAAGTTGATAACCTGCATATTGACGTTCAGCAGCAATCCCCGCCCAACGTTTTTGTTCAATACGAGCATCTTGAGCTTCAGAAACTTGACCTGCTTTTGAAGCACGCAAATAGCGGAGTTCCGCTTCTAAAGCTTTATTTTCAGCACAAATACCTGCTGAGGTATACAATAACACCGCCATACGTGTTGGATCAGCACCCATATCCTTGGTTGACATCACCGCTGGAGTTAAGGCATTACCTGAATTACACACCATTTCGGCGTCATCCATCGCCAAAATTGGTGGAACAATATGATTTTCACTAAAACTTAATGCGACATTAGCCCCTGTTTTAATGACTTGTGAACACCCTGATAATATTGATGTTGTGAGTAACGCAACCGCCACACCCTGTCCCATTTTTTGGAATTTAGACATTCTTCCTGTCCTCTAATTAATTTGTTTTTCCTTTTAGATGTACCTTATCAGATGCAATACTTGAATTAAAGAGTAATTGCTCTAATTTAACATGTGCATTTTGACACAATTCACAGATAGGTGAATTGACAGAGAGTTGAAAATACAAAAATTTTAGGCAAAAAAAAGTAGCATTGCGACGGTTCAGCACATGCTACTTATTAACTGGTAAAAACGTGAAACTCTTTATCTTTTAGTTTTGTTGAAAGTAATCCTTGAGTAATGTTCCAGCTCTTCCTACAACAATCGCCATAACGATTGCAATTACTAGAAACATCCACATTGAAATCTCCATAGAGACCTCCTACAACATTGCGTATCTACTTTTGATAGATACTAGATTGGCGTTCGTCATCAATATTCACGGGAGTATGATATATTGATGACACTTTCAATCTCTTTCTCTTGGTCACAACAACTTTAGATTGATGCGATTCAAGAAGTTCCCTGAGTAAAGTTCCTGCTCTTCCTATAACAATTGCAAAAAAAATTGCAATCACCAGAAACGACCATGTTGGAATTTCCATCACTTTGGAGCTCCACCACACTTTACGTTGGTGTTTGTACTTTAACGAAAATGAATACGAGTTGACGGTCATATTGTCTGACAATTCAGATTTTCACGAAATTTTAGAGTATTTAATCTAACAATTTAAATAAACGTAAAGTAAAAACAATATAAATAATTGAAAAAAAACATATAATTAATTATATACAGTTGTAAAATTGTCTAACAATTAAAGCATTTTTATTAATAATTTTAAGTTTTGCCACTGCGAAATTGACAATTGATCCCACCAAATCGTTAAAGGTTGGTACTGAGTATCAGAAAAATAGATCGTAATATAAGCTTGGTGATCAATAATTTTAGTGATTGTTCGACCTTGGATTGGGATAGAAGTATCCACAAACTCAAATGACCAATGCTGATGATCCAAATACTCAAAACGCTTTATTAAAGGATGCCGTAACAATAGAAACCAAAATAAAACCATCACAACAAGGCTAAGCAACCAAAATGAAAGAGCTAGCAATTGGTAGGCTAAAATGAGAACAGTGACAAAAACTAAAAGTTGCAATACAAAGGAAAACCGACTGTATTGCAACTCAAAAACACGATTAGCCGTGTACATAATGTTTTAATTTTAAAATAAAATCTTTTAACTCAGCGCGAGGCGGCTCACCCACTTCCATAAACCAATCCAACAAGTCTGGATCTTCTTGATCAACCAACTCTGCAAATAGCGCCTTTTCATCAGCATCGGCGGTTAAATAATAGTTTTTAACATAAGGATCGAAATACACATCAATTTCTTTTAAACCACGACGTGCGCGATAAACGACCTTACGTTCTTCCAAACTTATTTCATCAGACATTATTTGTTCCACTATGCAACAATTTTATAATCATAGTGTACTCGATCCCCCATTAACTTCGCAGCGTTTTTTCTCAAGTGACCAAATACATCAATCAAATTGAGCATTGATCACATTGTTCACTATTTTCAATTTCTTGTATCGTGATGATCATCGTTTAAATCCAATGACTAGGGAAAAAATAACAAATGCAATCAGGTGCAATTCGTCCAATTCCAAATATGTTGCCACGTAAACTATTTACTTCTGATCATGAAGCATTTCGTGAAACTGTACGTAAATTTTATGAAAAAGAAGTTGTGCCAAATATTGAAAAATATGAGAAACAACAACATGTTGATCGTGACTTATGGAACAAAGCAGGTGAACTAGGCTTACTCTGTACCACAATGCCAGAACAATATGGTGGTTCTGGGGTTGATCGTTTGTACAGTATGATTCTGATTGAAGAACAAGCTTATGCAATGGACTCAAGTACAGGTTTCTCATTACACTCAGACATCGTTGCCAATTATGTCAATAACTTTGGTAATGAGGAACAGAAACAACATTGGTTGCCAAAAATGGCAACAGGTGAAACAGTTACAGCGATTGCCATGACTGAACCGGGTACAGGTTCGGATCTTCAAGCAGTTCGTACTACAGCTGTACTTGATGGCGATGAGTATGTCATTAATGGTTCAAAAATCTTTATTACCAATGGTTATTTATGTGACATGGCAATTGTCGTCTGTAAAACAGGCAACAATGAAAAAGGTTCAGCCAATTTATCATTGATCATCGTTGAAGCGGATCGTGTTGGTTTTAGTAAAGGTAAACCTTTGAATAAAATCGGCATGAAAGGACAAGATACTTGTGAATTGTTCTTTGACAATGTGCGCGTACCTAAGGAAAACCTACTTGGTATGGAAGGTATGGGCTTCATCATGTTGATGAAAGAATTGGCATGGGAACGTATGTTGGTTGCGATTATTTGCCAAGCAGGTGCAGAAGCAGCATTTGCACATACTGTTCAATACACCAAAGATCGTAAAGCATTTGGCAAAGCGATTAGTACTTTCCAAAATACACGGTTTAAATTAGCTGAATTACGTACTGAAATTGATTTCTGCCGTACTTATTTAGATCGTTGTATGGAATTACAACTTGAAGAAAGCTTAGGTGTGGATGCCGCAGCGGCAGCTAAATACAGAATTTCAGATATGTTCTCAAAAGTTGTGGATGATTGCTTACAGTTACATGGTGGCTATGGCTATATGTTGGAATATCCAATTGCGCGTGCCTACATCGATAACCGTGCTAACCGTATTTATGCGGGAACAAATGAAATTATGAAAGAATTAATTTCTCGTACACTTTAAACATAAATTGGAAAGTTAAAGGGATCGTGTTTAATTACACGATCCCTTTTTTATTTATTTAGTTCCAGGTTTTTCAGTTGTTTGAGCTGGCGTAGGCGTTGGATTCATTCGTGCCATTAGTTGCTTTACCGTTGGATTATCAATATGTTGCTGCATAGTGACATTTAAAGCAGTGCGTGCATTTTGCGTAGTGAAATGTGCAACTTCACTTCCTATCTCACTGGCTTTTTTAGCCCATGCTTTCCCTTCTGTAGATTGATAAAAGGTTAATGCAGCTTGTAGTTCCTTTTGACTGAATGTTTCAACATAGCGTTGAATAATGAATTGCTTACGCTGTTCACTGTTTAAATTTTTAATCAAATCTACGTAAAAATTTTCAGGTATATCTTTAGGCAAACGCATGCGGATTTGCTCTAAAATCATTTTATCGGTGTTTTGTAAACCTTGTTCGGTTCCATCTACAGATACCAATTTTTGAGCAATCACTTCTTTCTGTTTTACATCATCAGCAAAAACAAATGTACTGAATAATAATGTCCCCAAGATTAATAGCTTTTTCACTCAGTCATCCCTGTTTTAAATGTTATTGCGCTCAATATACGCGATATTTTTTATATTTAAATAGCCACTCAAATAAAAAACCCTATGCAACTGCATAGGGTTCCAAAACATTCAAGCAAAAACTTATGATACTAATTTTGGCTTACGATTTGTTTGATCACCACGCTTATGGAATTCTAAAACCCCATCATTAAACTTAGCATCTTTCAGTTCTTTACGATCAGCTAGGTAATTATTAGTAATCTTCCACGGTGCTTGTTTACCTTGCTTAGGCATTACATCAGCTGCACGTGCGATATAACCAGAAGACATTTTACCCATGATCGTATCATTTTCACGCTGTAAAGGATCAGCGTGCGCAATCACTTCATCAAAACCATTTTTATCCATATGATTGATTAAGCGACAGATATAATCAGCCGCAATATCAACTTTTAATGTCCATGAAGCATTGATATAACCAATGATCATCGCCATGTTAGGGACATCACTCACCATCACGCCTTGATACAGCATATGTTGAGATGTGTTCATTGGCTTACCATCAATTGAACCTTGAACTCCACCTAAGATCTGGATCTCCAAACCAGTTGCTGAGATCACAATATCCGCTTCTAAATGTTTTCCAGATTTTAATTGGATACCATTTGCAGTGAATTTTTCAATTTGATCTGTCTCAACACTTGCTTTGCCTTCACGTAAAGATTTGAATAAATCACCATCTGGCACAACACATAAACGTTGATCCCATGGATTATAGCTTGGTGTAAAGTGTTTCATATCCACTTTACCTTTAAGCTGCAATTCAATACCTTTCAACAATAAACGACGTACAGTTTTCGGGTATTTTTGCGCTAATGCATAAATACCACGTTGCATACCAATATTACGTGCGCGAGTAAATTTATACGCCGTTTCCTCAGACATAAATTTACGTGTTTTCTCATAAATAAAGTCAATTGAAGGAATCGTTGCAATATAAGTTGGTGAACGCTGTAACATTGTGACATGCCCTGCTCCACCTTTCACCATTGAAGGTACAAGTGTAATTGCAGTTGCACCACTACCAATGATGACCACTTTCTTACCAGTGTAATCTAAATTTTCTGGCCAATGTTGTGGATGAATAAACTGACCTTTGAAATCTTCTTGTTTCGGAAATTTTGGCGCATAACCCTGATCATAGTTATAGTAACCAGTACAACCCATGACAAAGTTTGCAGACCAAGTTTGTTTTTTCTTATTGTTATCTTCGATCTCAACTAACCATTTTTTCTTTGTAGAATCATAGTTTGCAGAAAGGACACGATGACCAAAGTGAATTTTATCTTTTAACTGATTTTCACTGATCACATCGCTTAAATAACCTTTAATTTCAGCACCGCTTGCAAGAACTTTATCTTTTGCCCATGGCTTGAAGTTAAAACCAAAAGTTGACATGTCCGAATCAGAACGAATACCAGGGTAACGGAATAAATCCCAAGTTCCACCGAAACTTTCACGACGTTCTAAAATTTCGAATTTACGTTGTGGACAGTTCTTAGAGAGATGCACAGCTAACCCAATTCCAGAGATACCTGCACCAATAATTAATACATCAACTTGCTTTTCCATTTTTTTTATACCCTGTGTAAATCATGTCTTTATTAAAGCACAAATTTGACAATACACAATGTCAAGTTTAGTCATTCATCGGTTTTTTTATATCAGTTCGGGACATTTTGAGAAAAAACGAAGCTAAAAAATCTTGATATTTTTACTTGGGTTTACGTTTAAACTATGTTGTATTGAATACAAAAAATTAGGAATAAATCTTTATATAATTTTTAAGAAAAATAAACTTTATAAAACACATTAAAAAAAGTTCCTCAATTCCGTAGAAAAGCCATTAATTTGTTTATTCGCTTGAAGTATCAATACTTTTAAAAAAGACAACTCTACTTTTTAGTTGTTCAACTTCATTTTTGATTTCACTTAGATCATTGTCACTGAGATTATATGAAGTTGTTATTTCTCCGTTTAATGCTAGCCCCACACCATTAGAAAATGCAGACAGAATAGCACCAGATAAATGATAGAAATTATCAGCATCTGGTAAATAATTCGGCTTAAAAAGATAGCTTTCATCATCAGATAAATTATTTATCCAATCATATTCTGATACAACATACCAAATATTGGATAATTTTTTTACACTTATTGAATTTGGACTTAGAGCTGCTGCTTCGGCTGTAATGAATCCTAATAGCTGTCTATCATACAAATTTCCATTGTATCCAAATATTAAATTAGCATGCCGCCTTTTCAATCCATTAATAAAACAATATTTTTCAGAATCCATGATCGTCTCATTTATAGTAGTAATAATCTTATTGACTCATCTAATTGTATCTTAATGATTTTATTATAAGCGTTATTAAACAATAAAAAAGGTCGGTTATTACACCGACCTTTTTTGGAACAACTGACTGTTCTACACGTAGAAGTATTATTTTACTTCACGGTCAACGAGTTCAACGTAAGCCATCGGTGCAGCATCACCTGCACGGAAGCCCGCTTTAAGAACACGAAGATAACCGCCGTTACGTTCTTTGTAACGAGGGCCAAGAACGGTAAATAATTTACCAACAGTTGCTGCTGAACGAGTACGAGCAAACGCTAAACGACGGTTTGCAACAGTATCGTTTTTAGCCAAAGTGATTAAAGGCTCAGCAACACGACGAAGTTCTTTCGCCTTAGGCAAAGTTGTCTTAATTAACTCATGCTCTACTAAAGCATTTGTTAAGTTTTGAAACAACGCCTTACGGTGGCTGCTTGTACGGCCTAATTTCACACCACTATTACGATGACGCATGGTGATAGTCCTACTTAATTAACGGCTACGATAGGCAAATCGGTCATCCATACGGAGACTAGCTGGTGGCCAGTTCTCTAAACGCATGCCGAGTTGTAAACCTTTCGATGCCAAAACATCTTTGATCTCTGTTAACGATTTTTTACCCAAGTTAGGAGTTTTTAACAACTCAACTTCAGTACGTTGAACAAGATCACCAATGTAGTAAATATTTTCTGCCTTCAAACAGTTAGCAGAACGAACAGTAAGCTCGAGATCATCTACTGGACGAAGCAAAATTGGGTCAACTTCTTCGCGAGGTTCTTGAGCGACTGGAGTTTGATCTTTCTGAAGATCAACAAAAATTGCAATTTGTTGTTGCAAGATTGTTGCCGCTTTGCGGATAGCTTCTTCTGGATCAACAGTTCCGTTAGTCTCAAGATCGATCACTAACTTATCAAGATCGGTACGCTGTTCTACACGAGCATTTTCTACTGTGTAAGAAACGCGCTTGATTGGGCTATAAGAAGCATCTAACTGTAAACGACCTACTGGGCGTGTTTCACCTTCTGGGAAACGAGAGTCAGATGTCTCATAACCACGACCTTGAGCTACTTTAAGGCGCATTTTCAATGAACCAGAAGAACTCAAAGTACCGATTAAATGATCAGGGTTAACCACTTCAACATTATGAGGTAAACGAAGATCAGCTGCTGTTACGTCACCTGCACCTTGCTTCTCTAATGTTAAATATGCTTCATTTTGATCGAACAGCTTAATAGACAATCCTTTTAGGTTCAGCAAGAGCTCGACGATGTCCTGCTGCAAGCCTTCTAAAGTACTGTACTCGTGCTCGACGCCTTCTATCTCAACTTCAACCACAGCAGCGCCAGGTAAAGAAGACAATAGAATGCGACGTAAAGCATTACCTAGAGTATGGCCAAAACCACGCTCTAAAGGCTCAAGAATCACTTTTGCCGAGGTCCCGCTCACCGCTTCGACCTTGATCGCTTGCGGAGTTAGAAACTCGTTTGCAGTACGCGTCATTTATTGCTACCTCAAGGATTATTTAGAATACAATTCTACAATCAAGCTTTCGTTGATTTCAGCAGGTAAATCAGAGCGATCTGGTGCAGCTTTAAACGTACCTTCCAACTTAGAATGATCAACTTCCATCCAAGCAGGGATACCACGTTGAGCAGCTAATTCAATAGCGTTTTTGATACGCAATTGTTGTTTAGCACCTTCATGCACTGCAATTACATCACCCGCTTTTACTTGAATAGACGCAATGTTTACACGACGACCATTTAAAGTAATAGAACGGTGAGATACTAACTGACGAGCTTCTGAACGTGTAGAACCAAAACCCATGCGATAAACTACGTTATCAAGACGGCTTTCAAGCAATTTCAACAAGTTTTCACCAGTTGCGCCTTTAACACGAGCTGCTTCTTTATAGTAGTTACTAAATTGACGCTCTAACACACCGTACATACGACGTACTTTTTGTTTTTCACGTAATTGTAGTGAATACTCAGATTGCTTACCACCACGAGCCTGACCATGTTGACCAGGTGCTTTATTGTGTTTTTTGGTTTTTACATCAAACGGTTTAACGCCTGATTTAAGTTGCAGGTCTGTCCCTTCGCGGCGAGAGAGTTTGCATTTTGGACCAATATAACGAGCCATGAATGTTTCTCCTTACACGCGACGTTTTTTAGGTGGACGGCAACCGTTGTGAGGAATTGGTGTCACATCGGTAATGCTGTTAATCTTATAACCCACTGCGCCTAATGCACGAACCGCAGACTCACGACCTGGACCAGGACCTTTTACAAGGACGTCTAGGTTTTTCAAACCGTAATCCAAAGCTGCTTTACCAGCAACTTCAGCAGCTACCTGAGCAGCGAACGGAGTTGATTTACGTGAACCACGGAAGCCTTGTCCACCTGAGGTAGCCCAAGCCAATGCATTACCTTGACGATCGGTAATCGTTACAATGGTGTTATTAAAAGACGCGTGAATGTGTGCAACACCTTCAGAGACGGTACGAGTGACCTTCTTGCGTGTGCGAGTATCTTTAGCCATCTTTTAGCTTCCAGAAATCTTACTTTTTAATCGGTTTGCGCGGACCTTTACGGGTACGTGCGTTAGTTTTGGTGCGTTGTCCGCGAACAGGCAAGCTGCGACGATGACGAAGACCGCGGTAGCAGCCTAAATCCATTAAACGTTTGATGTTCATGGAAATTTCGCGACGTAAATCACCTTCGGTCGGAACCTTAGCAACTTCTGCACGAATCGCATCAAGCTGAGCATCATCTAATTCACGAATTTTTGTAGTTTCAGTAATACCTACAGTCGCTAAGATGTTCTTAGCAGTGTGGCGACCGATACCAAAAATATACGTGAGAGAGATAACAGCATGCTTGTTATCCGGAATGTTTACACCGGCAATACGAGCCATTCAATTTTCTCCAAAAAGGCAGTCAAGATAATCAACCGCCCCACAAAAATCTTGAGGGGCGGATAATAACCTAATTAGCCTACTGAAATCAACAGGTCTTAATTAAATTAACCTTGACGCTGCTTATGACGAGGTTCTGCGCTACAAATCACGCGAATAACCCCATTACGACGGATAACTTTGCAGCTACCACAAATTTTCTTTACAGAAGCTTGTACTTTCATGATGAAACCTCTAAGTGCGCTTATCCCTTAGGATGAGCAGTCGTTTTTCTCATTAACGTTTGATTATCATATTGATGCGAAGTAAGGTGCGCTTGAAGTTGCGCCATAAAGTCCATTACTACTACAACTACAATCAGTAAAGATGTTCCACCCAAATGGAATGGAATACTAAACGAACTTTGTAGAACCATAGGCATTAAACACACTACAGTAATGTAAATTGCACCAATAAAAGTCAAACGGTTAAGAATATGATCTAAATAACGAGCCGTTTGCTCACCTGGGCGGATACCAGGCACATATGCTCCGCTGCGTTTTAAGTTCTCTGCAACTTCTTTTGGGCTAAATACTAGCGCTGTATAGAAATAACAGAAGAAAATAATTAACGCACCAAACAGCATTAAATACAACGGCTGTCCAGGCGATAACACCAATGCCAGATCTTGTAGGCTACGCTTCACAATCCCTGCATTTGGATCAGCACTCCCCAACCATTGTCCCAAACTCGCTGGAAATAATAACAGTGAGCTTGCAAAAATCGCTGGAATCACACCTGCCATATTAATTTTTAATGGCAAATGCGTTTGCTGTGCAGTAAAAACACGACGACCTTGTTGCTTTTGTGCATAGTTCACCGGAATACGACGTTGTGCTTTTTCAATAAACACAATCGCAGCTAAAACGGCTAATGAGAGTAAGCCAAATACAGCTAAACCAATTAAACTACCTTGACCATTATCTACAGAAGTAAACGACTGTATTACAAGATTTGGCAAACCTGCCACAATACCTGCAAAAATGATCATCGAGATACCATTACCAACACCACGTTCGGTAATTTGCTCTCCTAACCACATCAGAAACATTGTTCCCGCAACTAACGAAGTAACTGCAGGAACATAGAATGCTAAGCCTGATGTCAAAGTAATACCTTGACTAATCAAACCAGCACACATCCCTACACCTTGCACGAGTGCAAGGAATAAGGTGCCATAACGTGTATATTGATTGATCTTTCGTTTGCCTTGCTCGCCTTCTTTTTTCAAAGCTTCTAACGAAGGAACAACCGTAGACATTAACTGCACGATAATCGATGCAGAAATGTACGGCATAATTCCCAACGCTAGAATCGACATGCGTTCTAATGCACCGCCAGAGAACATGTTAAATAAGCCTAAGAAGGTACCTTCATTCGCCTTAAAAAACTGTGCTAGCGCTATATTATCAATACCTGGCAACGGAATATGCGCTCCTAGTCGAAAGACCAATAACGCGCCAATCAAAAACATTAATCGACGAATAATTTCACGATATTTCACATGAAATGGTTGGCCTTTCATCATGTTTACATGACCTGAAGAACTAGGAGTCATAGACACTCGAGATTACTCCTCGACTTTACCGCCAGCAGCTTCAACAGCAGCTTTAGCGCCTTTAGTCAACACAACACCTTGAACAGTGAATGCGCGAGTGATTTCACCAGAAAGAACGATGCGAGCACGAATTTGATCACGACGAACAACGTTCGCAGCTTTTAAAGTTTCAAGGCTAATTACATCACCTTCAACTTTATTCAATTCAGACAAACGTACTTCAGCAGTTTTCAAAGCGATTTGGCTAGTGAAACCGAATTTTGGTAAACGACGATATAACGCTGTTTGACCGCCTTCAAAGCCTGGACGAGTACCACCACTTTTACGTGAGTTTTGACCCTTGATACCACGACCACCAGTCTTACCAACGCCAGAGCCGATACCACGACCTAGACGACGATTTTCACGCTTAGCACCTTCAGCAGGTGCAAGTTCATTTAAACGCAGAGTCATGGCTTATTCCTCTACACTAACCATATAGTAAACTTTGTTGACCATACCACGGTTAGAAGGCGTATCTTGCACTTCTACAGTATGACCAATACGACGCAGACCTAGACCTTGTAAGCAAAGTTTATGATTTTTTAAACGATGCGAAGAAGATTTAGTCTGGGTAACTTTAATCGTTTTCATGATTGATTACCCTTGAATTTGTTCTACTGAAAGACCACGTTTCGCAGCGACTTTCTCAGGAGAAGTCATATCACGCAAACCTTTGAAAGTTGCGTTTACTACGTTAGCAGCATTTGTAGAACCATAACATTTAGCAAGTACGTTATGTACACCTGCAGCTTCGAGAACAGCACGCATCGCGCCACCAGCAATTACGCCAGTACCTTCTGAAGCAGGTTGCATGTATACACGGCTTGCACCATGACGAGCATTCACAGGGTGTTGTAAAGTAGTCCCCGCAAGGTCTACAGTAATCATGTTACGACGTGCAGCTTCAAGTGCTTTAGAAATAGCAGCTGGAACTTCACGCGCTTTACCACGACCAAAACCTACACGACCATTACCATCACCCACAACAGTTAATGCTGTGAAAGAGAAGATACGACCACCCTTAACAACTTTGGCTACACGATCAACGGCAACCAGCTTTTCAACGAGACCTTCGTTTTGTTCAACTTTCGCCATGATTAGAACTCCAAGCCGCCTTCACGAGCAGCATCAGCCAAGGCTTTGATACGACCATGATATTTAAAACCAGAACGGTCAAATGCAACTTTAGTAACGCCAGCTGCTTTAGCACGTTCTGCGATTAAAGCACCAACCTTAGTTGCTGCATCGATATTACCAGTCGCACCACTACGCAAAGATGCATCTAAAGTTGAAGCTTGCGCTAAAACTTTGCCACCATCTGCTGAAATAACTTGAGCATAGATGTGACGCGGAGTGCGGTTTACACACAAACGAGTCGCACCCAATGCACGAATGTGCAAGCGTGTGCTTTTTGCACGACGCAAACGGGTTTGTTTCTTTTCGTTCATAAGAACCTCGCGCCTTATTTCTTCTTAGCTTCTTTACGAAGAATAACTTCATCCGAATAACGAACACCTTTACCTTTATATGGTTCAGGAGAACGGTATGCACGGATTTCCGCTGCTACTTGACCTAACAACTGCTTGTTTGCTGATTTCAAAATGATTTCAGTTGCAGTTGGAGTTTCCGCTGTTACACCTTCTGGTAAAGCGTAGTCAATTGGGTGTGAATAACCTAAAGCAAGGTTAACGACAGTGCCTTTAACTGCTGCTTTGTAACCAACACCAACTAGCTGTAACTTACGTTCGAAGCCTTCGCTAACACCTTTTACAAGGTTGTTCAATACAGCGCGAGCAGTACCAGCTTGCATCCAAGCATCTTTCGACTCTTTAACTGGAGCAAGTTGAAGTTTACCTTCTTCCTGTTTTAGCTCGACCAGCGCATGCAGGTTGAAAGACAATGTACCTTTAGTGCCTTTCACTTCGACCTGCCGGCCGTTCTGAGTAACTGTTACACCATTAGGTACAGTTACTGGGGCTTTAGCCACACGAGACATGAGGAATCACCTATTAAGAAACAAAAGCAATAACTTCACCACCAACGCCCGCAGCACGTGCAGCGCGATCAGTCATGATGCCTTTGCTTGTAGAAACAATTGCAATACCTAAACCTTGCTTAACGCTTGGAAGTGCATCTTTACCGCGATACTGACGTAGACCTGGACGGCTTACGCGTTTCACAGTTTCAATAACTGGTTTGCCTTCGAAATATTTTAACGTAATAGTCAAAGTAGCTTTTGCATCTTCTTGAGCAACTTCTACATTTGAAATATAACCTTCTTGTTGAAGAACGTTTGCAATAGCAACCTTCAACTTAGAAGAAGGCATAGAAACAACTTGTTTCTTTGCCATTTGAGCGTTACGAACACGCGTTAACATGTCGGCAACGGTATCTTGCATACTCATTATAGTCGCTCCTTACCAGCTTGCTTTAACAACGCCTGGTACATCACCCTGCATTACTGTATCGCGTAATTTGTTACGGCTTAAACCGAACTTACGGAAGTAACCATGAGGACGACCAGTTAAACCACAGCGGTTACGAAGACGTACTGGAGATGCATTACGTGGTAATGCTTGTAACTTCATCATCGCTTCGAAACGTTCTTCATCAGATGCATTTACGTTTGCAATCGTTGCTTTTAATTCAGCACGTTTTGCAGCGTATTTAGCAACTGTCTTTTCGCGTTTCAATTCGCGATTAATCATACCTTTCTTAGCCATATCGACCTCTTATTTGAACGGGAAGCCGAATGCACGCATAAGCGCACGGCCTTCGTCATCGCTACGAGCAGTGGTCGTAATAGTGATATCTAGACCACGGATACGATCAATTTTGTCAAAATCGATTTCAGGGAAAACGATCTGCTCTTTTAAACCCATAGAGTAGTTACCACGACCATCAAATGATTTCGAAGAGAAACCACGGAAGTCACGGATACGAGGGATAGCGATCGAGATCAAACGATCCAAGAATTCGTACATTTGGTCGCCACGTAAAGTAACTTTACAACCAATTGGCCAACCATCACGGATTTTAAAACCAGCGATTGATTTACGTGCAAGTGTCACAACTGGTTTTTGACCAGCAATGAGTTGCATATCAGCAACAGCGCCATCTAATAATTTCTTATCAGTTGCAGCTGCGCCTACACCCATGTTAAGAGTGATTTTCGTGATGCGAGGAATATCCATCACATTCTTAACGCCAAGTTCTTCTTGTAACTTCGCTTTAAGTTCGTCGTTATAACGTGCTTTAAGTCTGGCCATCGCCTATTCAACCTATTACTTCGCTACCGCCACTGATTCACCATTTGATTTATAAACACGAGTTTTCGCGCCATCAATCACTTGGTAACCAATACGGTCAGCCTTTTGGGTTGTAGCATTAAAAATTGCCACGTTTGAAATATGAAGCGTTGCCTCTTGAGTAACGATACCGCCTTCAGCGCCAGTTACACGGTTTGGCTTTTGATGCTTCTTCACTAAGTTAAGACCTTCGACCTTAACTCGATCTTCAGAAACAGACAAAACAACACCTTGTTTGCCTTTTTCTTTACCTGCGATCACAATTACTTGATCGCCTTTTTTAATCTTAGCCATGATTGCCTCTTATAAAACTTCAGGAGCCAATGAAATGATTTTCATGAACTGTTCAGTACGAAGTTCACGAGTCACTGGTCCGAAGATACGAGTAGCAATCGGAGCTTTGTTGTTGTTCAAAATAACAGCTGCGTTATCGTCGAAACGAATAACTGAACCATCTGGACGACGGATGCCGAATTTTGTACGTACAACTACAGCATTCATCACGTCACCTTTTTTAACACGTGCGCGCGGAATTGCTTCTTTTACAGTAACTTTAATAATATCGCCAACTGAAGCATAACGACGGTGTGAACCACCAAGTACTTTAATACATTGTACGCGGCGTGCACCACTGTTGTCTGCTACGTCGAGCATACTTTCGGTTTGAATCATTGCCCTACTCCAAAACCGAGCATCACCGGTCGCAATTTCGAAAGGCTCAAAGAGTACTCGAAATTGTCCGATGATGCAACAAGAACGTCTAATTACTCAGCAGCTGCTTCAACGACTTCCACTAAAGTCCAAGCTTTAGTTTTAGAAATTGGGCGGCTTTCTTTGATGGTCACTAAGTCGCCAGTTTTAGCAACATTGTTCTCATCATGAGCGTGTAATTTAGTTGAACGGCGGATTGATTTGCCGTACAACGGGTGTTGAACGCGGCGTTCAATAAGCACAACAATAGACTTGTCCATTTTGTCACTTACAACTTTGCCGGTTAACGTGCGGACTGTTTTTTCACTCATTGTCCGTTCCCCTGTTTTTCGGTAAGGAGTGTCTTGATACGAGCAATTGTCTTACGAGCAATTTGCACTTCATGCGATTTGCCTAATTGACCAGTTGCTTTCGCCATACGAAGACGGAATTGGTTAAGCTGTTGCTCATCAAGCAAAGCTTTCAACTCTTCTACCGACTTTTCACGTAGATCTTTAATTTTCATTACATCACCGTCCGAGTCACGATAGTGGTTTTAAACGGGAGTTTAGCTGCAGCTAAAGCAAAAGCTTCACGCGCTAACTCATCGCTAACACCTTCAATTTCGTACAGGATCTTACCTGGCTGAATCTGACAAACCCAGTATTCCACGCTACCTTTACCTTTACCCATACGAACTTCTAATGGTTTTTCGGTAATTGGTTTGTCTGGGAATACGCGGATGAAGATTTTACCACCACGTTTAATACGACGGCTAATGGTACGACGTGCAGCTTCAATCTGACGCGCAGTCATACGACCACGTTCAGTTGCTTTAATTGCAATCGAACCAAATGATACTGTACTACCACGATGCGCTAGACCAGTGTTACGGCCTTTGTGCACTTTACGGAATTTGGTACGTTTAGGTTGCAACATGGATTATTCTCCCTTGTCAGCAGCACGGTCACCGCGACGACCACGACGCTCTTGACCTTCACCACGACCACGACCGCGTTTAGCTGGACGTTCTTCAGCAGGAGCAGGGTTCATGACTTGTTTCATGCCACCTAAAATCTCGCCACGGAAAATCCAAACTTTAACACCGATCGTACCGTATGTTGTTTCTGCACGCATAGTAGCATAGTCGATGTCAGCACGAAGTGTATGCAAAGGTACACGACCTTCACGATACCACTCAGTACGAGCGATCTCTGCACCACCTAAACGGCCAGAAACTTCAACTTTGATACCTTTAGCGCCAGCACGCATTGTGTTTTGAACCGCACGCTTCATAGCACGACGGAACATAACACGCTTTTCTAATTGAGAAGCAATTGCTTCAGCAACTAAACGTGCGTCCAAGTCAGGGCGATCAATTTCATTGATGCTAACTTGAGCTGGAACACCCATAATGTTGGTGAGTTCGCGCTGTAATTTCTCAATATCTTCGCCTTTCTTACCGATAACGATACCAGGACGAGCAGTGCTAATTGTTACTTTAGCAGCGCCTGTAGGACGTTCGATAAGAATATTGCTTACCATCGCATTCTTAAGTTTTTTAAGCAAAAACTCACGAACTTGAAGATCTTTAAGCAAGTATTCAGCGTATTGTTTCGGACTCGCATACCAGTTAGCGTTATGACGTTTCACAACACCTAGGCGGATACCGATTGGATGAACCTTCTGACCCATATCAAACCCCTACCTTAACGGTGATGTGACAAGTACGCTTAGTAATACGATCTGCACGGCCTTTAGCACGCGGCATGATACGTTTAAGGCTCATGCCTTCATCAACGTAAATCGTAGTTACTTTAAGGTCATCAACATCTAAGCTGTTGTTGTGTTCAGCATTCGCGATTGCAGATTCAAGTGCTTTTTTAACGAGCACAGCTGCTTTCTTGTTGCTGAAGTTCAAAATGTCTATCGCACGTGCAACCGACTTACCACGGATCAAATCAGCAACTAAACGTGCTTTTTGTGCCGAGATAGCGGCACCGCGTAATTTAGCAGTTACTTCCATCATAGCACCTATTAACGTTTAGACTTCTTATCAACACCGTGACCACGATAGGTACGAGTTGGCGCGAATTCACCCAATTTATGACCAACCATGTGTTCAGTAACAATTACTGGAACGTGGTTACGGCCATTGTGAACAGAAATTGTTAAACCAACAAAGTCTGGAAGGATCATTGAACGACGTGACCATGTTTTGATCGGCTTACGGTTGTTAGCAGCAATCGCAGCTTCAACCTTAGCGAACAAATGCGCGTCGACGAATGGACCTTTTTTTAATGAACGAGGCATTATTCAGATTCCCTTACTTGACGCGACGGTCGCGAATAATCATCTTAGTCGTACGCTTATTGGTACGTGTCTTGTACCCTTTAGCTTTTTGACCCCATGGACTTACAGGTTGAATACCTTTACTACGCCCTTCACCACCACCGTGTGGATGGTCTACTGGGTTCATCGCCATACCACGAACGGTAGGACGAATACCACGCCAGCGCGCAGCACCAGCTTTACCCAATGAACGAAGGTTGCTTTCTTGGTTAGAAACTTCACCAATTACAGCACGACATTCAACGTGGACTTTACGCATTTCACCAGAACGTAAACGAACGATAGCGTAAGAACCATCACGACCCAACAACTGAACTGAAGTACCAGCAGAACGTGCTAATTGAGCACCTTTACCGATTTTAAGTTCAAGGTTGTGAAGTGTAGAACCGATTGGCATATTGCGAAGTGGTAAGCAGTTACCTGGACGAATTGGAGCATCGTTACCAGATTGAACTTTATCACCAGCACGTAAGCCTTTAGGTGCAATGATGTAACGACGTTCACCATCAGCATATTTCAATAAAGCAATATGAGCTGTACGGTTAGGATCGTATTCGATGCGCTCTACAGTCGCTGGAATACCATCTTTGTTACGTTTAAAGTCAACAATACGGTAGTTTTGCTTATGACCACCACCCACGTGACGTGTAGTGATGTGACCATTATTATTACGACCACCAGTACGTTTTTTAGCTTCTACCAACGGTGCATAAGGAGCGCCTTTGTGAAGATGGTCATGAACCACTTTCTCTACAAAGCGACGTCCTGGAGACGTTGGCTTACATTTTTGAATTGGCATAATTCTCGTCCTTATTCCGCTGCGTTTTCAGCGGTATCGCCCAAGTCAGCCATTTCTACATCTTGGCCAGCTTTCAGGGTGACGTATGCTTTTTTCACATCAGAACGACGTCCTAATGTTTTACCAAAGCGTTTTGTTTTACCTTTAGTGATCGTTGTATTGATTTTTACAACTTCAACACCAAAGAGCTGCTCAACTGCTTTTTTGATTTCAAGTTTGTTTGCATTTAATGCAACTTTGAACACTTGAACACCAGCAGTATCACCTAAAACTTGTGCTTTTTCTGAGAATACTGGTCCTAATAGGACTTGATAGATACGTTCGTTGTTCATCCGAGTTCTACCTCAATTTTCTTAGCAGCAGCTACAGACATTACAACTTTATCAAATGCGATCAAGCTAACAGGATCAATAGCAGTAGCATCAACCACATCAACGTGTGGAAGGTTGCGAGCTGCAAGATACAAGTTCTCATCTACAGCATCTGTAATGATCAATGCGCGAGTTGCATTCAAGTCTGTAAGTTTTGCAAGCAAGTCTTTAGTTTTTGGAGCTGCAACAGCAAACTCTTCAACCAATACAAGACGATCTTGGCGAACAAGTTCAGCTAAGATACATTGCATTGCACCGCGATACATCTTACGGTTTACTTTTTGAGACCAATCTTGTGGGCGAGCAGCAAAAGTTTTACCACCACCAACCCAGATAGGGCTACGAATAGAACCCGCACGAGCGCGACCAGTACCTTTTTGACGGAATGGTTTTTTACCACCGCCAGAAACGTCTGCACGTGATTTCTGAGCTTTCGAACCTTGACGACCACCAGCTAAGTAAGCTGTAACAACTTGGTGTACAAGCGCTTCGTTAAACTCACGTCCGAAAGCAACTTCAGACAATTCAACAGCAGAGCCGGAAACAGTTTTTAAATTCACAGTATTTCCCCTCAGGCCTTGATGGTAGGACGTACAATAACGTCACCATTCGTTGCACCAGGAACAGCACCTTTAACAACTAAAACAGAACGTTCAGCGTCAATAGATACAATTTCAAGACCTTGAACTGTTACGCGTTCATCACCTAAGTGACCAGCCATTTTCTTGCCTTTGAACACGCGACCAGGAGTCTGGTTTTGACCTGTAGAACCTAATACACGGTGAGATACAGAGTTACCATGAGTAGCATCTTGCGTACGGAAATTCCAACGCTTAACACCACCTTGGAAGCCTTTACCTTTTGATTGACCAGTTACGTCAACAATTTGACCAACTGTGAACAAATCAACACCGATAGAAGCACCAACTTCACGGCCTTCAAGCTCAGCTTCAGTAACACGGAACTCTTTAACTAAACGACCAGCAGCAACACCCGCTTTCGCAAAGTGACCTTTCTGAGCGTTAGTTACGCGCGATTCGCGACGTTCACCAGTAGTTACTTGGATTGCTTGATAACCATCAGTTTCAAGTGTTTTGATTTGCGTAATGCGGTTTGGATCGACTTCGATAACTGTAACAGGTACAGATACACCAGCATCTGTAAAGACGCGAGTCATACCACATTTGCGACCGACTAAACCAATAGCCATGTGCATAAACCTCTAAAAAAGCGGCCTAATTAACTTAACGTTAATTAACCGAAAGCCTTAACCCAAAGCGATCTGAACATCAACACCAGCAGCAAGATCCAACTTCATCAATGCATCAACAGTTTTATCTGTAGGTTGAACGATGTCGATCAAACGTTTATAAGTGCGGATTTCGTACTGATCACGAGCGTCTTTGTTGACGTGCGGTGAAGTAAGAACGTTGAAGCGTTCGATGCGAGTAGGCATCGGGATTGGACCACACACTTGTGCGCCAGTACGCTTAGCGGTTTCTACGATCTCTTGAGCAGATTGATCAATCAGGCGATGATCAAAAGACTTCAAACGGATACGAATTCTCTGGTTAGACATACCAGTAAACTCCAAGCCAAAAATATAAAGAATCACCCATGACGCACCTCACCTTATTGGTAAGTGTCAAGGGCAGTGAAAATCACTAAGGTCATGATCGATGCCACGACTGTAATGCGTTGACTACTTTCTTCGTAGTGAACGCCCTCCATTTGAGGGTCGCCCATTATAACGATTGTTTAAGTCTTATGCAATTCTTCTTTTATTTTTTTAGTTTTATACTTGATTAAGCATTCACCACATACTCTATTGCTCGATTTAGTAATTGATTGCCTTGCTCAAACTTACTTTTAATCGTTTTTTTTAATTCTGCGATTGGCTGAACATATTGACCATTAAACACCGCACTATCTTCTTCATTTTCAATCAACAATTGCAAAGCATGTGGTGTCATTTCAGGATGAAATTGAAACCCCAGTACATTGCGCCCAATTTGATACATTTGATTTTGACAAACATTATTCTGCGCTAAACGGACTCCTCCACGGGGTATTTCGAAGGTTTCACTATGCCACTGCATAATGTTAATTTTTTCTGGTATTTGAAAGTAATTTTCGGGTACGTGTGAAACACGACCTACATCCATCCAACCTAATTCTTGATGTTGATTTCGACTCACAGATGCACCGAGTGCATTGGCAATCAGTTGCCCCCCTAAACATAAACCAATCGCAGGTTTTCCCGCAGAGAGATAACGTCTTAACCATCTTTTTTCCAATTTTAACCAAGGATAATTTGCTTCATCATTTACACTCATGGTTCCACCCATAATGATCAGTAAATCAACCTCATCAATATGTGGTAGAGCCTCCAATTCAAGAGGTAAATCAACGGGTAAAGCAAAGAACTCTGTGGCGGTAATTTTTGCTTGATGTGCCTTTAAATAGTCATAGCAACTGCCAAAACCTTCACCAGCAATGTGCTGAAAATAATGCACTCTTAAATGCGACTTCATGCGCGTAAACCTATTGTAGTTAGAATGATAATTAGTCTTAGCAAAAATAAAGCCAGTTTTGACTAAAAGCTTTGATTCGTAACGATTCTGAACAAAATATGCAAATCACTAGCAGGATTCGATATTTTCTCTTAACCTAAATCATTCTATTAATTTAATTTTGCCCCATGACTAAACAAAATAGCTTACAAACCACACTCATTCATGCACCACGCCAAGCTCCCCAATACATAGAAACGATTCAACCTCCCCTATTTCGCGCATCAACGATTATTTTTAAAACAACAGCGCACCTTTTTGATCGCCATTGGACTAACCCTTATGATTATAGTTATGGCACACACGGTACACCGACGACGTTTACATTAGGGGATAATATTGCTCGAATTGAAGGTGGAAATTATTGTTTACTTGCACCCAGTGGCTTATCTGCAATCAATTTAGTGAATAGTACTTTTTTAAGTTCAGGGGATGAAGTTTGGGTTGCAGACAATATTTATGGCCCGAATCTGGAACACTTAAAGAATCTGCAAGACCGCTACGGCATCCACGTCAAAATTTACAACCCAATTGATGTGAATAGCTTTCAACCGACTGAAAAAGCTAAATTGATTTGGCTAGAGGCGGCAGGTTCTGTCACTTTAGAGTTTCCCGACCTCAAAAATCTGGTTAAAAAAGCACAGCAAGCGAAGGTTCTGACTGCACTGGATAATACATGGGGCGCTGGCCTGGCTTTTAATGCATTTGATTTTTCTGATGAGCATCTGTCTGTCGACATCACTATACATGCGCTAACTAAATATCCAAGTGGCGGTGGCGATATTTTAATGGGTTCAGTAGTTACACGAGATCCGCAATTACATCATAAACTCTACCGTATGCATGCAACCCAAGGGATCTGTGTTTCAGGCGATGATACCGCACAAATTCAACGCAGCTTGGCTCATATGCCACTTCGTTATGAACAACAATCTAACAGTGCAATCACCATACTCGATTGGTTAAAGCAACAATCTCAATTTTGCCAAGTTTTACATCCAAGTGATGCCAATTCAACAGGTCATTTATTTTGGCAACAAGTCTGTGAAACAGGAAAAAGTGCAGGTTTAGTCAGCGTCATTTTCAAACCTGAATATGATCTCGCAGCAATTCGTAAATTCTGTGACAGCCTAACTTTATTTAAGCTTGGGTTTAGTTGGGGCGGCCCTATCAGTCTTGTTATGCTTTATGATTTAAAACAGATGCGAGAACTAGAAAATACACATTTACAACAAGGTTTATTAGTTCGCTTCTGCATAGGACTAGAAGATCCAAACGATTTAATCCAAGATATTCAAAACGCACTAAAACAACTCGAATGAAATAAAGCATAGGTGAAGAATGAATACACCCATTATTATTGCAAAAAAAACCACAGATACAACGCAAGATATTGTTTTACATTCTCAATTTGCAAACCGCCACGGTTTAATTGCAGGTGCGACAGGCACAGGTAAAACAGTGACTCTGAAGGTACTAGCCGAAAGTTTCTCACGGCTGGGCGTACCTGTCTTTTTGGCAGATGCTAAAGGTGATGTCTCTAGTTTGGCTAAAGCAGGAAGTAGCAACCTCAAATTTGATGAGCGTTTAAAAAACTTACAACTTGAACCCATTCCATTTGCTGCTTCCCCTGTTATTTTTTGGGATTTATTTGGGCAACAAGGTCATCCTATTCGTACCACAATTTCAGAAATTGGTCCGTTACTTTTGGCACAAATGCTAAATCTGAATGACACACAAGAAGGTGTTCTTTCGGCCGTTTTCCGTGTTGCAGATGATCAAGGGCTTTTATTAATTGATTTCAAAGACCTTAAAGCAATGCTGACCTATGTCAGCGAAAATGCAGCCGAATTAAAAGCCGAATATGGCAACCTTTCTCCAGCTAGTCTAGGTGCAATTCAACGTAATTTATTGGCTTTAGGTGATCAAGGTGGAGAGCAATTTTTTGGTGAGCCTAGCCTGAATATCCTCGATTTTATTCAGACCGATACCAATGGTCATGGCTATATCAATATCTTAGCCGCTGACAAGCTCATGAATACTCCAAAGCTTTATGCCACATTCTTACTATGGATGATGTCAGAACTGTTTGAACAGTTGCCTGAAGTGGGTGATATGGACAAACCAAAGTTGGTATTCTTTTTCGATGAAGCGCATCTATTGTTTGATAATGCTAGTCCAACCTTACAACAAAAGATTGAGCAAGTCGTACGTCTCATTCGCTCGAAAGGCGTGGGAATTTATTTTATTACTCAAAATCCTCTGGATTTACCAGAAAGTGTCTTAGGGCAATTGGGCAACCGAGTACAACATGCCTTACGTGCATTTACTCCAAAAGATCAAAAGGCAGTCAAAACCGCAGCGGATACCTTTCGAGCCAATCCAGCATTCAAAGTTGATCAAGCGATTACAGAACTTGCTGTAGGTGAAGCATTAATTAGTTGTCTAGATGAACAAGGGACACCGCAAATTGTAGAGCGCGGTTGGGTCATGCCACCTTACTCTTCATTTACACCAATCACGCCAGAAGAACGCCAAGTGATTATTGGGCAAAGTATTGTCGCAGGTGTCTATGACCAAGCCGTGGATCGCGACAGCGCCTATGAAATGTTGCAAAAGAAAGTGCTACAACAGTCTCAACAAAAACAGGCAGATGAGTTAGAAAAGCAGCAAAGCAAAGAACAAGATGCTTTAGCCAAACAACAGGCGAAAGAACAAGAACGCTTTGCGAAAGAGCAACAAAAAGCCGCAGAGAAAGCACAACGAGATCGCGAAAAACTCACCCAAGATATTGTGGGAACTTTTGCAAAAAGTGCGGCTCGTAGCTTAGGTGGCTCTACAGGTCAAAAGATCGTTCGCGGTTTACTTGGTTCATTATTTGGCAAATAAAAATCTTTATTATTTTAAAAATCAGGGGATAATCATTTATCCCCTATTTTTTTTATGGTTTTAGTCAAAGCAGATCTTGCAAATAAATTTTATAAGGTATATTTTAAATATATCTTATAAATGATAGCCAAGAGAGATCACTCATGACTCCGCAGCAAATTGACCTTGTAAAAGCAACTGTACCTGTACTCCGTGAAAATGGTGTGGCACTCACTGGTTACTTTTACAACCGTATGTTAGGCAACAACCCAGAATTAAAAGAAACCTTTAACATGGGGCATCAACGTAGCGGCGCGCAAGCACAAGCACTTGCTGGCGCAGTTTTGGCGTATGCAGAAAACATCGAAGACCCTTCTGTACTTTTACCTGTGGTCGAATTGATTGCGCACAAACATGTGAGCTTGAATATTCAATCACCTGATTACAGTATTGTGGGTGAGAACCTACTGCACTCTATTAGTGAAGTACTCAATATCTCAATGGAAGATCCATTGATTGGTGCATGGGCTGCCGCTTATGGTCAATTAGCTGACTTATTTATTAGCACTGAAAAAGCCATTTATGATCAACATCAACAAACCAAAGGCAGTTGGTTAGGTTGGCGTAATTTCAAAATTGCCAAGAAAGTAGTTGAGAGTGATGAGATCACTTCATTCTATTTAGCTCCTGTGGATGGTGGTGAATTACCTAAATATGAAGCGGGTCAATATATTTCAGTTCGCGTGTTTGTACCTGAACTCAATTTAAGACAACCACGTCAATATACGCTTTCAACGAGCCCTCAAGCAGATTACTTACGTATTTCAGTCAAACGTGAGGATGAAAAAGGTGAGTTAGCAGGTGGTTGGGTATCTAGTACATTGCATAGCTTAGCTGAGGGTTCAGAAATTGAAGTTTCTGCACCAACAGGTAACTTCTATTTAATTGATAGCAGCAAACGTAATGTATTTATTAGTGGTGGTGTAGGTTTCACCCCAATGATTGCAATGCTCAATCAATTGGTGACTTTAGATATGCCGCAACCTGTGAGCTTTATTCATGCTTGCCGCAGCAGCCAAGTGCATGCCATGAAAAAGCATATCCATGAACTAAAAGCAAAATATCCACGTTTGAGCACATTCACTGCTTATGAGTTTCCTCATCAAGGTGACGTGTTAGGCGAAGATTTTGATGCAGCGGGTCGCTTAGATTTAGTGTCAATGGATGCTGGATTATTACCAGCCAATGCAGACTATTATCTATGTGGTCCAATGCCATTTATGGCAGAGCAACATAAAGCTTTAGTTGCTCGTGGCATCCCTGCTGAAAATATCCATAGCGAAGCATTCGGTACGGGTGGCGTAAAACTCAGCTAATCGGTGCTGCGTTTTGCATAGGGCTAGTCTATGTTAGACTAGCCCTTTCTGTTTAAAGCAATAGATTGAGTGAAAACCCATGCAACTCAATAAGTTTACTGATTATGCACTCAGAATCTTAATGTATGTCGCTCGTCCGAGTGATGTACCGTATACGATTGCAGATATTGCACGGGACTTGCATGTATCCCAAAACCATTTAGTGAAAATCGTTCACTTCATGGGAAAACAGCATTGGATCGTAACGATTCGCGGCAAAGGCGGTGGACTTCGTTTAAATCCAGAGGCTAAAAGTCTAAAATTAGGTGAGATTGTTCGTATCTTACAAGGCAATCATCAAATCGTAGAATGTAATACGCCACCTTGTGTTTTACGCTCTCATTGCGGACTTAAAAGTATTTTGGATCAAGCTTTAGAATGTTTTTATCAAAACCTAGATCAATATACACTTGGAGAAGTGGTGCAATATGGCATTCTTCCCTCTTCTACAAATTCAAATATTGACTTTTTACAACTCGTTCAAAAAGCCTAAACATCAAGATTCGCACGAATCTCTCACATCCTTTATAATAGTCGTTGCTATTTCAATTCAAAAAGTAAGCTTCTATGCGTCGTAGTGAAAAATCGAAAGACACCAAAGCCAAACTCGCACCTAAACAAAAAATCAGTTATGAAAAAAAGACTGATCCTGCTGTAACCGCGTATGCAGTGCAGTCTTTGACTTGGTTACGCCAAGCTGAATTTTTGATGAGTGCGCCTAAACTGGATTTGTGCGTAGAAGATACAGGTTATGAAATCGCATTTGCAGGTCGTTCCAATGCAGGAAAATCGAGTGCAATTAATGCTTTAACCAATCAAAAGCAACTCGCACGCGCTTCAAAAAGACCTGGGCGCACGCAAATGATTAACTTTTTTAGCTTAGGTAATCCAGATCAACGTTTAGTTGATTTACCAGGTTATGGTTATGCGGCTGTACCTGAAGCGATGAAAATCGTATGGCAGAAAGAACTTGAGAACTATCTGATCCATCGTAAAAGCTTACAAGGCTTGGTACTGTTAATGGACATCCGTCATCCATTACAACACTTTGACTTAATGATGCTGGAATGGGCACATTCACGTCATTTATTTGTACACATCCTGCTCACCAAAGCAGATAAATTAAACCGTGGCCCTGCCAATAAAGTACTATTAGAAATTAAGCAGCAGTTGAAGAAAATGAAACTTGATTTCTCGATTCAATTATTCTCTTCACTCAATCGAATTGGTTTAGAAGAATTGGCAAGCGTCATGGGTGGCCGTTTAAATTTCACACTTGATCAACCAGCAGAATTTGACCTTGATCAGATCCCAGAAGCTTCAGAAATAGACGTCGAAGAATAAATAATGCATTTTATGCAACTTGATGCATTAAATAATTTCTAATTGTCCTGAATTGCTAAACACAAACACTAGGTAGTTTTCATATACTGCTTAGTGTTGGTTCATTGCACTATCGATTAGGACTAAACGATGAAATTACTATCATTTATGAAGAACAAAGTTCTTGGTTCTTCGATTGACTATAAAATTCTCCCACGCAAAGTGAAGTTTGACTGGGAAAAAACACCAGTGGATTGGATTCCAAACCAGCCTTATGCCAGTTATTTTATTAATGAAATTAACAATATTTTGCCTGCTGGTGAGTTTTGGTTCTGCCGCTTATACAACAAAGTTCTTCCAGAAATTACTGATGAAAAATTAAAACAAGACGTTCAAGCATTTATTCGCCAAGAAGCGATGCATGCGGTTGCACATACGTCTGCGAACAAAGAATATCTTAGCCAACGTAATATTGATATTCAGCGTAATCTCGATATTATGGATTTCGTATTTAACAAAGCTTTAGCTGATAAGCCTTTTGGTAAAGAAGTTCCTAAAATACTTGACCATCAATGGGATTTGTTCCGTCTAGGCGTCATTGCAACAGTTGAACACATGACGTGTGTATTGGGTAAATACGCACTGTACAACAAACGTTGGGAAGAACTCGGTGCTGATCCAGAAATGATTGATCTGATTAAATGGCATGGTTCTGAAGAAATCGAACATCGTACCGTTGCTTTTGATCTATATCGTCATTTAGGTGGTGGTTATATTGCACGTTATTACATGAGTGTCGCTGTAATCGTGGGTGTACTTGGTTTATGGGTTGATGGCGCGGCACATATCATGGGTCAAGATCCTCGTTTTGCCGACAAAAAACCGAGCTTATTTAGACCATGGGTTTGGATGGAATGGTACAAAATTGGTCGTCAAGATAATCAGGTTTTACCAAATCCAATTTGGTTAGTCGCTCAACAAATCGACTATCTCATGCCTTGGTATGATCCTGTGAAAGAAGGTAATACTCAAGATGCGGTGAATTATTTAAATAATTCACCGGCAGCAAAACGCGCTTTACAACAAGCCGCATAAGCATTTCAATAAAAAAGCAGAAGTCTTCTCCTGCTTTTTTATTTCTTAAATCGCATCAAATTGATTCAACTTCTGCCTGCTTAGCATAACGATCAACAACAACACTGATCATCATATCACCCTGTACATTCACTACTGTTCGTACAGTATCTAATACGCGATCAATCGGTAATAAAATCGCAATCGCTTCCGCAGGCAAACCAACTGATTGTAAAACCATAATCATGGTCACCATACCTGCGCTGGGAATACCTGGTGCTCCCAATGAAGCAATCATAGCAGTTAAACATACAATAATTTGCTGGGTTAAACTCAAGTCCAAGCCCATCAAATTTGCAATAAATAAAGCGGCGGCTGCCTCATAAAGTGCAGTACCATCCATATTTAATTGTGTTCCTAAAGGAATCACAAATCCTGCTGTCTGGGGTCGCACACCTAAATTTTCTTGTGCACATTTCATACTGAGTGGCATTGTCGCGGAACTTGAACTGGTCGCAAATGCAGTAACTAAAGCTGTGCGTGCGCCTTTAAAGAAAGTGATTGGATTCATTTTTCCAAAAATCCAAAGTAATGCAGGCAAAACAACAGCACCGTGAAAAATCGTTGTTCCCGTGACAACCACTGCGAATTCAACTAAACGACTTAACACAGAAAGATCTTCAGTCGCGATCAATTTAGCAAGCAGTGCAAAAATACCGATTGGAGCTAGCTTCATCACCCAACCCACAAGCATCATCATCATGACAAAGAATTGTTGGCAAGTATTGCGAACCAAGCTAAAGCTTTCACCACCTTTGACTAATGCGACTCCAAGGAATAACGCAAAGACCACAACTGCAAGTACATTACCTTCACTAAATGCTTTAAAAGGATTGATCAAGGTATTTTGGATAAAATTGGTCAGAAAACTTGAAGGCGTCAACGTATCTGGCGTTTGGTGGTTTTGCATGGCTTCTTGGAAGATTTGAATATCTACCCCTTTGCCTACTTCAAATAGATGTGCACAACTAATCCCTAAAATCAAAGCTAAGGTTGTCGTCGTGAGACAGCTTAATGCTGTAATTTTCCAAACTCGTCCAAATTGTCCACCAGCCTGTAAATTTGAAACACCCACAACGATCGAACTAAAAATAAGTGGGATGAGCAACATTTTGAGTAAACCAATAAAAATACTGCTTAAAATCCCCAGCCCATACAAACTATGTTCAGCAAAACTAGTCTGCGGATACAAAGTTAAGAAGAACCCATATATAACACCCAGTACGGCTGCGATTAGAATTTGTGTATTTAAATTCATTCTGATTAATAAAATATTTTAGCTTGTGGGTACTATGGCACGCTCATATTGAAGAATCGAGCAATTTTTTGTCACAACCTTATGACAAAAAAAGCCATCTAAATGATAGCTTTAATTTTAGTTTTTCAAATCTAATTTTACTGGGTTTCAATTTCTCTCAATCGAATTAGACCCTCTTGTACAGTGCTACATACCAGCTGACCATTCTGCCACATGCGTCCAAAATTCAGACCACGTGAACTAGCACTAATTGTTGCCTCCATATCGTAAAGCATCCAATCATCAGCACGTAACGGGCGATGGAAGTAAATGGTGTGATCAATGCTTGCACATTGTAAATTTGGCGAAATCCAAGATAACCCGTGTGGACGCAGTGCTGTAGTCATCAAAGTAAAGTCTGAATAAAACGCAACGATGGCTTGATGTAATGAAACGTCATCAACATTTTCTGCAATACGATCATGGGTACGAATGTAGTGCGCATAATATGGCGCTTCAGGCTGTGGCTGAAAAGGATTAACTGGTCGAGTTGGTCTGATTTCAACATGACGTTCGCGCATAAAACTCGTACGTGCATTTTCTGGGACGAAATTGAGCATACTTTCTTTTAATTCTTTCTCAGACTTCAGCTCTTCAGGACTCGCATACTCTGGTTCTTTATGTTGATAATTTAAGCCTTCTTCTGGATTGGCAAAAGATACCATCGCCGAGAAAATTGTACGTCCATGTTGGATCGCACGCACTTGTCGACTTGCAAAACTTTTACCATCTCGCAATGGATCAACTTCATAAATGATCGGTGCATCGACATCACCACCATATAAAAAATAAGCATGCAACGAATGTGCTGGACGGTTTGTGGTATATGACGCTGCTCTTAATGCTTGTCCAAGAACTTGTCCACCGAATACTCGTTTCCCAACCAAATTGCGACTGTTGCCTCGGAAAATATGTTCTTCCAACTTTTCCAAAGTCAAAAGTTCAACCAGTTCTTGAGTTAACGCATTCATGTAATAGCCTTCCAACATCAATGAGGAGAGATCAACTAATCCATTCAGGATTGATCATTTCGATTGTGCCACAAATTCCAATAAATATGCTCAGGATAAAATGATTCATCCGTCACATTAATCTTTATTTATAACTGCTAAAAATACGATTTTTAACGATAAAATCTACCAAATACGCTATATTTTGTCAGAAAATAACATATCGTTTCATGGCAGAATATCGCAAAATGTCATGTTGACGTTTGTGTTCATCGAGCTTCGCCTTGCGCTGCACTTTAAGCTGCGCTTTCTTATAGCACTATAACAACACCTCATGCTCAGGGTTATCATTTAGGAGTTTGTAATGTCCAAGACTGGATTTGGTCAAATGTATCGCCAACTTTCGAGTAAGTTACTTGACCTCGTGGTCACCCCACATGTTCTTGGTGAAGTTCCTACAGAGTCCACCGTAACTGAGCAAAACACAACAGATTCAAATACCGTAATTTGCTATGTTTTACAAAATTATTCACGTAGTAATGCTTTGGTAGTTGATGGTGAAACGCGTCGCCTTCATTTAAAGCCAGCTTTGGATGCCATGAGTTTTGGAACTTATCATGAAAAAAACTCGGTTCTATTTTTACATCAAAATGAAAATAACTTTTTTAATACTCAAACATATCCCCCACGCCTTCTACAATTGATCGAAGCATTAGAACAAAATCAAGAAGTAGATGTTCAATTAGTTCCCGTTACAGTGCTCTGGGGACGCTCACCAGATAAAGAAGATTCATGGTTTAAATTATTATTTTCTGATACTTGGGCAACACCAGGTACTGTTAAACAACTCATGAATATTGGCTTACATGGGCGTGATTCATATTTAGAATTCCATGAGCCTCAATCTCTACGTGAATTGGTAGATTATGCCAAGAAACATCATCCAAATATTTCCCCTGCAACTTATATTTCAAGTTCTTTAGATACTTATCTAGATCAGCAACGTGAAGTCGTACTAGGTCCTGACTTATCTGATCGCCGTAATGTGATGCAGTCAGTGGTAAAAGCACGTGATGTACAAGATGCCATCCGTCGTGAAAGCATTCAGCATAAAATCAGCATGCTCGAAGCAGAACGTCGTGCAATTGGCTATGTCAATGAAATCGTTTCTGATTATTCAGCTTCTGCCGTTCGTTTTGCCGATATGGCTTTAACCCGTTTATGGACACAACTGTATGACGGCGTTGAAGTTCATAATTTCAGTACAGTTCGCGAACTTGCGAAAGACTATGAAATTATTTACACACCATGCCACCGTAGCCATATTGACTATTTATTATTGTCCTATGTGATTTACAAACGTGGCTTAATGATTCCATATATCGCTGCGGGTGATAACTTAAACTTACCGTTTGTTGGTCAGTTATTACGTGGTGGTGGTGCGTTCTTTATTCGCCGTTCATTCCGTGGAAATGCACTATATACATCTGTATTCAAAGAATATTTATACAGTATTCTATCGCGTAATACGCCTATCGAGTACTTCATTGAAGGGGGGCGTTCACGTACTGGTCGCTTACTTCCACCGAAAACAGGTATGCTCGCCATGACCGTACATGGTCATTTACGTGGACGTGCCAAACCGATCGTCTTCTTACCGACGTATATTGGGTATGAGCGCTTGATGGAAGGCTCAACTTATGTAGGTGAAATGCAAGGTAAGCCAAAAGAAGCAGAATCAATTTTCGGTATCGTCAAAACCTTACGAAAAATTGAAAGAATTTTTGGCAAGGTACACGTTAACTTTGGTGAACCTGTTTTCCTCGATGATATTTTAAAGCAGCATAATGCAGATAAAATTCAGATCGAAAAAAATGATGCGCCAATTCCAGCCGAAGTATCGAATGTTGTTTCAAGCTCAGCTAATGTTATTTTAGAAAATATTAACCGTGCAGTGGTCATCAACCCTGTTTCATTATTGTCTTTGATCTTATTAGCAACACCAAAGCATACATTAGATGAAGAGATCTGTGCAAAACAGCTTGATATTTATCGTGATTTAGCGACTCAACAACCGTATGATGAACGCACTCAAGTAACATCATTATCAGGTAAAGAAATCATTGCCTACGGTTTAAAACTCAAGCTGATTAAACGCGTGCAGCATGTTCTAGGTGATATTATTGCCATAGAAGACAACCAAGCCGTTTTATTAACCTATTTCCGTAACAACATCTTACATGCCTTTGTCTTACCATCATTGGTTGCATCATTGGTTGAACATAACGGTAAGATTAATAAAACAGATTTAAGTAATGTGATTCGTACATTGTATCCATTCTTAAAAGCTGAATTATTCATGAAGTGGAAAGCTTCTGAATTGCAACAGCACATTGATAACTATATCAACGCACTCGTTCAAATTGGTCTAATTTTCCAAGATCATGATGGCAACTTATTTAGCCCAACACCAAACAGCGAAGAGCATCAGAAACTTTTGACTTTAGGCATGCCAGTTAAACAAAGCTTAGAGCGTTACTACATGACGCTTGCACTGATCACCCAACGTGGTTCTGGCAATATTTCAACCAAACAAGTCGAAGAGTTAAGTCACTTATTAGGTCAGCGCTTATCTGTTCTATATGAATTCAACTCACCTGAATTCTTTGATAAGTCTTTATTCCAAAGCTTTATTAAGGTTCTGACACAACAAAATTATATTCGTAATAATGAACATGGTTTCATTGAATATGATGATAATTTCAGCGAAATGGCAGCGGGTGCGCAGTTAGTACTTGATGAAACGACCTTGCAAATGTTGCAACACATCACAACATTTACAGATGAAGAACTTGCAACCGCTTTAGAAGCAATGGCATCACAGCAAGCAAAACGCCGTTTAAAACGCAAGAAAGCTTAATTGTTCAGTATTCACTTTTGATGGGTTAGTCAAAAATTTGGCTAACCCAATTTATTTGCGGCATTCTAAATATTTCGGATCATCTAGACATCTTAGTCGTTTGATTAATTCCACGAAATACGCATCATAATAACCTGAATCCACATAACGATTACGAATCTTGGCAACCAGAGCCTCATAGCCCTGCTTTTCATAACCCGAAATATCAGCCCAATAATACGCTGGTAAATGATTTTCCCATTGCATTGCCTGAGCAGCCAAAACATTACTATTTTTTACAAACCAACTTCGGATTTGGTGACCAAAACCAATGGGATAAGCTTGAGGTCGAATCACAATATTAATTGCGAAATACGCGACTGGAAAATTGACAACTTGGGTCGATTCACCAAATTCCTTTTTCAAATTATAAGGTAATACGCCATACGCTGGCGCAGCCAAGATATCGATCTTCTTTTGTTTAAACGAATCAACTGCTGTCGCAAAATCCACATAAATAGGTTTTGCCGATACACTTTGTACCAATGCCAATTGAGGCGGATTATTTTCCAGAATACCAATGGTCTTATTCTTTAATTGTGAAACTTTCCTGATCTGCTGAGTATTCATGATCATATATGCCGTGCCAATTGGAATCATGCCTAGCACTTCATAATTTTGATCTAGTATACGTTTTTCGACATTTGGATTGGTCAATAACTGCAACAACATACGTGCAACACGATTGTTTGAAATCAAACCAATTCCACTGGTACTTCCCATAAAATGGTTGTAACCATAGGTATGAAAATTAGATGCCACTAAACCTGAACATTTATTTTGATCAAATGCCTGAATCGCATCTTTTTCATCCTTAAAAGTATCAAACTTTAACTGAGTTTTATATTGAAGTGCATAGAGACGAATATCTTGTAAACGACGACTGATATCGCCCTGAGTACCAAGTGGGTCAAATACACACCATGTTTGCGTACCTGCCCAACTGGTTGTAGTCACGAATCCCAGCATGAGCATACAAATTATTTTTTTCATATTCCCCCTTAATGCCTCACCACAAACCATGTGTACAACTCAGGCAGTTCCATTACGGAATCTGTTGGTATTTTAACATCAAAATTCATACCAAACTTTCAAACTGTCTTGCAGTTTAATCTAATTATTTTCAATTACTATGTGCCGTTAACAGTTCGGCATAGTCATTAAAGCAAATCAAATGGTCAAATTTAAACCCTGTTTCCACCAACCGAGTTGCATAAATTTGCTTACCTGTCACTTGCTCAGATGCAAGCTCCACTTCAGGTAAACTCAAGCATTGCTGAAACCAACGTAAAATTTCATGCATAGCTAAAGGGGTGTTGTTGGTCACGATATAGCTCGATTGCACTTGGTCTAAGGTCGCCAACAATGCTAAAAACTTTGCCAAATCATCGATATGGATTCGATTACTAAAATGTACGGTTGGATAGCTAATGGTCTGCTCAGCAAGTTTTTTTAATCGGGCAATTGATATCCCATAAATGCCTGTTGGACGCACAATAATGCTCTGTTGCGGATAGTAAGCCTGCCACAACAACTCCATCTTCCGAAGTAAATGCCCTTGCTCATCGATTGGCTGAATCATTGACTCATCATCAATTCGCTCCCCTGCATTTTCACCATACACACGGGTGGAGGAAACAATAATAATACGTTGAACAGGATGATTTTTGAGAGCATTAGCAATCGGTTCAACGCTATCAACATAGGTTTGCTGATATGCAGCTATGCCACTTTGTGAAGGTGCAAGAATCACATAGACCACATCAACTGGGCGAAGTTGTGCTAAATCGAGCTGCTGAATATCTTGAAGATAATGTGTTGCGTAACAATCTGTTTTTTGACTACGGCTAATTGTGCTAATGTGGTGAGCTTGCTCAAATAAGTGTTTAGCAACGCGCTGAGATGTTTTACCATAACCAATAAATAAAATATGCATATACACCCTTGAATAGAGATGACTTCAGTCCAGCAATTACAAGGTGTTGGTGCCGCCGCAGCAACCCTATTAGAAAAGCTTCATATTTTTAGCACGGATGATTTGCTGTTTCATCTTCCGCGTGACTATGAAGATCGTAGCACTATTATTCCAATGAATCAGCTGGTTGTTGGACGAAGTTATCTGCTCGAAGGTGAAGTCCGATCAGTGGATTTCCCCCCTGGTAAAAAGAAATCTCTTGCCGCTTTATTACAAGATGATTTTGGCAAGGTCACTCTACGTTTTTATCATATTTATAAGGGATTAACCGATCGCATCAAAATGGGGCAACAGCTCCGAATTTTTGGTGAGGTTCGTGTCGGTGCACGTGGCTTAGAAATGTATCATCCAGAGATACAAGTCATCCAACAGCATACACCATTACCTAAAACCCAACTCACGGCAATTTATCCAAGCACTGAAGGACTGACTCAACCCAAGCTACGTGAATATGTACGCCAAGCTTTACAGCACCATAGTGACGACTTGGCTGAGTTATTACCGAGTAAATACAGCAATGGCTATGAACTTAAACAAGCATTAGAATATATTCATGAGCCTCCTGTTGATGCCAACATGCAACAACTCAATCAAGGTTCACATCCTGCCCAACAGCGTTTAATTTTTGAAGAACTGGTTGCCCATCAAATTAGTCTGTTAACACGCCGTGCCTATATTCGCCAAATTGCTGCACCTCGTTTTGATAGCAGTAAAGTCTTGGCTAAGGCATTATTAGACGGGCTTCCTTTTCAAATGACCAATGCACAAAAACGAGTTTCTAAGGAAATCTTGCAAGATCTCAAGCAAAATCAACCGATGCTCCGTTTGGTCCAAGGTGATGTAGGAGCAGGTAAAACACTCGTCGCAGCAGTTGCAGCCTGCCATGCACTAGAAGCGGATTGGCAAGTTGCACTGATGGCACCGACTGAGATCTTAGCAGAACAACATTATTTAAATTTTAAACGTTGGTTTGAGCCACTAGGCATCCAAGTGGCATGGCTTTCAGGCAAACAAAAAGGCAAAGCGCGCACTCTAGCCGAACAACAAATTAAAGAAGGACATGCACAGCTCATTGTAGGAACACATGCCTTATTCCAAGATACTGTCGGGTTCTCCAAACTTGGTTTAGTCATTATTGATGAACAACATCGCTTTGGGGTTGATCAACGTCTTGCCTTAAGAAATAAAGGGGCTGACCAATTCACCCCACATCAATTGGTGATGACAGCAACCCCGATTCCCCGCACCCTCGCGATGAGTGCTTATGGTGATTTAGATACTTCAATTATTGATGAACTCCCCCCGGGACGTACCCCGATTCAAACAGTCACCATTCCTTTGGATCGTCGTGAACAAGTCCTGCAACGGATTGCCAGCAATTGTCGTGAAGGTAAACAAGCGTATTGGGTCTGTACCTTAGTGGAACAATCTGAGACCCTAGATGCTCAAGCGGCTGAAGCGACCTACCAAGAAATTAAAGAACGCTTTCCAGACATCAATATTGGTCTAGTCCACGGCAAAATGAAAGCAGATGAAAAACAAGCGGTCATGCAAGCATTTAAAGACAATCAATTACAACTGTTAATTGCCACTACCGTGATTGAGGTTGGAGTCGATGTGCCCAATGCCTCAATCATGGTCATTGAAAATGCTGAACGTTTGGGGCTTTCCCAATTACACCAATTACGTGGTCGGGTTGGGCGTGGAGCTACCGCTAGTTTTTGCGCCCTACTCTACAAAGTACCTTTGTCTCAAAATGGTCAGGAACGCCTTTCAATCTTACGTGAAAGTAATGATGGGTTTGTGATTGCTGAAAAAGATTTGGAAATACGCGGTCCGGGTGAACTCTTAGGAACCAAACAAACTGGAGATATGGGCTTTCGTGTGGCACGTTTAGAACGTGATGATCATTTACTCACACAAGCACATTATGTCGCTGAACAAATTTTAAGAGATTACCCACAACATGCTGATGGACTATTAAAACGTTGGCTGCCCAAAGCTCCAAGATATGCTTATGTTTAAATTCATTAGCAGATCAACACGACAGCTTTTTGATTATCTAACCCCATGCAGCCTGTGTGATATTGGTATAAAAAGGCACTTTGGCGTGTGTCAAAGTTGTTGGGAACAATTACCGTGGTTAAAACAATCCATCGAGCGTAACCAACAACAGATTTTTGTTGCCTGCCATTATCAATATCCGATTGATCGCATCATTCAGCAATTTAAATATGAACAAAAACTGCATCATCAACGACTATTGGAAGGACTGCTACAACAACTAAAGCTTCCTAAAGTTCATGCCATCGTTCCAATGCCGATTTCAACAGATCGCTTGGTAGAACGAGGTTTCAATCAAACATTGCTACTCGCTCAAGCACTGAGTAAAAGCTTAAATGTACCCATCTGGCAACCCGTGCAACGCTTGGCGCAACATTCGCAAAAAGGTTTGTCACGCATAGAAAGACTAGAAAATATTGAACAGCAATTCGTGGCTGCACCACCCAATCATCTTCGTTATCGAAAAGTCTTAATCATCGATGATGTTGTGACTACAGGGAGTTCGATCACTGCTTTATCACACGTCTTACAACAACTTGGCTGCCAACAAATTTATAGTATCTGTTTAGCAGCTGCAGTAAATCATCAAGCTAGTACACTAGATTTTGCTGACACCATGGAATCACCACATGTTGAGTAAGAGGTGCAAGTAAAGTCGATTGATCATGCAAATCAATCCATTTCATCTCCGCAATTTCCGCAGCGATACGTGGTGTTTGTTTCAGTTTCACCTCATAGACATAACTCACTAACAGATGATCAGGCTCATTTGCAGCAGCCGTTTCAAAGCGCCCGACAAACTGTTTGATCTCAGATTCACACGCGATTTCCTCTAAAATTTCACGCTGTATTGCAATTTCAGGCGCTTCATTACTTTCTAGCTTGCCGCCTACTTGCATAAAAGCTTGGGTATTTTGCTTACGAACCAAAAGCAATTGATTTTGTTCATTCAATATAATCGCCGCAGCAACGGTTATGATTTTCACATTATCCCCTTAAACTTGAATATCTGCAGCTGACATCCATTTTGGTGTTGCAGGCTGATACACTGAAAATGCAGTTAAAATTTCGCCAATATTATCGGCGACAATTAAATTTTCTACAAACCTTGCCTGACTAAATCCGCGATCTACAGAATCTTGAATCGTTTGAATTAAGCCATCATAGAAGCCCTCAACATTTAGAAATGCACAAGGCTTTTGATGAATCCCTAATTGATTCCACGTCCATTGTTCAAAGATCTCTTCCATGGTGCCTGCTCCTCCAGGCAATGCGACAAACGCATCTGCTAATTCTGCCATTTTCGTTTTTCGCTCATGCATATCATTGACCACATACAATTCAGTCAAACCCGTATGCGCTAATTCTCGATCAACTAAAGCTTGTGGAATGATGCCAATGACCTGCCCACCTGCGGCTATTGCACTGTCTGCAACTACACCCATCAAACCAGAGCGACCGCCACCATACACAAGCGTTTGACCTTGCTGTGCAATTGCCAGTCCTGTCGCCTGTGCAATTTGTTGATAAATGGGATCATTACCGAGAGAAGAACCGCAAAAAACACATATAGAATTCATACAATTAAAACCGTTTTATATAACTGTCATGCTGATAAAGTAGGCTGTGTAACAAGATTTTTTAGAAATTAACGTTTAGGCAAGTGTTTTTCGTTTCATCCTTGTCTAAAATACACGCTGGTTTTCGGTACAATGCTGAAAATCTCACATTGGCTGCGCGAGGAAAAAAGACATGCTTGAAGCCTTTTATGCCACAGAGCGCGGTAGTCTAGAAGATGCAACAATCAATGGAAGTTTTGATCTCCATCCTGAATTGGTTTGGATTGATCTAATTGCTCCATCTCAAGAAGAACAACAGTGGGTATTTGATGCTTACGAGCGAAACTTACCAACATTAAAATCACTTGAAGACATTTCCTCATCTGCACGATTTTACCGTGATGATGATGGCATTTTGCATATCAGTACATATTTTTTAACAAAGAATAAAAATTATCAGGTCGATGGCGATACAGATGAGTCATCTCATATGCTTGCAACAGTACAAACTGTTGCCTTCATTCTGCATAAAGATCGTTTGTTTACCATGCGTGGCGAAAAATTAGTTGCATTTCGTGCCTTCCGTGCGCGTGCACGCCGTAATGATTACGATATGGACTATAAAGATCCCACTTGGATCTTGCTTGGTTTACTTGAAGCAAAACTAGATGAACTTGCGGATATCTTGGAAGATATCCACAAAGACTTGGAAAGATACTCCACAGAGGTACTCAATAATCATCATCGTGAAACCCTGCTCGATCTTGATGACATGATTACACGACTCGCACAACAAGAAGATATGCTTGGAAAGGCGCAACTGTGTTTGATCGATTTACGTCGTGTACTTACATTTCTCTCTCGTCCTCGAGCTTTAGGCAGTCATATTTATGATGCTGATATTCGAGAATTAAGTGAGGATGTCCGTTCACTGGTCGAACATGATGCATTCTTATTCCAGAAAGTCCGCTTCTTACTGGATACCACATCAGGCTTCATTAACACCGAACAGAATGACACGATTCGTCGATTCTCGATTTTACCCAGTATGCTTGCACCACCAATGTTGATTGCTAGTATTTACGGGATGAATACCGATGTATTGCCGTTTGCTCATGGCAGTCTGAGTTTTTGGATTGTCACCGCTATTTTGATGGCGTTTTTGGTCCTCCCAATGGTGTACTTCCGTTGGAAGAAATGGATTTAATAAAAAAGCACCTTACGGTGCTTTTTTATTACAAGACTTTTTTCATATCAATTTCAAATCATCTTGTAAATGGCAAGCTTGGATGACTTTCAGCATTTTCTCAGACACATTTTTAAAATGTAGACCTTTGTTATTTGGCGTTTGACGCAACCACTGCACCAACACTGCCAAAGAAAGGGTGTTTCCTTGTTCAAGCTGACCCAAATCAACAATAAGAGGAAAACTCTTATGTTGCTGGATATGCTTTAAACCTGCGCGATAAACTTGTTCTGCATTCGAGAAATCAATTGTTTTTGAAACAATTAACTGCTGATCAATATACTGAATCACCCGTCACCTACTTATTTCTTGTTAACAGCAGCATCTGCATCTGGCTTAAAGGTTGCAATCGCTTTATTCATATCACCACCATTACGCTGAACAGTTGCAGCAAACTGGTTACGGAATTGCAAGCCTAAATCAATACCAGACACATTGATATTACGGACTTTCCATTGGTCGCCTTTATCTGTCAACTGGAACGATACAGGGATTTTCTCACCATTATGTAAGAAGTCTAATGTAACAACTGGATTCTTACTATTGGTCGACTTGAATGGACGCATCGTGTAACTTTCATTGGTATATTTCGCGAAAGCACCGCCATAGTTTTCAATAATCACAGCACGGAAATTTTGCTCAAACTGAGCACGTTGCGCAGCAGTTGTATATTGATTGTTTGCATACGTACCTAATACGATACGTGTAAATGCTTGTGAATCAACATACGGATCAAGATTTTGACGAATAATTGTTTTTACTAAAGCAGGGTTATTCTGTAATTTAGCATGGTCCGCTTTTAAACGTGTAATTAGACCATCAGCAACACGTTTAACAAAATCAGGTGGGGTTTCTGTTGGTGCTGCAAATGCAG
This sequence comes from Acinetobacter sp. TR3, assembly GCF_027105055.1. Lineage (NCBI taxonomy): Bacteria > Pseudomonadati > Pseudomonadota > Gammaproteobacteria > Moraxellales > Moraxellaceae > Acinetobacter > Acinetobacter sp. TR3. The sequence continues at coordinate 2,873,323 of NZ_CP114264.1, forward strand.
CACTCGCAAGCATGGTTGATAATACACTTGCTGTTAACGTTTGTTTCAATAATGTATTCACTTCAATCTCCTAACCTGAATTACTCAGCAAATGATGGCTCTGCATCAGCTGCTGCTGGCTGTGATGCTGAACCTTCTGTTGTTGCCGAGCCTGTTGTGGCTTTACTCGAACCACCAGTAATAAATTTACTGATCAAATCTTCTAAATCCATTGTGCCTTGGGTATTTGAAACCACATCACCACGTTTTAAGTAGTTCACACCACCACCTGGCACAACTTTCAAATATTTCTCGCCTAACAGGCCATTGGTTGCAACCATAATATAAGCATCCTCATCCAAACTGGTGATGGAGGTCATGTTGCTGATCAGTTGCTGTTCCATTGCTTTTTGTTTCGCCGCATCAGTTTGTTGATAATCTGAGCTATAACGCAATTCTTCTAAGGCATTTTTCTGCACTTGTTTTAATTGCTCAGTATTAAAGCTGGTTAATTTACCATCCAAATCAAACTTAACTGTTGCTAAACGTGTTACTGGATCAAGCGTAATAGATTCTACACGACCAATGGTCACACCACTCATGGTCACCTTTGCTCGTAGTTTTAAACCATTTACGTTATCAAACTGCGCTGTCATGCTATAGCTATCACGTAGATTTGTACCCACTAAACCACTTACTTTCATCGCAAGAAAAAATAGAGCGATACCGAAGATAATCACAAAAATACCTACGGCCAGCTCACTAGTACGTGATTTCATTAAATCCCTCCGAACATGACCGCAGTCAACACGAAATCAAAACCTAATACACAAAGTGAAGAATATACGACTGTTCTGGTCATCGATGTCGCGATACCCTCTGGTGTTGGATCACAAGCATAACCTTGATAGACCGCAACCCATGTACAAATCAGCGCAAAAACAATACTTTTAATAATAGTGCCATTAAAAATATCATGCCCAAACTGAACTGTGCTTTGCATACCACCCCAGAAAGAACCTTCATCAGCACCTAAAAAATCTACGCCAACCAATTTGCCACCAATGATACCGATCGTTGCAAAAATCACAGTCAACATCGGCAAACTAACAATACCTGCCCACAAACGCGGAGCCACAATTTGACGAAGTGGATCAACACCAATCATTTCCATACTGGCCAGTTGCTCACTCTGTTTCATTGAACCAATTTCGGCAGTGAGAGCTGAGCCTGCACGCCCTGCAAATAGTAATGCAGCAACAACCGCAGCGAGTTCACGCAACAAAGTTAACGAAATCGCAGTCCCCAACATGGCTTCACTACCAAAAGTGACCAAAATGCTATACATCTGCAAGCCAAGGACAGCACCAATAAATAAACCTGAAACAGCAATAATCAGTAGGGACATGACCCCAACACGATGCATTTGATATATGAAGCGTTGAAAACCACCTTTTGAAGGCGCTGAAAATAAAATTTGAATGAGCATAAGTGACGCAGCACCTATCCCCTTTATTCGCTCAATAACGAGTCTACCTAACCAGGCAATCGTATTCATGCACGAACCTCGTTATCTAAATATGCTTGGTGAGTAAATTGATATTCGACAGGCCCCTCAGCCGAGCCTGTTAAAAATTGATGCACAAATGGCGAAGCATGTGCCTGTAGCTGCTCAGGTGAACCTTCACCCTGAATTTTGCCTTCAGCAACCACATAAATATAATCAGCAATCGATAATGTCTCTGCGACATCATGCGAGACAATAATTGTTGTTAAGTCCAAAGCTTCACGCAAAGAACGAATCAATCGTGTTAGAACACCTTTAACAATTGGATCTTGGCCAGCGAATGGCTCATCATACATAATCAATTCAGGATCGAGTGCAATCGCACGCGCTAAAGCAACACGACGATTCATACCGCCTGAGAGTTCAGATGGCATTAATGGTTCAGCACCACGCAACCCGACAGATTCTAGCTTTAAAGCCACTAATTCGGCGATCAAATGTTCTGGTAATTGAGTATGTGCGCGAATCGGAAATGCGACATTTTCATAAACAGACATATCTGTAAAGAGCGCACCACTTTGGAATAACATCCCCATGCGTGCGCGGGCAGCAAACAAGTCTGGACGAGACATGGCTGCAATATTCTTACCATCGAGCAACACTTCACCACAATCAGGGATTAACTGCCCACCAATCAAGCGGAGCAAAGTGGTCTTACCTGTTCCTGAAGGCCCCATAATTGCAGTAATTTGACCACGTCGAATTTTAAGACTGATATCATCATAAATGACACGTTCCCCTCGATTAAAGCTCAAGTTTTTAACTTCAATTAGGGCTTCAGCATCGAGAGGAGATTTGTTATTCATACTGGCATTCATTCCTGCACTTTTTATGCACGCATACTATACACTGAAAGATTAAGCGCTTGTTTTTATTTTGATATGCTACGTATGAAGATTATTAATTTATGTAATTGTTCTTTTTATCAACTTCTGTGCTCAACTTATGTTGTGAGCTTGCATTCAAAGAATCGATATGATTGCGTGTAATAAGTGCATATGCAAAAAACAACCCATTACAAAGCATTAAAATAACAAATAAACATGGCAACCCTTCACCACAAATGAATGACCATATTTGACTTAAAAGACTTTTATTTTGTTTAACTTTATTCATTTCTTCTGTAAAATTTGAATTAGTAGACATTTTTCGAATTTTACATGACTAATCCTAAATAAAAAAGCCAGTTTTACAACTGGCTTCTTCTTTTCATCAGTTTTTAACGATTAAAATTCGTTTTTCCGACGATAATCATTCGCTACCAAACTTACGTTTTGGACGGTCATCACCGAAGCTACGCTTTGGACGATCTTCACCACCGAAACTACGCTTTGGACGATCTTCCCCGCCGAAGCTACGCTTTGGACGATCTTCACCGCCGAAACTACGCTTTGGACGATCGCCGAAGCCACCTTCACGTTGCGCTGGACGATCACCAAAATCACGTTTTGGACGGTCGCCGAAGCCACCTTCACGACGCGGTTTATAATCTACACGATTACCACGGTTGTCATCATTCGAATCAAAACGCGGTTTATCATTGAAACCACCTTCACGGCGCGGGCGATCTGAGTTGAACTCACGACGTGGACGGTCTTCGAAACCACCTTCACGACGTGGGCGATCTGAGTTGAACTCACGACGTGGACGGTCTTCGAAACCACCTTCACGACGTGGGCGATCTGAATTGAACTCGCGACGTGGACGATCTTCACCGCCAAATGATGGACGTTCACCACGTGGTTTATCATCAAAATTACGACGTGGACGGTCTTCAAAACCACCTTCACGACGTGGGCGGTCAGAGTTAAACTCGCGACGTGGACGATCTTCACCACCGAATGATGGACGCTCACCACGTGGTTTATCATCGAAGCTACGACGTGGACGATCATCACCGCCTTCACGACGTTTGAAATTGCTCTCGCCTTCAAAACGACGACCACCACCAAAACCACCACGACCGCCATCACGACCGCCACGACCACGACCACCGCCATCACGACCACGACCATCACGACCTGAACGAGCAGGAGGTGGAGATGGCTCTAAACCTTCGATTTCAGATACATTTAAACGTGCATCTAAGTAATCTTCTAAAGCACGGATTTTGCCACGCTCACGGTAAGTCGCTAAAGTAACGGCTTGACCTGTACGGCCCGCACGACCTGTACGACCAATACGGTGTACATAGTCTTCATTTTTCATTGGTAAACCGAAGTTGATTACGTGTGAGATTGTTGGTACGTCTAAACCACGCGCTGCAACATCAGTTGCAACCAAGATTTTTGCACGACCTTCACGAATACTACGTAAACGACGGTTACGAACGGTTTGTGGCATTGCACCATGCAATGCAACAACTGAGTGACCCGCTTCAGCTAATTCTTCAGCAAGCATATCTGTATCTTCTTGCGTGCTTGCAAAGACAACAGCTTGATCTACTGATTCATCAGATAACCAATGCGTAAGTAATTTTTTCTTGTGTTCGAAACCATCAGTCCAATGTAATGTTTGAGTTACATCAGTATTGGTGCTGTGACCAGTTTCAATTGCAATACGTTGTGGATCATTCATCATGCGTTCAGCAAGACGGATAATACGATCAGCAAATGTTGCAGAAAACATTAATGTTTGTTTACGATTTGCAGCTAATTCACCAATCGCCTCTAAGTCTTCAGAGAAGCCTAGATCAAGCATACGGTCAGCTTCATCAACAATTAATGATTCAACTTTATCAAGTTTAATTTGACGACGGTTTACAAGGTCAAGTAAACGACCTGGAGTCGCAACAACAACCTGAGCACCTTTAAGCTGTTGAATTTGCTTACCAAAAGGCATACCACCCATAATTGCAGCAATACGAACACCTTTCATGTGACGTACAAATGCAATCGCATCTTGGCTAACTTGTTGAGCCAATTCACGTGTAGGAGAAATAACTAAGATTGTAGGCTGAGTTACTGCCTTCATACGATCTTTGAAAGAAACGAATGCTTCTTCACCAGCCAAAGAGTTTAAAGTAGGCAATAAGAATGCAGCAGTTTTACCTGAACCAGTTTGGCTCGATACTAATAAATCTTTCCCTTCTAACGCAGCGGGAATCGCTTGTTCTTGCACAGGAGTTGGTGTGGTAAAACCTAAACCTTCAAGCGCTTGTTGTAAGGTTTCGTGTAAAGAAAATTCGGCAAAAGTTTTGCTCATAGAGAGTTTCACCCTAATGGGTGCTCCATTTTAATAAATTCAAAAAAAATAGACATCGGCAACAAGCGGCAAAGCGACTCAAGCTGAAAATAGATGAAGTTCAGCGGCGATCCGAATAACGACGATGTGGACTAAACGCACGCTTGATTACTGCTTCAACCTGAAGAATCGCTAAGCGATTTGGGCGCAAGATGTGGTCCTCTCGATGGACAGCGTGCGCTTTATGATGAATAGAACTGAATGTTCAGGTAATGAACTGGAATTTAAGTGCGTGGGCGGATTATAGCAGAATAATTTTAAAAGTCACCCTTTTTAATAGGTTTTTTCTATCCATTTCGATTATTCATTGATTTTATAAGAATTTAGCTTAAATATATTTATACACAAACAAAAATTTTAAAACCTCTATGCTACTAAAATTATTATTCATCTTATGGCTATTAGGATGCCTCAATATTGTCTATTTTGGTTTTCAACTTAATCCATTCCTTATAAAGAGTGAACCAGAGTATATTTATCAATACCCCATAGGTGGTGTAATCCTAATTTCTTTATTTTTTTCTAGTTATTTTATCGTTACATATTTTCTAGAATCGACTTCATCTATTCAAAAACATCCTTTTAGAAGTTGCACGATTTTAAGCACTATTACTTTCATACAACTTTTAATTGCATATAGCAGTGCTATGCATGCACCACCTTTTATGTGGGCATATATGATAAATATATTTATTTTATTCTTTTTTCATCTTGTTCTATGTGTTTCTATTATTAGGCATAAAAAAGAGTAGCAATCGCTACCCTTTTTCTAAAAATCCACAAATTATTTTGCAGCATCGCCCCAAGCTGGAACAACTGTTTGCATCAATGGTTTTAACATTTTCAATGAGCAAGCAAGTACTTGACCATTATCAAATGATTCATTACCACCACGAGCATCAACAACTACACCGCCCGCTTCTTTCACAATTAACTCACCCGCAGCAATATCCCACGGTTTTAAACCAAGCTCAAAGAAACCATCAAAACGACCTGCAGCGATATAAGCTAAATCCAAAGCAGCAGAGCCACCACGACGGATTTGCGCGCCTGATTTAGTTACAGCCAACAAAGAAGCGAAATGTTGTTCTGCATAAGAAACGATTTCACCATTACGTTTCGCACGATAAGGATGACCTACCGCAAGGAATGTGTTTTCTAAAGAGTCTTTAACATTGACACGGATACGGCGTTGGTTCATGACTGCACCACGACCACGACTTGCAGAGAATAATTCATCACGCACTGGATCATAGATCACACCGTGTTGAGTTACACCTTTATGTTGTACAGCAATAGAAATACAGAAATGAGGAACAGCGTGAATAAAGTTTTGTGTACCATCTAAAGGGTCAATCACCCAGCACCAATCTGCATCGTGACCTTTACCTTCTTGCATGCCAAACTCTTCACCAAGGAAGCTGTGGTTTTTATAGCTTTTACGAAGCGTATCTATTGTTAGCTGCTCAATATAACGGTCAACACGCGTTACTGGACCATCGATGCCTTTTTCTTCAACTTGTAAATCGAGTTTATGACGATTTTGATGCGCCTTTAAAAGCTCTTGACCAACTGTTTGAGCCGCACGCGCAGCCATAACCACCATAGGTTCCATTGAACACCCACTACAAATTTGAAGATTTTGACAAAGAATAATGCATAAAAGCGCCTACATTCTATCAAATATAAGCGCTTTTAGGGGAAAAATGTTGCGAAAAATTATTTCCGCTTTCACATTCTTCTATTTATGAGAACCAAGCTTGTTCAATTGAAGCTAAAATACCGTTGCTATCTAAACCACAGTCTTGCAGCATTTGCTGATGGGTTGCTTGATGTAAGAATTCATCGGGCAAACCTAAATTCAACATTGGTTTTAAAATTCGCGCATGTGCCAAAAATTCATTGACCGCACTGCCTGCTCCTGCCATCACTGCATGTTCTTCCACAGTGACAAAAAGCTGGGTACTCTCTGCAAGCTCACGGATCATTTGCTCATCTAATGGTTTTACAAACCGCATATTGACCACACGTACAGCAACAGAATGTTTACTTGCAAATAATTCTGCTGCTTCAACTGATGCCGCAACTCGACTACCAAAAGCAAGAATACTGATCTGCTGTTCAGCATCTACATTAAATTCTGCAACAATTTCAGCTTTACCAATTTCTAAAGCAGTCATCTGTTGTTGAATTTCAACACCTGTGCCAACCCCACGTGGATAACGTACGGCAGTTGGTCCATTATAGTGATATGCCGTATGCAACATCTGGCGACATTCATTTTCGTCTTTTGGTGCCATGATCACCATATTCGGCACTGTACGCATATAAGCATAGTCATATGCGCCTGCATGGGTCGGACCATCTTCACCGACCAAACCAGCACGATCAATACCAAAAGTCACATCTAAATTCTGGAGTGCGACATCATGGATTAACTGATCATAACCACGTTGTAAAAAGGTCGAATAGATTGCTACGATAGGTTTTAAACCTTCACACGCCATACCCGCTGCTAAAGTCACTGCATGTTGCTCGGCAATAGCCACATCGAAGAAACGTTCAGGATATTGTTTTGCAAACTGAACCATCCCTGAACCTTCACACATCGCTGGGGTGATTGCGAGTAAACGATCATCTTGCGCTGCTTCATCACATAACCATTGTCCAAACACGTCTGAGTATTTAGGCGGTGATTTTTTTGCAGATGCAGATGCTGTAGCTGCAATTTTAGTAATCGCATGATAGGTAATCGGGTCTGCTTCAGCAGGCGCAAATCCTTTACCCTTTTTGGTATAAATATGAACTAAACGAGGGCCTTTACGTTTTTTAAGCGCATGAAAAACTTGCGCTAACTGTTCCACATCATGTCCATCAAATGGACCAAAGTAATCAAAACCAATCGCTTTAAATAAATTATCAGCAGCATTTGTTGCAGATTGGTGTAAGCGCGAATTGTAAGTCCATTTTGGATGTGGTTGAACATAAGCTTCGCCATGTTCATTGACATTGATAAACTGACCTGTTTCCCAAATCGCTGCTAAGTGTTTTGCAAAACCACCTGTGCTACATGAAATCGACATATCGTTATCATTTAAAACGACAATCAGATCAGCATCATGTGCAACTGCATCATTCATGGCTTCAAATGCCATACCTGCTGTCATTGCACCATCACCAACGATTGCAACGACATCGCATGGATCTTTTTGATAGCGACGTGCCAAAGCCATCCCCAAACCTGCTGAAATTGCAGTTGATGAATGCCCTACCCCAAAGGTATCAAACTCTGATTCATCACGCGCAGGGAAAGCCGCTAAACCATTTTTTGTACGAATTGTGGTAATTGTTTCACGGCGACCTGTTAATACTTTATGCGGATAGGCTTGATGACCGACATCCCAAACCAAGCGGTCTTCAGGAGTATTAAAACAATAGTGCAGCGCAACAGTCAGTTCGATGACTCCAAGATTTGCGCCAAAGTGGCCACCGCTTTGCCCTGCCGCATACAAAATATATTGACGCAACTCATCCGCCACTTGTGCGAGTTGGCTTTGCTCGAACTGACGTAATTGTTGTGGATGATCAATTCCATCTAACAATGGCGTAACAGGACGTTGAGTTGGAATTTCGGTATACAACATAATGTGGCAAAGCCTTTTTAAGCCTGGCAAATCCGAAGCTGGGTTAAATGGGGGCAATCATACAATTAAATACGATCTACCTTCAATCAGCCACATGTGCGAATGATGTAGTGCTGAACATTCTCAAGCCAATCTTAAACAACTGACTTACAGATTATCCTGAATTATGTCACTGTTTATCAACCATTATTGTGTGCTTTCTATGAAAAAGAAAAACTTATGTGAAAAATCAGAAATTCCAATTCACTCAATCTTCACACATTAAGCTATACTTTGATAGTTTTTACTAACATAGCGAGCTCTCTGTGCCGATTGAATTTATTGCAACATCAAAGCTACCAACTGCTTTTGGTGACTTCAATATTTCTGTGTTTCAAGACCCTCAAACGGGCGAAGAACATGTGGCGCTTTCTAAAGGTTTAGAAACTCCCCCAACAGGACCTGTTTTAGTTCGTATTCATTCAGAATGCTTAACAGGTGATGCTTTCGCTTCATTAAAGTGTGACTGTGGTCCTCAATTACAAGCGACTCAACGCCTAATTAATGAGGCAGGACAAGGCGTGATTTTGTACTTACGCCAAGAAGGTCGTGGGATTGGTTTAACGAATAAAATCCGCGCCTATGCTTTACAAGATCAAGGGCATGACACTGTTGATGCAAACCTGTTATTAAATCTTCCTGCGGATGCACGTCGTTATGATATGTGTAGCATTATGCTGGATCATCTACAAATTAAAGAAGTTAAGTTAATTACGAATAACCCGTTAAAACTTAAAGCCTTAACTGATTTAGACATCAATGTGGTTGAGCGTGTACCGTTAACAGTAGGTCGTAACCCATTTAATGAACAATATTTAAAGACCAAACGTGAGCGTATGGATCATCTTTATCAAAAAGATGACTTTTAATTCATTTTTAATGATGTTTAAAAATAAAGCATTTAAGGGATTTTTGATTAGAAAAATTAAAAATCCCTTATTTTTTTTATGGATTTATGTTTTGATATAAGCAATCTCTAGATCACTTTCAGAGGATCATCATGCAACATCCAACTTCAGTTGATATTCAACGTGTTCGTGAGTTTTTACTCGATCTACAAGCACGGATTTGTGCAGGACTAGAGCAACAGGAACGTGCAGGCGGTGGTACCGCTGAATTTATCATTGATGATTGGCAACGAACCGAAGGTGGCGGTGGTCGCTCTCGTGTTCTGCAAAATGGTGAAGTGATTGAAAAAGGTGGGGTAATGTTTTCCCACATTAACATCAGTAAACTCCCAGCCTCTGCAACGGAACGCCACCCTCAGATTGCAGGTGCTAAAGCACAAGCCTTGGGTGTATCACTGGTGATTCACCCAAAAAATCCCAATATCCCAACTTCACATGCCAATGTACGTTTATTTGTTGCCGAACCTGAGGGGCAAGACCCTGTTTGGTGGTTTGGCGGTGGATTTGATCTCACACCTTTTTATCCAGATGATCAAGATATTCAAAACTGGCATCAAACCGCTTATGATTTATGCCAACCATTCGGCGAACATGTTTATGCTGAACATAAACAATGGTGTGATGATTATTTCTACTTAAAACATCGTGATGAACAACGTGGTGTAGGTGGTTTATTCTTTGATGATTTGAACCAATGGGACTTCGAAACTTGCTTTAAATATATTCAAGCCGTTGGTAATGGTTATTTAGAAGCAATCTTGCCTATTTTTGAAAAGCATCGTGAACAGCCTTATACCGAAGCTCAGCGTGAATTCCAATTGTATCGTCGTGGTCGCTATGTTGAATATAATTTAGTCTACGACCGTGGTACGTTGTTTGGCCTACAAACGGGTGGTCGTATTGAGTCGATTTTAGTTAGCTTGCCTAATCTCGCGGGTTGGTCTTATCGCCCTGAATGGGATGCCGACTCAATAGAAAAACGCTTAACAGATTATTATCTAAAACCAAGAGATTGGTTGAGTTTAAATAAATAATTGACCGTAATTATTCAAAGCACCTGAATTTAGGTGCTTTTTTTGTACCTAAAGATTATCGTATATTGTGTCCTCATAAGCATTCAAATATGTTTAATAGCCTATGTCCTCTCTTTCAACTTTGGATAAAAGTATGACCAAACAATTTGCTGTCATTGGGAATCCGATTGAACAATCTCGATCACCAGAACTCCATCATGCATTTGCAGCAAAAACGGGGGTCAATTTAGACTATAAAAAAATTCTTGCGCCCTTAGATGGTTTTGAAAGCACAGCAAAAGATTTTTTTGCTCATGATGGCGTTGGAATGAATGTAACTGTGCCGTTTAAAGAGCAGGCATTTGCTTTATGTGATCAACTTACTGAACGTGCCAAAATTGCTAAAGCTGTGAATACCTTGTGGATGCAAGATGGCAAACTGTTTGGAGATAATACCGATGGTCAGGGTTTAGTTGCCGCCATTCAAGCCCTAAATTGGAATTTAGAAAATAGTCGTATTTTAATTTTAGGTGCAGGTGGCGCAACTCGCGGTGTGATTTATCCTTTAGTACAAGCAGGCGCAAAACAGATTATCATTGCCAATCGTACACTTGCTCGAGCTGAACAATTGGTCTCCGATTTAAAAGATGCCGTGCCGCAAGCGCAACTCTCAGCGCTCAGCTTGGAACAACTTGCTGGTGAATTTGATTTTGTCATCAATGCCACTTCTGCCAGCTTAACTGGTGATACTTTACAGCTTCCTGAATGCTTGGTTTTTCACCATGCTTATGAAATGGCTTATGGAAAACCTTCGAGCTTTTTGGATCAAGCCCAAGAGCGTCAAGTTCCATCAACAGATGGTTTTGGTATGTTGGTGGGCCAAGCGATTGAAGCCTTCTCTATTTGGAATGGGGTCAAACCTGAATTAAAAGATTTCTTATAACCCATCTATAAATATTAATAAGCAAAAAAGAACCTGGATTGCGCAGGTTCTTTTTGAATTAATTAACCATTATTTAGTGCTTAACATTTTCAAATAAACGTCTTTAAAGATTTCATAATCAATAAACTCATTATGCTCAATCTTTAATGATTTAATGCTCTTTTCAGACAACTGATTTTTACGAGCATCGACATATACTTGCCCTAAAATCGCTGCGGTTTGTGCCAATAGTGGTTTTTCCTCACTTGAACCTCCATTATCACGCTCAAATTGAAGTTGATACTGTTGAGCAAATAGCTGCTGTGGTTGTTTATATTGAGCTTGTAGCTTTTTCCAAGCTTGACGATCTTTATCACCATGCATCGCATCATTTACAATACGATTAACAGCTTGTCCTAGCTTGTCATCAAACTGATCATCTTGCTCAAGATGATGTTTCTTCTGTAATGCTTCAATGCTCTTCAACGCCTTACCTTGTGGGTTATAGATGTCATCTGTGGCATACCAATAGGCATAAACAGCTGCAATTTCCTGCAATTCCTGACTTGTATAACGTTGTGCAATTTCTGCTTTATTTTCTATCAGCTTGGCAATAAATACAGCTTTAAATGTTTGCTCATAACTCTGTGTTGCATCAAATCGTTGTTCAGCAATCACTTTCAATTGGTCATCTAATGATAGTGTATATGCTTCTGCTGAACGTTCTTGAACATTGGTTTGCCCTAACTTTTCAGAGAAACTACCAATCGCCTGCTCTAACATAGAGCCTTTACTTGCTTCAGCCCATGTTTTCGCTCGTTTCAATTGAGCCTGATCAATTGGCGTTGCTTGGCCATAATTGGAAATCAACATATCTGCTTTAAGATTAAAACGAGACTTCAGTTCAGGTAGTGCATAATTCAAATCATAATCAATTTTAACTGCTCGCCCTTGCGCATCTAAACCAATATCCATAGTAAATGGATTACGTTTGTCTTGAGGAGGCAATGCTTTTTCAATCTCAGCCTGATGCTTGATCCATAGCGCTTTAAATGCCTGATCATCAATAAATTGATTTTGATCATACACAGCAAATTCTTTTTCTAGGCTTTGTAATTTTTCAACATAAGATAGAAAACCTGATTCGGCTTTTTTCGCATTAAAAACATCAATATCATAAATACTTTCACAATACTGTGCATCGCCATAAGCAGCCTGTTGAGCATTCAGAAGCGCTGTACATTGGGTCTCTGTCAAACCTTGTTCATCTTTTGAGGAAGAAGCTGCATCTGCGGCAGCATCAGCTGATTCTGAATCGTCAGTGACTATCCCAGCTTCTTTGGCAGCATCCATCGCTTGCTGCGCTGCATCGGATACCTTTGGATCAGCTTCATCTTCAACACCAAAGTGCTGATTCACTAAATGATATAATTGCTGACTGACGACACTGGCATCATCTGCGGAATCTTTATTCGCTAATATGGATGCCGCTGCATCAGGTTTGGTTTTGCTTGCAGCATTGGTTTCATCAGCAATCAGCTTTTCTAAATTTTGTTCTTTAATATTTAAAATGCTTTGCATTAAATATTTTTCATTCACTTTGCTGTACAAATTCGCTTGTAAAATTAATTCTTCAATCGATGTTTTTAAGCGAATTTTTTCGACTACTCCTAAATTTCGATCAGCAGCGGAGACAGACAATGCTTGAATGTTATTTTGATCAGCTAAACGGTAATAAACAGCACTTGAAGCTTTCACATACTCTGCAAATTTTTTGTAATCCACTTGCTTAAACATTGCCTGATATTTTGAAAAATCCAAATAAGCTAAATTATTTTGATTTTCTTTGTTCACCAAATACGGCATCAAAGCAAAATAATTGATATAAAACTTATAATTATTTAAATCTAGGACCATCGGCACTTTTGCTTGAACTAACAAGGTTGGTTTTTCATAACGTGCTGTCAGATTAAACGAACCCATTTTCTGACGATAATGCACAGAACCATCATATTCAAATTGCATATCATTCAATATATTGGTCATGATCTGAGCAAATTTATCAGCTTTAGAACCACCAGAACTTTTGGGCTGTTGTGCCAAGGCATTATAGAGTGCCTGCTTTTGTTTGCTGTTTAAATTAACCTTTTGTTCTTGTAAATATTGATCCACTTTTTGTTTGAGTGCTGCATCTAAAGTCGCCTTTTCTGACGAGGTGTTTGATTTATTTTGATCTAGGTCGACATGAACTTTGAATTTTCCACGATAATCGTAACTCGGATATTCATACATTGCATTGAGACTGTTAATTGCCTTTTGCTCTAAATTCTGAGAACCTGAATTGGTTTTAATGACATGCTGCGAACAAGCAGAAAGACCAAGACCCAACAAACATAATGTTAAATATTTTAAACGCATAGCTTTACCAAACACCCTTATATCGTTATATTTTCAACTATAAAACAGATCATTTTTCACATATAATATCTGCAAAGACTCTAACAGAAAAATGATTTTCTGACACATTACTATTTTCTAAAATTAGCTTTTCTGACATTTTTTTCCCTAGAGTTTATCAATGTATTTTTATCACTATTATGAATAATCAAAGTATCGAAACAGATAATCCAAAATGATTCAAATACAGGATTAAGATTATGCCAGCATATAAAGCCCCTCTCCGTGATATTCGTTTCTTAATGAACGAAATGTTAGATTATCCAGCACATTACCAAACTTTGACAAGTGGTCAAAATGCGGATGCTGAAACCGTTGATATGATTCTTGAAGGTGCGGCAGATTACTGTGAAAACGTACTTTCTCCACTGAACCAATCTGGTGATGAAGAAGGTTGTACTTTCAATAATGGCGAAGTAACAACGCCTAAAGGTTTTAAAGATGCTTACGACCAATTCGTAATGGGTGGTTGGCAAGGTCTTTCTTACCCAGAAGAGTTTGGTGGTCAAGGCTTACCAATGTCTTTGAACCTCATCAAATCTGAAATGATGGGTACGGCGAACTGGTCATTTACCATGTATCCAGGTTTAAGTACAGGTTGTATGAACACCATCATGCAGTTCGGTACTGATGAGCAAAAAAATACTTATATGCCTAAATTGGTTGAAGGGACTTGGTCAGGCACAATGTGCTTAACTGAACCTCAATGTGGTACAGACTTAGGTCAAGTTAAAACTAAAGCTGAACCTGCTGCTGACGGTACTTATAAAATCTCTGGTACTAAAATCTTCATCTCTGCGGGTGAGCATGATTTAACAGACAATATCATTCATATCGTACTTGCGCGTCTTCCAGATGCACCTGCTGGTACTCGTGGTATTTCTTTATTTATCGTACCGAAATTCATCCCGACTGCTGACGGCGGTGTAGGTGAGCGTAACACGGTTTCTTGTGGTTCGATCGAACACAAAATGGGTATCCGTGCTTCAGCAACTGCTGTATTGAACTTTGACAATGCAACAGGTTACCTCATCGGTGAAGTAAACAAAGGTTTACATGCCATGTTTACGTTCATGAACACTGCTCGTATTGGTACAGCGGTTCAAGGTATTGCACATGCTGAACTTTCTTTCCAAGGTGCGTTACCTTATGCGAAAGATCGTATGTCGATGCGTGCCCTTTCTGGTAAGAAAGAGCCTGAGCGTGTAGCTGATGCAATTATTCACCATGCTGACGTTCGTCGTATGTTGTTAACTCAAAAAGCGGTTGCAGAAGGCGGTCGCGCAATGATCTATCATGCTGCAAAACTTGCAGACAAAATGACAGATGCATTAGTCAATGGTGATCAAGCTGCTTATGAAGCTGCTGATGACAAACTAGGTTTCTATACCCCGATTTTAAAAGGTTTCTTGACTGAATTAGGTTTGGAAGCTGCGAACCATGGTATGCAAGTATACGGTGGTCATGGTTTCATCAAAGAATGGGGCATGGAACAAATCGCACGTGATGCACGTATCTCAACATTGTATGAAGGTACAACGGGTATCCAAGCACTTGATTTATTAGGTCGTAAAGTTCTTTTAAGTTCAAAAGGTAAAATCGTTCGTGACTATACTGCTGAAATCTTAAAATTCTGTGCTACGCATGCGCGTAACAAGTATTTACGCCGTTTTGCTTGGGACTTAACTAAGCTTTGCGCTCAATGGAACACATTAACTGTTCGCATCATGCTTGCAGCTCGTAAAGACCGTGACATCGTATCTTCTGCTTCTAATGATTTCTTGATGTTCTCTGGTTATGTGATGATGGCTTATTTCTGGGCTCAACAAGCAGTGGTTGCTTCTGAGAAGCTAGAAGCTGGTAACGGCATTGAAACTCCAGAATTCTATAAAGCAAAAATCAAAGTTGCAGATTTCTACTTTGACCGTTTATTGCCACGTGCACAAGGTCATGCAGAATCAATGGTAACGACTTCACGTACTTTGACTTCACTTACTCCAGAACACTTCAGCTTCGATTACTAATTCAATCGGAACTGATCAATAAAAAGAGCGCTTAAAGCGCTCTTTTTTTTATTTTCAAACAGCAACGTCAAATGATGTCGCTGATTTATTGTGATTTTCCTATCCTCTCGATTATTCTAAAAAAATAAAACAGCTACACATCATATAGGCAAATAAAAATGACATTTAGGAAAGGCAATCTAAATTATGGCATCTATAAAAAGGCAGAAGATGGAACTTTTATCATTGGCACAACACTTCCAGTATTTGTCTTACTTGAAATATATGATCCTGACGAAGCAGGGTGTTCATATTCTTTAGAAGCACTGTCTATTTATCAGGATGGTACAATCAGATGTGGTTATCAGCACTTTAACCTGCAACAACTTAGGCAAGAGATTCAAGAGGGAAAAATTACTGTTCAAATCGCTGAAAGTTCTAAACTTGAGATAGAAAGCCTCGGTGAATTTGGAATTTATCCCTCTCTTTCATACTATAAAAACAATGATGATTTAATAAAGGAAGTTATAGATATTATTGATGAACTCAATGATCGTCCAGATTCAAGCGCACGTTGTCAAATTGCTTGGGAAAACTATTTAACCCACCCTTGTGCAGAAAATATTGAATGTTTAAGAATCGCTTATGAAGCCATACCCACACACCATCGTAAATATGTTTTAGGGGATATGGATCAACATGACATACCCATCCGCAAAGTAATTTATCAAGAACCCTTGCCCTTAAGATATTCAATCGTTCAACCTAAATTCCAGCCAGCAATTCAACAGTTCAGTAAAGAGATTTTTGATACATCCACACCGTTGGAAAAATTTTATAAAGAATTAAAAAATTTGGCGGGCAATCACAACATCAGACCTTTTGTTTGTAATGGCAATCCACTAGAAACTGACATTTTAATTATTGGTTTTAATCCAGCGACTCAAGCAGATGACTTTTGGAAATATTTTGCTCCAGCTACAGGCTTCAATAAAAATGACTGGTTACAAGCCTATCAACAAGACCGTATAGATGCTGGCAAACCTGCACTCAGCAATACTCGCCGAGTCATCGAATGGATCAATGATGCATTATTCAGTATTCATCCAAATCTAGTTGTCATGGAAACAAATATTTATGCCCTGCCCACGCGCAAAAAAACCGATCTGACACAATCTGATCAAGACACCTTTATTTTTGATTTCCTGATTCAACATCTTCAACCCAAAGTAATGATTACACATGGTGTAGATGCTGAACGACATATAAAATCCATTAATTTGAACACACCCGTTTTAGCACAGAAACATTTTGCTATTGGTTGGTCCAGGAACAAGGCTCAACAATTGGCTCAAGAAATCCTAACCTTTTTATAATCTTGGAATTCTATTAGATACTTTAATCTTGGGTTTTATAAAAATAAAGTACCTAATGAAACTCATGAGGTACTTTTTTATTGTTCGTTTATTTAAAGATAAATTAAAAAATCATTCCGACTTTTCAAAAACATAGGCTTTCTTGGGAAATGGATATTCCTTAAAGAACTTGCGGTTGCGGCCCTGATCCCCATTCCAAGTTTTATCCAGATCCATCACAAGATTATGGTCCTGATTGATCTGGTAATATAAATTCACGTCAGCGGCAGCACAGCGCACCACAATCTCTTTTTCCACTGGCTCAACATGCCATTGCACCTGCTTACAGGTTTGCTCTATTTTGGTCATATTGCGCGATGGATCTGAACCCAAACGCCCGAAACTGGTATTGGTCCAATAGACTGAACCATCTTCTAACAAAGTTAAGATATATTCCGCTTCTTTTTCATCTTTGACACAACCAGCAAATGCATCAGTACAAGGAATACGCGCATGATAGCGCCCAACATATTGCATATCTTGTTGAGTCGGTTGCGTCATATGTTTAGAAGCAACATGAGGAACTGTTGCTTGTCCAGCAACCTCAGTCAGTGACATTCCTTCACTTGCATTTGTTCGTGTTTGCTCAGCATCTAACATGACAGGAATAGAACTTTCATCAGTAGTTGGCTGCGCTTGGTTTGAGGTTTTCATTGAATCCGGATGATAGCTATCACAAGCACTCAACCCTAAACTCAATAAAAATCCTACACTAACATGCTGTAAGAAGAACCTGAACTGCATATCCACAAATCTCTAATATCAACATCATTGTCACACTTTTTTCAAAAACATACGATGGTTCTGCAAAATATAGGAAGCATTTGAATATTCGTCTATTCCTCAAAATGGGTAATTATGGCGGACGTAACTTGATGAAATAGCAAATTAACAAAGCAGTATGCTTTAAGTCGGTGCATTTTAGGCGATACTGTCGTTTTTTCCATCAGCCTTTTACACACCGTAACGATTCTTCCATCTGTTTAAACTTTAAAAAAAACAGTTCATCCCTATCTCATTATTAACAGCGATTTATCATGAATGAAGCCTCATTCTGTTGCTGTATCAAATATTTTAGGAGAAAAATTAAATGGCCAATTCTGGTTTATATCGCTCAAACCGACAAAGCATGATCGCTGGTGTAATGGGCGGTATTGCGGAACGTTTTGGTTGGAATGCAAATTTATTACGCTTGATCTTTGTCGTGATTTCACTCATGAGCGCAGCTTTCCCTGGTATTTTGGTTTACCTGATTTTGTGGTTAGTGATTCCAAAACAACAGCAAAGTCGCGTTGATTATGTACAAGGCTATAATCAGCCCGTAAAAACCGTTTATGAAGACCAAAGCATAAAACGTTAATTTATTTACCTCTTTTGGTCGCTACGGTTGAATTTCCCCCTAATACAACCGTAGCTTTTTTTTATTCTGATTGAAGCTTTTGACGACTGAGTTGTTGTTGAAGCGCAGCGATCATATCCGCACGACTAATAATGCCAATCAAACGTTGATTTTCCACGACAGGAATATAATTAAAAGACTTCTCCACAAAATAAGGGATTAAATCCTGAATGGGTTGGGAGGGATCAACGATGACAACACGGTGACTCATAATTTGTCGGACATAGTGTTGCCAAGAATTTCTTGGATCAGTTGCACTTTTAAACCATTCCACCACTTCATACAAAGCCAATGTCCCCACCAAATGATTCTCGTTATTCACCACAGGCAAACTCATCAGATTCACTGCTTTAAATTTATCCAAAGCCTGATGAATATCATCATCTTCATGCAGTTTCATCACATCTCGGCTCATAATGTCTTGGCAAACAAATAAGTTCGTCAAACGTTCATTGGCTCGTTCTTGTGCTTCTAAAATAATTTTTTCCAAATCATATTGGCTAATGTCTAATAGCTCAGTGTGATGCGCCAAAGCATATCTAATATCTTTCGGTTGAATCGACACTTTTTGGGTTGGTGTAGGGTCTTTAGAGCGTTCATTAATATGCGCTGTTATTGGATAATGACGCCCAATCAACCGATTAAAAAAGACAGCAATCAATAATAATAAAATCGAATTGAGTAACACAGGATATAAAATAAAGTGAAAACCTAAACGGTGTACAGCATCCCCACCTAATACCGCTGTAATCGCCACTGCGCCGCTTGGAGGATGCAATGAATCAGTGGTCATCATCATAAAAATGGCTAACCCAACTGCGACACTAAAAGCAGAGGTTAAATCAGGCAATAACTGTGTACATGTCACACCAATTAAACCTGCCAATATGTTGCCAACCACAACATTCCACGGTTGCGCTAAAGGACTATTCGGAACTGCAAAAAGCAGTACAGAAGAGGCACCCATAGGAGCAATATACCAAGCATTCATACCACCCAATACATACCAACTAATTAAAGAGGATATTGCTAAACCACAAAGCGCACCAAATCCTGAAAGTAAACGTTCTTTCAAAGGTAATACTTTATAATTGGGTTTTAAGAAATTTAGCCAGTCTGATTGGGTTAAGCTCACAATGCACCTTGCTGGAATCGTCTTGTTCTCATTGGGTGCAGTAGTATACTGTCATCTTAAAGTAAAGATGTATTTAAATTATAGTTTTAATGTATGCTCAAATCTGCTGAACACAAATCATATCAATTGAGATATTCTCGTAGTTGCTCCAAGCGCTCTGCGTATCTTTGCATAGGGCAAAATTGATACATCGGCGAACCGATATAAGCACCAGCATTACGGCACTCTTGATCGACAAAATTTTTCCAGAGCTGTTGTGATTTCATAATGTCCTGATAGCGTTCAAGCTGCTTGTATTCCTGACTCTGTTTTTTTATTTGATCCAATAACTGCACAATCTGCTTTGCATATAAAGTTTTGGTTCTGGTGCTACAGATCTCCACCACAGCATTATTAATATTCCCCAGTTTTAGCTGTTGAATGGTGTCATCGATACATTGGCTATAAGGATCTATCGCTTTATTTTGCGTTTTGGCAAATACCGAAGTACTCAAACAAGCCATGATCAGTACTGCTGTTTTTAAAACTAATTTAGTCATGAACGTGCTCTTCTGTTATGTTGGTATTTTTAAAATAATAATCAAAAAATGCCTTAAACATATTTTTCATTAAGATACCGCCAATAGCGTTTAGGTAAATATTGCACATGCAATTTCACATTCTGACGTTCTTTAATGTTGATACTATTGAAATAATCTTTCCAAAGTTGATCGTATAATTCTTCTTGTTCATCTAATTCTAATTGGAAGTTTTGACTCGCACCATTTTCGATATTACGGTCAATCTGATTGACCTCTAAAGACACCTCGTGAATTTCGCGTAAATCATAATACAATCCATATTTACGTTGTTCGTCATAAATCAACCAACGTTGATCTTGATAACGACGCTTAAAATGCGGCTGTATCAAAGGCAAGACATTAAAATCAGGCCGAACCAAACTTAAAAATAATCCATCTGTGGTTTTCTTAAACCGCACAAAAGCTTCCATACGATGCTTTTCACGCCCGACCTTTTTCGTCCATTGCGAAATCGCTAAAACACTGGGATGAGAGTAATTTTTTTCGACTGAATGTTGATGCCGAAAAACATAGATACAGTAATTAAATAAATGCTGATAGGCATCCAAGGATTCCGACAAATAAGCAAAATAAAATTGTCTCAAAGATGAATGCGAAAGTTTTTGCTGTAAAGCTGACCAAACACGACTTGCATGTTGCTCATGATTTGGAATCTCAACCACCGTAGCAAATAAGCCATGCTGCGCGCCTTGGTTTAAACAGAGTTGAACGTGAAACTCTTTAAATTGAAAAGCACGAAATACACAGTTGAGCAAACCCACCATTGAACCATCAAAGTAATAATAAACCACAGCATCACTGAACATGTTTAGAATCCTAAACTCAATTGTGGTGACAGTTGTTTTACATACTTGGATGAACCCTGCGTTAATATCTGCTGCCGAATATCAAGCGTGGAAAGCTCTTTTTGAAACCGTGGACTGTCTTCACAACGAATAAAGAACTTAGCACGTGAATACGCCACGCCTAATCGTTTCAGCAAATCAATATGCACTTTACCAAAACGTCGTGCTTGCACGATTTTCTTGGCTGACTTCACTCCGATGCCGGGTACACGTAAAATCATTTGATAATCCGCACGATTTAAATCCACTGGAAACTGTTCAGGATGACGTAATGCCCAACTCAGTTTTGGGTCTACATCTAAATCAAGATGTGGGTGTTTTTCATTGACGATTTCATTGACTTCAAAACCATAAAAACGCATCAACCAATCGCTCTGATAAAGTCGATTTTCGCGTAGCAAAGGCGGTGCAGAACCGACAGCAGGTAAATAGTTATTTTCCGTGTTGATTGGAATATAACCTGAGAAATAGACACGCTTTAACTTGAATTCTTTGTAATGTCGATCTGCCATTACCAAAACATCTTGATCGGTTTCCTGATGTGCACCAACAACCATTTGAGTGGTCTGCCCTGCGGGGACATATTTCGGCACATGCTTGATAATCTGGCGTTCATCTTTGAGTTGAATGAGTCGATCTCGCACTAGCCCTAAGTCTTTTTGTACTTCTTGATGTGATTTTTCAGGCGCAAATGCTTTTAACCCAACCTCGGTTGGCATTTCTAAATTGATGCTCATGCGGTCAGCATAAAGTCCCGCTTCATGAATCAGCTCAGGTGAAGCTCCCGGAATGGTTTTGAGATGAATATAGCCATTAAAATTTTCTTCAAGTCGTAATTTTTTCACCACTTGAAGCATCCTCTCCATCGTATAGTCTGCGGATTTAAAAATGCCTGAGCTAAGGAATAATCCTTCAATATAATTACGTCGATAGAAATTAATGGTGAGATCAACCACTTCTTGTACCGTAAATGCAGCCCGTTTCACATCATTAGAACGGCGAGACACGCAATAAGCACAATCAAAAATACAAACATTGCTGAACAAGATTTTCAGCAATGAAACACAACGTCCATCTTCGGTATAGCTATGACAAATCCCTGCCCGACTGGCATCACCTAGCCCCTTATCTTTATTTTTACGGTCACTACCACTAGATGAACAGGACACATCATATTTGGCAGCGTCTGCAAGGATTTGTAGTTTTTCTCGAATGCGATCTGACACTTCAAACGACCTGAAGGAAACATAGAATATTGTTTTAAAATTAGCATTTCAAAGTTGTGAAATTAAGAGCATGTGAGATGCAATACGTCATGAGGTGACGTATAATTATAGATCGAGGATTTTTTATGAAAAAAATTAATACAATACAATAGCTTGATTAACTCAACACCCCAAATATAAGTAATTGAAATAAATAAAGATTTAAATTACCATGAAACCTATACTTCAAAGACTTGCTCAACCATTAACTCAAAAACTTATTGTCAGCAAAGCACAAATTTGGCGCTGTTTGATCCAAACACCACTTTATGCATGTACTGTGATCTATCTTTTAGAGATTGTTTCATTTACGTTTTATAGCAATTTTTCAAAAGAGATTTTCGAAGTATTGAGTGAAATGTTCTTTGTCGCACTAATCATTGCAGTGATCTATTTCATTCTCGTTTTTCTTCCAACCTATTTCTTTCAAGTATTACTGCTAAGATACCAAGCCCTGCATTTCTTTTCGATTATTGCATATACCTTTTTGTTTACTATGATTGTCCCTAGCTTGATCATCATTTTGAATACAGCCCAAATTAATATTATCCCACTCAGATTTTTTGTTATTCTCTGTTTTTTCTCTCTTACATTTGCTGTGACTAATTGGATTTTATTACTCAGAACAGCAAACAAATCTAAAACCTGTTCAAAGCTGAAATTCCCTAACTAGCCTTTGCCACTCACCACCAAAATCCTTATACTTGAGGGCAATTTTTCTCAAGAATAATGGATGCACCATGAGTCGTGCGATTTCGCATATTGATACCTTTCAGGGCTTGATTCTTGCCCTACAAAACTATTGGGCGGAGCAAGGCTGCGTCATATTACAACCATATGATATGGAAATGGGTGCAGGGACATTCCACACTGCAACTTTCTTACGCGCATTAGGTCCAGAAACTTGGAATGCGGCTTATGTTCAACCTTCACGCCGTCCGAAAGATGGTCGTTATGGTGAGAACCCGAACCGCTTACAACATTACTATCAGTTCCAAGTGGTACTTAAGCCAAACCCAGATAATATCCAACAGCTGTATCTTGATTCATTAAAAGCAATCGGCATCGACACACTGACGCACGATATTCGTTTTGTAGAAGACAACTGGGAATCTCCAACACTGGGCGCATGGGGCTTAGGTTGGGAAGTTTGGCTCAATGGTATGGAAGTGACTCAGTTCACTTACTTCCAACAAGTCGGTGGTGTTGAATGCTACCCTGTGACTGGCGAAATTACTTACGGTTTAGAACGTCTTGCGATGTACCTTCAAGGTGTAGACTCAGTTTACGATCTGGTTTGGACTAAAGGTCAGTTCGGTACAGTGACTTACGGCGATGTATTCCATCAAAATGAAGTGGAACAATCAACCTATAACTTTGAATATGCCAACGTTGAAAAAATGTTTGAATTATTCGATTTCTATGAAGCGGAAGCAACTCGCTTAATGGAAGCTGAACTGCCACTCCCTGCTTATGAGCAAGTTATTAAAGCATCGCATAGCTTTAACTTGTTGGATGCACGTGGTGCAATTTCGGTAACTGAACGTCAACGTTATATTTTACGTGTTCGTACTTTGGCGCGTTCAATTGCACAAAGTTATGTCGCTGCCCGCGCGAAGCTCGGTTTCCCAATGGCAGAACCACATTTACGTGATGAAGTATTGGCTCAGTTAAAAGCACAAGTTGAAGCAGAAGCAGCCCAAGCTGAAAAAGCGAAGGAGAATAAATAATGACTCAACATACAGTTTTATTTGAACTTGGCTGTGAAGAACTTCCTCCTAAAAGCTTAAAAACTTTGCGTGATGCTTTAAAAGCTGAAACTGAAAAAGGCTTAAAAGATGCAGGCTTAAATTTTGCTGCAATCGAAGCTTATGCCGCACCACGTCGTTTGGCATTAAAAATTGTGGATATTGATGCAGCTCAAGCAGACACACAAAAACGTTTTGATGGCCCTGCTGTACAAGCGGCTTATGATGCTGAAGGTAATGCAACTAAGGCACTTGAAGGCTTTATGCGCGGTCAAGGCGTTACGGTTGATCAACTTTCAACCTTCCAAGCAGGTAAAGTTGAAAAAGTGTGCTTCTTGAAAGATGTGAAAGGTCAAAGCCTTGATGCTTTACTGCCACAAATTTTACAAACTGCATTGGATAACTTACCAATCGCCAAACGTATGCGTTCAGCGGCAAGCCGTACTGAATTCGTGCGTCCAGTAAAGTGGGTGGTATTACTGAAAGATGATCAAGTGGTTGCAGCAACCATTCAAGATCACAAAGCAGGTAATGTGACCTATGGTCATCGTTTCCATGCACCTGAAGCAGTGACTTTAGCGCATGCAAATGACTACCTCGCTGCTTTAGAAAAAGCTTATGTCGTTGCGAATTTTGAAAAGCGTCAAGCAACCATTCAAGATCAAGTGAAAAAGTTAGCTGATGAAGTTAATGCCACTGCGATTGTCCCAGCAGACTTACTTGATGAAGTCACCAGCTTGGTTGAATGGCCAGTTGCATTACGTGCGACCTTTGAAGCGCGTTATTTAGCTGTTCCTCAAGAAGCATTGATTACCACCATGCAGGACAATCAAAAGTATTTCTGCTTAATCAATGCCGAAGGTAAATTACAGCCTTACTTCATTACTATTTCAAATATTGAGTCAAAAGATCCGATTCAAATTATTGAAGGCAATGAAAAAGTTGTACGCCCTCGTTTGTCGGATGCAGAATTTTTCTTCTTACAAGATCAAAAGCAACCGCTTGCAAGCCGTAAAGAAAAACTCGCGAATATGGTGTTCCAAGCGCAATTGGGTACGCTTTGGAATAAATCAGAACGTATTGCTAAATTAGCCGTTGCGTTGTCACCAATTACAGGTGCTAATGCAGCCGATGCTGAAAAAGCAGCTTTACTGGCTAAATGTGATTTGACCTCTGAACTGGTGGGTGAATTCCCTGAACTTCAAGGGATTGCAGGCACGTATTATGCTCGCCTTGAAGGTGAGAATAGCGAAGTTGCCGAAGCTTTAGGTGAGCAATACTTACCGAAATTTGCAGGCGATGTATTACCGCAAACCAAGACAGGTACAACGATTGCACTTGCAGATCGTTTAGATACGCTTGTTGGTATTTTTGGTATTGGTCAAGCGCCTACAGGTTCTAAAGACCCGTTTGCCTTACGTCGTTCTGCAATCGGTATCTTACGTTTGATCATCGAAAATGAACTTGATGTGACGATTGAAGAACTGGTTAACTTTGCACTTCAAGGTTATGGCGACGTGGTTAAAGATCACGATAAAACCTGTAGCGATGCCGTTGCGTTCCTTGAAGGTCGTTACCGTGCCAAGTATGAAGACCAAGGCGTTGCGGTTGATGTGATTCAAGCTGTTCAAGCACTTGCTCCAAAATCTCCTCTTGATTTTGATAAGCGTGTGACTGCGGTGAATCATTTCCGTACTTTGCCAGAAGCGGCTGCATTGGCTGCGGCGAATAAACGTGTTGCCAATATTCTTGCTAAAGAAGCAACACCAGTAGGTGCTGTGGTTGAAGCGAATCTAGTCGAAGCTGCTGAAAAAGCGCTTTATGCAGAACTTCAAGCAATCACACCAGTAGTTCAGCCTTTACTTGCTACACGTAACTACACAGAAGCTCTTTCTAAGCTTGCTGCTCTTCGCGCGCCAATTGATGCTTTCTTTGAAGGCGTGATGGTGATGGCAGATGATGCTGAATTGAAAGCCAACCGTTTACGTTTATTGGCTCAGTTACGTGATTTGTTCACGGCAATTGCAGATGTGAGTGTATTGCAGGGTTAAGTATCTATAATCCTTGGTCTTTCAAATAAACCCCGCTATATATTTAGTGGGGTTTATTGTAAATTGGAGTACCAAATTGGTCGACAATTGTTGTCTTCTGCGACCGTCTTCCTTTATTTCTCCGAAAGCAAATTGAACAGCTAAAGCCCAAGTTAAGTGGCTGTGCGGTGCGGACATGCGAGTAGCTTACATCCTCACGGTCCGCTGAAACGCCTAGTTAGGCAGCGTAGCCGCCAGTGCTCAGACCTTTGATGTGAAGATGTCCTTGTGATTGTCGTCATAGACGACTGCGCCGGGCAGTGTTTCAAGGAACTGGTACATGCAGATGGCAAAGTCATCGAAGTCGGAGTTGGGATCATCCGCAAAGGTAGTTCGCACTTCCCCAGCCAGTAAGTCAATTGGAAACGTTCGGCCAACAACCTTTTGAACATACTCGACGCTTTCCACGACGCTTGGGTCGTCGATGTAGCCCACAAGAATGAAGTAATCATCTATTGCAATCCGTAGATCGGCTGGGACGCCGAATGGCTTCCAGTCCTCAGAGAATCGGACATTCGGCCACTTGCCGCAGTACTCCCTGACCTTGTCAAAGATCTCTTCCCGACTATACGGTCGGCTTGGGAACAGAAATGTGTTGATGGTGTGCATCGCCATAGACTCTCAAACTGATTAACTATTAAACTAACCGGCAACAACCCACAACAAAATTAACATGTGCGAGGTTGCCAAAATTATCAAAAATTACGCCGTAAGAGGCTGGGTTGTTGTCCGGTTGAGTGACAAGTTAGCTGTACCTTACTCAACCCGCCAAGACAATTCAATCGGCCAATAATTTGACTGCTGAATTTTCTCAAGCGGAGGACTTAGCATAGGTACGTTAAACAGTACAGACCAATAAACATTGGAATCGTTCTCAAAGACATACTCTAAGTAAACTCTATAGACAGTTGCTGCGACACCAGTAATCTCGATACTAAAGAGTTGTGGGCCTCCATCAAAGCAAGGCTTATTTAGATCAAGGTATTGTGCCATTAGATTCTTGGATTTATCTTTCAGAGTTTCTATGTCATCAACAACTTTTTGGAAAAAGACCGAGTCCAGTTCAGTAAGCTCTGGATGCTGTGATCGGATTGAAACATCAAGCTCTCCATCATAGTTCTTTTCGTAATACGCTGTTGTCATGAAAGCATCCCTGTTGTGTAGCTAACGTAGAGGTCACCGGTGCTGCGCGGCTTTATCGCGCAGCGTCCGGTGGACCGCCGGGTTATGCGCGGCGGAATGTTGTTGAATGGCGTGGATGAATTTCTTGCGCCATTGTTGCCAACCACGATGAACGTAAGTGGCGAAGAATGCGTAGGGATGCCCCCTGACGTTCTGTCCCTCAAGTACTTGCCTAAGCATGTCGAGGTGCTCTGCATTCCAAGCCCACAGCGTTCTTCCACCGACGGAGACTTGGTGGTACGGAGCAGGCAGTTGAGCGTAATGTTGATTGACCAGGCGCAGGAAACAATTTGTGCAGCGGATTGAAAATATGGGTTCATCCCAAGATGGAGACGTGTCTCCAACGATTAGAGTGCCCTGATCGTAGAGCGGCTCGGTGGCGACAGCGCATCCGCCACAACTGGGGCAGACAACTTCAATTTTCGTTGGGCGTTGCTCATGGTCGTAACGCACGTGACTACTCCCACCGCCAGTGCGGGATGACTTCCTTGGTTTCCGTTCAGTGGGTAGACGCATAACTACTCTTATGCGGCAGAAGTGACATATAAGATTCCAAAATCTGCCTCATAAGATACCTATTTTGATTAAAAATAAAACGTGAAAATATTGATTCGTGTTGAATTGAAACTATCATGAGGCAAACAAGGCGTCAACGATCATAATTTCTTAATTTGGTGAGGTAGCGAATACAAACATATGTGTTATCGAACTGAACAGACATAATGTTTACGCACTGTATCAATTTCACATCACCTACATTCTTTTCTTGAACTTGACGATAAGCTATAAAACTTGAATTGCAACATTATTGCCAAAAGGATAAAAGATGATGAAAAAAGTACCTGCACTATATTTAGCGACTGCACTGATCGCATCGTCTTCTCTCTGGGCAGCCGAAACAAATACAAATACAGCGAATACAAATGCTGCAACGGCTGAAAAAACACTTCCTTATGGTGATAACCCTAGTCTCGGTCGAGTATTGCTATATAAAACAGGTAAAGGGCTACAAAACTTAGGTGATTCAATTCAAGGTGCATCTGAAAACACCTCACAAAAAATGAGTGAGAGATGGAAAAACACCAAAGAATATACAGCTGAACAATCTGGAATCGTTCAGGAACAAACACAAAAAGCCAAACAATACACTGCTAAAAAATGGCAAGACACCAAAGATGCTGTAGTGGGTACAAATGATGGACATGTTCCCATTGAACGAGCTGAACTTAGTCAGCCATCATCGAATTAAATAAAAAAACCTCTAATTTAACGTTAGAGGTTTTTTATTGATGAGAGGTATTTAAGCTGTTTCAGTTTCGAGCTTAACCTGACGATCAATCACATATTCATTTAAATTAAAATGACTGAGTTGCTGACGCATCTTAAACGTCGTCCACGGCCATACCGTACTGTTACGCCCATTTCGATCAATGAAATAACTCTGACAGCCCCCTTTGTTCCAAACCGTCGTTTGTAAAGCCTCTTGCACGCGTTGATTAAAATCAGCCATACGCACAGGATCGGGTTCTATGGTTTTGATATTTTTTTGAATCGCTTGTTTTAATGCGTCCATAATATAAGTGAGCTGCGCTTCAATAATGATAAAAGCAGAAGAACTCACCGCAATATTCGGTCCAAACATCAAAAAGCCATTCGGGCAATCTGCCACCATCGTTCCCATATAACCTTCTGGACTGCCCTGCCACACATCAGACATACTCTGCCCATAACGGTTATAGACACGCTGCGCAATTGGCGGTTCAGCCACTTCAAAACCTGTCCCAAGAATAATGACATCGGCTTCAAAGGTTGAGCCATCACTGGCAATCAACTGCTTGCCTTTCACTTCACTCAATGCCCCTGCGACAACATTGACGTTGTTTTGAGCTAGGGCTGGATACCATTCATTAGATTGCAAAATGCGTTTACAGCCGATCACATAATTTGGCGTCACTTTAGCGCGTAACTCAGGGGCTTTGATGCCCTGTTTAATATGAAATTCAGCAATACGCTGTACTTGCCGCATCGCAGCATTACTTTGTAAACCACCATTTAAGGTTTCAAAGATGCCATAGACTGATCCACGCATCACCGACTGAGTGACAGGAATATATTTAAATAAGGTTTGAACAGCACTTGGGAGTGGCATATCCGATTTAGGTAAAATCCAATGCGGTGTGCGTTGAAACACAGTGAGTTCTTTGACCAACGGCTGAATTTGTGGCACAAACTGAATTGCGGAAGCACCTGTGCCAATGACTGCAACACGTTTGCCTGTTAAGTCCACATCATGTCGCCAACGCGATGAATGGAAAATCTCACCCTTAAAATCTTTTAAGAACCTATCCAATATTAATTTCAGGTGGTGTTTCAAAATGTATGCTGATCATTTTAACATCACTATACAAAACTGTGGTTAATGTAAAAGAATCCAAGATTAAAAGCTTTTACATGATTCAATACCTTCTTCGAAAAACAGCATGTTCTTCTTACTGCTCGCCTTATGCGGTGTCTTAATTGGCAGTTGTTTCCTTCTATCCCGACTGTATAATATTTCCCTTCTTGGTCCGGCTTAAAAATTTTGATGAAACTTTCCCAATGATCACTCGATATACAATCATAAGTAATACCCAGTTCTTCTAAACGGTTTTTTAGCCTTTGTGCTGTATGAGCATCTCTTCCTCCCCATACAAAAGCCACTATTTCTCCGCTACTTCTATCATAGACGTACTGTAGCCAATGCTTATCTTTCTTGTTGCCTACAAATGTCCAAAATTCATCAACTTCCAAGCATTTATAATGAGTTCTTTGAGGAATTACTTCATGATTTGATTGTGTAAGCGTTTTAAGTATCTTGCCAATACTAAACCTCGTAATCTTTGCAATATCCCGAATGCCACAACATCGCACAAGCATAAGCAAAATCAATTTGACCGCTTTTGAATGACAGCCTAAATACGTCAAATTATGGTCACCCACAAACTGCCTATTACATTCTTTACAACGATAGTTTTGCTTACCATCGTGTTTAATGCCATTCTTCTTTATACTTGTACTCTGGCATCGAGGACAATGAAGTTCTATTTCGATTTTCACACATTTAAATATAGCTGAATTGTTCCTCGTTGCCTCCTTTTCTTATGAGCATACTTTTTAGAACACCACCTAATTTCATTCTTTTTTGGCAATTGGAAAAATAATTTGTTAAATTCTCCCCCATGAGAAAACCATATCCCAGCGACATTAGTCGAGAAGCCTTTAAAGAAATTAAACCGTTACTATTGAGCGGAAGAAAACAAACACGTCCAAGAGTCGTTGATGTCTATGAAGTGTTTTGCGCCTTGCTCTATATTCTAAAAAGTGGATGTCAATGGAGTATGCTTCCTCGAGACTTTCCACCTAAAAGCACTGTGCATTATTACTTCTCAATTTGGAATAGAAAACCATCAGAAACTGAACCTAGCATACTTGAGCAAGCTTTAAAAAAATGTGGTTGGCGAGGCCCGTATCAACAATGGACGGAAAGAACAAACGAGCTTTATCATCATTGATTCACAAAGTGTAAAAAACACAGATACCGCACGTAATAAAGGCTATGACGCTGGTAAAAGAGTTTCAGGGATTAAAAGACATATCATTGTTGATACTCAAGGTCTGCCTCATGGAATATTTATTACGACAGCAGATAAAACAGATCGTCAAGGTGCATTAGATGCCATAACTTTACATAGAGACACCTTACAAAATGTAGAGGTTGTACTTGTTGATGGTGGTTATACAGGCGAACCCTTTTCTTTGGCTGTTAATGATTTAATCAGAGCGCGAGTTGAAGTTGCTAAACGAAGTGAATTACATAAATTTGCAGTCATACCACAACGCTGGGTTGTGGAAAGATCATTTGCTTGGTTAGAAAAATGTAGAAGGCTTTGGAAAAACTGTGAAAAGCACCTAAATACGAGCCTTCAGTTCATTAATTTAGCCTTTTTAAGGCTACTTTTGCATAGAAAATATTCTGGATAGGTTCTAAGCCTTGAATGTTTGGAATGATAGGCTCATGCATTGGGCCACATGCCATAATCGCAAATTGTGAATGTAATTCGCCTTGATTGGTTTTAATAATCCAGCACTGTTTTGCATCTGACCAAGTTGCTGCAAGGGCTTCATGTTGAAAACGGACATGCGGTAATACTTGGTATTTTTGTGCCGTATTTTGCAGATATTGTTTGATTTCAGCTTGCCCTGCAAAGACACGACTCCATGTAGGATTGGGTTCGAAAGAATACGAATATAGTGCAGATGGAACATCACAAGCACAGCCCGGATAGGTATTTTCACGCCATACCCCGCCTAATTCATCGGCTTTTTCCAACAAAATAAAATCTTGGATACCTGCTTGTTTTAATTTAATGGCTGCGCCTAAACCCGCAAAACCACCACCAATCACAATCACTCGATAAAATGGCACAGTCTTCGATTTCATACCCATAACCACGTATTTCCTTATTTTAATTCCGTGAACAACATCGCATAAACAACTGAGAGGGTCATTATCAAGATAGGCCTTTTCTTAGGTCATTTTTGACACAAATTGTTAAAGTAGTCTGCTGAAGATTTTAGGCGAAAGATTTAGCTAAAATTTACAGTGTTGTCTCAAAACACAGATTGAACTTCTTCATATTTCTCTACACACTTAATCACATAAATTCATAGAATTGGAATTTTGCAAATGATGCATCACCCATTCAAAATGATGGTACTACCATTACTCAGCTTAATCAGTTTCACTGCATGTTCTTATTTACCGACAGCATCACCTTCGCCCATAAAACAGTTAGAACAAGTACAAAATATTGAAGCTCTTCCCAATACCAAAACCAATTTGGCAACATTGAGTCGCTCTAACAATGGTTGTCTGATCCAATTTACAGGCTATTTTAATGGTGGTGAAAGTACAGAAACATGGTATTTCAAAAAGAATCAATTAAAGAAGGCATCTTCTGAAACATACCAATACGTTGTAAATCAAAATCATCTTGCGGCTACATCAAAACCTCTGGTTGATTCTAAAACACGTCGTGCCACTACTTTTGATATTCAAAATCCAGATGTAACGAACAACTTCAATAAATTGAAAAGTCATTTTAGTCAAAATGCACTCGCGCAATGCGCCTAATGCGTCATAGCTGAATACCGATGATGCAGGGTCTTAGAATATTTGTGATCCTGCGATCAAAACAAACCAAGGGAAATATGCTTTTCACCTATTTCTTTCAGTTATATTGAGATGAATTATTTAAATAACATAACTTTTTTATTTTATTTTTCATTTAATTATAGAAAATATCATCTCCACAATTTCTAGCTACAGTGTTTTTAAGCTGTAATTTGCTTGTAAAGTTTTGCTGAAATCCATCGCTTTCTCTGTTTTGCTCGCTATGATGCATTTGCGTTGATGAAGTACCCCAATACGGTACATCGCTAAGGAAATTGCAATGAAAAAAATGATCAAAACAGCTATCGTGACAACAACTCTCCTTGCTTCTGCATCTATTTTTGCACAAAACGTTGGTGTAAATGCCAATGGCTCGGCGCAAGTGAATGTAGAATCAGGTGGCTTGATCAAAGGCGTTACTGGTGCAGTTAAAAATACAGCACAAGGCGTTGGTCATGTAGCTCAACATGTCGGTCATGCTGCTGTAGATACAGGTGTAAATGCCACTCAAAAAACGGTTGGTGTCGCAACCCATGTGAGTTCACAAGTCATCAATAAAACAGGTGAGGCTGTCAAAAATACGCGTGATTACACCGTAGACAAAGCAAATGATGGCAAGAAATTTACTGCTGACCAAAAGGCCAACATCAAAAAACGAATTGAAGAAAAGCAAACTAAATCTAAAGCATTAAATTTAAATGCGGAAACGAATTTAAATACACAAGTGAATGGTAAGACTTCATCTCTAAATGCAAAAACAGGCTTAAATGCAGATCGAAAAAATCTGCAAACAGGTGCCAATGTTGGTGTGAAAGTATTAGGTGTAAATGCGAACGTAAATACCAATGCAAAGGTGGGTACAAACTAATTTTCTAACCCATCATCAAAAGCCCTTTGCTTAAGCAAAGGGCTTTGGATTATGTGATTTAATCTATCAATCGTAGTTTGGTCTGCTCATCCGCATGATCTTCAATAAAATGTCCCTGCCCATGATCATCACAACTCAAGGTTAAGTTTTTATAACTGAGTTGATAAAATTCAGGATAGCGTTTAAAAATCAATAAAGACTGATCCAAAGCCAAAGCTTCACCGACTTTAACTAATTTATGAATCCCACGATCATTCATCGTCAAAACATAAGATTCTGCATTTAACTCAAGTTCAACAACGGCATTCACACTGCCTTTCAATGGCAGCAAATATTGTTGATTCGCCTTAATTGCTTCAGCGTTATAAGCCTCTAGCTTTAAGCTGACTAAATTAAAAACTAACCATGTATTTTGAATCGTGCGAATGGTTGGCACTGAGCTGTCCATCTGTTGGATAAAATGCGGATGAATACCTAACTTACGTAGATTTTGCTCAGTACCCTGTTGTAGATTAAATAACTGTTGAACCAATTTTTGCTTAAGAACAGCATCAAAATAACGTTCATCTAATTCAAAATCGTTATTTTGCAAGATTCGCAATAAAGCCTGATGATGTCTGCTCAATAATGCATCTAGTACATGGCGATAGTAGAACTTACTTTGCTTTTTAACCTCTCGAACGCGCTGATAAAAATAAGTAATCTCAAAAGGTTGCTCAACAAAATCATTGAGTAATTGCGAACTTGCCAAAACCGAGAGTGCTTCATGTCCTGTAAAAGGTAAATGAATCACATGCATCTTTGGTAATAAGGGCTGTATTTTTAAGAAATGTTCTTTATCTTCTGCATAGTATGGATCATAGACAATGATGTATTCACGAGATGAATCCACTTCATCCGCCTGAATCTGCATATTTTGATGAATAGATGCGTCAAAAAATTCCGCATAACGGCGGTCTTGCACCACATCAGGGTCTATCGAATATTGTGGTACAAAAGCAACGATTTTATGCATATTCAATAAATTAGAATATTTAATCGCAGCATAGCCTCCCATTGATCCACCGTAACCCACAATCTGCTCAAACTGTTGTAAGATCGGCTGAATCTGTCGCTGCATTTCAAACATGCTGCTTTTAGGAAACCAAGTTTTTTGCTTCGGCATAATACCGATGACATTGTATTGATATTTTATGAGTGATTTTTCAGCATTAATCGACATTCCTTTGGCACGACTAATCAAATCGCCAAATGAAACCACCAAAGTGTCACTTGAACCTTTTAAAAAAATAACGCGAATATGTTCATCTTCAAATATTATTTGCTTATCCATGCTCACACTGAAAAATCAACCCTAGGCTTGTCGCAAAAAGTCATCAAATGATGGCTTTGCCAAACCCTATTTGCGGAGTATCTTATTTTATAGAGATAAGACAGATTAAAAAGCGCAAAAAATGACACAATCCTTGCATCCTGCTGCACAAAAAGGCTTTAGTTTAGGGGCAGAACTCTATCAGCATGTTCGCCCCAGTTATCCACCAGAAGTCATCGTTTGGCTGCAAGATCAGCTCAAAGTCGGTGAAAATTCCACTGTTATTGACCTCGGTTCAGGGACTGGCAAATTCTTACCTTTCCTGCTTCAGACACAGGCAAAAGTGATTGCCGTTGAACCTGTGACAGCCATGCGAGAACAACTGGAGCAACGCTACAGCACAGTCGAATGTCTACAGACTTCAAGCGATCAACTTCTGGTGAAGGATGAATCCATTAACGCCATTATTTGTGCCCAATCTTTCCACTGGTTCTCAAATATCGAAACGCTCAAAGAAATGTATCGGGTATTAATTCCTGCGGGGCATCTTGGACTGGTTTGGAATCAACGAGACATTACTGTGGATTGGGTAAAAGCGTTGGCCGATGAAATCGCCCCATTTGAAGCAGATACACCACGTTATCATAGTGAGAAATGGAAACAGGTTTTTGAGCAACAACAGCTCTTTCAATTCAACGGTCTTCATACCTTTCAACTCCAACATACAGGCACGGTAGAACAAGTGGTCAGCAAACGGTTACTTTCCACGAGTTTTATTGCAGCAATGCCAGAACATCAACAACAGCAACTGAAAGCAAGATTTGAACAAATTGTATTTGATTTTACAGGGCGAACTGCTCAAGATCAGATTGATTTTCCTTATACAACCTTTGCCTACCATTTCCAAAAAATAGCAAAGTAACAATAAATCAGGTGTTTCTATGACCTTTAAGTTTAAAACCACGATTGCACTCAGTTGCTTGATCAGCTCTACACTATTACTGAGTGCTTGTAACAAAGACCCCAAAGCACCCTCTCAGCAAGAACAGCAAACTCAAAATTCTAATGATGCCATTGGTCAGCTTAAACAAATCCCTATTAAACAGTTCCCTACAACGGCTGACGATGCGCATGATATTGCAATTTTAGATGACTATGACCGTCGTTTTACCGAAATGAGCGACAGCATGGAAATAGAGCTGGCGAAGATGAAAGAAGCCAATACGCTCACTCCAGCATTTGAACAGCAACGCCAAAAAGATAATGTTCAATCGGCACTGAATATGCTGAAAGCGTTAGAACTTAAAACAGCACAAGGTCGATATATTCAAGGACTTTTATATGAATACTGGGATAATCAAGCCAAAGTACTCGAACAAAGCACCTTAGCGAGTACCACAGAAAATACTGATACGGCTAAACAAGTTGATCATTTAAATGAATATCTACATGCGCAAAGCCAACTACACCATTGGAAAAGTTCTCAACCAACAGACACTAAAAAGGCTGGTGAGTGATATAAAAAATTGAGGGTCATACGACCCTCTCTTGTTCAACAAGATTAGATTTTTTGTTTTTCTATCCACTGAATTGAATTAACACGGAATAACTCACAAGCTCCATCACCTGTATCCGTAGGTGTTAAAGAAGATCGCCAAACCAAATCTTTATCCCGAATCTCAACCAACTCACCTTTCAACTGCACCAAATCTCCACGCTTCACTTGTTTGATTTGCTGGGCAATTTCAGGATTTGCGGGAATAATATGCATATTGGAAACCATTTGCATGGCTTGATTTGCAGGAACAGGTAGCTTATCTATTTTCCAATTCAAATAGCGGTCATATTGATTTACTGAAATTTTACGTGCGATCTCGGGCTTGGCAAACAAACCCCAACTCACGGCATAATCAATCGGAGAAAATTTTGCTTGTTCGTCATCTTGGTACATTTTAGAACCAAGAATACGAAAGTTGCCATAAAAAGGCTGTAACACCGAAATAGACTGATCCTTTGCGATCGGCGATAAACCATTGGCAATGTTATATTCTATTCCGCTAGTCGATGCATGTGCCTGCCCAAGCATAACCACCATGCCCAAACTCATCCATAGACGTTTTTTCATGGCTCATCACCCTCAAAATCTAACTAAATTCTTAGAAAAGCGTATCTCTTCATAGTATGCTTAAACGATGAAAAAAATTACTTTTTTTAGTAACAATCAAACTTACTTTAGTCATATTTTTGTGGCTTTGTTACTGATTTCTCTAATCTGAATCAACGAATGGATCTCTATGATTTATCAATTCTATCAACGTCGAGTTTTCCCACATTTACTCAACCAAGTCATGCAGACTGCAAGTCTAATGGATAAGCGTCGTGAATTATTGGTTCCTATCGAAGGTGAAGTCCTCGAAATAGGTTTTGGTACAGGTTTAAATATTCCTTTCTATGGCAATGTTGACTCACTTTATGCTTTAGAACCCAACCCAGATATTTATCATCTTGCCGTTGAACGAGTTCAGCATGCACCTTTTTATATTAAGCATGTACAATCTAGCGCAGAAAAACTTCCATTTGCCGATGCAAGTTTAGATCATATTGTTTCCACATGGACACTCTGTAGTATTCCAAAACTTGATGTTGCCTTAGCAGAAATTTATCGAGTGTTGAAACCTACAGGCACCTTTCATTTAATTGAACATGTGAAACATCCTGACTCGATCAAATTACAATCCTTACAGACCCTACTCACTCCGATACAAAAAAGGATTGGAGATGGATGCCATCTCAATCGTGATATTGAACGACACCTTGCACAAGCTAAATTTAAATTTCTTGAAAAAGAATATTTTGATGCAGATGGTATTCCTGCGATTGCACAAAAAATGCTGTTGGCTCGCGTGCAAAAGTTATAAATTCTAAGCAGTCATTAATTTTCAAAATCAATTCTTAGCGTTTCAAAACGAATACGTCCTTCACGTACCGCTTGCGCAATTGCCTGTTGCCCTTTGCTCAAGCGTGCACCACCACTTTTAATATCAAGTAGAATCACTTCAATATCGTCCGCAGTCCCATCACCATCACGAAAATCGGTATAGCCATCAAAAACCACGTAATCGACAGGATCACCGAGAAATTTTGCATCACTAGGTAAATACTGAAATTCAGGTAAAATCGGCGCAAACTGTTCTGCCATTTTTCCTTTTAACACCGCACGACTGGTATTTACACTACGTTTCTGTGCATCTAGCAAAGCTTGCTTATGTTCTAATTCTAATTCAGCAATATATTTTTCATATTCCGCCTGAATACGACCATTCCGCGTATTGGATAAAATCAGCGTGGTAATCACAACACCAATACAACCACCAATTAACATTGCAAGCCAAACTGACATAAAACTTTCCTTTTTCTGAATCTGCTATTTAACTGCAACATTAAACTTTTGTCATGTGTCACACACTCTACTGAAAAAGATGCTAAGGTATAGTTGAATACAAAACGCTTGTTAAAAAATCTAATTTCATGAAGACAATATTAATTGCAAATCAAAAAGGTGGCTGTGGTAAAACCATGACAGCCATTACGCTTGCCGCAGCACTCTCACAAAAGGGCTATAAAGTCGCGTTAGCTGATGCTGATAACCAAAAATCATCATTACAATGGTTAAAACAACGCCCTGAAACTGTTGCTGCCATTCAAAGCCTCGACTGGAGGCATGAAAAATCAATTGGTGATGCACCTAAACATCTCGATTATTTAATCATTGATGCCCCAGGCGCACTGTCAGGTGAGCATGCAGAACAATTGGTCAGCGAAGCCCATGCCATTGTGACCCCTTTACAGCCCTCATTCTTTGATATTGATAGTACGCGTCGTTTCCTAAAACATTTACAAGACATCAAACGTATACGTAAAGGAAAAGTACAAATTCTGTTGATTGCCAATCGCGTGAAAGCGAATAGCTCTAGTTCAAAAGACATTCAAGACTTCTTTAATAAGATTGAACAAGAGCCTGTCGCATGGATCTCAGAACGTAGCGCTTACGGCACATTGGCAATGCAAGGCTTGAGTATTTTTGATAAAACACAGAAAAACTTTGTCAGTATTCAAAGCCAATGGCAGCCTGTTCTAAATCAATTGGTTGATGATCCAACTGAATGGTTCTAAGCGTTGCAAAGCAAGCTAATCTTTTGATATTGAATCTTAAAATAAGGCAATGAAAATTTCCCTAGGCTGGTTTTTCAGTTAATATGGTTTTATTCATCTACCAGCACTAGAGAAATATTATCGTGCAACAATACGCCCCAACATTACAACGCGTTTTGCTGTTTGGACTATTTTTTGTCTTAATGTTCCTCGGATTTAGTATCCTCAAATACTTTATCGTTCCTGTTCTTTGGGCAGCGATTATTGCTTATATGACATGGCCTGTTTATTTATGGGTACAACGTCGTTTTTTTGGTGAAAATCGACCAACGCTAAATGCAACGATCATGATTACGTTGGTCATTTTAGTGATTGGGGTTCCCTTTATTTGTGCCATTTTCATGCTGCAACTCGAAGGCCGAAGTTTATATTTTAATTTACAAAAACAATTATTCTCAGGTCATATTCAAGTCCCCGAATTTATTAAAACACTACCAATTGTCGGTAAAGATATCAGTCGTACAGTCAATGAATTAAGTGCCGATCCGAATAGTATTGCGAAAAATGTTGCCGAATGGATACAAGGTCATTTGAGCTATGGTCGTTTTGTACTGAGCGAGATTAGTCGAAATTTAATTAAACTGACCTTTGCAATCATGACACTGTTCTTTTTTTATCGTGATGGGCAAATGATTTTGTTTCAGGTGAGTCGTGCATTAGAAAAGATCATTGGTCCTCGCGTACATCATTATCTAGAAACCATTTCAGAAACAACACGCGCTGTAGTATATGGTGTGGGATTAACTGCTGTGGCACAAGCCATTTTAGCGGGTCTCAGTTACTTTGTAGCAGGTGTGCCTAACCCAATGCTACTCACCATGGTGACGTTTATCTTGGCCTTAATTCCATTTGGAACTCCCATCTCCTATTTAGGAGTTAGTTTATGGTTATTTGCTCAAGGCCAGACTGTCGAAGCAATTGGTGTTATTACATGGGGTGTCTTGATTGTAAGTAGCTCAGATAATGTGATTCGACCTTTAGTTATCTCAGGCGCAACCCAAATTCCATTCATTTTAATTATGTTTGGTGTGCTAGGAGGAATCGCAAGTTTTGGCTTAGTGGGCTTATTTATTGGTCCAGTCATTTTGGCGATTTTATTGGCTATCTGGCGTGAATGGTTACATGAAAATGTTCAGGAGCCAATCGCTGCTATTGAAGCACCACCTGAAACAAAGTCGTAATCTATTTACACGACTTACCATTTAATCTTACTGACAACTTGCGAGTTATCCCATAGTTTGTTTGAGTCAAACAAATAAAGATGATAGATAAGGATAATTTGCAATGATTGCAACGGTACAAAAGTCTTGTCTTCTAGCAAGTTTAGTTTTAATGATGAGTGCGTGTTCGTCTATTAACTTAGACGACAATGCATCTAAAATTCAAACACAGCCAACGACAACAGATCAGAAACAACTCATACAAGTTTATCAAGTCGACGCCAAAGGTATAGGTGCATCGATTGGAACAGTAACATTTAAGCAAACAGCAAAAGGTTTACTCATCACCCCTGCGCTTTTGAAACTTTCCCCAGGTGAACATGGTTTTCATATCCATGAAAACGGCTCATGTGAAGCAGCATTAAAGGATGGCAAAATGGGAGCTGCCCTTGCTGCCGGTAGTCACTTCAACCCAGATCATATTGCCAATCATGGTACACCTGAGAATGGACATTTAGGTGACTTACCTGTGTTGGTGGTCAATAATAAAGGTTTTGCGGTTACACCCGTCATTGCTCCTCGCCTAAAACTTTCAGATATTCAAGGTCGTGCGATCATGATTCATGCAGGTGGAGATAATTATTCAGATACACCTAAGCCTTTAGGTGGTGGTGGCGAGCGAATTGCCTGTGGTGTTATTCAATCATAAAAGCACTGTGGGTATCTAAAAAGATATCCACAGTTTTGTAGATATTTTATCCAGCTACAAATGACTACGCTATTGGTTCAGCATATTATTCACTAATTGATTCCCTTGGCTTTACGTTCTTGCATCACTTGTTTGAGTACAGCTCTTGGTTGCATAAACCAAAAACCGATCAAACTGACACTCGCTAAAGCAAAAGCCCAAATATGGAAATGCGTATAAAGTAGACGCACCAATTCTATAATCACAAAGAAACTCATCATCAATAGCATTGAAACAGCCGCAGCGACTGTCCCTTTGGATACTTCTGAAGACATTAATGCAAAACGATATAAAACTGAAAAACTAATCCCCTCTCCTAAGCTTATTAAGGTCATACCCATCAATAAACACGGCACTAGATAAGTTTGCCAAATCACGCCTAGCACCAAAAACAAGGTTCCGAGCAACATAATGGGTAAGCCCATCAAAATCGTTTTACCTAATGGAAAGCGATCAATAATCTTAATCAGAATAATATTTCCCGCAATAAGCCCGAAAAATACAGGAAATTGCGCTAAACCATATTGCACACTACTAAGCTTCAACTCATCGACTAAGATAATGGGTGACAGCGCAATCCATAGCATTAATGGCATCCCAACCAAAGGTAAAGCAATGCTTAACCCTAAGAAACGGCGATTGGTGAATACTTTTTTGAAATCATCAAAAATATAACTAAAAGGTTGTCTCGCTCGACGCTCTTGGGTTGCTGGCATAAATTTATTTAGACCAAACCAACTCAGGAATGAAACGATTGCAATCGCAACAAAACCCCAATGCCAAGAGACATAATCAATCAGAAATGCACCAAGAACAGGCCCAAGTAATGGCGCAAGCAATGAGATATTGGCCATTAAGGCCATCACTTTAATGGCATCACGCTCCTCAAATGTTTCCTGAATTGCAGCATAACCCACTGCCGAAATGACCGTAAGGCCAATTCCCTGTAAAAAACGTAAAGTCAGGAATTGTTGAATATTGTGCGTGAGTAAAATCAGCAAACAACAGATGGTAAAGAAAGCTACGCCTGCCAATAATACTTTCTTACGTCCAAGACGGTCTGAAAGAGGTCCAAGCAACCAAGCAACGCTTGCTCCACCCAATAAATAAAAAGACATGGAAGATGGTGCCCATGTTGCACTAACACCGAATTGTTCCGTAATCGCCAACATCGCTGGTTGAATTAAATCATTACCGATATAAACTGAAAATTCGAATAGCACTAAAGCTAATGGAAACATGAGCGTTATACGGTTTAACGTCATGCTCTGATTATTCGTCATCATGTTCTATTCACAAAAATAACCAATTCGTATACAGCCCATTTCCACAAATAAAAGGGAAATAGGATCATCAGCACACGATTTTATGGCTTTGATTTAAATTAAATTTTGATTTTCATGCAGTGAGAGCGCATGTAAAAATGTGAAAACACCGTATTCACAAGGTGTATTAAGAAAACAATTTATTTACGTGAGATTGGTAAAAAGTTTTACCTATTGGAAAAATTTCCAAGCGCAACTTTAGCACTTTTTAAAAATGCCTGCAATTTAAGCAATAAAAGGAATTGTGTGGATATGTGAATAACCCAAAAGTTATCCACATTTTTGTTTGGTTTTTATTCATCGTCAATTTATCAATGCGATTCAGGAACACAATTCAAACTGGAATTTATTGGTATTGTCCCCTCTCGCACACCGATAGCTTTGTT
Organism: Acinetobacter sp. TR3; assembly: GCF_027105055.1. Taxonomy (NCBI): domain Bacteria; kingdom Pseudomonadati; phylum Pseudomonadota; class Gammaproteobacteria; order Moraxellales; family Moraxellaceae; genus Acinetobacter; species Acinetobacter sp. TR3. The sequence continues at coordinate 2,915,981 of NZ_CP114264.1, forward strand.
TTTTATTTACAATCTTCCAGACTTCTTGATCACGCTTTAACTCATATTCGGTACGAATAGCTGCAACAGAATCATCTAATTGGTCTTGCTCAACAGTGATTTCCGCATCTGTTGGGTTTTCAGCACGATTAAACTGCTGATCAATTTTGAGATTAGTTTCATCATGAAATAAATTTGGTTGATCGAGTAAAACTGCATGTATTGCCGTACTTTTTTGTACCGCTGCTTGTTGCTGTGACTGTGCAATCGGCTGATTACATGCCGTTAAAACAAGTCCGCATCCTAAAATCATCCAAATTTTATACATTTTGTACCTTTCCTATTTACCACATGCATTTATGCTACTATGCAAAACTGAATTTCAAAGCAACAAAATGTATGTGACTTATGAGAGATTTGTTGTATTTATCAATCATTTGAACATCATCACAAATCACTAAAAAACAAATTTTATAACATGAACATCACCACGGATTAGGCATAACCAATGTCAGATTTAGCAAAACAATTAGCAATTATTTTAGTCGTCAGTAGTACGATTGTCGGCTGCTCGAAAAAAGAAGAAGGTGCTGCAAGTGATGCATCTGTAGCGACAGAAAGTGCGGCGCCTAATAGTGAAACAATTCGAGCAAATGCAGCAAAAAATCCTGAACAGCTGGTCAGCACACAACAAAGTGCTCTCGAACAAAGCCGACAATTAGTAAAAACAGCTCAACTGCAATTTGAAGTCAAAGATGTTCAAAAAACGACGGCTATACTTGAACAGCAACTCCTCAAACAAAATGGCTATATCGAAGAAAAACAAGTGAATTATCAGGTTAGTGATAGTTCGCAGCGCGAACGTCTCGATGGTCATATAGATGTTTATGAAAAAATCATCCCTACCGTACAACTTACGATTCGTGTTCCAAATGAACAAGTTACTGCCTTTTTGAATAGCCTGTTGCCTTTGATGTTGAACTTTAATAATCAAAGCTATGAAGCTAAGCGATATGAACTGAAACTGTTAGAAGAAAAACTTAATACTGCAAATCAAAGCCCTAGCACATCGAATACTGTCAATAATCAACTTCAACAATTGACTCAACTTGAAGTCAAAGATCGATTGGCTTACAGCACAATACGCATCGAATATTTTCAACAAGCACAGGTTCGCAAAACTCAAGATTTAAACATTCATCGTATTGCACATCTCGATAGCGAACCTTTAATGACTCGGATAGCCGATGCATTCAAAATTGGGCTTTCTTATTTTAAAGAAACTATTTTGTGGCTGATCCAATTCTGGGCGTTTTTCCTTGTAATTGTTGCCGTTTGGTTTATTCGTAAAGCCTATAAATCTAGAAAACAAAACAGCTAATTATTGATTTTTGATCAATAGTATTTTGCTTATTTACGCATTTTTACTCATGAATAGATTCTCTAAAATGCACTCAAGTTTTAGAAATCTATTTTTGAGTTTCATTTTATGAGCAATATTTTAATTATTAATGGCGCTAAACAATTCGCTCACTCAAATGGTGAATTGAATGACACTCTGACTGACTTTTCAGAATCACATTTAAAAGCTTTAGGTCATACTGTACAAGTGACACGTACCGACAGTGACTATGACATCCAAGCAGAAATTGAAAAATATTTATGGGCAGATGTGGTGATCTATCAAATGCCAGGTTGGTGGATGGGTGCACCATGGACAATGAAAAAATATATTGATGATGTTTTTACGATTGGTCATGGTTCCCTCTATGCAAGCGATGGACGTAGCCGTTCTGATGCTTCTAAAAAGTATGGTTCAGGTGGCTTGATTCAAGGTAAAAAATACATGTTGTCGTTGACATGGAACGCACCAATGGAAGCGTTCACTGATCCTGACCAATTCTTTCACGGTGTGGGTGTAGATGGCGTGTATTTACCTTTTCATAAAGCCAATCAATTCTTGGGTATGGAATCATTACCTACATTTATCGTGAATGATGTAATCAAAATGCCTGATGTCCCAAGCTACATCGAAGCTTATAAAGCACATTTAGATCAGTTTTTTGCGACTGCACATTAAGAGAGGAATCCTATGTTGACAATTATTGCAGAAATTCAGACACATGCAGGTGCAGAACACCGCCAAGCAGTGCTAGATGCTTTCCAAAAAATCATTCCAACTGTACTGGCAGAGGATGGTTGTCATGGCTATGCCCCATTGATTGATCACATGCCAGCGATTGCTATGCAGACGCAAGATGAAAATAGCATTGTGATGTTAGAACAATGGGAAAGTACCGCTCACCTTGAAGCACATATGCAAACGGCACATATGCTGAAGCATTTTGAAGCGACCAAAGCGCATGTGGCTAATGTCAAAGTGCGTATTTTGGAAAATGGGATTTAGAACAAAGATTGGTTATTTATCAAATCCTCATAAAATATATGATACTCGGTAATGTCATCTGCAACCTGCGTGATTTCAAGAAGATACTTTTTCTGCGATAAATTTTAATTAATACAAGAAGTGAACAGGTTTTGTAGTGAGCTGCGATAGCAGCGCAAGGTGGTTTGCCCTTGCGAAGCGTTGCTTCTCATTTGGGCAAAACCAAAGTAACTCCAGCCGAAGGCTAATCTTGAATATGAATGAGAATACAATACGACTCCGTCAAGACAAAGAAAAATATAAGCAAATGATTTTACTGATAATAATACTGCTTCAAATGTCGGCTATACTCCGTTAAATAACGCTCTAAGCCCTCTCGACGATCAGCTTTTTGCATCTCTTTAGCAGCCAACTGCTCAATCTTAGTTTCAAGTAAATTCAGAATAGCGGCTTGTTCCGCTTCAGGAAGTTGGGCTTTTTCTTTCTGCTGTTTTTTAATTTCTAAATAATCCTCTGCCCAATGACGTAATGGATCATGCTCAGAGACTTGCGCAAATAAATCGGTAATCAATAATTCAGGCATGACTTTTTGGGTAGCTAACTCTGCCGACATCAAACCACGAATTGAATAAAATACTTTCTTATAAGTAAAATTATCCGCCGTTTGCATCACTTTCATACCACCTTTCGCCAGCGATAGGTAGTGGTGATATAGCGCACTATAGTCGATTCGCTCAATCAGTCCATCGCGAAAGGTTTGCCATTCTGGAAAAGCATTAAAATAAACAATATGTGCTCTGACCCATTCCAATACCGTTGGGTTACTTTTTGCCAGTAATCCAAACATTTTATCAAGATCATAAGAAACGAAATCAAAATCACCGTCCATGATTTCAATTAGATCACGATACTTTTTATAGTCAAAATACTGGTCTTTACTCGGCAAATGAAAACCGCGCACATCATAGTCACTGTCAGGGCTAGCCATCCCCCATAAACGACTACCACTTTCAATATAAAACAATGGAAGGTCTTGGCGTTGTTCGAATAGTTTTTCGATTTCGTGATGGATGTTCATATTTCTCTCTAAGATTCGATTAAACGAGAATTTTATTATTTGTAACCTATCAATTTGATTCTTTACTCTTAATTTGTCCAATAAAGAATAGTATTTTTAATTTAATAGCTAAGTTAACCTATAACACATCAGTAAAATAGATAAGTCCTATCCGTTCATTTTTTAAGTTATGGAGTTCGTAATTCTTGAAGAAATTTAATTCTCCGTCATAACAAAGAAAATTTATTTCACAATGAATAAGCTCTTCTAATATCCATGAAGAGAAGTCTTTGAATATAAATGAACAAGAGTAAAATAGATTTCCAATTTTTACTCTCAACATAATACGCATACACTTTACATTATGTTCATTATAAAAATGATCAATATAGTCTCCATATACTTGATCGCTCTCTAGATAAATATAAGCTTGAGTTTTCATATTGGTTTTATAAAAAAGCGCATCTTACGATACGCTTTTAGCAGAACTTCTTTTATCTAATCAAGCATTAAAGATCAAATAATTTACCTGGGTTCATAATCCCATTCGGGTCAAATGCCAATTTTAATGCTTTCATATATTCAATTTCTTCAGGCGAACGTGAATATTCTAAATATGGTTTCTTGGTCATCCCCACACCATGCTCGGCAGAGATCGAACCATCATATTTTTTCACAGTCTCAAACACATATTTATTCACAACCTGACACTTCGCAAAGAATTCGTCTTTAGTTAAGTTTTCAGGTTTTAAAATATTTAAGTGCAAGTTACCGTCACCAATATGACCAAACCAGCAGATTTCAAAATCTGGATAGTTGTCTGCAACGATCGCATCAATTTCTGAGATAAACGCTGGCACATGCGTAATCAACACTGAAATATCATTCTTATAAGGAATATACGGCGCAATCGATTCCGAAATATCTTCACGTAAACGCCATAGGCTCTGTGCTTGTTCTAAGCTTTGGCTCATTACGCCATCAATCACCCAACCTTGTTCCATACAATGCTCAAAAATCTGCATCGCTTTGTCCATGATTGGTTCATACGGCGCTTCAAATTCGAGTAATACATAGAATGGGCAAGTTGTTTCAAATGGACGCTGTACATGACCACGATCCAAGACTTTTTGCATTGCCACTTCACCAAAGAACTCGAATGCAGTTAAGTCGATTTCTTTTTGGAAAGCATGTAATACAGGCATTACCGCTTCAAAGTCAGGCGTACCCAATACCATCACTTGTAAGTTTTGTGGCTTACGCTCAAGTTTAATCTCAGCCTCAGTCACTAAACCTAATGTGCCTTCACCACCGATAAACAAATGCTGCAAGGCATAACCCGTCGCATTTTTAATCATGCCTTTGTTTAAACGTAAAATATCGCCTTTACCCGTCACAACTGTTAAGCCAAGTACCCAGTTACGTGTCATGCCGTATTTGATGACTTTAATACCGCCTGCATTGGTTCCGATATTTCCACCAATTTGACTAGAACCTGTCGATGCAAAATCAACTGGGTAATACATGCCTTGTTGTTCGGCATAATTTTGTAATTGTTCAGTCACAACACCCGCTTGAACGCGAACCATACGATCCGCTGGCAAAAATTCTAAGATTTGATTCATCTTGTCGAAACTAATTACGATTTCGCCATTATTCGCCACAGCACCAGCCGATAAACCTGTACGACCACCCGATGGCGTAATCGCAACATTGAATTGATTGGCAAGTTTTACAATCGACTGAACTTGTTCAGTACTTGATGGAAAAACGATGACTGATGGGTTCGGATCAAAATGTTTAGTATGATCTCGCCCCCAATTTTCTAAACTGTCAGCATCGGTTTTAATACGGTTTTCACCTACAATTGCCGTCAATTGGGTCAATAATTCAGGTGTCAAAGCGACTGAAGCATTCATCGTTTACAGGCCTAGCAAGAAGTAAATATAGGGCTTTTGGATGACAACATAATATTTTTCAAAACCTTATAAACAAAGGTGTCGAAACATCCAAAATATAGAAACGCTAGCGAAAGCATCAAACTTTCAATTGATTAGTTTGATTATCGTATTTCTTTATTTTACATGTAAGCAAGCGAGGGATAAAGCACAGGATGGCAATAGTGTCATAACAAAATGTGTATAAAAACTAAAATTCATTCGGAACTGAAAAATTCTCAACATTTATGCTGAGCTAATTTTAAACGAAATATCTATATCTCAAAGCTCTATGCTATGATACTGCAACTAAATTTTGGCCTTTGTAGCGGAGCCGTAATGAGCCAACATCTATCACTACCGAAAGACAAAATCCGTTTCCTTTTGTTAGAAGGTGTGCACCAAAATGCCATCGATACATTAAACGCTGCGGGTTATACCAACATCGACTACCACAAAACTGCACTTGAAGGTGAAGCTTTAAAAGAAGCGATCAAAGATGCTCATTTTGTTGGTATTCGTTCGCGTACTCAATTGACTGAAGAAATCTTTGAAGCAGCGAATAAATTGATTGCGGTAGGTTGTTTCTGTATCGGTACCAACCAAGTCGATTTAAAAGCAGCGATGTCTCGTGGTATCCCTGTTTTCAACGCACCATATTCAAATACACGTTCGGTTGCAGAATTGGTTCTTGCTGAAGCAATTTTATTACTTCGTCGTGTACCTGAGAAATCAAAAGATACACATGCAGGCGGTTGGAACAAATCTGCGGTTGGTTCTTTTGAAACGCGTGGTAAGACTCTAGGTATTATTGGCTACGGTTCAATTGGTTCACAACTTTCAGTTTTAGCTGAAAGCTTAGGTATGAAAGTTTGCTATTATGATGCGGTAACTAAATTACCGTTAGGTAATGCACGCCAAGTGGGTTCATTGGATGAGCTTTTAGAAACTGCTGATGTAGTTTCTTTACACGTTCCAGATGTTCCTTCTACACGTAACTTCTTCAAAAAAGAACAGTTCGCGAAAATGAAAGAAGGTTCGATCTTCATTAATGCTGCACGTGGTACATGTGTAATTATTGAAGATTTGGCAGATGCGATTAAATCTGGTCACATTGCTGGCGCAGCGGTTGACGTATTCCCGAAAGAGCCAAAAGCCAATGGTGAAGAATTCGTTTCTCCACTTCGTGGCTTAGACAACGTGATTTTAACACCGCACGTAGGTGGTTCTACGATGGAAGCGCAAGCAAACATCGGTTTAGAAGTTGCTGAAAAATTCGTTGCATATTCAGATAAAGGTATGACGCTTTCTGCGGTGAATTTCCCAGAAATCGCATTACCACTTTCTGATGGCCAACACCGTTTACTGCACATCCACAAAAACGTTCCGGGTGTGTTGTCTAAAATCAATACATTATTTGCGGAACAAGGCATCAATATCTCTGGTCAATCTTTAATGACCAAAGGTGATATTGGTTATCTAGTTATGGATGTTGACGCATCTGCTTCTCAAGAAGCACTTGATACCTTAAGCCAAGTTGAAGGCACAATTCGTGTACGTGTATTGTTCTAAGCTAAATTTAGAATAATCTATAAAAAGCCACAGCAATAGCTGTGGCTTTTTTATTCACATTTGAATTATTATGTGAATAATATACCAATTGTTCAAATAATAAGTTGCTTCTCTAATGTTAAAAACCCCACTTCATGCCTTATTGTTGTTAATGATTGCCATGCTGTGTGTACAAGGAAGCGGTTCTTTAGCCAAAATTCTATTCCAAAGTTTCCCAGTCCTTACTGTATCAGCCATGCGTCTGTTTTTTGGTGCGATCATCTTGGCATTGATTTTTAAAATTTGGACGATCAATTTCAAAGTGGTTCGTTGGAAAGCGATTCTCAGCTATGGTTTTGCACTTGCTGGCATGAATGCCCTGTTCTATTTATCACTGGAGCGTTTACCTTTGGGCTTAGCAGTTGCCTTTGAATTTATTGGGCCACTCAGTGTGGCGCTGTTTCATGCACGACAAAAATATGATTTCATCTGGGTCGGTTGTGCCATTCTTGGCTTGGTTCTATTATTTCCTCTACAACAAGCACAACAAGGTCTTGATTTAATCGGTGTTTGCTTTGCCATCGGTGCAGGTGCATGTTGGGCGCTGTACATTATTGCAGGACAGAAGCCATCAGGTATTTCTGGTAATCATACGGTTTGTTTAGGCATGAGTATTGGTATGCTGTGCCTACTTCCTTTCGCAGCCTTTTCAGGCGCAATAGATCGAGTGTTTGAACTACCCAATTTATACTATTTTATTGGGCTTGCGATTTTAGCCAGTGCCTTACCTTTTACGCTAGAAATGATTGCTTTGCGCAGTTTAACCCCACTGAGCTTTGGTACATTAATGAGCTTAGAACCTGCCGTAGCAGCACTCTCAGGCTTCATCTTTTTGGGTGAAACTTTGCTTTGGAATCAATGGCTCGCTTTAGCAACGATTATAGCTGCATCGATCGGTTGTACTTTTACCACTCAACATGCTCGACAACAGAAACAGGCTCAATAAAATGTCACCGTATGACCATAATGTCGTTTTCACAGCATATAATCATCGCGCCTACTCTTAGGTCTGTTTACTTTGACTTTGTAGATCTCCCATGAAAAATATTCAGTTGGTCGCTGTGCTATACATGGTTCTTTCCATGGTGGCTTATCAAATCAGTGCTTCATTTGCTAAACAACTGATTGCGACACTTGATCCGCTTACAGTCACAATATTACGCCTGTGTTTTGCGACTATTCTAGTTGCCATCATGTTCCGTTCATGGAAAGTGATCGCTAAACTGAAATATCTAAAATGGCGAGATTTACTGCTATATAGCGCTTCTTTGGGCTGTATGAATATCTTGTTTTATAGCTCTTTAGGGAAGCTGCCTCAAGGCATTGCGGTCGGTTTAGAATTTATCGGCCCTCTTGGTTTAGCTTTACTTTCAATTAAGCAACGTAGTGATTACATCTGGGTAGCTTTTGCCGTCTTAGGAATTGCACTGATGGTGCCTTGGCATGATACAAATACTCAGCATTTTTCTTATCTTGGCGCAGCCTGTGCTTTAGGTGCTGGATTATTTTGGGCATTTTATATTTATTTCGGACATCGAGTTGTGCAACAGAATATTGGGATGCATGCCTTAACCATCGCAATTGGTTTATCTGCCCTGACCTTACTTCCATTTGGTCTGTGGAGTAATGCACCTGCTCTACTCGACACTCAATATTGGGGTAAAGCGTTAATCATTGCGATCCTAGCGACTGCGATTCCATATGCACTTGATCTCATGGCGCTAAAACGTTTAAGTAAACTCAGCTATGGTACGCTTTCAAGCCTTGCACCTGCACTTGCGGCTTTAGCTGGACTGGTATTACTGCATGAACAAATTAGCATGATTCAGTGGTTCGCACTTCTCTGTATCATGATCGCATCTATTGGAGTGACCTTACGTGGTGAAAAATCTCAAACTCAGTAAGAGCACTCCTTTCTGCTCATTCTCGTTATAACGAAAATTAGCTATCTGCATTTTTATATTTCTGATATTCAGTAAGATATTTTTTACCTAGTTTTTCCTTTTCATCATCCCCTAAAATTTTTCCAGCTTGTTGGAAAAATTTATGTTCCTCTTCCTTTAAATGATGATGGACTTTTTCACTTAATTGTTTTGCTGTCGCTAACCAACTTGGATTACTCATATCAGTTTCTTCTAATTTTTCAATCAGTTCATCCATTTCATGATGCTCAGATAAAGCATGGCGGGTAATATCTAAACCCACATCATCAAACATTAAAGGAATATATAAATAGCGGTCTTCGGCAACTGAATGCGCATAGAGTTCATTCTTAAGCTGTTTAAATATATGTTCCCTTTCTTGAGTATGTCCGCTGGTCTGAATTAATCGTTCAGCTAAGTTACGTTGTTGTTCGTGGCTTTCTCTGAGTGCCTCAAATATATTCATTATTTACCTCTACGATGGCTAGCATAATCAACACTTACTTCAATTCTTCTCTAGTTGATCTGTTTGGCTGAGCCTTCATATTAAAAAATGACACTTTTTTAAACAGCGATGTTTGCGTAGATTTTTGTATGTAAAGTTTATTTTTATAGATTAAACTGCAACAAAGATTTGATAAGCCAACCGACAAATTAAAATACTGACCAAAATCAAAAATAAAATACGAATAAAACCACTACCGTATTTCAAAGCCAAACGTACACCCAATAATGAACCTGCAATATTGGCTGCTGCCATCATAAAACCAAGCTGAAAGAAGATATGCCCTGCGGGAATAAAAAAACTCAGTGCCGCTAGATTAGTCATAAAATTACCAATCTTGGATAATGCAGAAGCATGTAAAAAATCGACTTGAAGAAAGCGAATAAAAAAGAAGATAAAGAAGCTGCCTGTACCTGGACCAAAGATTCCATCATAGAAACCAATCGCTAAACTACCCAATGCGGCAAAAAATAATAATTTTGGTGTGATGTGCTGATCAACATGTACTTGCCCAAATTGCTTTTTCATAAAGGTATAAATTGCAATTACAATCAGCATAACTAAGACAATTGGTCTTAATATATGAGTAGGCACCAGTGAAACGCAGGCTGCACCTACATACGCACTGATAAAAGCAAAAATTGCGATCACCCATAATAATGACCACTGCAACTTTACTCGACGTACAAATGAAAGAGCTGCAGAACCCGTTCCAAAAATAGAAGCCAGTTTATTTGTTCCAAATAATGTTGCAGGAGCCGTTTGTGGTAATGCACCCATTAATGCTGGAATCTGAATTAACCCACCACCACCAACTGCCGCATCAATTGTTCCCGCACAGAATGCAAAGAACACAAGACTCAGAATCAGCTCCCATTCCATCAATATAACCTTATAAATTCAACAAACGTTTTGGCACAAGACGCTTTTTATCTGTAATTTCAGCTAAGCCTAAACAACGCTCACCATCGAATACCAATACTTCAGCAGCAGCTTCGTGCTCAATATTACTTTCTTGACCATTACCAAAATATTTTTCACGCCCTTCGGGTAATTGAACCCGTGGAAAATGTTCAACAGGTGCATAAACAGGTAACAATAATGCATCCCGCTGTTCCTGAGTAAGCCCTTCTAAATATTCGATGGTATAACTTGGATTAATCTCAAAATGACCTGTTTGAGTACGATGTAATTTTGTTAAATGTCCACCACAGCCCAAAGCTTCACCAATATCTTCACCTAACACTCGGATGTAAGTTCCTTTAGAACACGTCACATCTAAGGTCAAACTGTCTTCTGTAAAATCAATGAGTTTTAACTCATAAATCGTCACTGGACGCGCTTCACGCTCAATTTCAATTCCTTGGCGCGCTAACTCATACAAAGGGCGACCTTCTCGTTTCAGTGCCGAATACATCGGTGGCACTTGCTTGATATCACCACGGAACTGTTCTAGAACCTGTTCAATATTAGCTTCAGTTAATGCTGGCACATCTCTTTGTTGAAGAATTTCCCCTTCAACATCACCCGTAGCAGTTGTTTGTCCAAGTTTTACTGTTGTTTGATAACGCTTGGTCGAATCCAATAAATAATGCGAAAACTTGGTTGCCTCCCCTAAGCAAATCGGTAATAAACCTGTTGCAAGCGGATCTAAAGCACCTGTATGTCCTGCTTTCTGTGCATTAAAAAGTCGACGTACTTTTTGCAATGCCGAATTAGAACTTAAACCTAACGGCTTATTTAATAAGAAAACACCACTCAGATGGCGATAAGAGCTTTTTTTCATAAATGAAAAGTCAAACAAGAAAGGTGTATTTTATCAAAACTATTCATCGGATTTTTAAAAATTAAACGCTCAAAAAAACAACATCTATGCTAAATTTATTTTCGTTTCCGAAATTAAAAGCAAATGGATTATGCTTAATGAATAAAAATGGAAAAAAAATAGCATTATTATGTAGCTTATTAATCATTTCAGCAGTCACGCTGAGCGTATTGTATTGGTTATATCCAAATCAGTCTCAGCAATCACTTAACTCAACTGATCAATATAGCAACAACAGCAATCCATCACAGTTGCATAAGAGTCCAAAGAATATCAATCAACTCGATACTTCTTTTAATAGCACCAGCCAAATGGATACTGAGATTGACTGCAAATTACAATTCAATAGCGCTCAGCATTTAATTGTGAATGAACACGTGCGGAATTGTTTTGAGTATTTTATTTCTCAATACGGCGAGCGAAATATTAATGAAATTCGTCATAACTTTCAGCTTTATCTCGCCAAAGCTTTCCAAACATCGCAACAACAGCAAATTTTAGCCTTATGGTCACGTTATTTAGATTATCGCCAAGAGCTCAGTAAGTTACAGACTCAACAACCCACACAGGAAAGCTATCAATATTTCCAAGCTATTTTTGACTCTATGCATGATTTAAAACAACGTTTCTTTTCAAATCCTGAAATTGAAGGCTTATTTGGAACGGAAGATGTTTATCAGCAATATACGCTTGATCGTATGCGAATTTTAGAAAACAACGCACTAGATGCCGCAGCGAAAGCCAAACAATTACAACAACGCTTTGAACAATTGCCTCAAGATTGGCAAGACAATCTCAAAGATTTATCCAAACTCGACGATTTGCATGCATTAACGGCACAAATCAAAGCAAGACATGGTTCAGCTCAAGAACTACGTGATATGCGTGTTAGTTTGGTTGGAGAGGCTGCTACTCAGCGTTTAGAGCAACTCGATCAACAACGATCTGATTGGAAACAGCGAGTTCAATCCTATCTTGATGAACGTAAAACAATTGTAGATAGCAATATGAGCACTTCAGCCAAAGATCAAGCCGTTCAACAACTCAAGCAAAAACAATTCCAATCAGCACAAGAACAACAGCGTTTGCAAACTTTTGAAACTGTCTATGACCAAGGAGGAACCTTACCTTTTAGTAATTAAGAAACATCTTAAGGCATTGAAATAACGCTATTTAGCAAGGATGCAATGTCTCGTTCGAAAGAACATCAAGACCCATATGAAAACAAAAATCGAGAGAAATATCATGCAAAAACTAATCCGCTGTCTTGCACTATCTATGATAGCAATGAGCGTATCAACAAGTTACGCATCAAATACAACGCAAGTTAAAGACAATAATGTCACGTCAACATATGCAAAAACCAAATATCCGATGGTCTTTGTACATGGTGTCGCAGGTTTTTCACGCGTTGGAAGTGATCCATTAGGCGTTGATTATTGGCATCAAATCCTACCCGACCTTGCACGTAATGGCGCAAATGTCTGGGCGACACGACTTTCACCTTTTAACTCAAATGAGGTTCGTGGTGAACAACTGGCGCAACAAGTTGAAGAAATTATTGCGATTACTGGACAACCTAAAGTTAATTTAATTGGTCATAGCCAAGGTGGTCCAACGATCCGTTACGTGGCTGGCATTATGCCAAGTAAAGTTGCATCATTAACCAGTGTAAGTGGCACTCATAAGGGTTCACCTGTCGCTAGTTTAATTATGAATGTAGATGGTACTGTCTTAGGTACAGCTGGCTCTGCCGTCGTGAACTTTTTCTCAGGAGCGATTACATGGTCACAAGGACTCAACCCCAAAAGCTACCCACATGATGCTTTAGCCGCTGGTCGTAGTATTTCAGTTGAAGGTTCAAAACAATTTAATACACGATTCCCTATGGGTGTACCAACCACAAGTTGTGGTGAAGGTAATTATCAAGAGAAAGGAATATATATGTATTCATTCTCAGGGACTCAAGCAGTCACAAACATTCTTGACCCACTAGATCCCCTATTTGCGGGTACGAGCCTAATTGTCGATATTAAAGGAGATAATGATGGTATGGTAAGCCGTTGTAGCGCTAAGTTTGGACGTACAATTAGAGATAATCTCCCTTGGAATCATGCAGATGAAGTGAATCAAGTTTTAGGTTTGAAATCACTGTTTGCACCTGATCCAATTGATATTTATCGTCAACATGCCAATCGACTAAAATTACAAGGATTATAAAACAGCCATAAAAAAATGCGCCAAAGGCGCATTTTTTTGCTTTACAACAAAGTTAAAATTAACCTTGTTTACGAGCTGGTAACTTTTCACGAATACGTGCAGCTTTACCAGACAACTCGCGTAGGTAGTAAAGTTTAGCACGACGAACGTCACCACGACGTTTCACTTCGATTTTAGCAACGATTGGAGAGTGAGTTTGGAAAACACGCTCAACACCAACACCGCTAGAGATTTTACGAACTGTGAAAGCAGAGTTTAAACCACGGTTTTTCTTCGCGATTACAACACCTTCAAATGCCTGAAGACGCTCACGGTCACCCTCTTTTACTTTAACTTGAACGATAACAGTGTCACCAGGAGCAAAAGCAGGGATATCAGTTTTTAACTGTGCATTTTCAACAGCTTGAACTAAAGGATGTTTACCACTCATTGTGGAATCTCCAATATGTGCGGGAGAGAAGAGGTCTCTTATACCGCTGAGGATAGAGGCTAAAACGCATATCGCTCGTTTAACTTTCCCTTTAAAGCAAAATTACTCTAAAGAGCCTATTTTCAACTTAAACTCAGTTTAAGTAGTAACTCGAAGCAAAGCTTCTCGTCTGTTGCAAACACAAACTTCTAACAGTTTAGTCTTGCGAATTTTTAAGCCATTTTTTTTGCTGTTTAGTCAACTCAACTTTATCAACCAACTCTGGTCGACGATCTAAAGTTCGTTGATAACGCTGTAAAAAACGCCATTTCTCAATATTGGCATGATGTCCTGATTTAAGTACCTCAGGCACATCTAACCCTTCGAAATGGTCTGGCTTGGTATATTGTGGACAATCCAGTAAACCATCCACAAAAGAATCTTGGATCGCAGATTGCTCATCAGACATGACATTTGGCAATCGACGAATAATACTATCAAGCAACACCATCGCTGGCAGTTCTCCCCCCGATAAAACGTAATCCCCAATTGACCATTCTTGATCAACATAATTTTGGATTAAACGCTCATCGACACCCTCATAACGCCCACACAATACAATCAAACCATCATAACCAACGAATTGTTGTACTGCCTGTTCATTTAAGGTTTTCCCTTGCGGTGACATATACACTACTGGGGCATGAACACAGCCTGCTTGTGTTGCAAGTTGTTTAGCATGGTTAATTGCTTTTGCCAAAGGCTCAGCCATCATCACCATACCAGGACCACCACCGAAAGGACGTTCATCCACTCTTTTGTAGTTGCCCTCAGCAAAATCTCGTGGGTTAATGCAATTGACTTGCACGATGTCACGCTTTGCTGCACGTCCGCTAATCCCGTGCGCTGTAATCGCTTCAAACATTTCAGGAAACAGTGTAATGACTGCAAAAAACACCGCAGACTCCTCTATTTTCCTGCTGCGCTACTATTCCCAAAAGGATTAGTAGTCTACGCCCCAATTGACGTAAATACGACCAGCTTCAAGATCAACGCGTTGTACCACATCTTTATGCCAAGGAATCATTCGCTCTTCAGCATCAATACTATCAGGTGTCGCTTTCACGACCATGACATCATTAGCACCGGTTTCAAACAGTTCGTAGATTTGACCGAGATTCACTTCTTGTTCTTCATCATCAAGACCTAACACGGTTAAGCCTTTAAGATCAGACCAGTAGTACTCGTCTACATCTGCTTTAGGAAGCTGTGATTTGGCAATCCAGATATTTGCACCAACTAAGTTTTCTGCACCCGTGCGATCATTCACGCCTTTTAATGCAACAACCAAGCCTTTGCCATGTGGTTTCCAACGTTTTACATCTATGGTTTGCCAACCTGCCTTGGTCTCAATGTACCAAGGAAGGTAGTCAAACATATTGCTCATAGGTTCTGTGTTAGAGTAAACCCAGAGCCACCCATTCAATCCATAAGCTGAACGTAACTGTCCAATCTGAATACGATCTTCTGGCACATTCTGTGTTGATGTCATGGGCTACCTACTACAATTATGCAGTAGTTGCAGCTTTTTTAGCTTGAGCAGCTAAAGAAGCAACGCGATCTGAAGGTTGAGCACCTTGAGCAACCCAGTGAGCAAAACGGTCAGCATCTAAACGAACTTTTTCAGCTTTACCTTGTGCAGTTGGGTTAAAGAAACCAATACGCTCGATGAAACGACCATCACGTGCATTGCGGCTATCAGTTACAATGATTTGATAGAATGGACGTTTTTTTGCACCACCGCGCGCTAAACGAATAACAACCATGAGAACAACCTTATAATTTTTACGGATTATCCCTGCGCCGACCATCGGCAGCACTTCAAACCCCTTTCATAGAGGGCAATATTCTACGTTATATTTGCTTTGAAAGAAAGACTAAATTCAGAGTTATCCACAGTTTTGAGCTTGTAAGAAGAGTTGCTAGTATCTGAAGTGGCACGCTACTTTAACTAAATCAGGAAAACTATTAAATAAAAAAGCAAGCTAATTAAGCTTGCTTTTGGAGACTGGAAAGGAACTGATTAACGTCCATCCCAGTTTGAAGTTTGGGAAAGGACACATGTAGATGCCCCTTTGGCCCAAAACCTCTGCCCTTGATCATTCAAACAGAGGACACCATTACCAAATTGATTTGTCCCACTTTTAGGTGTTGCAACTAATACCCAAGATGTCGCTAAAGTTGGTGAAGGGTTGAAACTCAGGTCATATAAAGCACCACCTTGTTTAGGTGTAGTAGTACCACCATAAAGCAAATTAACTGTTGCATTTGCAAATGTTCCATTGGTAGCTTTATATGCTTGCATACGTTGAGCAATAAATAGCATCTCACTTTGAGCATCTACACGCTGACTGCGAATCTTATACTGTATATACGAAGGGTAAGCAAATGCAGCTAAAACCCCTATAATTGTGACAGCAATCATCAATTCAATCAGTGTAAAACCTTTCTCTTCAATTACCATTTATTTTCCCCACCCACACCACAGCTAGTAAAAGTGACATTAGCAGCTGTTTTATTTCTACATTGTGTCCCAGTATTAGTCATTAAATAACTAAAGTTCTGCGGATCTGTGCTTTCAGCCCGAATCACCCATCGTTGCCCTAACGCCGTTACATCAGTCAATAATTTTGTAGTATCAGTACCATCCCTAATAGATAACTTATAACGAATATCAGTTCCAGTGGCACCAACAGGCAAAACTAGTTGAGATGTTACTGGGTCATACCCCACTAGATTACCAGTTGTGTTCTTATACATATAACTTGCATCAAAGCCTAAGTAACTAAAGTTTTTACCTTTATGGCGTTCCAATTGATCAGCTAAACGTTGTATTTCTTGTTGTGCCGTACTTGCAACAGCTCGACGTGAATACACTTGATAGCTTGGAATAGCAATGACGGCAAAAATAGTAATAATTACCAAAACTACCATTAACTCAATCAATGTAAAACCTTGCTGGGATGTTTGCATAGTCATTGATCCTTATTGCGCATACCGCTCATACCATCTGTTTGGAATGAATTTTAATGCACCTCCAGTCGCTATAAATTTTGGCTTATTCGCTGGTGTGCAAGTTTGCCCAGCAGGACACGTATCGTTCGGATCTGGTACAACAATAACTCGCTTGTTCGGATCCTCATCGGCACTACCAACATTCAAAGTTACAATCCCAGAACCAAGGTTATAGACGTACTTTTCACCATCTTTACAAACGCCACCAGGTAAACATATACGTTGAGTAAAAGTATGACCTTTCACGCCAGCACCACAACTAGACGTAGTACCATTGTTTGATGCATCAAATTGAGTGACATATAAACTACCTTGTAAAGCAATCGGTGTAGTCAAACCTTTAATAACGCTAGCACCTGCTGCCGTTGTACCATCAATTTTCTTATTAAAGAGATAATACCATCCACCCCAACCAGCTGTCTTATCAATAGCGGTCGCTGTTGTAGCACCATTAATAAATCTAAGTTTGGTATTTACTGGAGTTGTAGCATTTTCATCTGCTTTGGTACGAGCATCTAAATTAGTACTTGGAAAACGGCCAGCATCCGTACTAGGATAACTATCATAGTCAAAAATTCCATATGCACCATCAAACTGCAAGTTAGTTGGATCTTTCTTTTGAGGTGAGTCACTTGTTGCTAATATAGGTGAACTTTGATTACCAGAAACAAAAGTTACTACAACCGTATTTCCACCAAAGATACTTGTACTGGCTGCACTATTATGTGCCGTAAAGGCTGGTAATGTATAAAAACGCGGACTTGTACCATTATTATCATGCAAGTCTAAGATTTTAATAGTTTGCGTTTTGAATGTATCTTTACCATCATTTTTAAAGTCGATTCTAAAAGCCTGTCCAGCTAAATCTCCAAAATATATATGATCAATAATACCGTCATTATTCCGATCAACACTTCGAATTTGACTAGCTACACTATACTTTAAACTTGGATTATTAGTAGAATCTGCATTCCATAGCAAATCACCCGTATCCGCATCAAACATATATATACCCGCACCAATTCTCTTTTCTGTTCCATCAGCGTTCAGGTTCGTTTCTTGCTTATAGTTATATATCTCATAACCAGCATAACCAGTACGAATACCATTCGATTTTAAACCATCTCCATCATCACCACCAGCATCATACCCCCCTCCCACGATCATAACTAACTTACGTTTACCATTCCAATTTACATAACCAAGTGTAGGTTTCGACCAACTTTGCCCCATTTTGGCTAAAGCATTGTAAGTTACTCCTTCAGGATGATTTTGTGAGTAAACCTTACTTGTTGATGGGTCAATTTGAAATTTAATTTTTGGACTATCAATATTTGTAAGATCAAGAGCATAATAACTACGCCCCCCCATACGCATACCACCATAAACCCATTGTTTACCAATTAAGTCTTCTGTTTTACTTCCTCCAGATACGGTACGAGATGCACCTGCGACAGTTAGAGTTCCATCACTTTTACTAACGTAAACTGTATGCGAAACCCATTCACCATCCATACCATAATATAAGGCATTTTTCCCTGCGGCTAGATTACCACCACCTTGTTTGAAGGTCTCTGATTGCTTTTCAATGATTTCTTTAGGGACAAAAGCAAATTTTTCTATCCCAGTACTAGCATCAACAATCTCTACTAGACCTTGTGTAGTACCAAATAAAACATAATCTTCACGATTAGTCGTATCAATACTAACTTTTCCTGTCGTTGCATCTTTAGAAGCAATTGCTTTGCCTGATTGTGTAATTAAGAGAGGTTTTGAATGATAAACACTACCCATTTGACGCAAACTTGCCGATTGGGTAGATAAATCTAAACCATTCGTATTCGTACCATCCGATATAATATAACCTAGTAGTCCCATTAGGGCTGGCGCATACTTCGTATCTGTTTTCGTTTTATCATCACTAGTATATTTATATGTAATCTGTGATAAATTAAGATTTTGTGAGATTTGACCATTATTAGCGGCCTTAGTCCCATCATAGTTATAATCTGTCAGTAGTTTTCGCCCTGTTTCACCTTGTGCATTTCGACCTAATGTTAAACGATTTAAAACTCCGCCCTTTTTAAACAAAGCTGTGCCATCTGGATAACTAGATTTACTTTCCCAAATATCTGCTAGATCTTGTAGGACACTTTTCTTAACAACAACCGTATTATCATCAGCAACAGACTTACTTGAATAAACCCCATTATTTAATACATAATATTTTTTAAGATTACCAAACCAAATTTGCTGTACATCTTCAGGTTTAACCTTTGGTTCAAACTGTGGAAAATATGCATATGGCTGCACTATAGAGGGGTTCAATTCATCTAATGGTATTGTAGACGAACCTGTACTCATTGATGGAATATCTTTGTTAAGCTGTTTAATAAAAGCATTAATACTATTCACAACATCTTGTGAATTTGATCCAGCAACCCAACCCCCATCACCTAACGTACCCCAAACTTTAGCATCTTCTACATCGTTATTACCTGTACTAGTAAAATCACTACCAAATCCAACCACGACTGTTTTAATCTGTAACCCTACAGGATTCTTAGCAGGATCCAACAATGATTGGGCATATTTACCAATACATGACCATCCATTATTTGATGAGTTAAAATATCCAGTCCTACCAAGTAAACTACTATAAATATTAGTGCGATTACCAAGTGAACTGTTGTTACAATTAAATAAACCCCCTTTCGTTGACAAAGACTGTTTCATCAACTTGTATGCTGTTCCGCTTACACCATCTCTCCCTGTGCCTATACCACCACTCGGATTAGGCTCGCCATCAGTCAGGAAATAAATTCCCTGCCCACTACACTCTTTTTTAGCAGAGTTATCTATCTGACTTTTAATAGAACTTGGCATATCATATATTGCACCATCTTTTGAGGTGCTTATAGAACTACTAAAACCACTATTATTATTATCCGTATCATCTAATGTCATATTATAATTGAAACATGTGGCGGAGTTATTACCTACATTACAAGCTCTACTACTAGTAAAACCTGCAGGTACCGAATAACCCGAGGAAATATAGTTCCCCCAATTCGAACAAGCTTTTGTATTCGTATTCCAACTTTGGCAAGCCCAACCTGTACTAGGATTACCATTAAAACGCGCATAAACAGGAACATTCACTGTGACTTGCGGTAAGGCAGTCGTAGTCCCAAGCAAATATGCAGCTGCATCAGCATAAGCATAAGCAGTTGGAGTGCTACCACTAGCAGATAAACTATTAATCACACTTACTAAATCATCGCGATGAGTCACATTTTTATATTTTGGAATATTCTCCCAAACATAAGTACAATCACTTCGATTACCATACGTACAACTAATATTTTTGTCCGTTATATATGGTGAAGCTGTACTAAATCCTGTCGGCAATTTAGTACTATCCCCTCCCCATGACAAACAATTATAATTATCCGGATTCCATGTTTTACATTCATTATAGTATATTGTGTCTACATTCTTACCACTTACGACAGTACGTACAGTATATCTCGTCCACCGTGGTTTAATATAATTTCCATCTTGAACAGAACCTGTAACTGTCCCTAATGCTTTAGCAGGAATTCTAATATATCCCTTAGTCGCACTAAATGTCGCCAACCCTATAATTACTTTATCTTCAATTCTTGGGGTCGTAGACGTACCATTTAATGCATCATTTAAACCTTTTTTGAGGGCACCTATACGATCTTCCTTATAAGAATTAGATCCTGCCCCCATACTTCCAGAGGTGTCTAACATCATCATTAAGGTCGTGGTCCCTACACTATCTTCAGGAACTTTGTAAATTTCAATATCACTAGCATAAGTTGATGGTAAGCTTACACACAATAAACTAGTAATCGCAGCTGAAAGTGCAGCAACTTTAAACTTAGACACCACAGAGGTCTGCTGACGTGGTGTCATGTCGCTTCGATTTTGTACATTTTTCATGTTTGACACTCCTCTATGATGCACCTGTTACAGGCTTTAAGGTATATTCCATCTCTTGATTACTGTAAGGCACGTTATTTGTTTTCAAGCAGTCGGATACTGTTTCATTATTTGTTACAGTACTATCAACAAAACTGGTGTAGTTTGATAAACAGGCTTGTATATCACTTGAACTATTACTACTTAAATTAGGGATAATAGATGTAACGTTAACTACTACTTTTTGAATTTTTTGGGTTTTAGACATTTCTGAATCATCCCCTTCAAGCAAATGTTCCCAGTCTTGACTATTGCTAGCAGCCCGGATGCCGACACGAGTCATTACAGCGGAACGTCCACTGATAAAATCAGCTTTTTGATCTACATTACAAAATCCAACTGTTCCAAGTTGAGTATTTTTAATTTGTGATCCTTCCCAATAAACCACACTAGCATTGCGGCTACCAGACAAACTATTCGCATCGCCACCTCGGATACAGAAAACAAGTTCTTTACCCTTATTCTCTGGACGTAAGACATAAGCCAACATTCCATCACCTATTTGCATTTTTGCTAATGTTAATTCATCAGAAGTTTGATTCTCTAAGTTAAAAAACACCGCATCAGATGCTTGCTGTAATAATGCTTGCGCTTGCGTATTCATCGCAATATTTAATGATGTCAAGCTACCACGAATTGCCCATGTCCCTACTAAAGTTAACAGTACAAGCATGATCAAAACGACAATCAAAGTTGCACCGCGCTGCATTGCTAATCTTCTCATTTTGGATTCTCCTGCAAGCCAAAACCATTACGCAATGCTACTGTTTGAGTAACTACCTGACGATTATAAAGATTGTTTTTACTATCCGTTTTGAGTGGTTTATTCACATCAAAAATTTGATATGTTTTATTCGGATCAGCTAAATCATTTTTACCAACACTGTCAGGAGAGCGTACCAATACACCAATTTGAATTGAAACTATTTGTGGTTTTGTAGTAAGTGCCAAATAATTAGGAATACTAATATATCCAAAACGGTCTAACAGGCCGTCCTTACCAGCTTTTGCTGGATTAGTGGTGGCATCTAGTGTATCGGAAGCCACTCCTAGTAAAATGTGCATATGATCAACGCGAGGAATAATAATCTCCCCATCACCATTAAGCCCATCCAATTTAAGTTCATCATCCTTTGTATAGGTAGTGGCTTTACAAGCTAAAACTAGGGGTGTATTTGGATCATTATTATTTTGACTATCAGCACGTAAAAAATAACGCTCAACAACATAAGCATTTACATTTATTTGGTTTCCTTCGCAATCAAATGAGTTACCAATAGTATTCCGATATTGAATTACCAATTGATCACTTTTTTCGTCTTGTAAATTAGATAAACCTATATTCCCTTGCGTCATTAAATTATTAGCAGCAGTCCCACCTGTAATTGTAAAAGTATTCACGCTACTTAAATTTGCCTTACTTAATACAATCCCCCCATGCAAAATAGTCGGATCTATCACTGGTTTTACTGCATTTAGATTGGCTAGCCGAATATCCCTCAACATGTACTCAAAACCGAAACTAGCGCTATTTTGCAAATTAGCAGCACTTTGCTGAATAGCCATACCTCTCTGCCCTGTTATATAAAGTTGAATTGCTGCTGCTGTAATTAATAAGCCTAAAATAATAGCGATCATTAATTCAATCAGGGTAAAGCCTGACTGATTCCTATAATAGTCATTTCTAGTTTGAATAAATAAATAATCATTGGCTGCTTTCACTAGAATGTCTCCATGACCAAACATTGAGCATCTGGCTTATAAATACCATTAAGCATACAAGTAGAAAGATCATCTTTAGTAATGACCGTTTTCCCCCATGCAATATAGATACAGGTGCGACTACTGCCATCACATTGCTTCATTATTATGGTTTGTCCAGCATTATTAGCTTTTGTTAAAATCTGAGTCGCATCATATTTAGCCATCTTTGCAACATCGCATGCAGGTTGATAAGCTGTTGATGTACCAAAACAATCTGTTTCTGTCTGTTTATTATTGATTGAAGAAATATAATCATTAATACCTAATCGATTTATTCGCATACGATCAGTTAAATCTCTTGCTGTGGTCATTGCTGTTGTACGATCCATTGCTTCTGCTGTTGCTTGCAAAGCACGAAGTTGTAAAGCAGAAAATCCAAGTACACCTATTGCCAAAATAAATAAGGCAACCAAAATCTCTACCATTCCTATACCATGCTGTTGCTTAATCATGAGCAGCCCCCTGATTTATCCTCAATTTTTTGAATTACTCCCGTTTTAGAGATACTGATTTGTTTGGATGAGCTCAATTTTTGGCTACATACAGTAAAAACTAAAGGAACAGGCTGTTTTATTTTTTTAGGATTAGTGATAGGGTCTTCTGGTTGGCTAGGATTAAAAGAAGGATTATTAATTTCTTTTTGTCTTATAGTAACTAACCCTATAGGTTGAAAAACAACGTCTGTTGTATCACTTGTTAATTTAATATCATCATATTTTGATATCCAAAAAAAGTTAGTGGCATCACTTGTGCCATCGCTAAACTTTACGGTTACCTCTTTTCGTAACACCGCAGATTGAGCCCTTGCCTGCCCAAAAATATAGGCTAAATCTTTCGCTGTAGTATTTAAACGCTGCTTAGCGATTAAATCACTTAGGGGCGGTATCGTCATTACTGCTACAACTGCCAATATGGCAATCGTTACCGCCATCTCTATTAAGGTGAATCCTCGATTGTTCCCCATCGCTTTACACCTAATCATCCAAATTCCCTTACTCTATATTAAATCTTATTTTTACAGAACCAATACAAAGCAGATAAACTCCATAAAAAAACGGATAGGCTGCACCCTATCCGTTTCAAGTTCACATTTTTCTATAAAAATTAGGCTTGTATCACCTGAATACGTAGCTCTTTAGGTAAGCTAAATGTAATGTTCTCTTCTCGTCCATCCAACTCTTTAGGAGGGGTTGCCCCCCAATCTTGTAACCGTTGAATCACTTGTTTAATCAGTATCTCTGGGGCTGATGCACCTGCAGTCACACCAATTTTACTTTCCTGCTTAAACCATTCTTTTTCAAGCTGATCAGCATTATCCACGAGATAAGCAGATTTACCCATCCGCTCTGCCAATTCACGTAAGCGATTTGAATTCGATGAATTCGGAGAACCTACTACCAACACTACATCACATTGTTCCGCCAAATCACGTACTGCATCTTGACGATTTTGAGTGGCATAACAGATATCATCTTTCCTCGGACCTTGGATCTTAGGAAATTTTGTTCTTAAGGCATCGATGACCTTAGCCGTATCATCAATCGAAAGCGTCGTTTGAGTGACAAATGCAACTTTATGAGGATGTTCAACCACCAAAGCTGCAACATCTTCTTCATCTTCAACCAAATAAATCTTTCCACCACCAGATTTATCATATTGCCCCATTGTACCTTCGACCTCAGGATGCCCCTCATGCCCAATTAAGATTGCTTCAGTTCCTTCTCTGGCATATTTCGTGACCTCAATATGCACCTTAGTTACTAGAGGGCAAGTCGCGTCAAAGACTTTTAGACCACGGCGATCTGCTTCTTGTTGTACTGCTTTAGACACGCCATGCGCACTAAAGATTACAATCGAATCATCAGGCACTTGGTCAAGCTCATCTACAAAAACCGCACCACGCTGACGCAGATCATCAACAACAAACTTGTTATGTACCACTTCATGACGTACATAAATTGGCGGATTAAAACATTCTAGTGCCCGATTAACGATTGCTATAGCACGGTCAACACCAGCACAAAAGCCTCGTGGATTGGCCAACACAATTTCCATAACATCCTCTCTTATCACCTGAATATTTATGCCAAACTATTTCGTTTAATGGCACGCTACACTACAATAGCCAAGATATTTTATCATATCAGGAAAAATATCATGTCGGGTCTATTGTTTGTCGTTTCTGCGGCATCAGGAACAGGCAAAACATCTCTCGTTAAAGCCCTACTCGATCGAGTCAGCAATCTACATGTTTCTGTCTCACATACGACACGCGGTCAACGCCCTGGTGAACTAGATGGTGTTCACTATCATTTTACTGATACTGAAACTTTTTTAGCTCAAGTAGAACAAGGTGGTTTTATTGAGTATGCAGAAGTATTTGGTAATTACTACGGCACATCTCAAGCCAAAGTCAAAGAACAATTACAACAAGGTCATGATGTGTTACTCGAAATTGACTGGCAGGGTGCTGATCAAGTTCGTCGACTTTTTCCTGAATCAAAACAAATTTTTATCTTACCGCCAACTCAATATGATTTAAGACAACGATTATCTAATCGCGGAACAGATTCAGTTGAAGTAATTGAACATCGTTTAAGTTGTGCTGTAGAAGATATGCGTCATTTCGCAAATTTCGATTACATCATCATCAATGATGATTTCAATAAAGCTGTTCATGATTTAGAAGCAATTATTACAGCAAATCGTTTAGTTACCTTACAGCAAAGTGCTCGTCACCAGCAATTAATTGAAAAGTTAATCACCCTTAATCGCGAATAACTTGAGTCTTATTTAAAAGCCTTTTATACTACTTAGTCTTTTCAAATGTAATGTTCAAACGAGACAACTTATGGCACGTGTAACCGTTGAAGATTGTTTAGACCACGTAGATAACCGTTTTGAGTTAGTACTGGTAGCGAGTAAACGTGCACGCCAATTAGCACGTCAAGGTATGGAACCAACTGTAGAATGGGATAATGATAAACCAACAGTCGTTTCATTACGCGAAATTGCGGCAGGTCATGTCACTAAAGAAATTTTAAAACAACGCGATCAAGATTATCAGACTTCAAATCTTGACATGGTGTTGTCTACAAACTCATTAAATTTAGAAGGCTTCTCTTTCTAAATTGGATTTGCTTTGTCTAAAAGCCCATTGTGAATACACTGGGCTTTTTTGTTTGTTGAAAAATCAGCGCTATATTGGTAAAAACAATATGTTTCATTGAAAAAATTTACGAGTTTTTCTAATGAACAAATTGACAAGTTCCACAATATGCTTTTCATTAGAAGCTAATCTTATCTATTCCTGAATTCATGTTATAAAAGGTGTTTTATGCCAGGCGAAGAGGTCAGCCAAGCCAAGCAACAACTCAAGGTCATTATTGAAGCCTATCTCAAAGATAGTGATATTCAGAGTGTACTTGCTGCCTGTGATTTTGCTGATTTAGCACATAGTGGTATTACACGAAAAAGTGGTGAGCCCTACGTTCTTCATCCTATTGCTGTGAGTTGCATTCTGGCGCATATGCGTTTAGATGCCGACACGCTTATGGCAGCTTTATTACACGATGTCATTGAAGATACTGAATTTACTAAAGATGAGATTGGTGAAAAATTTGGATCTGTCGTTGCCGAACTTGTTGATGGTGTCACCAAACTCAGCCATTCAAGTGATAAAGAATATAATAAGGCAGCATCATTCCGCAAAATTCTACAAGCCACCTTACAAGATCCGCGTGTCATTATTATTAAACTCGCTGATCGCTATCATAATATGACGACTTTAGGCGCATTACGTCCAGATAAACGAGCACGTATCGCGCAAGAAACCTTTGATATTTTCGTACCCATGGCACGTCTTGTCGGTATGAATGAAATGGCCGATAACCTAGAACACTTATGTTATCAAAATCTTGACTTAGATATGTTTAATGATGTGCAAACCGCACTCTTAGAAACCAAACCCAAACGTTGTGAATACCAAGCGGTATGGGAACAAAAATTATCAGATTTGCTTAAAAAATATAATCTACAAGGGCGTATTAAGAAGAAAAATAATAACATCGAATTACTACGTCATTTTGTAAAAAATGAAATTGATTTAAATGAATTAAGCCATAGCCATGCTTTTGAAATTATTCTGCAAAGTATTGCTGATTGCGACCGTCTAGTTGAAGCACTCAAAGATAATTTTCAAGTCTTACAATATCACGATCATATTCGCCGCCCTTTACCAGGTGGCAATCAATCATTAATGATTAAGCTAAAAGGTGAAAAAACCACATTATCTTTGACGATCCAAACCGAATTAATGCGTAAAGCTGCTCGTTTTGGTGTAGTACTCGGAGAAAATGCACCTCAAGCATGCCGTTCGGCAATTCAAGCTTCGATGCAGAACCTAAATACGCTCATAGATAGTGATTGTGCAAAAACCACTTTTAGCGATTTACTTGATTATTTACATCAGGAAAAAATTTGGGTCTATACGCCGCATGGTCAATTACACGAGCTTCCTCAAGGCGCCACTGTCGTTGATTTCGCCTACTCAGCTAGCCTATTTTTAGGCAATCATGCTGTTGGCGCAAAAGTGGATAGTGAAATCCGCCCTCTTTCAACTCCATTACATAGCGGACAAGTAGTTGAAATTATCACAGACGTATTAGCAACACCGAATCCAGATTGGCTCAGTTTTATTAATACTCAAAAAGCACGTCGTGCATTACAGAATCTACTAAGAGAACAAGATATTGATGAGCAACGTCTTGTAGGTCAACAAGCACTTAACCGCGCTTTAAAACTATTTCATCGCTCTATAGATGACCTTTCAGCAGAAGACTGGATTAGTGTACTTGAGTGGCGACATTTAGCTAATAAAGATACGCTATTTGAACAAATCGCAGTTGGGGATTTATTACCTCAATTGGTTGCCAATCATTTATTTGCTCAAGATTACCACTCTCAGCATCATGAAACTTCCGATCGCTTGATTTTAGGGACTGAGGGTGTTGATGTAAAATATGCACACTGTTGTAATCCTGTGCTTGGAGATCCAATTCAAGGACATTTATCTCGACGTGGTTTAATCGTACATCGTTCACGCTGCCGTAATTTACTGCATGAACAACACCTCCATCCTGAAAACATTATGCCTTTACACTGGCAATCAGAAGAAATTGATGATGTTCGCTTTAGTGCATTCTTATGTATTCATATGACGATGAGTGACGAACAAATTTCTGACCTGATTTATCAATGCCGAAAGGCCAAAACAGGCGTAGAAATGGTCTATTCACAAGAACAGAAAACCTATGTGAATATAGTCGTGAGTAATCGAAATCAAATTGCCCAAATTATTCGTGATTTACGCATGCATTTTGGCTTCCCAAGAATTGAGCGCTTAAATATGCCAACCGCTCAACCAGAGGTTGAAAAAGTCAGTTAATCGTTTAATACACGATGTTCGCCCAGAATTAAAATTGAAAGATTCCTTATTATTAAAGCTAATGAATCATTTGCAAACAATTGCGACTAAACAGTATTCGACCGTTTCCGAGCCAAACTTTTGTGTTAAAGTCACATTGTTTAAGATAGAAACAATGACATAGGAGAGCTTAATGTCACGTCAAGTTATTCATACTGAACACGCCCCTGCTGCTATCGGAACATATTCTCAAGCAATTCTTGTTGGCAATACGCTCTATCTTTCAGGTCAAATTGGCTTAGACCCATACAGTATGGAACTTGTAGAAGGTATTGAGGCTCAGATTCGTCGTGTATTCGATAATCTAAAAGCAGTATGTGCAGCCGCAGGTGGCAGCTTAGCAGATATCGCTAAATTGAATATCTTCCTTACAGATCTTTCTCACTTCCAATTGGTGAATCAAATTATGGGCGAATATTTTGCTCAGCCATATCCAGCTCGTGCAGCATTAGGTGTAGCAAGCCTACCTAAAAGCGCATTAGTCGAAATGGATGGTATTGTTATTATTCCAACACAGAATTAAATACAATATTTATCAAATAGATAAAATAAAGAAAAAATACTACCGATCAGGTGGTATTTTTTTATTCAAATTCTCAATAAGAATATATTCACTCTAAGAATGAAATTCATTGACAAACGATAATAATTATCAATAATATCAATTATCGCATTAATATTTGTGGATCACTCCCATGTATGTCTGTTTATGCCGTGGAATCACAGATCAAGATATCAAAGACGCTGTTGCAAACGGTGCTGAAAGTTATCGTGAAATTCGTGATTTACTCGACTTAGGCACTTGCTGTGGTCGTTGTGCACCTGAAGCACGTTCAATTATTAGCGATGAATTAGCAGAAATTGCCGCCCGTATTTCTGTTGCTGCCTGATTCCGCCAAATTTATAATATCTACATCTTTAACTTTCGGTTTACGACTCCGCCGCTTCTTGTAGAACTTTAACCATTCCTCCGATAAGCGGTTTTTTTAATAAATCATAGCTACCGATTTAACTTCAAACCCTCTTCGTATTTTGATTGTGATTTTCATTTGCCGTTCTATAATTTACTCGCCATATCACGATTTGTTGATTAAAATCATATAAATTGCCTTAGCAACTAGGGCATCACGTGGTGTTTATGGAGTAAGTGCAATGAAAGGCAATCGAGACGTGATTAATCAACTGAATCAGGTGCTTTATCACCATTTAACTGCAATTAACCAATATTTTTTACACTCTCGTATGTTTAATGACTGGGGAATTGAAAAACTTGGTTCTGCTGAATATAAAGAATCAATTCGTCAAATGAAACACGCTGATAAGGTCATTGAACGGATCTTATTCTTAGAAGGCCTACCTAATTTACAGCATCTAGGTAAGTTATATATTGGGCAACATACCATCGAAGTCCTCAATTGCGACATTCGTAAAGTAAAAGAAAACATTGAAGCGATTAAACAAGCTGTTGAACTTGCTGAAGCACAACAAGACTACGTTACACGTGATTTAGTTCAGGAAATTTTAGAGAAAGAAGAAGAGTATTGGGATTGGCTCGACACGCAACTTGATTTAGTTGAAAATGTTGGCATCGAAAACTATATCCAAAGCCAAATTTAAAGCATGCCATCTACTTTATCCCTTAAAAGATAAAGTAGATGAATTTTACAAGTTTATTTATTATTTAATTCCATAATTTCTGCCAAGCTTATTTTTTGCTTATACAATTGTTGCAAAACAAATAATTGTTGCTCCGCTTCATCAAGCTTATGATTATAAACAAGTAATTGTGCATATTTTTTTAAATTATAAGGTGTAGCCTTATTTTCAACCATTTCGCCAATTACGCTAAGATCTGAATCGGACATCAATGTCTGAGGCTTTAAAGCAATCCAATCTAATCGTTGTTGAAATTGAGTGAGTATCAATATTTTAGAACTACCCAATATCTCTTCTGAAGCTGTTTTTTGCTTAAAAACCAATTGACTATTATCTTGGAACAGTTTGTAATCTCGCCAAATCAACAGTAAGACAATCAGAGAAATGAGCCATACACAACGAATAATATTCCGATGTAAGCTAACACCGTTTAAATTTGGCGTTTGGGCTTGAATCAACCCCAACAAAAAGCCGATTGGCAATAAAAAGTAAGCATAACGCTGCGGAAACTCCAACATTGCATGAATCAAAATTGCACTGACCATTAATATTGCTACAATCGAAATAGTATCTTTTGCATTTTTACTTAACCAAAACAACCAAATCGCAAAGTAAGCAATAATTAAAAAGCCTAATGGCAAACCATTCCAAACCAACAGATCTAACAGGATATTATGTGCGCTATTAAACCAAACTTGTACGGTATTAAAATGGATACTTTCCACAACCGCGACACTTGTTTGATTCCAGCCATAACCAAACCACGGACGCTCACCTATGGCATGTATAATTTGCATCCACATCCCAAGACGCTCATGCCCTGAACCTGCACGTTCTGCTAGTGATGCTGTATGGGTTACCGCCTCTCCAACACTTATCGTCATGAATTGTGCGATAATAGGCAATAAATAGCCCGCAATTAAAAAATACGTAGCAGCCCAACCAAATAACTTAATAAAATTAAGCCTTGGTTTATTCTTATATTGCTTAATCACCCAATAGATACAAATAAAAATACAGACTAGCCAAGAAGTCCGTGATTGCGTTAAGCAAATCGCAAATAAGATAGATAAGCTTGATGGAATAAGTAGCCACAAAGATGCTTTATGCTTTTCATATAAGAACAACGCACCCATTAAACCTACAATCAAAAATGTAGCTAAATTATTAGGTTGACCAAAATTCGCATATGGTCGGCTTCCTTTGAGCTGAATAATCCAACTAAAATTTGACTCTAGATTCAACCATTGAACAATCGCAATCAAACTACTTATAAAAGCAACGCTTAGTACTACATAACTCGCCCCTTGCATAGAGCGTTGACGATTTTCAGATGTAGAGGACAGGTTATATCCACCTATCATCATCAACCAGAACATAAAAACATATGAAAAACTTAGCAATGCCACACTAAAATCTGGAACGAGTCCAAATAGCCATTGAAATATAGGAATCAAAAGCAAAGGCAACATCAAAAGTTGTGGTTTAGGAATTTTAATATTTTGTTTGAGCAGAACACCTAGTAACGCCAACGCAGCTCCGAAGCTTGCCAACTCACTAGAAAATGTCACCCAGGGATAGGTATGAAATGGTGACAGCCAAGCAAAACTAAATAAGGCAGCTGACAAAATTAGGCTCAGGAAAAACATATTTTGCTCAAAGGAAAAGCTATCTAGAGATTATATGATGAGTCTAACATTCATGCTAATTTCACATGTATTCAATTTGAATTTTAATTTAAAATGACACAACAAAAAAAATAGGATATATTTATCAGTATCTTATGTAAAATGAAGATAAATATAGCATTTTTATGAATAAAAGCTACCTGAGTCACATTGATATATTAAGGGCAATAGCCGTTTTACTGGTGATTTTACACCATCTTAAAGTTCCTTACTTTAATGGAGGATTTATTGGTGTAGATATATTTCTAGTCATATCAGGATATCTCATAACAAAAAATATAAAATATGAAAAATTAACAACCCAGCACTTTTCACTTAAATCATTTTACAGCAGACGCATTTCTCGCTTAGCACCATCATTTTTCTTGGTTGTTTTCACCGTAATAATTGTTTTCTCTCTCATTCTAACACCTACGGAATTGAATGAGTTGTTTAAAACTGCACTTTCAGCAATTACACTAAATTCAAATATTTATTACTCGATTTTATTAGGAAATTATTTCAAAATTAATGCTGAAACCACTCCATTACTTCACTTATGGTCTTTAAGTCTAGAAGAACAGTTCTATTTAATCTGGCCACTCACATTAATAGCATTGCTTAAATTTAAAAATAAAACTATATTAATATTATTAACAATTACAATTTTAGTATCAATTTTAATTTCACATATTTACGCAGTTAAAGACCCCATTAAAGCATACTATCTATTAACTTCTCGCCTTTTTGAATTTCTACTTGGTGCTTGCATTAATTTCCACAAACCACATATAGTATTAAAAAAATATTCAACTCCAATAGCATCTATTGCAATCATATTACTTTTTATTACAAATGTCTTTATTAATAATGAATCCATATTCCCATCATACAATGCAGCAGTTATATGTATACTTTCTGCCATATATATTACTTATGGTACAGAAGTAAAATACAAAATCCTACAACCACTTGAATATATAGGAAAAATATCCTACCCGATGTATTTGTGGCATTGGCCAATTATTTCATATTTTACAATTTTATCCTTAAATTTAGATACAAACCAAAAAATTATAATTTTCCTACTAACAATAATGCTTTCCATACTTAGCTATGAATTAATTGAAAAGAAAATTAAAAATATTTTTAAAAATAACAATATAATAATTGTTTTTTTATTCATTTTTCCAGCTATAATAATTATTAGCATATACCAATACAGAAATTACCAATTAAAGGATAGTAAAAGCACTACCACTTCTGAAACATCAATTAAATGCATAGATAATAATAATCACCCAATTGAAAGTTGTTATTTTGGAGAAATAAAAAAACAAATATAGATATCCTCTTAGTTGGTGATAGTCATTCAAATTCTCAGTCAGGAATGATTGATATATTTGCCAAAGATGCAAATATGAAAGGTTATGAAATAACATATTCTTCCACAGCATATCTAATAAATTTAGATAGATATACAATAAACAATAAAACAAAAGAAATCAAAAAAGAGGATAATTTTTATAATATAAACAAATTTATAGAAAAACATATTTATAACAATAATTTTAAATATGTGGTTATGGGCGGATATTTTCCACATAATTGGGAAAGAAGTATTTATTCAAGAAAAAATAATAATTTTATCGACAAATCAAAGTCAAAAGAATTTTTTTATTGGGGGCTAAAAAAAACCATTTTATCTATTATACAATCTGGAGCCAAACCAATTATCATTAATGACAATCCAATTTTGATGGATGTTGACGTAAATTGCCATCTTCGATCATTCAAAAAAAGCTGTAATTTCCCTCGGATCAAGCATGACAGTGATTTTACTGAATGGCAAAGAATGCTAATCGAACTGCAAAAGTCATTCCCATCACTTATTGTAATTGATTTTACAGATATCATTTGCAATAAAGAGGAATGCTTTTCATCACTGCAAAATACTTCTTTATATCGAGATCAACAGCATCTAACCTATGAAGGTTCAAGTATTTTAGGTAAAATTTACCTTCAAAAGCATACCAATCCTTTTTTGCAAGGTCATAACAATTGAAAAAAAAAATTTTATTTATTACACGCAATTTACCTCCTCTTATTGGAGGTATGGAACGCTTAAATTGGCATATAATAGATGAGTTATCTACGGATCATGATGTTCTGCTGATTAGCCATCTTGATGCAAGAAAAATTGTACCAGCAAAAGTCTCATTTTACGGAGTAAAATTAAATCCATTATTTTTTTTCCTTATATTAGCTTTTATCAAAACTTTTTGGATCTGCTTAACACAACGTCCAGACATTTTATTTGCTGGTAGTGGCTTAACAGCCCCAATTACTGTTTTTTGGGCTAAGATTTTCCGTAAGAAAAGTTTAGTCTACATCCATGGATTAGATATAGGGACGGACAACCCAATCTATAATTTAATTTGGGTTCCTTCAATTAGAATGGCTGATAAAATAATTGCGAATAGCACTCCAACATCTAATATTTGTGTGCAAAAAGGAGTCCATCAAGATAAACTAGAAATTATTTTTCCAGGAGTAAGTTTCCCTGCCCCTAACAAAAATCAAAATCTTATAAATATTTTAAAAGCACAGTTTCAACTGGAAGATAAAAAAATTCTAATCTCTGTTGGTCGCCTAACAACACGTAAGGGTATTCTTGAATTTATAGAAAATAGCCTTTCAACAATTATTCAATCTTGTCCAAATACAATATTAGTGATTATTGGTGATACTCCATCTCAATCATTAAATAAAAACCTACAAAGCAAAGAGTCGATCCTTATTGCAGCAAAAAAATATAATATTCAGAATAATATACTTTTCACTGGCAATATCTCTGATGATGAGCTACTTTCTTCTTGGTATTATCTAGCAGATATTCATATTTTTCCTGTTAAAAATATTCCCAATGATCCTGAAGGTTTTGGGATGGTTGCTATTGAAGCAGCAGCACACGGTATACCAACAATCGCTTTTGCTACAGGAGGAATTGTGGATGCTGTTAAACATGCAGAGACAGGATATTTAATTAAAAATCAGAGTTATTCTATGTTTAATAAATTTACAATACAGCTTTTGCAAAATGAACTTGTATTAAACGAAAGGCTATGCAAGAACTATGCTGAACAATTTTCTTGGTATAATTTAAAAAGTAAATTACAGTCTTTAATGGATAATTTATGACAACTAGCAAACCAGCTATATGGTTCCCTGCAATAAGAACACATACTGGTACAGATGTTTTTACAGAACGATTAGTAGAAGGATTAAATAAACAAGGAATAAAAGCAGAAATAACTTGGTTACCATTACGAGCTGAATATCTACCTTGGACTGTACCCATTCCATCTCCCCCAAAATGGGCAACCATAGTACATGTAAATACTTGGTTACATACTCGATTTTTACCTAAACAATTACCTGTAATTGCGACCTTACACCATGCTATTCACGATCCTGAATTACATCCACGCAAGGGCATGTTAAGAGCAGCTTATCACAGGTATTGGATAGCACCGAATGAACGACGCGTAATGCAACTAGCAAATCATGTTACTGCTGTAAGCCAATTTGTGGCAAAAATGGCACAACAGACCTTGTGTAATGTTCCAATACAAGTAATTTATAACAGCATTGATACAGATAAATATAAACCTAGTCACTACCATAAAAAATCTAATGAACAATTTCAATTACTTTATGTCGGAGCATGGCGTAATTTAAAAGGTGTAGACTTATTATTCCCCATAATAAGCAAATTAGGTGATAATTTTAAGCTCCAATATACAGGTGGTGAAGCAGCAAAAAAAGATAGCATATATATGCCACCGAATACACATGATTTAGGAAAGTTGACTCATGAACAAGTAATTAAAGCAATGCAAAATGCTGATGCTCTTTTATTTCCATCAAGAAGTGAAGGATTCGGATTAGTTGTTATTGAAGCAATGGCCTGTGGTTTACCTGTTGTTATTACCAATGGTTCAGCATTAACTGAACTAATAAATCATGGTGTGACAGGTCTTTTATGTGAAAAAGATAATATTCAGGATTTCGTCGAAACGATTCAATATTTAAAACGAAACCCCAAAAAATGTATAGAGATAGGAAAAATGGCGAGAGAAATGGCTATTCAAAGATTTAATACCGATAATATGTTGAAAGAATATATCAATATATATAATCTAATCGTTAGAACCTAATAAACATTCTTTTAGTTAACTTTAGTATAAACAATATATATTGAACCCATTTATTTTTTTCAGTAAGGAGCTGAACACGAAATGCCTCTGTACATGTTCCAATAGCATCATATGAGCTTACGCCCTCAACTCCAAACTCTCCAACCAAACAATCTATATATTTTACGTTCACTCCACTTTGACAACATTTTTTGATAAATAATTGATCTGCAGCGATTGGAAACTTTCTTGAATAATAACCATATTGATGATGTAATTCTTTCCGAATCAATAACCCTAAAGCATGTGCAGAAACCCAATGAAATTGTCCCACCCACCAAGACGGTTTATTACTTGGCTTTGATATATATTGCCCTATCTTGATTTGTGCAGTTACCATATCTACTCTTCCTTCAAGTGCATTCTTATAATCCTTCACAGCATTTGAATAAAATATATCATCTGCACCAGCAACTAGATAATACTCTCCCTCACAAGCCTTAATCCCTTTATTCAGTGCATCGTAGATTCCAAAATCAGCTTCTGAGATTATTTTTATATTTAAGTCAACAATCTTTTTTAAAGTTTCTAAAGTACTATCTGTAGATAATCCATCCACTACAACCCATTCAAAATTTTGATCCGTTTGCATCCTTAGACTTTCAATTAAATGATGAATACAATCTTCTGCATTATAAATGGCTGTAATAATACTAATTTTCCCATCAAAATCTTCTGCTTTGATCATTCACTAAGCACGCCCATATTGATCTTTGAAGCGTATAATATCATCTTCACTAAGATAACTACCTGACTGAATTTCTATTAATTCTAAGGGAATACAACCTGGGTTCTCCAAACTATGCATTGTACCTAAAGGAATAAATGTTGATTCATTTTCAGTCACATAATACTGTTTCTCACCATTTATTACTTTTGCTGTACCTTTAACCACAACCCAATGCTCTGCTCGATGATGATGTAATTGTAACGATAACTTTGCTTTAGGATTCACTGTAATCCGTTTAACTTGATAGCGTTCTCCAACATCAATACAATCATATTTTCCCCAAGGTCTAACTACTTCTTTATGTTGTAATAATTCTATTCTTTGTTGCTGTTTTAATTGTGCAACAATACTTTTTATTTCTTGTGATTTATCCTGATGTGCAATAAGAACAGCATCTTTGGTTTCAACCACAATGAGATTTTCCACCCCTAAGACTGTCACTAAACGAGAAGATGCATAAATATAATTACTTTGACTTTGTTCAGTAAGAACATCTCCAAATATTACATTTTGTTGTTCATCTTTTTGATTAGACTGCCATAATGATGACCATGAACCTAAATCATTCCACCCTACATCAAGCCCAACTACAACACCTTGTGTAGTATGCTCCATAATCGCATAGTCAATTGAGTCTTCTGGGCATTGTTGAAACTCATTTAAACCGATCCGAATAAAGTCTAAATCTTTAGTTTTATATTGCCATGCATTTAAACAATTTTGATAAATATTAATTTGATATTTTTTTAATTCTTGCAGAAAAATTTGTGTTTGAAACATAAACATTCCACTATTCCACAAATAATTTTGACTTGATACATAATGTTCTGCGGTATGAATATCTGGTTTTTCTACAAATTTATCTAGTTTATATATTTTTTTATTTATTATTTGTTCACCTAGTTGAATATAACCATAACCTATATTGGGTTCAGTCGGTTTTACACCAAAGATTACTAATTTCTCTAATTGTGCTTGCGATTCAGCAAGCAGAATACTGTTCTGAAAACTAGTGATATCGGCAATATAATGATCTGCGGATAATATTAGTAATGTAATATTTTGCTCGGGATATAATTCTTGTGCTCTTAAAGCCGCTAGAGTAATTGCTGGTGCAGTATTCTTTGCACAAGGCTCTAAAATAATAGAAGCTTGCTCAATATTAATTTGGCGTAATTGTTCCGCAACAACAAAACGATGATCTTCATTACATACCACAATCGGTGCTAACGTTTTTTGTGACAAATTTTCCAAACGTTTTAATGTTAATTGCAACATGGTGTACTTTTCATCAACCAAATGCAAAAATTGTTTAGGATAAGATTGTCGAGACAGTGGCCACAATCTTGTACCAGAACCACCCGCTAAAATCACAGGTACAATCATAATCCTATCCTTGAACTATATACTTCTTAGCTGTCCTTGATGATTAAGATACCATAAATAGGTTTGTTTTAATCCCTGTTTTAAGGAAATTCGATGTTTCCAACCTAGTTGATGCAAACGTGAAACATCTAATACTTTTCGGGGGGTACCATCTGGTTTTTGGTGATTAAAGATTAATTCCCCATAATATCCAATAACTTCGCAAATCAGCTGTGCAAGTGTCTGTATTGTCACTTCTTCACCTGTACCAATATTTAAATGTGATTGCATTGTTTCGGTCACATTTTGATATTGCGTTAAAGATGTATTCATCACATGTACACAGGCGGCTGCCATATCATCAACATAAAGAAATTCCCTCTTTGCTTGCCCAGTTCCCCAAATTTCAACCTGTTTTTGCTTGGTAATTTTAGCAATGTGAATACGTTGTATTAAGGCTGGAATCACATGACTATTTTGATCGTGAAAGTTATCATTTACACCATATAAATTGGTTGGCATAACACTACGATAGTCACGTTCGTACTGACGATTATAACTTTCACACAATTTAATCCCTGCAATCTTGGCAATGGCATAAGGTTCATTGCTCGCTTCCAAGTATCCTGTTAATAATGCTTCTTCTTTAATGGGTTGTTCTGCAAATTTTGGATAAATACAGGATGAGCCTAAAAATAATAGTTTTTGTACATTTGTCTGATGTGCTGCCTGAATAATATTATTTTGTATCATTAAATTCTGATAAATAAATTCGGCTGGATAATGCTGATTAGCATAAATTCCACCGACTTTGGCAGCAGCTAAATAAATCTGATCAAATTGTTGCTGTTTAAAAAAATCTAATACTGCATTTTGCTGACTTAAATCTAAAGTTTCCCGACATGCTGTAACAAGTTCATTATTTGTATCTTGCTGTAATACACGCACAAGTGCAGAGCCAACCATCCCCTGATGCCCTGCAATAAATATTTTCTGTGCTTTGGCTTGACTCATCTATCCGCTTCCCACGGTAAAAAGACTTCATGTCCAGATTGTTTTAATAAAGCATTACGTTGGGCTAGCTTTAAATCTTCCTGTACCATTTCCTTACACATCTCTTGCACAGTAATTTCAGGAATCCAGCCTAATTTTTCTTTAGCTTTTTGTGGTTCACCTAATAATGTTTCTACTTCAGTAGGTCTAAAATAACGAGCATCCACTCGTACAATAATATCCCCAACTTTTAACCCTGTGGCAATATTACCTATTATTTGTTCAACCACTGCTATTTCATCTACCCCTTCACCTTCAAATCGTAAATAAATACCTAATTCTTGTGCAGACCATTGAATGAATTGGCGAACTGAAAACTGTTGTCCAGTGGCAATCACAAAATCTTCCGGCTGTTCTTGTTGCAACATTAACCATTGCATACGAACATAATCTTTAGCATGCCCCCAATCTCGCAAAGCATTTAAATTACCAAGATATAAGCATTTTTCTAAACCTAAAGCGATATATGCTAACCCTCGAGTAATTTTGCGAGTCACAAAAGTTTCACCACGACGAGGAGATTCATGGTTAAACAGAATGCCATTACAAGCATATATTCCATAGGCTTCACGATAATTAATTGTAATCCAATAGGCATATAATTTTGCAACTGCATAAGGTGACCGAGGATAAAATGGTGTTGTTTCTGTTTGTGGTGTTTCTTGTACTAGACCATATAATTCAGAAGTAGATGCTTGATAAAATTTAGTTTTTTTCTCTAGGCCTAAAAACCGAATCGCCTCAAGTAAACGTAATGTTCCTAAGGCATCCACATCTGCGGTGTATTCAGGAGATTCAAAACTTACTGCTACATGCGATTGTGCAGCTAAGTTATAGACTTCATCAGGTTGTACTTGCTGCAAAATACGGGTTAGATTTGATGAATCAGTTAAATCACCATAATGTAGAATTAGACGTTTTCCATCTATATGTGGGTCTTGGTACAAATGGTCAATCCGCTGTGTATTAAACAATGATGAACGACGTTTAATCCCATGAACTTCATAACCTTTTTCTAACAGAAATTCGGCTAGATATGAACCATCTTGTCCTGTAATACCTGTAATCAGTGCTTTTTTCATTTCATTTCCTTACTTATCCAGTTCATAAAGCATACATTTAACTGTCTCTGGCATTGTTTTTTGAGCTTTCCATTTTAATTTCTGCTCTGCTTTAGATGGATCTGCCCGGCTAACAAGTAACTCGTTAGGTCTAAAAAACTCTTCTGATTGTCGGGTATATTTTTCCCAATCTAAATTTAGATTTTCAAAGACATTAACCACAAAATCTTTCAAAGAATAACTAACGCCAGTCGCAATAATGAAGTCATCT
Organism: Acinetobacter sp. TR3; assembly: GCF_027105055.1. Taxonomy (NCBI): domain Bacteria; kingdom Pseudomonadati; phylum Pseudomonadota; class Gammaproteobacteria; order Moraxellales; family Moraxellaceae; genus Acinetobacter; species Acinetobacter sp. TR3. The sequence continues at coordinate 2,956,229 of NZ_CP114264.1, forward strand.
GGTTCTTGAGCCTGCAAAATTTCCCACATAGCTTCCACATATTCTGGAGCAAAGCCCCAATCCCTATAAATATCAAGCCTGCCTAAGATAAGAGTTTCTTTTGAACCAGCAGCAATACGCTGAGCTGTTGATATGATTTTTTTAGTAACAAACGTATCAGGTCTCAATCTTGACTCATGATTAAATAAAAAACCTGTACATACAAAAATTGAATATGCATCTCGATATGTCTGTACTAGCCAATGGCTAGATGATTTTCCAATAGCGTATGGGCTTTTAGGTGCAAAAATAGTTTTTTCGCAAATTGGTATTCCTAAACTATCACCAAAACATTCACTTGAACCCGCATTATAAATCTTTGTATTCAGTTGATGATTTCGACAAGTTTCAAGAATATTGAGTAAGCCCAAAGTACAACTTTTAATTGTTTCTGCTGGTAATGTGAATGAAATAGCAACAGAGGATTGGCTTGCTAAATAATAAATCTCATTAGGATTAATGGAGATAATAAGCTGTTCAATTTCAAAATATGATTCTAGGTTAACATTAAATATATGAGCTAGATGATTAATATTAAGTTTATGAAAATTATCAAGATAGTCTTTCCTAGAAGTACCATAAACGGAATATCCCTGATTGAGTAAAAATTTTGCAAGATAAGCACCATCTTGACCTGATATTCCAAAAATTAATGCCGTCTTATTCAAAGTAAACTCTCATAAACTTCTCTAGTTTGTATAGCACAATTCTTCCAAGTAAATTTTTTTACATGCTCAATACCATCAGCTACAAGTGACTCCCTCAAACTTGTGTCAAAAATAATTTTAGATAAAGCCTCACTCATATCTTCTACTGAATTAGGATTAAAATATAAACCAGCATCCCCAACGACTTCTGGAATAGAACTAGTATTACTAACCACTACGGGACATCCTCTAATCATTGCCTCTAATGGAGGTAAACCGAACCCCTCGTATAAAGATGGGTATACAAAAGCTAAAGCATTCTTATATAGACTATCTAATATAAGGTCATCATTTCCTATATGAATAATATATGACTCACTAATACCTAAGCTGTTAAATAGACTTAATTCCTCTTTTGAAAATGCCCCACCACCAAAAACATATAATTTTATTCTATTTTTTAAGTAATTATTAATTGAATATGCTTTAATAAAATTTTTAAAATTCTTATATCCATTACGCGAACCCACATACAAAATATAATCATCTTTTTTTTCAATTGGAATACCAACATCTAAACTCACCCCCAAATATATAACAGAAATTTTTTCCTCAGGGATATTTAATATATTAATTAAATCAGATTTAGTTTTTTCAGAGATACAAATTACATGATCACAACGATTAATAGAAATTTCTTTATTCTTTCTAGTTTCATCATTAGTATTAAAATTATCTGGAAATATTTCATGAATCATATCATATACTGTAATAATTTTTTTAGACTTTGAATTATTAACATATGGCTTATAATAAGTCATATGACAAATATCATATGAAAATATCTTATCATCCAAATTATCTATAAAATAATTAAAATATCTATATAACTGATTTGTGTATTTTGGATATTCACCCCAATAATATCCTTTTGTAAATTTTGACTCCCTAATATATTCATTTTTATATAATGGAGCGACTATTTTAAGATCATCATTTCTATTTAAAGAATTAATTTCATTTGATAGTTCAAAAAAATATCTTGAGATACCTCCAAACCTTTGATTGCAAAAAATTGCAGAATCAAATTTTATTTTCATTTCTTTTCTCCAATCTCAAGATAATCATTCCATATTTTAGAAGAAACTCTTTTTTGAGTGAAAATAAAAAATAAATTATAAAATCTCATTAATATTTTGAATAATATAGGAGAAATTCTATTTTCTGAAAGTAAATGTATCTCAGCGTTGTATGAGTATAAGTTTTTATTATATTTTTTTGCTAAATATTTTAAGGTTTTTTTTCTATAAAAACCAATATGTTGCCCATGATTTTGACCATAATACCACCAATCTTCAATTTTTGGAGTTGGTTCTGGAATTAATAAAGTGGAAAAGAAAATATTTGAGGAAATACTAAACATTTCATCCAGCGTATTTATCGGTCTTTCCAAATGTTCAAACACTTCAAAAGCCGTCAATAACTTTACACTCTTCCCATCATAACCAAAACCTTTAGCTAATAGATTAGCACAATATTTATCTTGCCAAAGTACATTAAATCCTACATCTCTCATTAAACGAGTAAAAATACCATAACCACCAGCAAAGTCTAAAATAATTTCATTTTTTATCTTTAGAAGAGCACATAAATTTGTTGCTCTTTTTGAGCACAAATGATTTCTTTGCATAATACCAGTATCAACATCATTAATGGCTGAATCATATGCTTCTTCTAGCCAATATGGATTTTCTGTTTGCACAAACCCGCAAATAGCACATTCATAGTATTTGACTACGTGATGAAGTAGCTTTCCTTGAAAGATATATTTACTTTCTGTATTATAGCAAATTCTGCAAACTTCATACATTAAAGTACCCACCATCAATTAAACTTAGTTAAACTTCAAATACTTATATATTAGTATTTATAATAGCATTAAATCCTTAATTATAATTTCTCACCTCACCCCAATCTTACAATCCTGTCACACTTCGCCACTGCACTTTCCCGATGAGCAATTATAATCATAGTTTTTTGCCCACTCAATTTTTGGATAGCTTCATTTACCGCTTGCTCTGTTTCTGTATCTAAAGCACTAGTTGCTTCATCCATAAATAAAATCTGTGGATTTTTATACAATGCGCGAGCAATTCCAACACGTTGTTTTTGCCCACCAGACAACATCACTCCACATTCGCCAACTATTGTACCGTAACCTTGCGGTAATTGTTCCATTATGAAATTATGGATTTGCGCCTGTTTAGCCACAAATTCAACTTGAGCTAAATCAATCTGCTCGATTGGCACACCAAAGGCAATATTTTCTGCAATGGACTTATCTGCCAGATAAATACTTTGTGGAACATAGCCAACAATATTATACCATGCTGCCATGTTTTGCTGCACTAACTCAGTATCATCAATAAAAATCTGACCACTTTGAGGTTTAAGCAAACCCAACATCAAATCCATTAGCGTACTTTTTCCACTACCACTTTTGCCAACAATGCCCACACTCGTATTTTTAACAATCGTAAAACTAAAGTCTCTAATCACGGACTTATCCTGCCTGCTTGGATAAGCAAACTCAAGATGCTCTAACCGGATTTCCTGATGAAAATCTAAAGTCTCGCCATTTTGTGCTAATTTTTTCTGACCCTGCTCTAGGGCAAATTCTCTTTGCACATTATCAAAAACATGTTCTGAAAATTTAATCTGGGTCACTGAGCGATAGATATTTTGCGCTGCTGGTAACATACGATAAGCAGCAAAACCATACAAGCCTAATACTGGCAGAATATGCGATACATCCTTACCAGAATACGCTAGAATAATTGCCAAAATAATCAAACAACTATAACCTACTGTTTCAATAATATGTAACGGAATCTGTCCTAATGTATCTTTCGTTGCATAATGTCTTGCATAAGTTCTAGAATATTTTTCAAAATTATCAAGATAGCCTTGCTGAGCATGATTGATAATGACATCCTTAATCCCACCCAATGCTTCCTGACAGGATTGATAACGTTCAGTATTCGCCTCTGCAAAACCCAATCCAATACGATTAAGCCGTCTTTTCACTATCCAGTAAATACCAAAATAAAATCCAATTAAAACCAATGCCGTTGAAATTGCCATAATAGGATCATAAATCAACAAAATCCCCACCATTGCACAAAGTACAACACCATAGGATAAGATGAGCAAAGCTGGTTGAATCATATTCCAGACCAACTGATCTGTTTCTGCTAATACATTTTTGATAAGCGCTGAACTATTACGCTGTATAAAAAATTCATAATCCTGTTTTAAATAGATACTTAGTAATCGAGTTGAAAAATAATGACGCTGCAAATTACCAAAACGATATAGAGCATACTGCGTAACAATTTTAAACCCTGCTGAAAATATCACAACAAATAGAGATAATACTCCCATATACATAATAAATTGCTGGGTACTTTGGCTATTTGATAATACATATACTTTATGAAAAATAGGATTTGTTTCAATAATTAAAGGGTTTGATAAAACTGCTAAAAAAGGCATAATCGATACTACCCCAGCAGCTTCAATACACGCCATCACTAAAACCAAAACTAGAACTAAAACTAATTTACGTTTATCTAGTGGTGTAAGAATCCGCCAAAGCTGTACTAAAGTATTTAACACATCAATGCCTATTGATTTTCATTGTATAAATTAAAGTTGGAATAACACCTAGAAATACTCTTAACACAAAATCAGGGATAAACAAGAACATATAATACAAAAATTTATGATTTTCTCTTTCATCTTGCAATAAAATCTTAAGTGCCTGAATCGTTTGATTTTGGTAAGAAAAATCAACAATATCAAATAAATTTTCCAGCTGTTTCTTCTCAAATGGTTCACAATCATAAAAATCAATATTTCTCATCTTTTTAAGATATTTTGAACGATATTTTTTCGGTAACCAGCTTAAAAAAATTAACTGATAATGAGGTTCAACTAGCATCCATCTATTTGGGACTGCCAAATAAGCAACACCATCTTTCTTTAATACACGCTTTATCTCACAAAGATGATGAAGCTGCGCATCCGATTCCCCTACATGCTCTATTACATGATTGGTAATCACGACATCAAAACTTTCATCCTCAAATGGCAAGGTTGTACCATTAACCAACTGAAACTGATAACCTTCTTTAGATACCCGACTATCAACTACATCAACAGTCTGAACATTAAATTGTATGTTCTGTGCAGCGAAATATGCTGCTATTCCACCACTACCTGTACCAATTTCAAGAATAAAATCCTGTTGCCGAAACCCTCTTTCGGATGCAATAATTTTTTGAATTTTAATGGCTTTACTATTTCGATTATCCAGAACAACATGGGGCTTTCTTAAGTGTTCCATGTCTTAATTTCCATCTTTATACATCAAATTGGTAATCTGCTCCGAAATTAGCCCCATTAAAAAAATCATTACACTACCTGTATAAAGTAACGCACTCATATTAGTAAACCGCCCGAATTCATACAAGGTATAGCCATACCATCCTGTTGCCATCACAAATAAAATCATGGCAATTGGCAGAAACATTTTTAATGGCGAGAAAAGTGTTGCTATTTTAAAGATAATCAAGAAAAACCTTACACCATCTTTAATGGGCTTAATATGACTTTTTCCAATTCGTTTAGCCGCATGAATAGGGACATAACCAACAGAATATCCTGCACGAAAAAAAGCCATCGTACTGGTGGTGGGATAAGAAAAACCATTTGGTAATAAATATAAGAACTCTCTAAATTTATCTGCTCGCACAATTCTAAAACCAGAAGTAAGATCTTCTACTGGATGCTCTGTCATATAAGTTGCTAAATTATTATAGAGCTTATTTGCAATACCACGACCAATACTTGCTTGTGAACCTTTTTGTCTTGCCCCAACAACCAAATCATAACCTTGCCCAATTTTCTCTATCAAACGCGGGATATCTTGTGGATCATGTTGCCCATCGGCATCCATAAATATAATAATGTCCCCAATAGCCTCCCTAGCTCCTGTCTTAATTGCGGCACCATTTCCTTTAGAGTATGGATGCGATACAACTCTTGCTCCAGCCTGCTCAGCAACAACTTTGGTTGAATCAGTCGAACCATCATTTACTACAATAATTTCAATTTCATCAATAGCCTGCAGCTGCTTAATCTTCTCAATTGTTTGTCCAATTGCAGCTGCTTCATTTTTAGCAGGCAGCACCACACTAATTGCCATCAATTACTATCCTCAGAATTTTTTAAGTCTATTTGTATTGCTTGCCTTAACTGCACAATTTGTTCGTTAGAATATGCTCTTGGTTTTGCTAGCATTAGATCTGGCTGTTTAACATACTCAGCCTCTGCAACACCTAACAACTGCAAAGCCTGCTGACGATATCCATGGTTACCTAGATCTGACACCATAGCAAGAGCTTTATCAATATCTGGATTTAGTAAAATAGCTTTATGGTAAGAATCATAACCATTTGAAACATCTCCCATATCAACAAATAACAAACCTTTTAACACAAGAATCATAGCATCTAAGTTCGGTATATCTCGATATGCTGAATTTGGTAACATGAAAGCATCTAACACTTTCAGCATCACTCTAGCATCGACCACTTTCTGTTGATCACTAACAATACTCACAACAATATCTCGTACACGTATCATCACTTGAGGATCAGAACGCTGTTGAGGTATTTTTTTCTGTAAACTAACAAAGTCCTGTTCTGTTACGGTTTTATCATTCACCTGTTGTAATAATAGTTGAAATGCGATTAAGCCACTTTCAGGATGTTTTTGCGATGCTTCAACTAATAGCTGATTTGCTCTTTCATTTTCTCCATGGCTAGCCCAATAATTTGCCATAAAGACCAATCCACGTTCTGAATTAGGATTATTCTGTGCCCAGTACATTTGTAATTTATCAGTATCTGCCCACAACATAGTACGCTGCCATGTCATAAATGACAAAACACTTAGTATCAAGACACTAATCAGAATAACAATACTCGGTTTTACTTTCTCAGATAAACTACTCAAACCAGCAGCTAGGGGTAAAAACATAAATATAGCAGCTACATAATTTCTATGCTCAAAATATAACTCTAAACCTATTACCGTAGATTCTATTAAATGAGCTGCAAAAAAGAACAAAATTGCCAGTGCAATTAGAGGATATCTATTACGAACAGCAAAACCAACAATCAATAAACATAATAAGAAAAAAGCGGAATATAATGTAGAAGCAGGACTTAACCAACCTTTAGAAACAAGAAAACCATCTTGCAACAGTCCCGTACCCTCAATACGAGGAATCCACAACCACCTTAAATAATCGGTTAAAATTCGCCCCTCACTCCACAAACGTTCAATCTGATTAAATGTACGATTTGACCAAGGGTTTCCTGAAAAATCAATATAATGAATAAGTAAGGCAGCAATTAGTAAAGATGGCAGCCAAAGGCAAATAACCCTCCATAGCAAAATTGGTTTTCCATCTCGCTTGGGGTTACAAAATTCAATAACCAAAATTAATAAAGGTAATAATGCACCATTTTCTTTACTGAAGGTTGCCAATATTGTACCTAAACCAATCGATATGGTCATAATGAAATAAGCTTTCAAAGGTTTATGCACAATTAGTGCACGACCTTTTAAATAGCCAATCATTGCAATCAAACTAAATAATAGTGGTAATTGTGCCATTCGTTGAATGACATAAAGAGTAGTTGAAACAAATAGGGGATGTAATAGCCAAAAACTTGTTGCTAATAAAGCAATCCATGTGATTTTTTGTTCTGCATAACCATAACTACGTAACAACAAGCGTGTTACAAAAAACAATAGTAGACCACAGAGTAAATGAATAAATAAATTGACTTGCTTAAAGGGTTGAGCATTTCCCAACCACCCCATTTCTTCTGTCCAACTATTTATATGTAATAAGAAACTAGCTAAAGCAATAGGTCGACCCGTTGGTCCAGAACCACCTTCTGTAACAAATTTTTCAGCTGCACTCCAATCATGAGGATCGCCATAGCGGCTTATTTCAGCTAAATTATAATAATCATCAAAAAGAAAACCGCCTTTTAAGCCTGGATAATATATAAGAAAAGTAAATAACAAACTAAATATTAAAGCCCCTATTGGTAATATTTTTTTTGATTCAAACATCTTAACCATACATCCAATATATTTAAATTTTTTGTTAAATTATAATAAAAATAGCCCTTTGTAGGGCTATTTTTATATTTGATACAAATAAATATTAAGGTAAGTTTGCTTTAGGTACATATTTATTATCAATATTACCAGCAGATTTAACTAAAGAACCATTTGCGCCCATACTTAAAGTTAATGTTTTACCACTAATTAAATTAGAAGTACCAGTAGTTCTATAAGTAATCGCAAACGTACATGGCGCATTACCAGTACTAATTACCATAGACTGTACATACTTACCACTAAATGTACCACCGCCACAGTTACCGTTCTGCAAGTTGTCTGTTACATCAGTCTTCTTACCACTCGCCATAGCAACACCTTCAGTTGCTTGTGAACGCGCGATATAGTCTTGATAAGCAGGAATTGCGAATGCAGCCAAAATACCAATGATCGCTACAACGATCATTAATTCGATAAGAGTAAAACCTTTTTGCATTGATTTCATAACATTTCTCCAATGATATAAATTTTTATGAGCCTTTATTCAGCTACTTTGTATTTAGCATGTTCTATGCCAATCCTTAGCTTAGCCAATTTTAACTCAAAAAAACAGAGACTTAAAAGAATATTATTATTGGTGATAAACAACCCAGTTATTCCAATATATGACAATATGTGACAATATTCGTCACCTTTCACAACTTATTTTCAAACTACGTACCAATTAAGCATGATTTTTATCGAAGAGGCGTAAAATTGAGCGAAACAAATCACATAAAAATTATGAATATTTACATAACCGTTTATCGGAAGATAAAAAGATTTATTTTCAGAAATGATTCTTTACAGAGCTATTTACTACATAGGCCTACTATCAATGTGTCAAAAAGATCATAAAACTATTAAATCGTTCAATTTAAAATAATAGGCTCATTTGGCAATTCATTTTTGTTATCTATCTTAGAATTAACATAATAATGATCCAATACTTGACCAATCTCAGCAATTCCATTTTTTATAGCTTCTAGATGTTGTTTTTGAGCAAGTTGAAAGACAATATTTTGACAAATCTGATTCCAAATCTCAGTTTGAGTCGCATTTTTAAGACCACGATCAATCACAATCTCAACTTTGCGCTCACAAAGGTTCAAATAAAGCAAAACCCCACTATTCAATTCAGTATCCCATACACCTAATTCAGCAAATAGCTGCTGAGCACGTAGCCGTGTGTTTTGATGATAAGCCTGTGAACATGGTATATGCCCTTCTATTACCACTTGAATTTCCCCAACATGCCCTTTTTCGGCTTGCTGCACAGCTTGTGCAATATCTAAGCGATCTTTTTTATTGAAAAAACGATGTGCCGAAGAAATATAGAAAAAATGTTTGAACCAGCGTTTTAAACTAGGTTGCGCGTATTCTTCTAGTTTCGATTGCGTAATGATTTCCGTTGTATCCGTCTTTGTCACCATGAACCTGATGCTCCTCCTCCACCAAAACTACCCCCACCGCCACTATATCCACCACCGCTTCCTCCACCAAAACCACCGCCACCTCGCCCCCCTCCAGATAGAAAAGCTTGAAAAATAAGCTGAGCTAATGAGGTAATCAGTAAAAAGAAAATACCAAAACCAAGCAATAAGCTCATCAAAATACCAGCGCCATTTAAAAGCCCAGCCGCGGCAGCAGTAACGCCAGCTGTAGCAGCGCTTAAACGATTGCCAACAATGAATGAACCTACAACACCAGCTATAAGGATAAATAGCGCCATAGTTAGCGTATTATCTTTCGCTTGTTGCTCACGTAAAGCTTGCTCATGACGATCTTTTAATTCTTGGGCAGCCTGTTGTGCAATTTCTGGATCTTGATTCACAATCTTGCTTATCTCATCCAAGCCTGATGAAATGCCTTGTGCATACTGACCTTGTTTAAAAGAGGGTGTGATCTGATTACGAATAATGCGGCTCAGAACCACATCAGGTAAAACACCTTCGAAACCATAGCCTGTTAGAATCTGAATTTTGCGATCATTGACTGCAATTGCCATCAACAAACCATTATCACGTTTAGCAGAACCTAATTGCCATTTTTCACCTGTACGTAAAGCAAAATCAAAAATAGCCTCCTGTCCAGTAGTTGGTACAATAATCACCCCAATCTGGGCTTTACCCTGCTGATACAACGTCAGTATTTTTTGATTGAGTTGCTGTATTTCCGCCGCACTTAATATTTTGGCTTGATCTATGATGGGCTGATTTAAAGTTGGTAAACCACGTATGGATTCACCCTCAGCCATATCATTCGCAACTTGTGGTAAAATAGGTGCTTGTTGTGCTGTAGTGCTTGGTTGTAATTGATTTTGTTGTGGCTGCTGAATCATTTTACCTGCAACAACTAAATCAGTTTCATCTGTTGCAGTCGCAACCTCAGCCCAAACCGTATGCTGAAGAAATAGCGTTGCCAAAACAATCATTAAAACAGGTAAAACTTGCTGTTTCAGATATTGCCTATACACCCTTAGCATACGACCACTCCTAACAGTCCAATCTTAATTAAATGATACTGTTGGTGCTTGTTGCGCAGATTGCTCTGCTTTAAAGTTCTCTTTGGTTTTCATACCAATGACTTTTGCCGTCATTGCTTGTGGGAACTGACGCACATATGAGTTGTAATCTTGCACGGTCGTAATATAGCGATTACGAGCAACCGCGATTCGATTTTCTGTACCTTCCAATTGTGCTTGTAAATCACGGAATTGTTCATTGGCTTTTAAATCTGGATAATTTTCAGAAACAGCAATCAAACGAGATAATGCCCCTGTTAATTGGCTTTGTGCTTGTTGATATTTTGCAAAAAGTGCTGGGTCTTCTAAAACTTCTTTATCTACTTTTAAACCCGCAACATTAGAACGAGCTTGCGTAACCTCTGTGAGGACTTGTTCTTCATGTTTAGCATAGCCCTTAACCACATTGACAAGATTTGGAACAAGGTCAGCACGTCGTTGATATTGGTTTTGCACCTCAGACCATGAAGCACTTACGGCTTCATCTTTCACTTGTAAAGTATTATATCCACAACCTGTGAACAACAAGGTGCTTGTTAATACTGTTGCTAATGCGGTTTTCTTAATAACTTTCATAAAAATTTATCCTCAAGTTTTTCTTTATATTTTTTGCAATAATTCATTGTAATGTGATTTTTTGTTCGCTGTGTAACATTTATTAAAGTTACTTTATACGTATTTAAATAAAAAAGACATTACTCAATGGCCTTGAGTAATGTCTTGTTAAGCACAACATTTATGTTTATAAAAATAGATTAACTGTATAATTTTAAAACTTTTTCTTCTTGAAAACTGACCATACCATACTCATCTGCCATACGTGCTTTCCAATAATTCACTAATTTTGTATAGTCGTGCTTTGCAGGATGAAAATCCGCTTGATAATAAGACAAGTATTCTGGAATCAGTTGAATAAACATTTTCCCAAGCAAATATATCCCAAATACATTGCCACCAACTTTCGGCAAGCTTTTCCACTTATCTTGCCAAATTAAACGTGATGTTGCATAAAAAGTGAGACTTGCAAATCCAGTGGTCACGCTACGCATCAACAGGCGACGAATTCGGTCATCACCATAGACCTCTTGATAGACATCAAAAGCAACCGAGCGATGCTCGATTTCTTCAATCGCGTGCCACACCCAAAGTTTCATCGCATCATCATCTAAAGTACTTAGAATCTCTGGATGCTTCAGAATATAACCACCTAACATCGCTGTAAAATGTTCAAATGCACAGGTCAACGCAAGCTGTAATTTAGGGTGAATATTTCTCAGTGTGTCATCACGTTTTGCAAGCCACGCTTGAAAACGGTCTAGATTGTAATCATCTCTTCGCCATGCATCATTAAATTCAGTATGTGCTTTAGAATGCATCGCTTCTTGCCCGATAAATGCTGCAATTTGTGCTTGTAACTGTGGCTCTTGGACTTTATCCCTAACATTCCTCACGCTATTTACAAAATATTGTTCACCGATTGGAAATGTTGAAGACAAAGCGGTTAAGAGATGTGACATTAGTGGAGAATTAGCGAAATAATGTCGTTTAATTTTTTTTGGATTAAACTGCAAACGACGTACCGTAATACCCAAAGCTTTTGGTCTATTTAAATAGGTTTTTTCAGCATTCACATTTGCAAGAGCCATCTTTATTGCCTGCACAATTTCCTGATTGGTCTTCGAGTATCATGCTGAAAAATGATCAGCGACAGGGCAAAAAAGCTTACAAGATTTGCTAAAACTACCAAAAAGATAAGATGAAAAAAATAAAGCCTGCTTGAGCAGGCTTTATCGCAATCAAACTAAAAAGATTGATTAGACACCTAAATAATCTAAAATACCTTCTGCTGCTTGGCGACCTTCCCAAATTGCAGTAACAACAAGGTCAGAACCACGCACCATGTCTCCGCCAGCGAAGATTTTTGGATTAGACGTTTGGAATTTAAATTCTTGTTGTTCAGCCGCAACGACACGACCTGAACCATCTAAACTTACATTTGCAGAGCCAAACCAATCAGCAGGACTTGGACGGAAACCAAATGCAAGTAATACTGCATCTGCCGGCAAAATTTCTTCAGAACCCGGAACAGGTTCAGGGCTACGACGACCACGGCTGTCAGGCTCACCCATTTGTGTAGTGACAACCTTAACGCCAGTTACCTTACCATTTTCACCAACAACCTCAATTGGCTGACGGTTGAACAGGAATTTCACACCCTCTTCATAGGCATTCTTCACTTCACGAGCAGAACCTGGCATGTTGCTTTCATCACGACGGTAAGCACATGTGACATCATGCGCACCTTGGCGTAATGAAGTACGGTTACAGTCCATTGCAGTGTCACCACCACCAAGAACAATCACTTTCTTACCATCAACACTGATGTATTCGCTTGGATCTTTTTCCCAACCTTGGCAACGATTGACATTAGCAATTAAGAAATCTAAGGCATCGTAAACACCATCAAGATCTTCACCAGGGAAACCACCTTTCATGTAGGTATAAGTTCCCATCCCCATAAATACGGCATCGTATTCAGCAAGGAGTTGTTCAATCGTTACATCGACACCGATTTCAGTATTTAAGCGGAATTCGATACCCATCCCCGTGAAGATTTCACGACGACGTTTCATTACATCTTTTTCCATTTTAAATTCTGGAATACCAAATGTAAGTAAACCACCAATTTCAGGGCGTTTATCAAATACAACTGGTTTCACACCGCCACGAGCAAGAATATCAGCACAGCCTAAACCTGCTGGACCCGCACCAATAATGGCAACTTTTTTATTGGTCCATTTCACGCCAGACATATCTGGACGCCAGCCCAAAGCGAAGGCTGTATCATTGATATATTTTTCTGCATTACCAATCGTGACAGCACCAAAACCATCATTTAAGGTACATGCACCTTCACACAAACGGTCTTGCGGACAAACACGACCACATACTTCTGGCAAGGTATTGGTTTGATGGCAAAGCTCGGCCGCTTGGAAAATTTGACCTTCTGCAATCAACTTTAACCAGTTTGGAATGTAGTTATGTACTGGACATTTCCATTCACAATACGGGTTACCACACCCTAAACAGCGGTGCGTTTGATTCGCAGCAACTTCCGCAGTAAAGGGTTTATAAATTTCCACAAACTCTGCTTTGCGGACAGTAATATCTTTTTTCTCTGGATCTTGGCGTGCTACATCCAGAAATTGAAAGTCATTATTGAGGCGTTCTGCCATGTCTCTCTCCGTGGGTAGGCGCAGCGATGTCCTTCACCTCTGCACCTGCCTATGTCTTTGCAGTCGTGGAATTATTGTGGGTCAGCTTGGGTTGTTTTCAAAAGCGATTGCAAATTAGCAGCTTTTGGTTTTACAAGCCAGAACTTACGACTATAGAAGTCGAACTCATTACGGATTTTATATGCCCAAGCACTTCCTGTCTCTTGAATATGTTCATCAAGAATACGAAGGAGGTTTTCTTTATGATCTTCCATCGCCTCTGTAGAGATACGATTTAGGTCAATCAGCTCGTGGTTATAGTAATCGACAAAGTCGTTATCAAGGTCAAGGACATAAGCAAAACCACCCGTCATACCTGCACCGAAGTTATGACCGACTTTACCCAGTACTGTCACGACACCACCTGTCATATATTCACAACAGTGGTCGCCTGCACCTTCAATCACAGCAAATGCGCCAGAGTTACGAACCGCAAAACGCTCGCCCGCAGTTCCCGCAGCAAAGACCTTACCGCCAGTCGCACCATATAAACAGGTGTTACCAATAATTGCAGTATTTTGCGTTTGGAATGGTGAACCTTTTGGTGGGAAGATCGACACACGACCACCCGCCATACCTTTACCCACGTAGTCGTTGGCATCACCTTCCAGTTTGATATGCAAACCACCCGCATTCCAAACACCTAGTGACTGACCAGCAGTACCGACAAGGTTCATCACCACTGGGCTATTTTCCATACCCAAGTTGCCATAACGACGTGCGATTTCACCTGAAATACGCGCACCAATCGAACGGTCACAGTTACCTACAGTGAAGTTAAACGAACCACCTGTACCTGCTTCAATTGCTGGTAACATCTCAGCAACCATTTTCTCAGCCAATACACCTTTATCAAATGGTGCATTACCTTGAACTTGGCAATACTGTGCTTTACCTTCAGCAGATGGATGTGAAGTTAATAGAGCATTGAGATCAAGGTGAGCGTGTTTCTCTGTTTCACCTGGTAATACTTCAAGTAAGTCAGTACGCCCAATCAAATCTTTAAGACTTACAACACCTAGAGCAGCCAACCATTCACGCGTTTCTTCAGCAATAAATTTGAAGAAGTTGATGAGCATTTCTGGCTCGCCAATATAGTGCTCTTGACGTAAATGATCTTGCTGTGTTGCAACACCAGTTGCACAGTTGTTTAAGTGACAGATACGAAGATATTTACAACCTAATGCGATCATTGGTGTAGAACCAAAACCAAAGCTTTCCGCACCTAAAATTGCAGCTTTAATGACATCTAGACCTGTTTTTAAGCCACCGTCGGTTTGAACACGAACTTTACCACGTAAATCATTTACACGAAGGGCTTGATGCGCTTCACTCAAACCTAATTCCCATGGTGAACCCGCATGGTGAATTGATGAAAGTGGAGATGCCGCTGTACCACCGTCATAACCTGAAATGGTAATGAAATCTGCATACGCTTTTGCCACACCAGCAGCAATTGTTCCTACACCTGGTTCAGATACTAATTTTACTGAAACCATTGCTTGAGGATTGACTTGCTTCAAGTCAAAAATCAATTGTGACAAATCTTCAATTGAGTAAATGTCATGATGTGGAGGCGGAGAAATCAAAGTCACACCTGGTACTGAGTAACGTAAACGTGCAATTAAGCCATTCACTTTACCACCTGGTAACTGACCACCTTCACCTGGTTTTGCACCCTGCGCTACTTTAATTTGTAGAACTTCAGCAGACGTTAAATATGCTGGAGTTACACCAAAGCGACCTGATGCAATTTGCTTGATTTTTGAGTTACGAATCGTACCGTAACGTGAAGGATCTTCGCCACCCTCACCAGAGTTCGAACGACCACCAATGGTGTTCATGGCAATTGCAATTGCTTCATGTGCTTCTGGAGACAATGCACCTAAAGACATTCCCGCAGAGTCAAAACGCGGTAGAATTTCTTCAATCGTTTCAACTTGATCCAATGCAATTGAATCAGTTGTTTTTAACTTGAATAAGTCACGAATCGTAGCAACTGGACGGTTGTTTACTAGCTCAGCATATTCTTTAAAGTCTTGATATTGACCTGAACGAACAGCTTTGTGCAATGAGTTAATCACATCAGGATTGAACGCATGATACTCTTTACCGAATACGAATTTCAGTAAACCACCCTGATCAATTGGCTTGCGATTTGACCAAGCTGTGCTTGCCAATTTTTTCTGGTCATTTTCTAAATCAGCGAAAGTCGCACCTTGGATACGGCTTGGTACACCAAGGAAACATTTATCCACGACTTCAGATGACAAACCTACCGCTTCAAACAATTGACCGCCACGATAAGAAGCAACTGTCGAGATCCCCATTTTAGAAAGAACTTTTAATAGGCCTTTCTCAATCCCTTTACGGAAGTTTGCTTGCGCATAAATTGGGTCACCCAATAATTCGCCTTTCGCAACCAAATCATTGATCACGTCATAAGCTAAATACGGGTAAATTGCTGTCGCACCAAAACCTAGTAGTACTGCAAATTGATGTGGGTCACGTGCGAAACCAGTCTCAACCAAAATATTTGCATCAGTACGTAAACCAACTTGAATCAAGTAGTGATGTACTGCACCTGTTACCAATGCCGAGTTTGCTGGCAAGAAACCTTCACGAATATTTTTATCGGTCAAAACGATTAAAGTTTTGCCATCACGAACAGCTTGCGCAGCTTCTTCACAAATACGAGCAACTGCGGCTTGTAAACCTTCGGTTTCTGCATAATTCAGATTGATATCAGCAACAGCATAACCCGCACGTTCTTTTTCAACATCACGAAGCTGCTGCATTTTTGAATGTGACAATACAGGGCTTGAAATAATAATGCGGTCAGCGTGTTCAGGACCCTGCTCAAATACGTTTTGCTCACGACCCAAACATGTTTCTAATGACATTACGATCGATTCACGTAATGGATCGATTGGAGGGTTCGTTACTTGCGCAAACTGTTGACGGAAATAGTCTGATACATGGCGAACTTGACGAGACAAGACTGCCATTGGCGTATCATCACCCATTGAACCAACAGCTTCCTGACCACTTTCTGCGATTGGACGCAAAATTTGATCACGCTCTTCAAATGTCACCATAAACATTTTTTGAGCCGCTTTTAATGCATCACCAGTTAAACCCTGATCACTCAATTTTTCTTCAAGCTGAGGATCTGCTTTCAAACGAATCGCATGGTCACGCAACCATTCACGATACGGACGCATGTTTTTAAGATGATTGCTGACGTCTTTTGTATCAAGCACTTTACCAGTCAAAGTATCAACAACTAAGATCTGACCTGGACCAACACGACCTTTCGATACAACATCTTCTGGTTCATAACCCCATACACCAATCTCTGATGCAAGCGTGATGTAATCATTTTTGGTGATCACCCAACGTGCAGGGCGTAAACCATTACGATCCAACATACAAATCGCGTGACGACCATCTTGAATCACAAGACCTGCTGGACCATCCCAAGCTTCCATATGCTTAGAGTTGAATTCATAGAATGCACGCAAATCAGCATCTAAAGTTTCAACATTTTGCCATGCTGGTGGAACTAACATACGCAGTGCACGGAATAAGTCCATTCCGCCACCAACAAGAATTTCAAGCATATTGTCTAGGCTTGATGAATCCGAACCAGTACGGTTTACAATCGGATTTAACTCAGTTAAACCTGGCAGTAATGGATTTTCAAACTTTGGCGTACGAGCCAGTGCCCAGTTACGGTTTGCCGTAATGGTATTAATTTCACCATTATGCGCAAGATAACGGAATGGCTGAGCCAATGGCCAACGTGGTAATGTATTGGTTGAGAAACGCTGATGGAATACCACAATGTGCGATTTTAGACGTTCATCAGCTAAGTCTGTATAGAAGTCAGCAATCGCTGCTGGCATCATTAAGCCTTTATATGTGATGACAGTTGTTGCAAGTGTTGTCACATAGAATAATGGGTCGTTTTGTAATTGTTGTTCTGCACGGCGACGAGCTAAAAATAACTTACGGTTAAATTCAACTTCAGTTAAACCCATTGGGCAGTTAACTAAAATTTGTTCAAATGCTGGGAGTGATTGTAATGCAATTTCACCTAAAGCATCATTATTTGTTGGTACAACACGCCATGCCGCAACCGTTAAACCTTCTGCTGCAATTTCTTTATTTAAAATATTCTTTGCATTTTGAGCTAAAGCAGGGTCAATATTCAGAAATACTGTACCCGCAGCAAAAATCTCAGTTAGATTACTGCCTAGCTTCTGAGCTTCTTCACGGAAAAATTGTTTTGGCATTGCCAATAACAATCCGCAACCATCTCCTGTTTTACCATCCGCGGCAATACCACCACGGTGCGTCATGCAACTTAAACTGTGAATCGCAGTTTCGACCAGATGATGGCTTGATTCACCCTTCATATGGGCAATCAGACCAAAACCACAGTTATCCTTAAACTCATCAGGCTGATATAAGCCTTGAGCGGGAGCTACAGTATTAGGCGATGGCATGTGCATAGCGTACCCTTCTTTCAACATGGCTCTTTCGAGCAACAAACAATCAATTCATTTTCTGCGATATTGCCGATCAACTCATATAAAGTTCAATGCTTCGCAAAAACATTTTTCCTGGCGGATTTGCAATATACGCCTTTCTTTAACAAGAAACAGCGTACCCAAGCATATAAAGTGTTTTCAGTTATTACACCTTCACCAATATTTGTAAAGCACAAAAACTTTCCATTTCACTAAATTAATTGGGTATTTAGTGTGAAAAAGCGCAATGAGCAGATAAATTAGCACCACAAGGAAGCAAAAAACATACCAATTAACTATAAATTTACTAAATCATTAAAAAAATTAAAATAACCTTAATTTATAATAGACTAAAGCTATATCTTATGAAGTTTTATTGCACCAAAATAAATCATTTTGCCTTTAAAAGGCGCTAATAATGCTCAAAATTAGTGCAACACTAATTAAATGGATCTACCACATCTCGTTTAGAAGAATCTGAATTTTCTTTTAATTTTTCAGGGTTTTGTGTTGAAGATTGGCTTTGTTTGACGTTTACCACGTTACCTTGAGCATCACGCTGGGTGACTGTAGTCTGTGTTGCTATTGCAGGATCAACTGCTGGTTTTCCCGCACCAACACCCAAAGTACCTTGTGAAGCCACAGCCCCTCCAACCAACAAACTTTCATCCACTTTAGGTAGCGCTGCTGGTTTTAACTGAATTTCATAAAGCTGATTTGTCGCTGTTTTTAATTCATCCGACCCTAAGTCATTCACAAAATCAGCATATTTTGATAATTGCTGCGCTTTAGGTTGCACGGATTGAGGAAGTACCAAATTTAGTTGAGCAAACTGACGATTTGCTTCCTCCATATTGGGTGACATACCATAAGCAAGAATATATTGTTCTGCGCGATCCTCTCCAGTTAAGCGGAAATAAATAAACTTTTTCCGATCTGATCGACTTAATAAGAAATTTTTAACAATTGCTTCATCTGAACTACGAAAAATTTCCATCGTCCATTGTTGCTGATTTTCTTTAATAAATTTAGTGCCACGAAATTCTGGTGCATGCTCATTAGAAACAACAACTCTGGTTGTTAAATCTAGCGGTTTCACCTCATTAGAAAAGGCACCTAAATGAACAGTCGCAGTCACTTTTTCAGGTTGAATTTGAACTTCAGTTTTAGCTGGTTGATCTACTTCAACCAAAGCATCTCCATCAGTAACGCCCCAAAAGACCAATGCAGCAATCAAGCATACAATTGCAAGTGTGAGCCAGCTGTATTGTTGAATATTTTGCCAAATTGATCTAGAAATAAGCATATTTTTCTCAATATATTGATTATGAAGATTGGTTCACAAGAATCGTTTGCTTCATTAAATCTACATCAAAATCTTTGGTAATGATGGCTTGACCTAACTTTTTAAGTAAAACCAAGCGCAATTTGCCATTGAGCACTTTTTTATCATGTGACATATAAGCCAAAAATTCGTCGAGTGGAATTTGTGGACATGATATCGGTAAATGGGCACGTAGAATAATTCTTTTTGTACGCTCAACATCTTCAGCAGATATCCAACCTAGACGATGTGACAAATCTGCCGCCATGACCATACCTGTTGCAACCGCTTCACCATGTAACCACACCCCATAACCTAGATAGGATTCGATTGCATGCCCAAAAGTATGCCCTAAATTTAGAAGTGCACGCTCACCCTGCTCTTTTTCATCATTAGCCACAATTCTAGCTTTATGTGCGCATGAGCGATAGACTGCTTCTGCGAGTAAATTCGCATCACGTGCAACAAGCGCATCCATGTTCTGCTCTAACCATACTAGAAAATCCACATCGCCTAGTAATGCATATTTAACCACTTCAGCCAAACCAGCAGAAAGTTCACGATCTGGTAAAGTATCAAGCTGCGCCATATCCGCTAATACAATTTGAGGTTGCTGAAACGCACCCAACATGTTTTTACCTAAAGGATGATTGATTCCTGTCTTCCCACCCACACTTGAATCAACTTGAGATAATAATGTAGTTGGTACTTGAATAAAATTCACTCCGCGCTGGAAACAAGCTGATGCAAAACCAGCCATATCACCAATGACACCACCACCTAATGCAAGCACTGTGCAATCACGATTAAAACCTGATTCCAAAAGCGCATCAAAAATTAAATTCAAATGCTGAATGTCTTTAAATTGCTCACCGTCGGGTAAAATACATTGTGCAATCTGTTTATCTAACTGGCGTAATCCTTCAATATAATGTTGCAAATATAATGGTGCGACTGTTGTATTGGAAACCAACATCACTTGTCGACCATGAATATATGGCGCTAGCAAATCTCTGGGATTTAAATTACTTCCAATAAAAATAGGATAGCGACGATCACCTAATTCAACATGTAGTGTTTGCATAAAATTAGACCAACAAGAAAATGACTAAATTTGTTTAGATAAAATAAGCTGTAGAATTTTTTGCGCTAAATCTCGCGCTGCACCCTGATTTGTTTCAACAATAAAATGTGCAACCTCACGATAAAGTGGATCTCGCACAGTTAACAAATCTCTTAATTTCTTTTCTGGGTTTTCTACTTGCAACAATGGACGATTCTTATCGCGATGAGTTCGCTGTAGCTGAAGCTCTACAGGAGTATATAGATAAACAACGATGCCTCGCTGTTTTAAAAATTTTCGATTTTCCGATTGTGTTACCGCACCACCACCAGTCGCCAAAACAAGAGCAGAACGTGCAGTTAGGTCATTTAACACATTAGTTTCACGTGCTCGAAAACCAGATTCACCCTCTTTTTCAAAAATCCAAGGGATTGTAGCACCTGTTTTACGCTCAATTTCATGATCACTATCAATGAATTCACGCCCCAACAACTCTGCTAAATGTCGACCAACTGTTGTTTTCCCTGCCCCCATTGGCCCTACCAAATAAATATTTGGTAGGGTTTCAAACGCTTTGCCTTGCAACGCGCCACCTATATTAATTGCAATTATTCAAAATATATTAATGATTTCTCGTCAAAGTGTCATTAACAATTCTTGGTGTCACAAAAATAAGTAATTCGCGTTTCGTATCAGTCTTTCTATCATTTCGGAAAAACTTACCCAAATAAGGTAAATCGCCTAAAAAAGGGACTTTAGTTTGCGAGTTAATATTTTCTTGTTCAAAAATACCACCTAACACAACCGTTTCACCATTATCGACCAATACATTAGTATTTATTTCATTTTTATTAATGGTCAATTGACCTGTTGGAGTAGGGTTACTCTGCGAGTCTTTAGTAATATTCAGCTTCAACATAACTTTACCTTCTGGGGTAATACTAGGTGTTACATCTAAACTCAATACCGCATCAACAAATTCAGTTTTTGGTCCATCATTCCCACTAGATGTTGCATAAGGGATACGTTTACCAGATGAAATTTTAGCTGACTGCTTATCAGCTGTCATAACTTTTGGCGTAGATATCACTTCACCATAGCCATCAGCTTGAACTGCTGACAACTCCAAATCCAACATAAAATCAGATAAACTAATCAAACCGAATGCAATCCGGCTTGCACCAGGTGTTACAGCCCCCAAATCTACATTCAAGTTATCCGGGCGTTCGATCTCATATTTCCAACCACCAGTGTCACTATCTTTAGTAGGCTTTCTTAAGTTCCATAAAGTAGTATCACTACCACCAACTAATAAATCGTTATTGCTAGTAATGCCCTGAGATAAAATACCCCACTTAACACCCATTTCTTTTGTAAAATCAGTACTCGCACTCACAATTCGTGCTTCAATCATAACCTGTTTTACTGAAACATCTAATAAATCAATTAATTTACGAATTTTATCTATATTTACGGCAGCATCATTAACAATTAAAGTATTTGTACGTGTATCTGCGACAGCACTCCCGCGTGAGCTCAATAAGCTTTCTAAAGCTAAAGAATCTGAATTAGTTGTTCGGTTTGAACTCGCCGCTTTATTATCGCGAGAGTCCTCTATAAGTTTTAAAATATCCGCAGCTTTTGCATAACTTAGTTTAATATATTCTGTTTGAATTGGAGCCAGTTTAATGCTTTGTGCGATTGCTTTAGCTTCCTCTTCTTCTGACTTAATTAGTTCAGAAACTGGTGCAATCCAGATTACGTTTCCATTTCGGCGTTTATCTAAATTCTTTGTTTTAAGCACAATATCTAAAGCTTGATCCCATGGTACATCCTTAAGGCGTAAAGTAATGTTCCCTTGTACAGTATCAGCTGCAACCATATTTATACTGGTAAAATCAGCCAACAGCTGCAGAACTCGACGCACCTCAATATCTTGAAAATCTAATGAAATTTTATTCCCAGTATAGACCTGGGCTTTAGCTTTCGGAGAAGACTTATCTTCTGGACGCTTCAGACTAATCGTTAATTTATTTTCCGCTTGGTAAGCCATATACTCATAACTACCAGCAGACTGAATGGTGATAACACCATTCCCTTTATCATTATAAGCATCTACACTTGCGACAGGTGTAGCAAAATCGTTGGTATTTAAACGACGAGCTAAATGCGTTGGAATTTTATTTCCCATCGTTCTAATAACAATTTTACTTCCCTGTTGCTGCACATCTACGGGAGTGTTACTACCCAATAGATCAACAACAACTAATCCTTCACCTTGAGCACCGCGCTGGAAACCAATATTTGATACACCTTGCTGTGGTTTTCTGACAACCGTAGCATTACGAGCAGCATTTACTGGTTGAACTGCATTTATTTTAAGAATAAACGTATTCCCTTCAACGCGTGTCGTAAAAGCTCCTGCTTCCTTTAAATTAACAACCAGACGTGAACGCTGATCATCAGCTGCAACATCAATTGTTGATGCTTCATTAGTTGAAACTGGTATTGATGCCTGTTTCAAATTTTGTTGCGTTTTATCAAAATCTAAAATCAATCGAGAAGGTTGTTCTAGTTGATACGCCTGTGGCTGTGGAGGCAAACCGTTAAACATGATACGAATTTCTGTACCTTGATCAGCCAAACTCATTGGAACAATATTCGTCATACTCACTTGTGCAGATGCAGCTTGCATAATTGCAATAGCCACTACACCCATTGAAAATTGACGGAATGCATGATTCATGGTCTTGACTTCCCCAAATAAAGAACTTTTTAACTGCTTTTTCATTGTTATTCCCTTAATCTCACGATACCGGACCAATTAAAACGAGCGTACGCGGTCTCTCAACATAACCTTCTCGCCCATCTGGCACAATTTCAACTAAATCAATTTGTGTTGGGCTAATTTTTACAATACGCCCTTGGTTCATACCCAAATAACTACCAACCTGTACACGCTCAATCTGACCATCTGGTGTTTGAATCAAGGCGATCGTGTCATTTTGCTTACCACGCATACTACCTTTCATATTCAAGGCCTCAAGAGCATAACTCTCTAAAGGTTGTGACTGCCGGTTAAGGTTAGGATAAACACGCTTACCAGCCATAATTTTTAATTCAGCAGCTAATGAACTTGGCATAAACGGACTTTTCAACTGGTGCGATGCGTAATTAAATAATGGTACTGGAGCAAATACAGGAGCAGGTTCGATAGGTAACGGTTGTTGATTACGAATATCAGCCATCTGTTGATTTACAGCATCTATACGAGAATCACATCCAACTAAAACGAGACTAATCAATAGACCGCACAATAATTTATAACTAGTCATTAGTGCTGACCTCCTTGAACTGATGGAGTTGTCGTTGTAGCTGGTTGAGTCATAGATTCTTTCTCAACTTGCTCTTCAGGACTAATATAACGATATGTTTTTGCTTTAATTGAGTAATTAATCACAGGGATATCTGATTTTTTCTGAGAATCTTGCTGCGCCTCAACGATAAAATCATGCAATGTCACAATCCTAGGTAACGCAGCAATCCCTGTTACAAAAGCACCAAACGCATGATAATCACCAGTTGCTTCAATACTAATTGGCTGTTCAATAAAAAACTCTTGCTTTACTTCATTTTCTAAGCGGATATTTTTAAACTTTAATCCAGAGTTCACACCAGTTAAATTAATATCCTCAACTAAACTTGGAATTTCAGTTTCTTTCGGCAATTGTTCAAGTTGCTGATTAAAATTCGCCTCCATTTCTTGTAATTGGGCTTGATATTGTTGCAAATTACGTAATTTAGAGTCTTTTTCCCTAAACTCATTTAACAAACTTTGCTCTTGTGCTTGAGCATTTGCAATACCATCAAGTTGACCTCTAATTACGACAAAATACCCTAGAGCGAGCACTGCCAAAAAAACAAAAATCCAACAGGTAATTTTTACAGAAAGTGGCCACCCTCCATAATTATTCATATCCAATGTATTGAATTGTTGAAAAAATTGCTCTAATGTCATTTTTTTCTTTTTCGAAGCAACAATCTCTTGATCAAATTCGTTTAAATCTTCTTGGCTCATTTCACTACCCCTGATCCTGATGCAACTGCTTCTAAAGTTGGGTCAGCCTCAGCTGTTGTGCCTATTTCTCCCAAATCAACAGTTACCACAAAACTTCCATAGTTTTCTTCAACTCGAGGAACTAAAGAGCTTGCTGTTTTATCTTTTTTATCATCTGCCGCTAAAAAAGAATTCATAAACGCGTTACGATACCAAGGTGAAGCTTCTAGATTTCTTAAAAGCTCAGCAACGGTATTTGGGCTTTCTGCCTTACCCTCAATGGTAAATTTATCACCTGTACGGGTAAATTTTGTCAAATACATTGTAGGTGGTGTTACTCGTACTAGCTCATCAACTAAACGTACTGTAATTGGACGCTGCCCCTGCAATCCTTGAATTAGTTTCATACGCTCAATGATTGCATTACGTCGTTCTTGCAAACCATCTAATGACTTAAGTTGAGTATCTAAATTCTGGTTAGTACTTACAATTAGCTGATTTGCCTGCTCTTGATCATTCAACTTATGATCAAAGTACATCCACCCAGAGAAAACTGATACTACGCCTAATGCTGCTACCCCAGCACAAAATGCAACGAACTGTTTCTTTTTTTGTTCTCTTAGCTCATCACGCCAAGGGAGTAAGTTAATCTTTGCCATTAATCAAAACTCCTCAATGCTAAACCACATGCAACCATCAATGAGGAAGCATCATTTTCAATTTTTTTAATATCAATCTGCGGAGAAAAGCCCATTTGTAAGAATGGATTGGCAATGGTGACGCGATAACCTAGTTTTTGTTGTAACAACTTGGCTAAACCAGGAATATTGGCATTACCACCTGCCAATAAAATATGATCAATCTCATTGAATTGTGATGATGAAAAGAAAAACTGAAGGGAACGAGCCGCTTGTTGAACTACAGCATCTAAAAAGGGTTCGAGCACTTCAGTATCATAGTCGTCAGGCAGTGTTCTTTCTTTTTTCGCACGCCCAGCCTCTTCAAAAGACAAACCGTAACGGCTCTGAACATCTTGGGTTAGCTGTCGACCACCAAACACCTGTTCACGTGTATAGATAATTTTACCTTTCTGCATGACAGATAAGGTGGTCATAGTATGACCAATATCTAAAATACCAACTGTGTTTGCACCCATTGGCAAAGTATCTGCGAATACACTGAAAGCACGTTCCATGGCATAACTTTCAACATCAGCAATTTTTGCAGATAAATTAGCCAGCTCAAGAACTTCTACACGTGTGTCAACATTTTCTGTACGCGTTGCCACTAATAATACATTTACACGATTTGGGTTTGCTAATTTGTCAGATAAGACTTCAAAATCTAGACTTACTTCATCTAATGGGAACGGAATATATTGCTCAGCATCCATACGAATTTGAACTTCTCGTTCATCGGCTGTCATATCTGCATCCATTTCAATGATTTTATTAATCACCATTGAAGTTGGTACAGCTATAGCCACATTCGTCGTACGCGGATTCGCAAGGTTAACGACTCTTTCAAGCGCGTCACCAACGGCTTCTGGATTGAGAATGCTTTTTTCTACGACACTGTTTTCAGGCAGTGGCATCACAGCATAGCTTTCAACCCAATATCTACCGTTCTTTACAGAGAGCTCCAATAACTTAACAGTTGTCGAACTAATGTCGACCCCTACTAACCCCTTATTTGGTTTACGATATAACCTGAGCACAGTACATTCCTATTTATTTTTTTATCCCCAAAAATACAACTCACTAATTCGTTTTGGTCTTTAATTGATACGGATACAATATCTCATCTAACAATCCGTAAGGCTAAAGGATATACTGACCATAATTAGTTTGCCATTCGCTCTTATTAAAACTTACTTATTATGAAAAAGCTATCCAGTTCTGGTATTGTTCGTCCATTTTTTTTGATGCTTATTATTATATTAGTCTCACTTCCAATGGGATTTTATGGCATGTATCTCTATCTAGCACCCTCTTTGCCTGATATGAGTTCATTAAAAAAGGCACCTTTACTAAAACCATTGCAAGTTTATACGGCAGATAATAAGTTAATTGCAGAGTATGGCGGCAAACTTTCAATTCCGGTGAAATATGAGCAGATTCCACCAGCATTTATTCATGCATTTCTAGCAGCGGAAGATTCGTCCTTTTTTGAGCATAATGGGATTAGTTTTAAGGGCTTGGGGCGAGCACTAACAGAATCTATTACAGGGTCAGATGTACAAACTGGTGGTTCAACCATTACCATGCAGGTGGCAAAAAATTATTATTTGAGTCCAGAACGAACGCTAAAACGCAAACTAACTGAAGTTTTTCTTGCTCGCAAAATTGAGCAAAATCTCACCAAACAAGAAATTCTAAGCTCATACGTCAATAAGATCTTCTTAGGCAAAAATGCTTACGGAATTGCTGCAGCTGCACAAATCTATTACAACAAAAATATTAATCAGCTCACCATTGCACAAATGGCAATGATTGCAGGATTACCGAAAGCACCATCAAAATACAATCCCGTCGTAAATCCAGAACGCGCGCTTGAACGCAGGAATTGGATTTTAGGGCGTATGCTACAACTTGGCTATATTAATCAGAGTCAATATCAAAAAGCTGTTGCTGAGCCAATCAACCTCAATATGATTGATCGCTCTGTCAGTAATGTTTTCCCTTATGTTGGCGAAATGGTTCGTTCAGAATTGGTTGAGAACTTTGGCGAGCAGGCGATTGATTCAGGATATAAGGTATATACGACGATTGATAGTAATCGCCAACGTTACGCTGAACAATCAATTCAAGACGGTTTAGAAGCATACGATCGCCGCCATGGTTGGCGTGGACCAGAAGCACATGACAAACCTCTTAACCAGTTTGTCCCATATGCAAATACCTATCCAGCACAAGTCATAAAAGTGAATAACAATTCTTTTGATGCTTTGATGCAAGATGGCTCAACAGTTACCGTAAATTGGGCAGGAATGTCATGGGTTCGCCCTTATCGGAATGCGAACAGTGTAGGCGGCGCGATGTCCAATGCTTCACAAATCGTTAAAGTGAAAGATATTATTCGATTACGTCCAAATGAAAACAAAACCGTTTGGTCTTTAGTACAAGTTCCTAAAGTTCAGGGTCAATTGATTGCCTTGAATCCAAATGATGGCTCCATAGAAGCTGTTGTTGGTGGCTATAGTTTTTATCAATCTAAGTTTAACCGTGCGTTACAAGGGTGGAGACAACCAGGTTCAACTATTAAACCATTTGTTTATGCATTGGCACTTGAACGTGGTATGACACCTTATAGCATGGTGAACGATAGCCCCATCAGTATTGGTAAATGGTCTCCAAAAAACTCCGATGGACGTTACTTAGGCATGATTCCTCTACGTCGTGCATTATATTTGTCAAGGAATACGGTTTCTGTCCGTTTATTACAAACTGTGGGAATTGAACGCACACGCCAACTATTTATGGATTTTGGGTTACAAGAAGATCAAATTCCTCGTAACTACACAATCGCATTAGGAACACCTCAAGTACTCCCTGTGCAAATGGCTACAGGCTATGCCACTTTTGCAAATGGCGGTTATCGCATTCAGCCCCATTTTATTAAACGAATAGAAGATGCATCAGGCAAAGTAATTTATGAAGCAAATCCAGAATATGCTTGTATCCCTTGTATTAGTGATCCAAATGCCTATACAACAGCCGATGCTATTCAAGAGCAAGATGCTGTAAATGAAATCACCAATCAAACTTTAGATGATGTATCTGCCACATCTGAAACTGTTGCGTCTAACTCTCAAACAGCCGCATCGACGAATAGTAATTATCGCCAAGCTCAACGCATTTTAAAATCTAGCTCAGCTTATGATATGGCTAACATTTTACGTGATGTGATTCAGCATGGTACGGGACGAGCAGCACTGAAAATCGGTCGTGACGATTTAGGTGGGAAAACTGGAACAACCAATGATGCAAAAGATGCATGGTTTGCAGGTTTTAATGGCAAGTTAGTTGCAATCGCTTGGGTTGGTTTCGATCAACCACGCACACTCGGTCGACGTGAATACGGCGGAGTTGCTGCTTTACCAATTTGGACAAATTTCATGGCGAACTCACTTAAAGATACGCCATCGGCTTGGGTACATTTCGATAAAGACGCGAAAGATCCAATTTCATTCGACAAATTACAACTGGAGAAAAATGAAGGGCAAAAAGAATATCGTGCTTCCCCACCGTTGGCACGCCCACTTTATCGCCCTGCTCCTGTTGCACCAACTCGCTCCGCGCAAACTGACTTTTCAGATTTACCAGATACAGCGCTATCTGATGAAGAGCAAATTATTGTTCCAGCGAAAAAACAGCCACCAGCGATGGGAACAGCATCACCTCAAAAAGAACATGATGGTATTGAAAATTTAATTAATAATATTCAATAAATAAATTCAAAAGAAGCCATCAATTTGATGGCTTCTTTCTTTTCTGGAATACATAAATTTGAAAAGCGGCTGTCACTAAGAAATGCTGTTCTTGTTCTAAAATCATTCTTCGTTCAGGATTCGCTTTATAAGCATAAGGTGTCATAGCAATCAAATTTTTTAGCGCTTGTTGATCCAACTCGATTGCACTCTCTACAAGCTGTTGTTGCTGCAACTCAAATTGATCATCTAGCTGTTCTACAAATTTTTCTGGTTCGTGTAAATTTACTTGCTCAAATAAAGCTTCACGCAACCTATAGAGATGTCGAGGTGCAGGTGTCACCACAATCAAATGACCATTCTCTTGAAGAACACGTCTGATCTCTTCTTGTGGAATTGGGCTAAATAAACTAGTACATACATCGATTGAATGATCCTGTACAGGCAATGTTGCACCCGTCCCAACAATCCAAGTGACTTTGGAGTTGAGTTTTGCGGCTCGTTGTACAGCAGTTTTAGCAATATCCACACCTATACAGTGTTGAGTATGCGCTTGCATCGCACTGGTGTAATAACCTTCACCACAACCAATATCTAAAATAGTTTTCGGCTTGAGCCGCTGCAACAGTTCAACAATCGCCTGCTGTAACGGCTGATAAGCACCTGTTTGCAAAAATTCACGACGGGCCAATACCGACTCTGCAGTATCCCCTGGTGTCTTACTATGCTTATGCTGTACCACATGCAGATTGACATAACCTTGTTTGGCGACATCATAATGATGACCTTTTTCACAACGCCAAGAACGCTCAACCAAACTCAATGATTGGCGACAAACAGGACACATCAATAAATTCATCTATTTTCTCCAAACATAAAAAAAGCTGGTGATCACCAGCTTCTTTTTGAATCATGGTTTAACGCAACTTTAAGGTCATTAAGCCTAACACAACAAGGAAAATGGTAATAATCCAAAAACGAATAACAACCTGTGTTTCCTTCCAACCTTGTTTTTCATAATGATGGTGTAAAGGTGCCATCAAGAACACACGTTTATTCCGCATGCGCAATGAACCAATTTGTAAAAATACAGAAACGGCTTCCATCACAAAGACACCACCCATAATCGCAAATACGATTTCTTGGCGTACCATCACAGCAATTGTACCTAGCATCGCACCAAGTGCCAAAGCACCAACATCGCCCATGAATACTTGGGCAGGATGGGCATTATACCAAAGGAATGCTAGACCCGCGCCAACCATGGCGGAACACACCACAACCAATTCAGAGGTATATTTCACATAGGAAATATGCAAATAATTGGCAAACCGAATATCACCTGATAAATAAGCAAATACGCCCAAACCTGCTGCAACCATGACAATTGGCATAATTGCCAATCCATCCAATCCATCCGTCAGATTGACTGCATTTGATGCCCCATTAATCACCAAATAAGTAAAAACAATAAATGCTAGACCAAATGGCACCGCTGAAAGTGGAATAGAGAGATTCTTAAAGAAGGGAATCAGCAAATCTAGCATATTTGCAGTATTTATTGGATTATCTTGTTGTTTTGCAATTAGATATAAAGCAATACCAGCACCTAATGATGCCACAGAAGTCCAAAAGAATTTTTTACGTGCAAGCAAACCAGCATTATCTTTATAACGAACTTTAATCCAGTCATCAGCCCAACCAACAGCACCAAAGACCACCATAACACCCAATACAATCCAAACATAAGGGTTTGATAAATCAGCCCACAATAAAGTACTAATACCGATTGAGAGCAGAATTAAGATCCCGCCCATCGTTGGTGTTCCCATCTTCTTCGCATGATTTTCAGGAGCAAATGAGCTTACTGCCTGACCATATTTTAAGGCTTGTAATTTACGGATCATCACAGGCCCTAAAGCCAAGCCAATGGTCAAAGCAGTCAATACGCTCAATAAAGAGCGTAATGTTAAATAACGAACCACTTGGAAAGAGCTGTTATAGCCTGCCAATTGTTCAAATAACCATAACAACATTTAAATCTTCTCCATCAAGTCAGCCATCAACGTTTCCATGTGGGTATAGCGAGAACCTTTAAATAGGAAACTCATGTGCTGGGGTTGATGTGTCTCTACTAAACTCATTAAAAATGACAAAGCTTGCCCCTGATTCAGAAAAGCTTGTAATTTTTTACCGTATTGTGTGCTTCTTGCACCTTCTTGAGTGGCAGGTGAGAATTCACCCACTGCAACTACAAAATGAATACCTTGCATCGAAACCAAATCTCGACCCAACAAATAATGTTGTTGCGCTGCTGTACTTCCAAGCTCACCAATATCCCCGATTACCATCACTTTAATGCCCGTTTGTTGAGCAAGAACTTCTGCTGCTGCACGCATTGAAGTTGGATTGGCATTATAAGTATCATCAATGAATAAGTGATTTTGGTGTTGAATAAAATTCAGACGCCCTTTGGCACCCTGTGCTTGTTCTAAGCCTTGTACAATATCATCAAGCGCAATCCCAATTGCCAAGGCAAATGCTGTTGCAGCAGTTGCATTTTGTACGTTATGTGCACCTGCAAATGGAATATCTACTGACCGGATGCCCTGTGGAGTATGTAAATTGAATTTTGCTGATTGAGGATGTAATTCAACCTCTGTCGCAAATACATCGCCACCATCACCAAAACTCAACATTGAATGAGCTTGAGCATTTTCACGAATAGTCGCTGTAAAGTCATCATCAGCGGGAACAATCGATATTCCGTCAGGCAAAATATGTGCATAAATCTCTGACTTGGCACGACAAATTCCTTCACGTCCACCAAATTCACCTAAATGTGCCGTACCAATATTCAAAATTCCAGCCACATGCGGTTGAACCAGATGAGAAGTATAGTCAATTTCACCTTGATGACTCGCACCCAACTCCATCACAGCATATTGATGCTCTGAACGTAACTCAAGTAACATCATCGGGGCACCCAAATCATTATTCAGGTTACCACGCGTAATCAGCGTTGGTGCTAAACGGGATAAAATACTACCCAACATTTCTTTCGTGGTGGTTTTACCACTACTGCCTGTTAAAGCAATCACTTTCAACTGTAGATTTTGTCGGCGACGATAAGTACCTAAATGACCTAAAGCCAAACGCGTATCTTTGACGACGAGTTGTGCAATATCTGCATCAATTGGGCGCTCTACAATTGCAATCTCACACCCTTGCGTCGCCACTTGAGCGATAAAGTTATGAGCATCAAAGCGCTCACCTTTTAAAGCAAGAAAAACATCTCCAGCTTCAGCATGACGAGAGTCAGTCAAAATACGTTTAATTTCGCTTTGTGGAATCTTATGATTATGCCATTCACCTTGAGTCGCTTGTTGTAATTGCTCTGCTGTCCAAGGTTCTAGTGGAACGGTGCTGGTTGTTGAAGTATGCATACGCTTTATTTACCTTTTAACCTTAGTGTGCAGGATAAGCTGAATCTACAGGATGCGGCTGAGCATTAATTGCAGACTGCACCTCGACCACATCATCAAACCAGTGACGAACTCCATCTACTTCCTGATAGTTTTCATGACCTTTGCCAGCAATCACGACAATATCTCCAGCTTGAGCTTGAGCGACCACAAATTTAATCGCTTCGCGGCGATCATGAATTTCATGTACGCTGTGTTCTGTAAAATCAATTCCCTGCTTCATATCAGCAAAAATCTGTTCAGGGTTTTCAGTTCGTGGATTATCCGAGGTGAGAACTACAGGATTAGCATGATCAAGCGCAGCCTGAGTCATTAAAGGACGCTTACCGCGATCGCGATCACCACCGCAGCCAAATACCGCCCATAATTGTCCAGTGACATGACGTTTCAACGTGGTTAACACCTGAATCAATGCATCAGGTGTATGTGCATAATCAACGACAAATAGACGATCCGTATCTTGAATCACTTGCATGCGCCCTGGGGCACCCTTAAGTTGCGGAACGAACTGCACTAAATCAGCAAGCGAAAAACCAGCATATTCTGCTGCAATCAAGCTTGCTAATAAATTTTCTACATTAAAATGCCCAAGCAATGGGCTTTGCACAGCAAAAGTACCTATTGGACTAATCAATGTAAAACTTGCACCACTCAAGCGATATTGCAAATGATCAATATGATAATCCGCAGAAGTTTGAGTCAAAGAATAAGTCAAAACTTTCGGTTTTGATGGATTCTGTTTTGCAGCAGCTAGCATCACGTTTGCATGTGCATCGTCGATGTTAATTACAACGACTTTTAAAGTGGTAAATTTAAATAATAGCGCCTTAGCTTCTGCATAAGCCTCTAAAGTACCGTGATAATCTAAATGATCACGACTTAAATTACTATAAACTGCAATTTCAAGATCGCAACCATTCAGACGACCTTGTTCCAGACCATGGGAACTCGCCTCAAGTGCAACAAAATTAGCCCCTTGTTTAGCGTAATCATGCAATGCCTGCTGTAATTGCAGCGCATCTAAAGTGGTGTGGGTTGAGGGGGTCAAGTTTGGCAAGATACCATTGCCTGTTGTCCCCATCACTGCACAGCCTTTCGCTTGTGAACTTATCAGTTCTGCAATCAGACGTGAAATGGTGGTTTTACCATTGGTGCCAGTGACTGCAATTCCTCGTAATGGCTGTACAGGATCGACCGCTTGTAAATATTGCTGCTGCCATTCACCCATAAGAAAACGCACTTCAGGGCAAACCCACTCGTTCGCAAGCCCTAAACTTGTTTCACTAATAACCGCCAATGCCCCTGCATTCAGCGCATTTTGTGCAAATTGACGGGTTTTTTCAGGTTGGCTATAACTACTTAAAGCAATAAAAATTTGTCCAACTTCAATCTTACGGCTGTCTAGACAAAAGCCTTGAAAAGGCTGAGTGAACCAAGCCGCATCGATACGAATCGGATATATCTGCTGAAAACTAATCGACATAATCTACCTACGGATTGGATTTTATAGAGGTATCAAGTGGTTTATCTAAAGGTACATTCAGTAATCGTAGCGATTCTTGCATAATTCTCGCAAAAACGGGCGCTGCAACGAGACCACCATAATAACGGCCTTGAGGATTTTCAACGACGATAATCATCGCCAGACGAGGATCACTCACTGGAGCAACCCCAGCAAATAAAGCACGATATTCATTACTCGAATAACCTTTACGGTCAGCTCGTAATTTATGTGCTGTACCTGTTTTACCACCAACACGATAACCAGGAATATTGGCCTGCGTAGCTGTACCACCAGGCATAGTAACCTGCTCAAGCATCAATAACACTTGATCTGCAATCTTAGGATCAAGTACTTG
Source organism: Acinetobacter sp. TR3 (assembly GCF_027105055.1). Classification (NCBI taxonomy): domain Bacteria; kingdom Pseudomonadati; phylum Pseudomonadota; class Gammaproteobacteria; order Moraxellales; family Moraxellaceae; genus Acinetobacter; species Acinetobacter sp. TR3. The sequence goes on from NZ_CP114264.1 coordinate 2,990,711, forward strand.
CTTACCTTGAGGTGCTTGATCTAATTTTCTTAGACTTAATGGCATCTCCACACCATGGTTTGCGAGCATCGCATAACCTTGTGCAACTTGGAGAATGGTTGCGTTTAAACCATAACCATATGCCATCGTACCCAACTGAGATGGGTTTAACTTATCACCCGAATACAACAGACCAGCGCTCTCACCCGGGAATTTCACATCAGAACGATGCCCAAAACCAACACGACGGAAGAATGAAGGTACTGCATCCTTTGGTAGTGACAATGCGAGTTTTGCTGAACCCACGTTAGATGATTTAACAATAATACCTGTCAGAGTTAATGCACCATAGTTGTGTGTATCACGAATGGTATGCCATCCCAACTTCATTGAACCTGGTGACGTATTAACAATTGTGTTTGGTGTGTATTTGCCACTTTCTAAGGCAGCCGCAACGGTAAATGGCTTCATGGTCGAACCAGGCTCAAACATATCAATTGCGCCACGGTTACGCATTGCATCTTTGTTGGCTAAACCATTTTTATCATTCGGGTTATACGATGGCCAACTGGTCATTGCCAAAATTTCGCCCGTTTTTACATCTACAGCAATAGCGGTTGCCGAACGAGCATTATTTGCGACACCAGCAGCCGTCAATTCACGATACATAATATATTGCAAACGTGAGTCGATACTGAGTGTGACATTTTCACCTGACTCGACTTCTTTAATCACTTCTGAGACTTTAAGACGGTTACCTTTTTTATCCCGAATAATTTTTTGTTCACCATCTACCCCTGACAACTGTTTATTCAGTTGCATTTCTAAACCTTCAACCCCAACCCCTTCACTATTGGTTAATCCAATAATTTGTGCATTCGGCTGCGGTTGCGGATAGTAACGCTTATACGTCTTTTCGGCGTAAACCCCTTGAAAGTTTCGCTTGGTAATGAGGTCAGCTTGCTGAGGTGGAATTTCCTTTTGCAATACCAAATAACGTGAACGTGGTCGATCACTCATTTGCTTCTTCAAATCATTACGATCAACACCCACTGCATCTGCCAATTCATCTAAATTTAGATTCTTATCTGGCAACTGACGTTTGAGTTTACGGTTGGTTGGGTCTTTTTGTAGTTCTGCCGTAATGTCATCATACTGTTTTTTAGTCTCCCAATAATCTCTTGGGTCAATCACGATTTTCATAATCGGTGTACTAATCGCCAAAGGCACACCATGGCGATCACTAATCACGCCACGCATCGCTTCTAAGCGTTCGGTACGTAAAATATTGGCATTGGCTTTGTTCTGCAAAAAATCTTTATTGACCACTTGCACATAAAAGGCGCGCGCGACCAAGACAATAAAGCAAAGGAGCACTGTTCCCCAAAGCAAATAAAATCGCCACATATCCAAAGCAAGTGTTGGTCTTTCAGAAATGGACTGCTGTTTTTTTCGTATTGGTTTGCTTCGCTTATCTGCCATACAGCATGCCTTATTTGTCTTGCTTTGAAGTCATAGGTAAAGAAATCACGACGGTTTGTGCAGCAGGCGGTGAAAACATGCGTAACTGTGTCACAGCACGAGAACCAATCTGTGCAGTCGCACCAAAGGTTTGTTGCTCGATCAATAAACGCCCCCATTCGGCATTTAAATCATCTTTTTCACGCATATACCCACTCAAATCACGATAATCATGACGATATTCAAATACTTGAAACACCACCATCATCGCACTAATGAAGACCAATGCAAGAAGCACAGCATACACCACAACTTTTTTCAGTCCCTTTTTACTACTGGATAAAACCTCATCATCATTTTTTTTATTCATTATCTACCTTTTTGCTCTAAACGCTCTGCCACACGCAACCATGCACTACGTGAACGAGGATTTGCTTTTACTTCTGCTTCACTCGCACGAATACGAGACACTTTCTTTAAACGTCGCGTATCAACCTGTGCTTGAGGCATCCCCCAACCATGATCTTCCGCTAAAGTTGATTCTTTTTGGATAAACTGTTTAATCAAACGATCTTCCAAAGAGTGGAAGCTAATCACAGCCAACTGTCCTTGTACTTTCAACAATTCTACAGCTTGCGGTAAAAATGTTTCAATATCATCAAGCTCTTTATTAATTGCAATACGAATCGCTTGGAAAGTACGTGTTGCTGGGTGTTTGTGCTTTTCCCATTTCGGATGAGCAACTTTGACAATTTCTGCAAGTTGAGCAGTTGTCGTAATTTCACCTGCCAATTTAATCGCTTTGGCAATACGACGGCTATAACGCTCTTCGCCATATTGGAAAATAATATTGGCTAATTTTTCTTCTTCGATTTTTAATAACCACTCAGCCGCAGTCAAACCTTGAGAATTATCCATACGCATGTCTAGCGGGCCATCTTGCATAAAGCTAAACCCACGTTCAGCTTGGTCAAGTTGCGGTGAGGACACGCCTAAGTCCGCCATAATGCCATCGACTTCGGTAAGACCAATATTTGTTAATTCCGCCTGAATATCGGCAAAACTGGCATGAATAATTTTAAACCGCGGATCTTCTTGTTCTAATTGCGCGGCAACTTCAAGTGCCTGAGGATCTTTGTCAAAGGCGTAAACACGTGCATTTTGATCCAATTTGGAAAGTAAGAGCTTAGTATGCCCTCCTCGACCAAACGTTGCATCGACAAAAACACCAGTATCGCGACCTGCCAATACGCCATCAACGGTTTCATGAAGTAAGACAGAAATATGCGACATAACAATAGGATCAATAGCTAAAAATGTAACTGCACATTATCACCTTGTTTTATCCCAGTACCAAACGACTTTTTGTAGAGAATTCTTAACTTTTCATAGATAAAACCGTTTTCTTATCATTTTTTATGCAACAAAAAAGCAAATACTCCGTGTATTTGCTTTCTCATATTCAATCACAAATTTTATATGTAATTTATTTACTGTTTATCTGCATAAATTTGATCAAAAATCGCACCATTCACAAAGTGGGTTTTCTGCGCTTTTGTCCATCCACCAAATACATCATTAATACTGAATAGTTTGATCTTTGGAAATTGTTTTGCATATTTTGCTGCAACTTGCGGATTGCGTGGACGGAAATAATGTTTTGCCGCAAGTTCCTGTCCTAATGGTGAATAAAGAAAATTTAAATAACCGCGCGCTAAATTGCGATTACCATCTTTATCCACGGTTTTATCTACAATCGCAACTGAAGGCTCAGCCAAAATTGAAATTGATGGATAAACAATATCGTATTTATCTTTACCTAAACCTTGGGTCGCCAATAAAGCTTCATTTTCCCATGACAGTAACACATCGCCTATACCTCGCTCAGCGAATGTAGTTAAAGAACCTCGCGCTCCCGAATCAAGCACTTTGACATTTTGGTATAATTTTTTCACTAAATCACGGGCTTTAGTCTCATTACCACCGGGTTGTTTCAAGGCATAGCCCCATGCCGATAAATAAATCCAACGCGGTGCCCCCCCTGTTTTCGGATTTGGGGTAATAATTTCGACACCCTCTTTGGTGAGATCATTCCAATCACGGATATTTTTCGGATTTCCTTTGCGGACAAGGAATACTACCGTTGATGTATAAGGTGCAGAATTATTTTTAAATTGTTTTTGCCAATCTTTACGAATGAGACCTGCATTGGCAATTTCATCAATATCATTCGCCAAAGCCAATGTCACAACATCAGCCTGTAAGCCATCAATCACCGATCGTGCCTGTTTGCCTGAACCACCATGCGATTGTTTAAAATCGACTTCTTGACCTGTTCTTTGTTTCCAATATTGACCAAATGCTTGGTTATATTCTTGATAAAACTCTCGTGTTGGATCATAAGATACATTTAAAAACGTTGTAGCTGCCTGCGCTATGCTATTTAAACCCAAAGCAAGCAATGCTGCGGCGATCACTGTTTTCATTTATTATTCACTCATTTTCTGTATATTTGTGACCACTATATTTATTTAAAAATAATTTACAATCATATAGTTATATCAATAATTTAGAAATTATTCTTTTTTTTATATATCGTAATATTAAGGATATATTGCAGTTAAAATACTAAATGTTTATTCATGTTATTTTTATTTTGAGAAAAATTATCATTCTCCACTTTTTCTACACATTTGCTTGTTAAATTTGATTTGCACATATTCTAGCCATCAGGCTTACAATACCCAAAAAAGTGTGTTTATTTATTATTTTTTGTAAAAAGTGTGACTTAGTTATGCTTTTTTATTAAAATTTATGTTTGAATCGTATGCTTAAAGCAATACTATAGTCATTTAGTTAGTCTTGTAGACTCGAAGTCATGAAGGGGATGTTACCGTGCAAGCATCAAAACTTAAAAAAACACTATGCTTAAGCTTATTTTTGGTGTGTTCTATTCAAGTTGGACATGCAGCTGCAATTAAAGAAAACAATAATATTAAAACGATAGACAAATCGTCTTCATTAATTGTGAAAGCACTTGATCAACAAAAACGTAATACGGCCATGTTGCCTTCAACAGATGACGAATTAAAAATGTTGAATACCATCCGTACAACGCCAACACAAACGTTCTTTGCAAGCCAACACGAACGTTTTTCGCGCTTTGTTCAGACTATTTTTCAACCGCACACATCTTAATCTTTTAAATATGTAAAGCTCTACATGTTTAAATAAGCCTAGTCATGCCGTGACTAGGCTTTTTCGTTATAATAGTTTCAATTTTAATTTAAGCTTCGATAATTTATGAAAGTTCGTACCCGTATTGCGCCTTCTCCTACAGGTTTCCCTCATGTAGGTACTGCTTATATTGCATTATTTAATTTATGTTTTGCTAAACAGCACGGCGGTGAATTTATTTTACGCATTGAGGACACAGATCAACTCCGTTCAACTCCTGAATCTGAAAAAATGATTTTAGATTCATTACGTTGGTTAGGGTTGAACTGGTCAGAAGGCCCAGATGTCGGTGGCCCACATGCACCTTATCGTCAGTCAGAACGTATGGGAATTTACAAGCAATATGCCTTAGATTTGGTTGAAAAAGGACATGCTTTCTATTGTTTCGCAACAGCTGAAGAGCTAGACCAAATGCGTGCAGAGCAGCAAGCACGTGGTGAAACGCCAAAATATGATGGTCGTGGCTTAAAACTTTCACAAGAAGAAGTACAACAACGCCTTGCTGCGGGTGAACCACATGTCATTCGAATGAAAGTACCTGAAGATGGTATTTGTAAGATTAATGATTTACTTCGTGGTGAAGTGGAGATTCCTTGGGCACAAGTTGACATGCAAGTGTTGCTAAAAACGGATGGTTTACCAACTTATCATCTTGCTAATGTCGTGGATGACCACTTAATGGAAATCACTCACGTGTTACGTGGGGAAGAATGGCTGCCTTCAGCGCCTAAACATCAGTTACTTTACCAATATTTTGGTTGGGAAATGCCAACTTTATGTCATATGCCATTGTTACGTAACCCAGATAAATCAAAACTTTCTAAACGTAAGAACCCAACTTCTATTAACTACTATCGCGACATCGGTGTATTACCAGAAGCATTATTGAATTATTTAGGTCGCATGGGTTGGTCAATGCCTGATGAGCGTGAAGTATTCACATTACAGGACATGGTTGAAAATTTTGATGTACAGCGTGTTTCATTGGGCGGCCCAATCTTTGATGTTGAAAAACTTAATTGGCTGAACGGTCAATGGATCAAAGGCTTAACATCAGGACAACTTCTAGATCGCCTATTAGCATGGAAAAGCGACCGTCAAACACTTGAAGACATTGCAGCTGCGATTCAACCTCGTATCAATCTACTTTCAGAAGCTGTGAATTGGGCTGGTTTCTATTTCAATCACATGCCACAAATCAGTAAAGAACAGTTTGAAAGCAAAAAATTGACCGAAGAACAAGTTCGTCAAAGCTTACAATTTGCAATTTGGCGCTTAGAAAGTCAGTTTACGTGGAATAATGATACTGTCAGCCAAACGCTGATGGATTTAGCCACTCAAATGGAAATTAAACTTCGTGACTTTATGCCAGCATTTTTTATTGCGATTGCGGGTTCAACGAGTTCAACGCCTGTGATGCAATCTATGGTGACACTAGGTCCTGATTTGACTTTTGCACGTTTACGTCATGCCTTAGAAATCGTAGGTGCACCAAGCAAGAAAGAACTCAAAGTTTGGGAAAAATTAAACGAATCACTCAAACTGCCGAAAAATGATGCAAATAGTGAGAATTAATTCAGTTTAATCATTGACGTGTGAGCGCATTCGCCCTAATATTGCGCTCACACAGACTGGGGTCATAGCTCAGTTGGTAGAGCGCTACAATGGCATTGTAGAGGTCAGCAGTTCGATCCTGCTTGGCTCCACCAAACTTCAATTTGTGTTGCCTCAATAAGTCCCTATCGTCTAGAGGCCTAGGACATCGCCCTTTCACGGCGGTAACCGGGGTTCGAATCCCCGTAGGGACGCCATATTTATGCAAAATAATTAAAATTATAATTTTCAACTAAACATTCATTTATTCAGATTGCACATTTCAAAATTTTACATAAAATACTTGCTTCTCCACGCTTGGACAAATTGTGGTATGCAATCTTCCAACTCAAATGCTACCTCTGAATCAAAAACATTAAAACGTGCAATGAGCACCCGTCACCTAGTTATGCTTTCATTAGGCGGTGCAATTGGTACAGGTTTATTTTTAGGTTCTGGAGAGGTCATCGCTCAAACGGGTCCTATCGGCGCAATTATTGCCTACTTTTTAGGTGGTTTAATTGCCTATATGGTTATGCTCTGTTTAGGTGAGCTCGCAGTACATATGCCTGTGGCTGGATCTTTTGGCGCATACGCTCAAAAATATATTGGCCCAGGAACGGGTTATATGATTTCTTGGCTGTATTGGCTGACATGGACCGCAACGCTTGGTACAGAATTTACTGCCGCAGCCTTACTCATGCAAGAATGGTTCCCTCATATTTCGATGTGGATTTGGACCATTATTTTTGCGATTACAATTTTAGGATTAAATTTAAGTTCAACCCGCATTTTTGCTGAATCAGAGTTTTGGCTTGCATTAGTCAAAGTCATTACCGTTATTGCCTTTATCCTTTTAGGTTTATGCGCAATTTTTGGTTTCATTCCATTCCAAGGCACTGAATCTGCACCGTTATTTCATAACTTAACGGCACATGGTTGGTTTCCACAAGGTCTTTTTCCAATTTTCACCACGATGTTAATTGTTAACTTTGCCTTTTCTGGAACTGAACTCATTGGTGTTGCCGCAGGTGAAACCCAAAATCCAGCTGAAAATGTTCCTAAAGCAATTAATGCAGCAATTTGGCGACTATTAATTTTCTTTGTGGGTACGATTGTTGTTATTAGTGCATTACTTCCATTCCATGTAGCTGGCTTAGGTGGTGATGGGGTAAGCAGCAGTCCTTTCGTAACTGTATTTAAATACATCGGCATTCCATATGCTGACGATATTATTCGCTTCGTGATTATTACTGCCTTATTGTCCGCTGCAAACTCAGGTCTCTATGCGGCTTCCCGCATGATGTGGTCTTTATCTGATCAACGCCAACTGCCAAGCATATTCTCAAAATTGTCTAAGAGTGGTACGCCTATCATTGCGCTAGTGGTAACCATGTTTGGCGCAATTCCCGGATTACTATCTGAGCATTTTGCCCCAGAGACAATTTTCAAAAATTTACTAGGTGTTGCTGCATTTACCATGGTCATCGTGTGGATGAGTATTTGTTGGAGTCAGTTTAACTTTAGACGCCAATGGTACAAGGCTGGACATTCAGCAAAAGATTTAAAATTTGCTGCACCACTTTATCCAATCGTTCCCATCTTAGGTTTTGTTTTCTGTTTAATTACAGGTCTCAGCATGGCATACGATCCTGAAATGCAGGCTGGTTTTATTGGATGTTTACTGTTTATTGCCGCTTGTTATTTAAGTTACTACGTTTTTTACCGTGATCGTAAATAAAATGGCAATAAATAAAAAATGCAGCTTAGGCTGCATTTTTTATTTAACTTAAATTAACTTACTTGACAATTTTACTTTAACTTCCTTATTTTGATTATTTATTCTACGATATGTTTTATTTTTAGACACTCACAAGATTTTTTTGGATTTTCTTTGGAAAAGTGTTTGACACCCTACCCAATTCACCCTAATATACGCCCACCTCTGAAACGTCCCTATCGTCTAGAGGCCTAGGACATCGCCCTTTCACGGCGGTAACCGGGGTTCGAATCCCCGTAGGGACGCCAATATTTATTATTGTTTTCAGATGTATGCCTCATATAAGTCCCTATCGTCTAGAGGCCTAGGACATCGCCCTTTCACGGCGGTAACCGGGGTTCGAATCCCCGTAGGGACGCCAAATTCTAAAAAGCCACTGCATTGACAGTGGCTTTTTTATTACTTATTCACTTCCAATTCCAACTTGAACTTCTAAACGTCCAGACTGAACACGTAAGCCTCGGATCTCAAATTGATCAACTAATTGTTGTACCAATTCGCGACTCTCTTGCAAAATATTAAGTCCTGGCAAAATACTAAAATCAGTCAAGCTTAATAGCTTATCGACCATCCATGAGCGGTTATTAATGAAATCAATAAAACCCGCTTCTTCAAGGTCGATATACCATAAACGATGCCCTTCTTTTTGAATCCCCGGCACATCACGAATGAGATGATTGATCAAAAATGGGATCGGTAAGGAATTAATCACTTCAAAGCTGATATTACCAACACGTCTTGCTGCCCAATTTGTTAAAGTACCACCATGACGAATTTGCAAATCCAGATGCTCATCGACCTGACAAAGACGTAAATATTTTTCCTGCCCAATACGACATTCTAAAACATTGAATTCTAAAGACAGACGATATAGGAAGCGGCGATAGTGGCCATCTAATTCGATATGAAAGCGATCATTGCCACATTCAATTTTAATATCATCAATTTCAGAACGATCCATACGTTTCCGAATTTGATTATTGAGCAGCATTTCAGGCAAATATAAGGTGAGGCTACTTTTTCCTAACGATGCACGTGCCATTGCTAACGCAACTTGACGCGCTGCTTCGCTAGTTTCTGATACCATATCACGAACAGTATTTCGCATCCCTTCAACACCACGTTTGGTGTGATGGGTAACTTGATCTAAGGCATCTAAGGCGGCATCTGCGACACCAGCGATATTACGAGAGGTATCACTCGCAAACTCAACAGCATCTTGTGCGTGCTGTAATGTCTT